>NZ_JBHUIV010000005.1:0-114267 GCF_042683085.1 Shivajiella indica | reverse complement strand
TTCCAGCTCCTCCACTACTTGCTTCTTAAAGCTAATACTGTACCTGTTGATTTCTCGAACCGTTTTTGTCATCTTTTTCCTGTTTTTAGTTTGACTTAATCTGTCAAGCTATTTCAGGACGTGACACATAATTCTACATTTCCAACTCCTCACTCCTCACTCTCCACTCATCACTTCCTACATCTACCACTAAGAGATGTTTCGCTTCACTCAACATGACGCAGGGTCTCTGCCCCACTTTCACATCCGACATTCCTTCTCACCTCTCGCTTCTAGTATCTCGCCTCTAATAAATCACTTCTGCCCATTTCTTTCCCGCAATCAGTTCCGCTTTTCTGTTCTCCCATTTTTCTTTGGAACCCATGATATTGATGAAAGCTTTATTCAGGTTTTCTTTTACTTTTTCATATCCGGCGATATAAATGTAGGTATTGGCATAAGACAACATTTCCAATATTTCTTCCGCCCTGGATTCAATGGCCTCATCCAACAAAATTGGATCTTCCCAATGTGGACGTGGACTAAGAGCATGAAAAGCCTCAAAGGTTGCCTTATCATAATAATTGGTCAGATCACCGTCTTTGTCATTAAGATAAAGTAATTCCAATCCACTTTTTGCGCCATAGAACAGGCGGATTTTGCCCTTCCAATCCTTCTCCTGGCTATAGATATGCTTGATAAATGCCCTGAAAGGAGCAATTCCTGTTCCCATACCTATCAAAATCATATTGGCATTTTTATCTTCCGGAACTTTAAATGGAAGTTCGAATGGACCGGTAATGGTGATTTCATCTCCAGCCCTTCTGTCGCAGAGATAATTGGAACTTACTCCATGGTATAATTCTCCACTAAAATCATCTACGTAAGAGCAGCGTTTGACGAGCATGGTAATTTTGGTGTTGCCATTTTCGGTAGCCGGTAAGTCTGCTACACTGTATAACCGATGGTGAAATTCGTTGCCAAAATCACTGCTATGTTTCACCAAAACACCGAAACTTTGATCCACTTTGCACTTGAATCCAGGATCTTCCACCTCCAGAATTATTTCCCTGATTTCTTCCTTATTGGTCGGGGTGAGTCGGTGTGTTTGCTTCACCTTTGCTTTATATTGCTGCTTGGTATTGAGATCTGATAAATAAGACATAGCAATAGTATTTTATGTGGTTGAATATTTTATCTTGATTTTTCTTTTTTACAAACTTTGGTGCAACCGCAGTTGCCACAACTTCTTCTTTCAGCTAAAACATCTACATCTGAAATGTTTTCCGAAAAGGTGTTCCGCCAAAGGGACTGAACACCAACCCAGGCCAGCATCATGGCTACTATGGCCCCGATTCCGATTATATAGGTGAGTATATTTTCCATCCTTAATTTTTTATCCTAATCCAGAAAAGCCCATGAATGTCAATGATAATATTCCTGCAACGAGTAAGGTGAGGGCAGTTCCTTTAACCACATTCGGTACTTCGGCAAATTCCAACTGTTCCCTGATACCTGCCATGAGAATCAGCGCCAGGGTAAATCCTGTCCCTGCACCGAGTGCATAAATCAGGCTTTGGGATAGACTGTAAGCTTTACTCGTTTGGAATAAAGCCAATCCTAAAATAGCGCAATTGGTTGTAATCAATGGAAGGAATATCCCCAAGGCCCTGAATAGGGCAGGGCTCATTTTTTTGATAAACATCTCTACCAATTGGACAGTGGAGGCGATGACCACGATGTAACTGATAAGCTGCAGGAATGGGGCATTGATTGCAACCAATAAAGCATGGATGCCATATGCACATAGAGAACTGATAAGCATCACAAAGGTCACAGCTCCCCCCATTTTGGAAGCTGTTTCCATTTTACCGGAAACCCCAAGAAAGGGACAGATTCCAAGAAAATAAGCCAGCACGAAGTTGTTGACCAAACTGGCATTGATAAATATGCTCCAATAAGATTCCGTATTCATACCTGTGCCTTTTTAGATTTGAAGAAATTGAAGAGTAAGAGCCAAAGCGCTAAGGTAAAAAATCCCCCAGCCGGCAGAATCATGATGATCCATTCCTGGAAGGATCCGGGAAAGATCTCGATATTGAAAATTGTCCCATTGCCCAACAACTCCCGTACTGCACCCAGGCAGAAAAGGGCGAAAACAAAGCCCAATCCCATGCCTAAGGCATCCATGATGGACTTCCCGATGCTGTTTTTAGAAGCAAAGGCTTCCGCTCTACTAAGGATCAGGCAATTGACAACGATCAGGGAAATAAATGCTCCTAAGTTTTTGTGCAGATCCACGCTGATGGCCTGAATGGCATAATCCACAATGGTCACGAATGTGGCAATGATCAGGATGAAGGAAGCTATCCTCACTTGTTTTGGGATAAAGTTCCGTAGTGATGCGACCAATATGTTGGACATCAAAAGGACAAATGCAGTTGCCAGCCCCATCGCGAGTGCATTTTGAGCAGTATTGGAAACGGCCAAAACAGGGCACATGCCCAAGACCTGTACAAATACTGGATTTTCACGCCAAAGCCCTTTGATAAATTCATCTGTCGAGCTTGGTGTGGTTTTCAGTTCAGTATTTTTTGTTATCCCAGCACTCATTTTAATCCAGTTTAAATTTTTCCAATTGATTGTAGATCAGAGGAATCATGGTGGAGGAACTTTCTCCAATAATATTTCCTATGGCTCTTGATGAAATTGTTGCACCTGTTATGCCATCTACTTCCCATGGATTGGTTTTACTTCCCTGCTTTACAGGTACCACTTTATTCTTAATCTGTTTGTAATCCTCTGTTAGAGCTACTGAAAGGGCATTGAAATTGGAAAGGAAATTTTCATCTTTTTCAATTTTATCTCCCAAGCCAGGCGTTTCCTTGCTTTCTAAAACATACATGCCAACTACCGTTTGGTTGGAGGGATTGTAGCCGTACAAAATCCGTATTACATCCGCATATCCTTGACCGCTGGCCTCTATGGCTATCCCGACTAAACTTCCTCCATCATCAAAACCCGCATAGACCAATTTTTTGCTTCGGTCTTTCCCATCTGAAGGGATAAAATTTCCATCTTCAATCAGTTCAAATATTTTGGTTTGGGATATTCCCGGTAATACCCTGAATACTGCTTGTTCGAGCGCTTCTGCTTTAAGTTTTTCTATCCTTTCTTTAGTGCCTTCGTAAGTCAACACAATCAATAGGGCACAGAAAACACCAATTCCTACCATAGCAGTCAGCATTTTTTTACTCCCTTGTGAAGCATCTGTTGGGGATGGTATGGTCTTATGTTGGCTCATTTTATCATTTTTTTAGTGCCATAGACTTTAGGTCTGATCATTTTGTCAATTTGTGGGCTGAGGGCATTGCCCAATAAAATGGCATACATAACCCCTTCCGGAAGACCGCCCCAAATCCTGATGACTACCACCAGAATACCTATGAAAGCCCCATAGATCCAAACCCCTAAAGATGTGATAGGAGAACCAACCATATCAGTGGCCATAAACACAGCACCCAACATCAGACCTCCTGAGAAGAGCATAAAGAGGGGGGAGGGGTAAACCTGATTATCGAGGAGATATAAGATACCGGTAAGGGCAAATACCGAAGCAAGTATAGCCACTGGAATTCTCCAGTTCATCATTTTTTTGTAGACCAAATAGAATCCGCCCAATACGATTATCAAGGAAGAAGTTTCTCCAATCGAACCACTGATAAGGCCCAGGGCGAGATCTGAGGTTTCAGCTGTTATTTTATCAAATTTGAATGCTGAAAGTGGAGTAGCCCCGGAAATGCCATCTATTATGGGTTCAGAAAAAGGAAGAGCCAAGACCGATTTGGAAATATTTAAAAACCTATCTTCCAAGAAAGAGGGATACCAAGTAGTAATGGCTACAGGAAAGGCCGCCTGAAGAAAGGCTCGGCCTACCAATGCGGGATTAAATGCATTGTATCCCAATCCTCCAAACACGAATTTCCCCAAACCTATGGCCAGAACCGCGCCTAGCAAAGTCATCCAAAGCGGGAAAATCGGTGGTAAAGTCAGTCCCAGAAGAATACCGGTTATCACTGCAGACCAATCTGATATTGTACTTTCTCTTTTGGACCACCTACAAAGCAGGTGCTCGGTGAGCAAACAACCGAAGACAGAGGTTGCAATGACCAACAGCGCATTGATCCCAAAGGCATAAATCGAAAACAATACAACAGGCATAAGGGCATAGACCACATTTTTCATAATGAGATCCGTGCTAACATCCTTTTTAATGTGAGGTGAGGAACTGATATGTAGGGTCTTGCTAAGCATTGTTTTTTTGTTGGGTGTTGGCTTTCCTTTTTCGGACAATTCCTTTTGACAAACGGAAATATTGTACCAAGGGGATATTGGAAGGACAGACATAGGAGCAAGAACCACACTCAAAGCAATCCATCAGATTGTACTCTTCTGCCATGGTATCGTAAGCTTCAAATTTGGCCAAAATCCCAAGCTTCGAAGGATTCAGGAAAATGGGGCAGGCATCCACACAGGCACCACATTTGATGCAGGGATAGATTTTGTCAGTTTTTTTAACATCATTGTCCCCAAAAACCACAATACCGGAAGTTCCTTTGACAATAGAAATATCCAAACTTGAGGCTGACACTCCCATCATAGGTCCTCCCATAAATACTTCATTGATATTATTACTGGCCCCAACCTGTTCCAGTACATATCGGAGTGGCGTACCGATAGGAATCAGGTAATTCCCTTTTTTACTGATAGCAGGGCCTGTAATGGTAATCACTCTTTCCTGGATCCCTTGACCGTGAGGCAATAACCTGCCAATCTCCGCTGTTGTGGCCACGTTGACAACTACCGCATTCACATCGATGGGTAAACCCCCAGAAGGAACTTCTTTTCCAATTATGGCAGTAATCAGCATTTTCTCTGCTCCCTGCGGATATTTCACAGGAACAACTTGCACCTTTACGGGCAGGTCAGTTGGAATTTTCCTTGAGAGATGGTCAGCAGCATCCTGTTTGTTGGCTTCAATGCCAATGACCACTTCTTTGGCTCCTGTTACTTTCAACAGATACCTTATTCCCATGAAAATATCATCTGCCTGCTCTAACATGACACGGTGGTCGGTAGTGAGATAAGGTTCACATTCAATCCCATTGATAAGAAGGTACTCACATTTTTTTCCATCCGGGATTTTGAGTTTCACATGGGTTGGAAAGGCTGCCCCACCCAAACCTACTATACCGGCATCCTGAATTCCTTGCAGAATTTCTTCAGGACTGGCAGAAAGCGGGATGGGTTTGCCTTCAATAGTTTCTTGTCCGGAAAATGGAAAGGGCTCCAAGTAAATTCCCGGTACCATCTGACCAGAAATTACCGGGACATTGGCAATTTTCCTAACCTTTCCCGAAACTGGGGAATGCATGGGAACAGACATATAACCATTAGCTTTGGCCAGTAATTGCCCCCGTACTACTTCCTGACCTTCTTTGACAATAATTTGTGATGGAGAGCCAATGTGCTGCTGCATGGGAAGAATGATAAGAGGAGCAAATGGGAATTGCCGGATGGGCAATCCATTTGTCTCCTCCTTGTTTTCCGGGGGATGAACGCCATGCTTGAAGGTATTTGAAGCCAGGTTGAACATGGGATCAATTAAATTTTTCGCCCCTTTTTATCCATTTTTCCATATCGGCGCCGTTTTTATCGGCAGGCAATCCGGGATGGATGACTCCAGCTGTACATTTTTCTGCTGCTTTGACCAGATCAGAATACGGTCCGGCATTGGGATCTTTGATATAGGCTTTTTTATCGTTATTGTAGGCGAAAACATTGGGATTGAGCTTGATGCATTCATCACAGGAAGTGCAGAAGTCAGTTTCTAGCCAAGGAGCCATATATTCTCCATTAGAACTAGGAGCTGGAATATCCGAACTTGCTGTATTTTTTTCTTCCAAAGCGAGATCCATGATGCCTGCGCCATTATCTCCTGCCAACTTCATCAGGCCTTTTGCAATTCTACCTACCACTTCGGCTCTTACTTTGCTTTCCATATCTTCAACCGGTGCAGCTTTTTCTGCTTTCACTCCGGCTATTGCTTTCAGCATAATCCAGAAATCACGGCGTTCTTCACAGGAATGGACCATGGTTTTGGAGACCAACACCCTTGTTAGGTGCTGCTTCCTGTCCACTGCCCAGATGAATGGGAACTTGCCTTCTCTTTCAGATTCATCCAAACCCAGGAACTCTTCCAAAACCACCATGTTTTCATTCCAGGTATCCCTTGGCGCATTTCTGAAATGTTTCCTGAATCGTGCTTCGGTTAAAGCAAAGTCGGCAAAGGTCATGGCGACCTCCATAGTTTTCTGACGGCCATTTTCAAGGTATTTGAGTTCGTAGGTAGGCCAGATTTTATCCAGGGCGGGATTGCCTTCCAGATCAAAGGCCTCCTGAGGAGTAACACCCTTCTCAGGATTATATCTAAACAAAGGATAAGCACGTGATTCTACCGCCAATTTCGCCTGATGGGCTCCAAGATCATCTGCAACGCCATGTTCTGGCTGGCAGGTAGTATACAAATTGAAAAGAGCAGGTCTTTTGGCCATCAACCCATCTATGAAACCTTCGATCATATGGCTGGTATTGGCTAGAGTGGATTGCATGACAAAAGTGTTTCTATGAGCCATGGCAATCAGCCCTATTTCTTTCCTTGGTTCAGGCTTGCCTTTCCAAACTTTGCCAAATTGAGCCATGTCTGATACTTGACCGATAAATCCGGAAGTACAGGCCTGTCCTCCGGTATTTGAATACACCTGTGTGTCAACTACCACCACTTTGATCGGCTTGCCGGAAGCCATCATTCGGGAAAGATTTTGGAAGCCGATATCATACATGGCACCATCCCCACCCAATGCGACTACAGGAGGGCACAATTTCCATTCCTCGTCCGTAAACTGTTCCCAATTGAAATAGGTAAAGAATTCTTTTTGTTCCCTGGAATTGTAATTCCCTTTCAATTCCATTTCTGCTTTTCGGATCAGTTTGAAACCATCTGCCATTTTTGCCATATGGCCTTCAAATATCCCCATGGCCATGGAGGTACTGTCTTGGAATAGGTGGTTGGCCCAAGGGAATGGATAAGGATTGTAAGGATAAGTACTTCCCCAAACTGAAGTGCAGCCTGTGGCATTGGTCATACCCATAGTAGAACGTCCTTTTCCGGTTGTTCCATTGGTATATTTCCATAATAAATGTTTCAATCCTGCCAGCATTTGGGTGGTTTCATGCAGCCATTCCTGATCAATTGGCTCTGAACCTTTTTCTGACTCCAATCGACTTGCAATGGAAGACATGGTCAGGTCTCCTCCCTTCATCTCAGAAACAATTTTGGACATCAGATTGCTGTCCATCACATTCATGGTTTTCATGAGACGTATTTGAATGTGTTTTTCCAGTTTTTCTACCAGTTCCTCCAGATAAGCGACATGTTTTTCAACCCTTGGAAGCATTAGGGATTCTACGGTAGCCATAAAGAGATGGACCACAGACTTTTCAGAACAACCCAAACAGGCACCATCTCCACTTGCGAAACTTTGATAAGCACTCTTGTCCAAAAGGATGGTTTCCAATGGGCCGATTTTTTCTTCCAGGTTGTCTATCCTATTGAATTTCTTTGGTGTGTTGGGAAGTTCAGACCAGACACTCCATTCCTCGCGGAGCCTGTTGATCGATTCGTCTGTTTGCTTGACAATCCTCAAGGCATCATCATCACAGACGGCCACGCATTCCATACAACCTTTACAGGTAGTTGGATTGACTGTTATGCTGAATAATCCCCCGCTATTTGCTTGCTTTTTCTCATGAAGGTCATAATAAGGACGGGTCAATGCAAATTGGAAATCTCCCAGTTCATCTCTGAACCATTCAAGTTCTGTTGCTAAAAGTGAATCCTTTTTCTCTTGGCTAATAACTTCATCTATGGCTTCATTGATCAGGTTGTTGACAGTGGCTTCACCATGGGGTTCATTGAAAAGGGTGCGGATTCTGGGTTCTAACTGTTTAACGGTTTTAGGTAAAAACTCCAGTTTGTCGTGTTTCCTTTTGACTCTTTTCAAAATGGTATCCAAAACATCGGATAATTCGCTGACCAACCCAGGAATAGCGGTATCAGGGCAGACCGTATAGCAGTTTCCGCAAGCAGTACAATTATTGGCAATCCATTCAGGATGTTCAAAGCGTATACCTGTCATATCCCTGAATAGAGAAGATGTTGCAGGCATCACACTCAACCCAATAAAGGGATCAGTCAGGTTGTCATTGCCTTGTCCAGTTTGATAGAAATTGCCTGTTTGTTCCCAAAAACGGTGGATATCACTGAGTTTGGATTCACTCACAGGGCTGTCTTTGAGCATGGATGGGATAGGAAGCGCAGTATGTCCATTGCTTTTTTCGGTTTGTGCGCCAAGAACTTTATTTTTTATTTCGTGAACTTCATCAAATCCCCGTTTCACTACCCGCATATTGTCATCTACCACCCTTTGGCCTTTGCTACCAAACTTGTGCTGTAATTGTTCTTCAATGGCTTTGAGTAATGCTTCATCACTTAAACCTGCCTTTTCCATAAGTGGTGAGGCAGCAAAAAATGCACCTTGGAAGGCAATACCTTGCATCCTTAGCTGAAGTTCCGGATCGGTGGCTTCCTCTCTGGCAATTTTGAAACCATCTACATAAAAAATTCGGATCTCGTTTTCAATGATTATTTTCTGATAGTGCTTTGGAATATCTGCCCAAACTTCATCCGCGGTTTTCTTCTCACTTTGGATGATGAATGTTCCCCCATTTTTAAGACCTGCCAGGGCATTGGTGTGCTTAAACACATTTGGATCGGGTGACAGCACCACATCCACGAAGAAATATTCACAGTTGATATTGATAGGTTCCGGGGCAGCAGCCAGGTAATAGGTAGTAGGCTGGCCTTTCTTTTCGGAACCGTATTTTGGATTGGCCTTGATGTCATAACCCAATAGGTCAAATAAGGTCATGGCCAGGTTTTTTCCTGTGGTAATGGCTCCCCAACCTCCTATGGAGTGGAACCTGACGGTAATGGCGCCTTTAGGCATCAGGTTTGGATTTTCAGATCCATGTACTGCCAAGTCTTTTACAAAAGGGTAGGCATCCTGAATGCTTTCCTGATGGGCTCTTTGTTTTGGGGAAAAGGCATTTTCCCTTATAAAATCAATGGATAAATAGAAATATTTCTTATGCTTGCCATCTGGGAGCATGTTTTCAATTGCTCCGATGATACCCTCTGGTTGCAAATCCCGGCTACCCATCCCAAAGGAGCCTGAATAGAGGGATGGCATGTCATTAGGAGTATAAGATGCCAGTTCAGGATAAGGTTTTTCTTTTTTGTAATTTCCGTTTTCCAGGCATTTGGTGATCACTGCCCTTGTTTCCCGCATAATTGGCGCATCTTCTGCCAAAGGCTGATCCAATCTTTCCAAGATGGTGACCCCTTTTCTTCCTTTCAATATATTTCCGAGAAGATCTGCCGGGAAAGGCCTGAACATTACAAGATCTACGACCCCTACTTTTATCCCTCTTGTTTTTCTCAAATAATCGACCACGGCTTCAGCACTGGAAACAACGCTTCCTTGTCCAAGAATCAGGTAATCCGCGTCTTCTGTTTTGTAAGTCATCACCCGTCCATATTTTCTGCCAGTAAGTTGGTAAAACTCTTCAAAAGCCTGGTCTGTAAGTTCTTTGATATGGTCAAAAAAGAAAGGCCTTTGAGCAGCCACACTTTGCATGTAGGAATCCTGATTTTGGACTATGCCTGCCATCAAAGGATTGTCTACATCCCACAATTCCGGTATCCTTCGGCGTTTATCACCATATATGATCCTTTGGGCTGGAGTTGGGGTATCAATGATATCATCAGGGCGGCCCAAAAATTCTTTGATCAGTTCGCGTTCAGGTAATAATAGAGATTCAATGAGGTGGGTGGTGAGGAAGCCATCCTGTGCAATGACCCCGGGATTTAGGGCAAGTTCTGCGATCCTGTGGGCAATGATATTAAGGTCAGCTACATGTTGGGCTTTTTTGGCAAAAAGTTGAAAAAAGCCTGTATCATCAATGGCGTGGTAATCATCGTGGCCAGCGTGGACATTTAAGGTGGATTTGGTAATGGCTCTTGCCCCTATATTTAAAACATAAGTCAGTCTTTTACCAACTGCTGCGTATAGAGATTCATGCATATAGGCGATGCCTTGACCGGAAGAAAAATTGGTAGACCGTAACCCGGTCATGGATAGTCCTGCAGTAACAGCCGCTGCAGCATGTTCCCCTTCAGGTTCAATGAAAATCAGCGGTCTTTCAGAAATGTTTAAGTGACCTTTGGCAGCTTCCTCTGCCCAATATTCACCCATTTGGGTAGAAGGGGTGATAGGATAGGCACCGGCTGCATCTGAGGACTCCCTTTCGCACATAATAGCAACAGTATTTCCGTCCATTGCCACTCTTACACCGGGGTATTTGAAATTTTTATTTTTGTTTTCCATGACAGTTTTGGGTTGTCAAATTGTTCTTAAGAGGTGAATAGGGCTATTTTCAAATGAAAACAGCATTAGCATTTGTGTATATGCTGACCAACTTTATATAAAGCGGAAAAATAAAATGGATTTACTTTTTAGCTTAAGCCCACCAAACCTCGGGTCTGCTTGGCAATTTTTATAAATTCCATGGCGGTGTGCAGATTGACCATCAACCTGTCTGCATGTTCCGCGTCCAATAATGGATTGAGATCAAGTTCCTTAAATTTAGGATCAATATTGTGGCATTGATGAAGTAACTCTTTGATGTGGTTTGAATTCTGGATATGAACCCCATGATTGAGGAGGTAGCCTGTAAGGTATTTTTCTATGGCTTTATAAGCATGCTTGCATACATTGTAATGTACCACATCTTCTTCAGGTCTGCACAGCTCTTCCTGGGCTGTATTCAACATTTCCTCAGCTTCGGAAAGTGTTGATTTGGATTTAATGTCGTTCATGGCTGGAAATATTTATTGGAAAAGGTATCCTATATTTTTGCTCAAGGTATCCACATAAAAGCTTAAAAATCATGACCTAAATCATTTTTTACCATGATTTACATCAATGGGGCTAGAATAAAAGGTGAAAAAAACCATGTTGCTTAAAAGAAAACTTTTAAAAGATTAAATCCTTCTAAGTAGTACTTCTAAAGGGGTATTTTCCATTTCTCGGCCAATGGGTTTTAGCCGGGGTAAGTACCACTACTTGGATTCAATCCATTTGGGATGATCCATACCAAAACCTTTTTAAAGGTAAAGTCATTATTCTACTAGAATAAATCAGTTCTAAAAATTCCAATCCGGAAGATTGTGTCCCGAACTTCGGGAGATTAAAATACAGATACTCTTAGAATTGACAAATGATGGGTTTGACATCAGGATTCAGTTCCCCTTTTTTTATAGGTGTAAGCCTGGAGGATTGCTGGTTTTCCACTCTCGGGAAAAATAAGGCTATATCATAGACCGCTCTCATTCTTTCTCTTTGGTCAAATGTAAAATGATCTACATCCCTTAAATAATCCATGATATTGGTGGAGATAAAACTCTTTCCGTCGCAGGTTGATTTGTTATTACTGAAGCGCTCGATTTGACTTCCCTGAAGAAGATGTGGAGGGGTATCTTCACAATAATCTCCAACATCACAATTGTCGAAAGTATGGTAAAGACCCAAAAAGTGACCCAGTTCATGGGCTAAAGTATATGGGTTTGGATTATTGTCCTTTATGGCAAAATTATAGTCAAGCGTAATGGAATAAGGAAAATCAAAAACCTGGTCCGTATTGACAAAAAGGCCGGGTATGGAATTATCGGGTATGTCAGGTAAATAGGCATAGCCCGCAGCGAATCCGATATTGTCAATAAATACATTAATATAACGGTTGGGATCCCAAATGGCGTTGAATTTCACCAGATCGTAATCGCTACTGTTTTGGGAGAAATCATTTGAAACAGTTATAACATTATAGCCCAGCACAGGCAAAGGGTTTCCCTCAGGATCTTTGTCCGCTAATCTAAACCTAAAATAGCTATTGACTGAATTCAAATTTCTTCGGAAGCTTGTTCTAAGGGAATTGTTAAAAGCAAAATTTGATTTCATGATCTGATCGTTCATCTCAGATGGGGAGATTTTAGGCCCATTGGAGAAAACATGAAAGATGATGGGCATTTCATAAACAGGCAAAATTTTGTCTTCCCGGGAGTCAATTTTAAGTGTATTGCTTTCTACTCCAAAGACCTTGGCTTTGGCATCAAGAATTCCTAATTGTTCTACGGAAATATTGTTTAGCCTGTCATTTTTCTGATTGCCGACCTGTAATTCCAAATTTCTAAAAATCTGATCTTCCAATCCGGTGATTTCTCCTTCAGGTCCAAACACTTTGATGGTAAAGTCCAGATTTCCGATTCCTTTGACTATATGTGAGTTTCTGGTTGTTGCAGCAAAATCGAGCACTACTTCCCTGATATATTCAGGTCCGACCACTCTTACTTCTATATTATTGCTAAAAACCTTTTCTTTTGTTGGGAAGGCGGCCCTCATCTGGTAAGTACCTTTTCGGGAAAGATCCAGTGTAGGTTGATTAATAATGGAATCAGTCAGTAATAAATCATATGGAATTGGCCTATTGTCAAATAAAGGCCTGTTATTTCTGTCAAAAAATCTAATGGATAGGTTGAGATCTCTCTGAAGGTTTTCTGAAAAGAAAAGCGTAAGGGGTGTAGCTATCTGTATCCTGTCAATCTGGTTAAGGTAAAAAGAATTCTCTTCCTCCCTTTCTACCATACAGGAATTAAAAAGGAAGAAAATGAGAATAAAAGAAATATACTTTAAGGTATTCATCTAGTAGACAAGGATAAGTTGAACCTGATTGATGCTGTTTGAAATGACCGGATCTTTGACGAAGTCATTAAGGGATTGGTAATACCTCAATTCCACCAACCTTTTTCCGATATAAGCACCTATTCCATAGGAAAAACCATATTGCAGGGAATTGGTTTCCACTTCGAAATTACTGACCGGATCACCGTCCAATGTAGTTTTCTGAGAGCTGCTGAGATAATACTTGGCAAAACCGCCAAATGAAACCTGACCTTTAATTTTGCCCCCATAAGTTAAAACTAAAGGTAGGGCATCTAATCCTAAAATAAAGTTATTAAATGTAGTTATCGCTGAAATATTGGGATTTATAGAATTATTGGATACCATTTGATATTCCAGGTAAGGTTCGATCCTGAACCGGTTCCAATCTGTGACTTTCCAGTCAAAAGCCATTCCCAAGGCAATTCCAAATTTATTATCCGAAGCAATCTGGCCAAAAGACAGATCCCCATAATCGAAAAAATTCAAAGAAGGGGATAGTCGTATCCCCATTTTCATTTCAGTTTTTTTGGCCGGGATGCTATCGGAAAGGAAAGCTTCTTCAGCTTCTTGGCCAAAAGCCTGAAAACAGGTTAAAAAAAGGATTGGTAAGAAAATTCTTTTCATTTGATAGGTATAAATCAACTTTTGTTACCCAGTTTTGAAAGTATTCTATCCAATCAAAATCCTGATTTGAAATTTAATTGATTTCCAAAATTGAGCTTTGGAAATTAAGGAATTATGTCAATTAATTCAACGGAATAGGGAATTTTGATTTCGTGCTTCCTGCCCAATTGACTTAATGGTTTATTTTGGAAGATCATAAACAGCATTATATGGATAATATTTGATCAGATTGTTTCTTTAATTGATTGCAACGTTTTTTAAACAAATTACATTAAATTGAAATATGTCCACCATGCTAAATATAACCCTTATTTATAAGAACTTAGGTTATTGGGTCCTGCAACTTTTCGTAAATTTATACTCCTGCCTTTATTAATCATTCTTAAGATTATCAGCAGGGTTGGAGAAGGCAGCGCGAACTGCCTGTGAACCTACAGTAAGCACAGACAAGACCAGGATCAAGGCGATTGCCAATGAGATGGTGCCCAAGCCCATATTGACCCTATTGGCCAAGGTTTGAAGCCATAGGTTATTGAGAAACCATGCTGCCGGTAAACCAACTACAATCGCAATTAGGACAATTTTGATAAAACCCATGGACAATTGCAGGGTGATTCCTGAGGCTGTTGCACCCAGGATTTTCCGGATGGCAACTTCTTTGATTTTTGTTTCGGCAATATAGGTAGCCATTCCCAACAATCCCAAACAGGAAATCATAATGGCCAGAAATGCCACTACTCCTACAACTTTGGTCAATAATCCAAAGAAAACCTGGTACATCTCCCTCATCTCAAAATCGAAGAAACCATAATCCATTTTAAGGTCAGGGTTGATTTTGTTCCAAGCTGTCTGAAGAGTGGCTATAATCTGGTCTTCACTTCCATTATATTTCACCTGAAGCTGACTGAACCCCTCGGGATTGTACATCAATGCCATCGGGGCATCATCCATCAGTAAATTTCTGTGGTTATAGTTGTGTACTACACCAATAATCTCATATGCATTGAGACCATCGCCTTCAAAAATTATATTTCCCAAAGCTGCACCAGCTGTTTCAAAACCTAATTTTTCTACTGCCAATTGATTAATGATGACCTTTGATTTGTTCGATTCGGGAAGTTGGGAATTGAAATTATTGCCAGCAATCAACTCCAAACCCATATTGTCCAGGTAATCCTCATCGACTTGGAAATAATCTATGTTCAGTTTCTCTGCTTCTGCAGTTGTCCTAAAATCCTCACCAAAAGTAATTCCGGATCCTGGTATGTGGGAAATTCCGGAAACACTTTCCACATTACTGTAGTGGAGCAGTTCAGATTTCAACAGCTCATAACTGGTATTGTTGAGCCTTACCAACATCTTGTCATCAACGGCAAACCCAACATCTTTGGTTAGAAAAAACTTTGTTTGGTTGAAAACTAATATAGCGGATAAAATGAAGATCAGAGAAATGGAAAATTGCAGGACCAATAAGGACTTCCGTAAGCCTAAGGCAGAGAATAATTTCACCCCTACCAAATTCTTCAACACTTTGATGGGCTGGAAAGAAGACAGGATTACAGCAGGGAAAAATCCGGCCAATATACCTACCAAAATCGCAAACCCGATTAAATAAGGGTACACTTCTAGGGAGGTGGAGAAATCCCATCTTAACACCTGAACCAGTTTGAGATTCAGTAAAAAAGGCTTGATCAATATGACAATCATCCATGAAAAAATCAGTGCCAACAATGCAATGACTACTGCTTCTGTTAGAAACTGTGTGAAAATCTGTATTCTTTTTGCACCTGTTACTTTTCTGACGCCGATTTCTTTGGCTCTAGTTAGTGATCGCGCAATGGATAAATTGGTAAAGTTGAAACAGGAAGTAAGCATAACAATTATTGCCAGTCCACCTAAAAATATGACCACAATTTTTGGTAAAATAGGTCCTATGGGATTGTTGAGATCCGGTCCCGGCGTAATTTTCGTAAGACTTTGCAAAGCAAAGGAATTGGTTTGAGGTTCACTTTGGCCGTATTGGGCAAAAGCGATTTCATTGAGGCTTTTTTGAATTTGTTGGGGTGAAAGCCCTTCCTCCAACAAAATGTACACATATCCGTCATAGATGTTCTCCCAAGAATCCAATGAACTTTTGTAGGAACTGTCTGATGCAGCTTTACTGCTCAGGGTAGAGATGGAAGCTAATCCATCAAAAATAATATGGGACTTTTGGTCAGGCTGATCTTTCAATACGCCAGTTACTTTGTAATCTCCTTGGTCTCCTACCTTAATCACTTCCCCTATGGGGTTAGGAGTGGTAAATATTTTTTCTGCAGCTTCTTTTGTCAACACTACCGAATAGGGATCAATCAGGGCTGTGGCTGGATTTCCCGATTCGAGTTCCAGTTCAAAAATTTCAAGAAATTCCGGGTCTGTATAAAAACCGGTCACAGGGATATTGATGTCTTTTTCAAAATCCACCATACTCCTGTTCCCAAAGCCCCTTTTAATGCGGACAGCCTTTTCAATTCCGGTATAATCCTCAAGCAGGACATTCCGTACAGCCAAGGTGGTGGAAGCAGTGGCTTTCCAATTATTGGGTAGTGTATTAATCCTAAAAATCCGGTCTTTCTTTGAGTTATGACGATCAAATTTATATTGGTCCATGACCAACATGATCACTATCAAACTTAGAGACATACTGATGGCCAAACCAAAAATATTGATAAATGAAAATGTACGGTGCCTGATTAAATTCCGGAAGGCTACCTTTAAATAATTTTTCCACATGGCTTTTTCTATTTTTGGTTATATGAATGAAATAATCACTAATGTTTTTCAATTTTGAAAACTTGGATTCCAATAAAGTGCCAGATAATTATGCCCTAAAACTTCCAATAAAGTTGTATTTATTTTTTTTTGATAATAAAAATGGACAGAATTGTTCGGTGAGGGACGATTTTAATTTTCAAACTTTAATCCATGATAATGACCTTATAGCTTGATTTTTTACTATTCGTGTTATTTCAGACAATTGATAAGAAACAAGGTCTTTTATTATAAATCCATCGCTACCTATTGACAATTTAATTGAGTTAAACTGTGATTGCTTTAATCACTTCGGAAAATATTTACCCTGTTCCGGACAGTTTATTGGGTTGTTGGTACTTGATTCATTTGGTAAAAGCTGATTTTAAAGTATCTTTTTTAAGATTGGTTATAATTACTGCCTATTTAACATGACTTAAACAGCAAGGGAAATGAAAAGAAGAAATTTTATCAAAACATCGGCCCTTTGCGCTACAGCAGTGAGCGCATTTGGATTTATCCGGTTTGATGGCGAAAAATATATAGGAGATTGTGCTACGACCTCTGATATTTTGGGACCATTCTATAGACCTGGAAGTCCGGAACGAAACAACTTAGTTGTTCCAGGTTCGAAGGGCCAAAAGGTAGAACTCCTCGGTAAAATCCTCCATCAGGACTGCAGCACTCCCTATAAAAACGCCAAGGTTGAGCTTTGGCATTGTGACGAAAACGGCGTTTACGATAATTCCACCCCAGCATTCAACTACCGAGGTACGGTACAAACTGACAATGAAGGCAATTATTCTTTTCAGACCATCCTCCCTGTGCCTTATGATGCAGGAGGGGGATTGATCCGACCTGCACATTTCCACATGATGGTGACAGCGGATGGCTATCAGCCTTTGGTTACCCAACTGTATTTTACCGGAGATAAAAATATTCCCAAAGACCCTTGGGCAAATGCTGCCAAAGGCCGTCATTTGAAAGTGGAGGATATTCCAAACGGCGTTAGCAAGGTTGTTTTCAATGTGGGCATGGCTAGAACATTGGCGGTGGAACCTGCTTCTATCGACAAACTTACCGGGACTTATATTCATGAAAGTGACCCAAATAAAACGATCATCCTTTTCAATAATCAAAATACAATTTGGGTAAAAAATGAGGTTTTTGGTCAGGAATACATTTATGCAGGTAATAACTTATTCGTCTATCCAGGCAATCCGGAAGGAAGTTTTGACAGGCTTGAGTTTGAAATCAGTCCTTCCGGGGCAGTTAAACTGACCCATTCCATACAATATGTTGACTTGGGAAAAGCAACTGAAGTTTATGTCAAATAGGGTGATTATTAAAACAAAATAAAAAAGTATTTTCTAGATACACATATGAAATTGAAAACAAACCTACTTTCCGTTATATCACTGATTCTATTATTGGCATGTAGCCCTCCTTCAGAAAAAGAAACTACTGCAAAAGAAATTTTTGCCATAAGCGAAGTACCCAAAAGAGAACTCAGAGAGGTTACTTTTTCTGGTTCTGGTTATGAATTGGGAATGCAACATGGGCAGTTTTTCAAAAAGGAAATCGGAGAAATCGTATTCAAATGGAGAGAAAGTGTAAAAGACCAATTGGAAAGAGAAGCCGATGAGGTGTTAAAAGAATTTTTTGCCTATGCAGATTTTGAAGGAAGCATCAAGAAATGGACTCCTGATCTCTACGAAGAAGTGAGAGGAATTGCTGATGGTTCAGGGCAGGATTTTGATCAGATCATGGTATTTAATCTGTTGGATGAGTTTTGGGTCTATCTGAATTCCATCGAAAACCATCACTGTAGCAATATCGGTGTCCCTTCAGTAAACGGTGGTCTTTCCAATATTGCCCAAAACATGGATATTGAACCCTATACGGATGGTTATCAAACACTTTTCAGAATCGAAGCTACTGCCGAAAGGCCTGAACAGTTGGTGCTTTCGCATCCGGGTTTGATTGCCCTGAACGGAATGAACAGTTCAGGCGTAGGTATGATCATGAATACCATTATGCAGCTTAATGCTTCCAATTCAGGATTACCTGTAGCCTTTGTGGTTAGAAAAGTACTTTCTTCTACGGATAAGGATGAGATCATTAAGTTCATCACCTCAATCAATCACGCTTCGGGACAGAATTACATCTTGGGAGTAAGGGGGGAAGTTTTCAATTTTGAGGCTTCGGCCAACAGGGTAGTGAGGTTTGATCCGGGAAACAAAAATCAAACCGTATACCATACTAATCATCCCATTGTCAACGATGATGTAAAACCTTGGTTTGCTGAATATAATCCTAATGAAATTGCAGATACTATCCCTATTACCTCCAACAGTTATATCCGATTGGCAGCTTTGACAACAAGAATTGCCGATAGGAATGCTGTCACAGATGACCATATCAAAGATGCACTTCGCTCGAAAGATGACGCCAACAATCCGGTGTGCCGGTCGGTAGATCCCAAAAAGAATGGATTCACATTTGCATCCGTGGTGATGACATTGACAGGAGAGCCCTATCTTCAAATTACAGCTGGCCCCCCTTCGGAAAGTGAGTATTTTACGGTTACTTTTTCCAATTAGGATAGGCTTGTTATTATGCTTTCTCAAATCATATTTTCATATAATGGAAGCGCTTTAAGCTAAAGACTGCGTAAAAATCCATTAATAACAATTACCTTTTATCCAATCCATAACCACTGACTTCAAAAATGAAAAAATCACTATTGATCCTTTCCCTGATTTTGACAACTTCAACCGGGCTTTTTGCCCAGTCCAAAACAGATATGGTCAAAGTCACCAACGATTTCCTGGAGTCTCTTTCTTCCGATGAAAAAAGTAGCGTTCTCTTTGCCATGAATGACAGCCTTCGAACCAAATGGACCAATCTTCCTATTGGTTTGGCACCAAGAAAGGGTTTGCGGTATGGCGATCTCTCCGAAGACAGTAAAATAAAATTCCATAAAATCCTAAGTACAATTTTCAGTTCTCAGGGATACCTCAAGACCTTTGCCATCATGCAGGTAGATGACATTCTTCATGAGATATTTGAAATAGCCTATGAGAGAAATCAAATTGATGAGCAGACCATTGGATTTATCCGCAAATTGAACTGGGATTATGGCAATTATTTTATAGCGATTCTGGGGAATCCAACTATGGATGATGCCTGGGGATTCAAATTTGAAGGGCACCATATTTCAATTAATCTTACAGTAACTAAGGATTCATTTAGTATGACCCCACTTTTTCTTGGTTCGGATCCGGCAGTGGTGGAAGTCACCCAATATGCAGGATTGAGGCCGCTGAGTAAGGAGGAGGATTATGGTTTTTGGTTTGTCAATACATTGGATGAAGATCAAAAAGCCAAAGCTACCTTAAGTCAAGAAGTACCTGGAGATATCCTAACCAACCCAGACAGACCCCAATGGTATGAAGAATTTATGGGCATTAAAGGCTCAGATCTCAGACCTGAGCAGCAAAATATTCTCCATTACCTGATTGAAGAATATATGAGAAATATGGAAAGGGAAAAGGCAGAGGAATACCTCGCTATTCTGCATGCGAGAGGAATGGATGAGGTTTATTTTGCCTGGATAGGAAGCTATGAACCCATGAAACCACACTATTACATGATCCACAGCCCTGATTTTATTATTGAGTATGATAACGTTGGCTTTTTGGACAATGCCAATCATATCCATTCTATCTTTCGGGAAAAAGGAAATGACTTCGGTGAAGACATTCTCCGAAAGCATTTATTGGAACATAAACATTGAATCCTATTCAGTAAAAATTTATCCTAATTGATTCAGAATTTGGAGGCTTATGTTTTGAACAGAGCTTTGGCAAGTAGGGGTATGCCTGACTTTTCGGGAAGATTGACGCAGAGTGATGTCGAAAAGATCAAAGCATTTATCCAGATTAGTGTTGATGCTGCTCAGTAATCACTAAAACAGGATAAAGTTGAATCTTTTCGACAATCCTAATGCATTACCTTACTTGGCAACCATAAACTTGTTTACATCAAGCCAGTGGATAAAGGCCTCAAACCAACGGTTACTGGTCCGGTTGGGATTTCCTAGGCCGAAACCGTGTCCCCCGTTTTGGTAAAGGTGAAATTCCACCGGAATGCCTGCTTTGTACCATGAATCGATGATACCAAACTGACCTCTGAAAAGGAAGTCATCCGTTGCGATGACATTAAACATAGGTGGTGCATTTTTTGGTACTTCTACTGGACCCATTCCCCCATAAATTGGACCTATAAAGGCGAGTTTCATGGTTTTGGAGTGTAAGGTAGAGTGCATGGTCAACCCTGCACCGGCAGAAAAACCAATCATGCCAATCCGATCTGTATCTACACCCCATTCTTCAGCCCTATTGACAATCATGGCATAAGCTGCTTCGGCATCTGCCAGTTGGTTGGATAAATCTCTTTGTGGTGGGGCAGGAGTAGTGTTACTTCCTGAACCTTCTGAAGAAGGGGCCGGGGCAGGGGTGCGTGGACGGTTCATCCAAGCGGAAAAATCTTCAAGGGATTCCGGAGTTGGGTTAAGTCTGTATTTGAGTACAAAGGCAGCGATTCCCTGGGCTGCAAGGGCCTCTGCCACTTCCCAACCTTCATTGCCCATGGAAAGCCAGCTGAAGCCTCCGCCCGGTGCAACAATTACTGCTGCCCCGTTAGCCTTTCCAGGTTCAGGGAGAAAAGGAGTGAGCGTGGCAGTGGAAATGTTTCGTGCCATCGGATCCCCCCACTGTCGGAACCAGGTCTCAGGAGCGGGCTGATTTTCGACACCTCCGGTTCCGAGTAAGATAGCGTTTGGCTCCGCTGGAGCTTCGAGAGGGTATATGGTGCCGTCCTGTGCCATTGCAGTAGAAGCAAAGGCCATAAAGAAAGCCAAAAAAGCCTTCAGCATAAAGAATCTGTGTGGGTTAGACATGGTTAAATAGGTTAAGAGATAGGTTTAATTGATAATGTCTTTGATTATTTTTTCCAGAGTTGACAGAATAAAGCCTTTCTTGATTTTATAATTTAGGGATGAATATATAAAAAAACTGTCAATATTACACTTATTATTTTCCAAAATACTTTCTAACAAATTCCTGTGAATTCAAAACAGGAAGTTCCGAAAAATAAAAATCAGTTTTATCTTCTGTCAGAATGACTTCACAACCTGAATGTAATGCTGAATAGTATTCAAGGCCATCCTTAAAATCAAACACCTTGGGATTCATAATGGCACTTCGAACAATTTCCTGATTGACAAGGGTACTTTGGACTTTTTGACACAAAATTTCCAGTTTCTTTTTTGCCAGTTTTCTCCCACTTTTTTTCTCAGAAAAATAAAAGATAATGGCCAAACAGATGGGAGAGGTAAAAATCTGATAATTGGGATTATCAGCCAAACTCAAAATTCTTGAAGAATAGTTAAAAAGTGGGTATTCATGATTGAGGACGGATATAAGGATATTGGCATCAATGAATATTTTCATTTTTTGGTGTTAAAATATTCGGATTTCATTTGTTTCCGGGAAGGGCTTTTCTTGTATTCGGTCTGCCCTTCAGCCAGGATGCTGATCCAGTCTGCTAAAGGCATATCATCCAAAGTCTTGTAATCGCCGGAAGTGATTTGGGCATATAGATATTCTGTCAATCTGGATAGACTGATATTTTGTTTCGCCGCAAATTCCTTTGCCTTTTCAATAACCTTTTTATCAAATGAAAGTGTGATTTTGGCATCCATGGTCTTAATTAGTTATACGTTTAATTTAAAAAATTTATACGTATAAATCAAAGTTTAATTCTATACAATAATAAAGGGTATTTTAAAAGAGATAATTATAGAAACTTATTGATATTGGGATATTACGTTAAGCTAAGTCTAAGGTGACCTAATGATTGGGAGGGTTAGGCTAGTGAGGTGATTTATTTCAAAAACAATTCCTTTATCCATCATGAAAAATTAAAGGATAAATCCTAAATTGATTACCTATCTGAAATTTCAAAAAATCTTGGTTTTAGATTTAAAAACTTCCACCAATCCCCATGAAAAAAGCCATTTCTACCCTCCTCCTCCTTTTCCTTGTTTTTCAAGTATTTGCCCAATCCATTTCCGACTACCTCTCAGTTCCATTTCCAACTTCATTGACAGCTTCTCCGGATGGGAATGCCATTGCCTGGGTTTTCAATGACCAAGGGGAGCGGAATGTTTTTTATGCCCAAGCACCGGGATATGAAACCAAGAAACTCACCGAATTCAAAGGCGACACCGGAGTGGATATTGGGGATTTGGTTTTTTCACCGGATGGAAAGATTCTGGTGTTTGTGAGGGGAAATACCAAGAATCCTGTGGGTGAACCCGCTAATCCGGCCCAATTGCAGGAAAGTACTGATAGGGAAATCCATTGGATTGATTTGGCCAAAGGGGAAGTGAAACACTTTTCAACAGGTTATGCCCCGCTCTTTCACCCTGGTGGGAAAAAATTGACTTTCATCAAATCAGGCAAGGTGTATTTGAAAGACCTTTCAGGAACGGACAAAGAGGATAAGCCTTTATTCTCTGCCAGGGGATCAATCGGCCAGTTAACATGGAGCCCTGATGGGAAATTATTGGCATTCACCAGCAGTAGAGTGGACCATGCATTTGTTGGACTGTTAGATTTGGAAAATGGGACAGTAAGCTATCCCGAACCCAGCATGGACCATGATGGCTATCCTGCCTGGAGTCCGGATGGAAAAAAACTGGCCTACCTCAGGGTTCCAAATATCAATAACAAACTGCCATTTACCTCCCTCAAAGAAGCCAATCCCTGGAGCATCCGGGTATTGGATGTGGCAAGTATGACAGGTGAAGAGGTATTTCAAGCCGATCGTGGTAAAGGGTCTGTGATGGTCCGTGATCTTCCTGCCATCAGTTCCCGTTTGTGGTGGACCACTTCAGGTTCCCTGGTTTTCCCTTGGGAGAAAAACAATTGGATGCATCTGTATGCAGTCAATCCTTTGAATAAAGAAGTCAAACACCTTACCCCTGGTGATGGACAGGTAGAGTGGGTGGAAAGCAGTTGGATTCCTGGTGAACTGCTGATCACTTCCAATATCGGGGATATTGATAGGAGACATATTTGGCGTTTAGATCTGAATAATTTTGATCTGAAACCTTTGGGTAAAAAGGATGAAATCCAATGGTCACCAGTCCGTTTGGAAAATGGTTTGGCATTTATTTCATCTTCCCACAACCGTCCTGCTTGGCCTGTAATTGTACAATATGGTCAGGAGAAATTATTGGCTGAAAACCTATTTCCAAGCCAGTTTCCAAAAAATCTGGTGATGCCCGAAGCACTTAAATTCAAAGCAAAAGACGGATTTGAAACCTACGGGCAGCTTTTCCTCCCACCAGATTACGATGCCAAAAAGAAATACCCTGCAGTGATTTTCCTGCATGGAGGAAGCAGAAGGCAAATGCTGTTGGGCTTTAATTACGGGCTGTATTACAGTCATGCCTATGCCATGCAACAGTACTTTGCGGCCAATGGCTATATCGCTCTTTCCTTGAATTACCGCAGTGGGATAGGGTATGGATTGGATTTCAGGGAGGAGGATAATTATGGGGCCGGTGGGGCAAGTGAAGTTCAGGATGTGATGGCGGCAGCTGATTACCTGGCATCCAGATCAGATGTGGATGCTTCCAAAATTATCCCCTGGGGAGGAAGCTACGGTGGATTTTTGACAGCCCATGTACTTTCCCAGGCACCCGGAAAGTTTTTGGCAGGGGTAGATATCCATGGGGTGCATAACTGGAACAATGACATTGGGGTGTTTGCGCCTTGGTTCAAGCCCGAAAAATTCCCCGAGATGGCAGAACTGGCATTTAAATCATCTCCTATGTACCATGTAAAGAATTGGAAAGAACCGGTCCTGTTGATCCATGGGGATGATGACAGGAATGTCTTGTTTTCTGAAAGTGTGGAATTGTTAGAGGTGTTGAGAAAACAGGGGGTACATGTAGAGCAGCTGGTATTCCCGGATGAGGTGCATTCGTTTTTGTTGCATCGAAATTGGGTGGGGGCATATGAGGCAACCTTTAGATTTATAGAGGAACAGGTGGGGAGGGAATATTGATATTCATTGATATTTTGAGGTCAAGGTTTTGTACATTCATTCAGTCTATGGTCTTTAAGGGCTAGTCAAATTCAACCCCAGTCGGGGTTGACGGGAAATGTTCATATTGGAATTTAAACCACACATCGCAATGTGGGGTAAAAAATGTTATTTAATCCAAGATTTTGATAACTCTGAAGGCCTGTCTACCGCCAGGTAGAAGTTGGATTTAAAAAGGGCTTAAAGAGAGATAAATTATTCCAGAAAGCAAAACCCAGCCTTCAGGTCAGTTCCAAACCCAAAAACCAGTTGGTAAAGTCATGCCAAAAGCCAAATTTGTAAAAGGTGAAAACAGAGACATGGTAGAGCAGTAACAGCCCCAATACAACCAGAAACACATCCTTTAGCTTATGTGCTTTCCAATCCCAGATTGTTAGCCCAATTACGATTATGTCAGCTAACAAAAAACCAAAAAATGGTACAATCGGCATACCTTCAATTTTAGGGGCTAAAGGTATTAAGGGTCGGATATAATTATAAATAATCCTGTCCGTAATCGGTGTAAACATAGGGAAAATAGTACATACCATATATCTGGCATGGGTCAATCTGTCCTTGCTGAAATACATTCCCAATCCATAAATAATGACCAAAACAATTGTCGCATTGACAATTAGGGCCATTTGATAGAGGATGGCTGTATTGATCCTTCCAAAAGAACTCAGGCTGAAATGGATCAGCAAAAAAGTCGAAATGATCAGGATGGGAAAAATCACAAATGAACTTTTGCCCACTAAATGGTGAATTTCAAATTTTTTAAACCGGATCAAAAAAGCCTGTCCTATCAACATCAGGCACCAGATAGTCATACTGATACCATGCAAGTGTTGGTAAAAAGAAAGATCCTTTTGAGGAAAGGAAAAATAACTTTTCCAGAATCCAAAAACAGCAAATCCGAAAAACAGGACCAGCCAAAAGGCAGAGTTTTGGTAAAGGGATTTATTCATTGAATCCAATTCAACTAAGGTAGTTTTTAATCACCTATACTATTTCTCTAATATAGCAGAAATTGGGTAAGAGTTTCTTAAATGGGTTGTTAGGATTATGATTCTACTTGATTTTGAGGTATTTAATTGGGTATTTTCTATGGATCATCTTTTTAAAATGGTATATTTGATCATAGCCCCTGAATTCTCGGTGGACTTTTTTAAGGCATTTCTCAAAACCCAAAAACTATGAAAGATCAAAGTTTCCGCCCGTCATTTTACAAATTCATCAAGACCACTCCATGGAAAAGCATTTTTTTCATTAAGAGTTATCTCATTTGTGGGTTATGCGTTACGCTTACTTTTTGGTCAGCCTGTAGTCCAAGAAATGAAATTGAAATAGGGGGGAGCGATATCAGCGGAGTGGTGAGCAGTCTTGATGGTCCGGAAGCTGGGGTTTGGGTAATTGCTGAGACATTTGATCTTCCCACAAGGTATGCCAAAATAGTGGTAACCGATGATGAGGGCAGATTTTTAATTCCCGAACTTCCTGAAGCGAAATACACCATTTGGGTGAGGGGGTATGGTCTGATTGACTCTCAAAAAAAGGAAATCACGCCTGGCAAATCCATCAATTTAGAGGCAGTTCCGGCTCCAAGTCCTGAGGCTGCTGCCTATTATTACCCTGGAGGATATTGGTTCTCACTTTTGCGGGTCCCTGAAATAAGTGATTTCCCTGGAACAGGACCCAATGGAAATGGCTTTTCCCCCAATATCAAAACCAGAGCTGATTTTTTAAGAAGTATCAAATCCGGGAATTGCATGGCCTGCCATCAATTGGGGAGTTTGGGAACAAGGAATATCTCTGAAAATTTGGGTAATTTCCATTCTTCAGAAGAAGCCTGGGAAAGGCGTTTACAGTCCGGGCAGGCAGGATCCAGTATGATTATGGGAATTCAAAGTTTGGGTAGGGAGGCTGTCCTTAAAATGTTTGCCGATTGGACAGATAGGATAAAAGAAGGGGAAATTCCCCAAACTCCACCAAGGCCTCAGGGAATTGAAAGAAATGTAGTCATTACCCAATGGGATTGGGCTGATCCCAAAGCTTATTTACACGATGTGGTTTCCACAGACCGGAGAAATCCTACGCTGAATGCCAACGGTCCTGTATATGGCGCATTGGAAGCCAGTGCGGATTATTTGCCTGTATTGGATCCTTCCAGTCATGAGATCAGTCAGGTGCCATTGACCGTACGGGATCCCAATACCCCTTTAGCCACAGGACCAGAGGTGGCAGCACCCTCTCTCTATTGGGGGGATGAGGCCATTTGGAACAGCCAGGCCAATGTCCACAATCCCATGTTTGATGATAAAGGAAAGGTTTGGATTACGGCTGCTGTGCGCCCTTTTGAAAATCCTTCTTTTTGTTTGGAAGGTTCGGACCATCCTGCCGCCAAAGTATTTCCAGTGGAAAGATCTTATCGGCATTTGGGTGTTTATGATCCTAAAACCAAAGAATATAAACATATCAGTAACTGCTTCAGTACACACCATTTGATGTTTGCAGAGGACGAAAACAATACCCTTTGGACCAGTGGTGGAGGACAGGTGATTGGTTGGCTGGATACCAAAATGTACGAAGAAACCGGAGATGAAGTGGCCTCCCAGGGCTGGACACCGCTGATTTTGGACACCAATGGAAATGGAAAAAGGGATGCCTATGTAGAGCCCAATGATTCCTTGGATCCATCCAAAGACAAACGGATTTCCAGAGGACTGTATGCTGTTTCACCTGCACCTGATGGTTCGGTTTGGGGTTCTTCTTTGGGGTATCCTGGAGCTTTGATCCGATTGAATCCTGGATCAAATCCTGTTGAAACTGCCTTAGTGGAATATTATGAACTGCCATTGGATGCAACGGGTTATCCTATTGAAGGTTACTCTCCAAGGGGCATGGATGTGGACCGCAATGGAGTGGCCTGGGTAGCCCTTGCCAGTGGGCATTTGGCGAGTTTTGACAGAAGGAAATGCCAAGGTCCTCTGAACGGACCCCATGCAACCGGCCAACATTGTCCGGAAGGATGGACTTTTTACACAGAACCTTTGCCCCAGTTGCAGGGACTGGATGAGTCAGGAAGTGCAGAATCCAGTTATTATACATGGGTAGATCAGTTCAATACTTTGGGTCTTGGGGAAAACATCCCCATCAATACCGGAAACGGCTCGGAGGGATTGTTGGTCCTTCAAGACGGCAAATGGGTGGTTTTGCGGGTCCCTTATCCACTGGGATTTTACACCAAATGGATGGATGGCCGTATCGATGATCCAAATGCGGGTTGGAAAGGTAGAGGCATCTGGGCCACCATCAGCACCCGGGCACCTTTTCATATGGAAGGAGGCAAAGGGACCACCAGCAAGGTGTATAAATTCCAAATGCGGTCCGATCCATTGGCGAGGTAGGAGTTTATTTTATTCCACAACTCTATTTTTTCCAAATTTTTTATTTGGATTTCAATTCATTTTCAAAATTTTCCAAATGAAATACCTATTTTAGGGAATTGTCAGCATCATTGATACAAATCTAATTTCATGGAATATATATCTCACAAACATTTGCCAATAAGAAGAATTGTTTGTCTATTTTTTGTTTTTTTATTTGGGATTGTCCCTTTCAAATCTACTGCTCAGATCAATTCGTCTCAAAGTATTCCCACTATTACAAATTATTCCTCTAAGGAATATAGAGGAAGTGCTCAAATCTGGAGTATCGGTCAGGATCATAGGGGGTTTATGTATTTTGGAACTTCCCAGGGGATCATAAAATATGATGGGAACACCTGGGAGACACTGATTTCCCCAGTAAAAAGCCTCAATACCACCACAAGGGCTTTGTTGAATGATGGCAAAGAAAATTTTTATTATGGCTCATTAGAAGATTTTGGATACCTGAAAGAGGATGAATTGGGCAATATCAAGCAAGTTTCATTGATAAATTTGATTCCTGAGGAACATAGAATTTTTAATGAAATATGGACCATTCATGAGCTTGATGAAAAGATTTATTTTCAGGCGAGGGGGGCTATTTTTATTTATTCTCCTCCAAAAGGAGTTCAGGAAGCTAAAATCGAAGTTTGGAAACCTGATACCCAATTTATGTATGCATTCCTAATAGATGACACTTATTATGTCCATCAGATAGATTTGGGACTTTTTAAATTGGTGGAAGGAAAACTCGAGTTCCTATCAGGCAGTGAATTTTTAGGAAAAGACAGGGCCCAGGTGATGTTTAATCATGGAAGTATTGGGGAGTTTGTGATAGGTACTTTTAGAGATGGGCTTCATCACTTCAACGGAAAATCATTTACTCCCTTCAAAACAGAGGCAGATGATTATATGATAGATTCCAGGCTCTATAAAGGCACAGTCTTACCTGATAAAAGTATTGTGTTGGGAGATGCGGCGAATGGTGTTCTTATTATTGATGATAAGGGCAAATTGATTACAAGAATTAATACTTCAAAAGAGTTGATCGATGATGGTGTTTACTCACTTTTTGTAGATAAGGGGGGAACACTCTGGGCCGGCACCAATAATGGCATATCAAAAATTGAAATTTCTTCTCCTCTTGCACGTTTAGTATCCCCTGACAGGCAGTTGGGTAATATTCTTTCTCTGAATGTTTTGGAGGATAATTTGTTTATAGGTGGTTCCCAAAATTTGCTTTTCATTGACAAAAAGGATGGAATGGTAAAGCAGGTCAAGGATGTTCCCAGTGCGCAGATTTTCACAATTATTTTGGACGGGGATCAATTATTGATCAGTAACCAAGGAATTTATTCCTATAAAAATGGGAAAAGCAGTAAAATTCCTGTTGCTGAAAACCTTCAGATTATTGAAATTCTGATTTCAGAATCACATCCTGGTTATGTATTTATCAGTGGAGCATTTGGAATAGCAGTACTTAAAAGGGAAAGAAGTCTTAATGCCCCTGGTGGTGAATATATATGGGAGTTTATAGGCCAACTTCCCCAAATCGAAAGGAATATTTATTCCTTAGCGGAGGATAGAGACGGTGAGCTATGGGGGGGGACACAGGCCGGAGAATTTTTCAGGATTACCTGGGCAAAAACAGCATCTAATAACATCGATATTTCAAATTCCAAAGTTAGGTCTTTTACAGAAGCAGATGGATTGACTGGGACAAGTGGTAGAGTCACCAAGGTCAAAGACAGAATTTATTTATCAGCCATTGATGGTTTTTATTATTTCGACAAAAATGAAGAGCGCTTTATAAAGGATACAGTTTTTAGTTTTTCAAATGAAATCGCAGATGTAAATTTTGATAGTTTCACTTTATTGGTGGATAACCTTGACCAGGTGATTGTTTTTTTTAAAAATGAAAGAAAGTTAGCTCTTCCCGGTCCAGACGGCACTTATATCTTACAGGATTATCCTATTAATCTATTTACAGGTGAAGGTTTAAGTACTTTTTATTCGGAATCTAATGGAGTCTTCTGGCTTGCAACCGATGAAGGTTTGATCAGGATTGATGGAGAAAAGCCGAATTCAACCGATCAGCCTTTTCCGGTTTACTTTACAAAAATAATTTCAAGTTCAGATACTTTGAGCCATAAAGTCCAAATGGGTGAAACATCTTTTCCTGAGATTGATTTCAAAAGTAATTCCATCCGTTTTAATTACGCAGCTCCTTTTTTTATTCAAGAGAAACTGACCAAGTATCAAACCTTTTTAGAAGGTTTTGATCAGGATTGGAGTAAATGGGAGGAAACATCTTTTAGAGAATTTACCAATTTACCAAGTGGTACCTATACCTTTAGGGTAAAGGCAAAAAACATCTACAACACCCTTTCGGATGAAATAGCCTATAGTTTTGTTATCCTTCCACCCTGGTATGCCACCTGGTGGGCGTATTTGAGTTATGTTGTATTTTCGGGACTGTTAGTAGGGTCCATAGTCGTCTCCCAGCGCAACAGGGCGATAAGCAGGGAAAGACAGCTTTCAGCCCTTCGGGAAGTTACCCTAAAAGCTGAGGCTGAAAATGAAAGACGCAAAAACATTGAGTTGATCGGCGAAATCGGAAAAGAGATTACCCGATCCCTATCCATCGAAAATATCATAGATACGGTTTACCACCATGTAAACAAATTAATGGATTCATCTGTCTTCGGAATCGGCATTTACAATAAACCCAACAACAGCCTGGAGTTTCCTGCCACCAAAGAAAAGGGAAGTGTTTTGCCGCCTTACAGTTACAAGGTGGATGACAATACCAGGCCTGCAAGCTGGTGTTTCAGAAACCAAAAAGAAATTTTCTCCAATGACTTTGAAATTGACCACCAACGTTATGTTGAGTTTGTTCCGCCTACAGTGCAGGGGGATGCTACACAATCCATTGTATATCTTCCCCTTTTTAATAAGGATAAAATCATCGGTGTTCTTACTGCACAGAGCTTTGAGAAAAATGCATATACGGATTTTCACCTCGATTTCCTGAGAAGTATTGCGACTTATGCGGCTTTGGCACTTGATAACGCAGAAGCGTACCGTGACCTGAAACATACACAGGAACAGCTTATCCAGTCCGAAAAGATGGCCTCTCTAGGAGAGCTTACCGCAGGGATTGCCCATGAGATACAAAATCCGTTGAATTTTGTGAACAATTTTTCGGAATTGAATGCGGAATTGATAGATGAGCTGGTGGAAGAAGCAGATAAAGGAAATATAGAAGAAGTTAAAGCTATTGCTGTCGATCTTCGGGAAAATGAAACAAAAATCAATTACCACGGTAAGCGGGCCGAATCCATCGTCAAAGGTATGCTGCAGCACAGCCGCACGGGGTCAGGAAAGAAAGAGCTTACAGATCTCAATGCCCTTGCAGATGAATACCTCAGATTGGCCTACCATGGACTTCGGGCCAAGGATAAATCCTTCCAGGCAGATTTTAAAGCGGACCTTGACCCCAATCTGCCTAAGTCGGAAGTGATGCCACAGGATATGGGAAGGGTACTGCTGAACCTGATCAACAATGCTTTTTATGCTGTGAATGAGAAGAGGAAAAAGCTTCTTGAAAGCGGGGACACAAGCTATAAACCTTTGGTGAAGGTCAAAACAAGAAGTTTGGGTAATGCCATAGAAATTTCTGTAATGGACAATGGGGAGGGAATTCCGGAATCAGTCAAATCCAAAATTTTCCAACCTTTCTTCACCACCAAGCCGACTGGACAGGGAACAGGATTGGGATTGAGCCTGAGCTATGATATTGTGAAGGCACATGAAGGCACATTGCTTGTGGAGTCTCCACCTAAATCTGGCATTGAAGAAATTCTGTCAGGAACTTTATTTATAATTACAATTCCTGTTTGAGAATTAAGTTAACACTCATTATTAAAAATCAACTTTTTGAAAATTGTTAAATAGAATCACTTAAATCAAAAAGCACAGGAAGTATTTTTAATTCCTTATAAATGTTTATTTTCCATGAATATTAGACTTCAGATTATTTATGCTTAAAAACACCCTTCCTAAAACCCAGACTCAACAAATTCGCACCTTATTTTTACTTTTTTTAATTACCCATTTTTTAGTGCTATTCCCAGTATCTGCCCAAATCAATCCTGAATTAGGACTTCCGTTAATTTCAAATTACACTTCCAAGATCTACAAGGGCCATTCCCAAATCTGGAGCGTCATTCAAGATGACAGGGGGATCATGTATTTTGGCACTACTTCAGGGATTACAGAGTATGACGGCGTGAACTGGAAACAGATTAAGTTACCAGGAGTAGGAGGGAATGCCATAATAAGAACGTTGGGAAAGGATAAAAAAGGAGTCATTTATTACGGAACGGTAAATGAATTTGGTTTTTTATCAGTCAATGAATTCGGAAATACCAAAGCTGTTTCTTTAACCCATATATTGCCTGAAGAATACAAGGGATTTTCGGTAATAAATTCAATTCAAAGTGTAGGTGATCATGTCTATTTCCAGTCCTCAGAAAATTTATTCAGGATTGAAGCGGAAAGCTCCAAACCTGATAGGGGATTGAAAATTTGGACTTCGGAAACTGGGTTTATGGCAGGCCATGAGCTTGAGGGATCGTTTTATATTGGACAGAGAAATAAAGGACTTTTTAAATTAGAAGGGGAAGAACTGGAACTTATTCCAGGAGGAGATTTTTTTATAGATCACCCTACATATTCAATATTACCCTATTCTCAGGGTAAAGGAGGGGATGTTCAGTTTTTGATGCCCACAGCCAGCAAGGGAGTATTTATATATGATGGGGGAAAATTCCAAAAACTGAAAACTGAACTTGATGATCAATTGGAGTCGGGTTCATTATATAGAAGTAAACTGCTGCCGGATGGCAATTATCTTTTTAGTGTCTTAGGAAAAGGTGCCTTTGTAATGAATCCCCAAGGGAAATTTATTCAGAAAATTGACTCTGAGGTTGGTATTCAGGATGATTCCATTTATGCCATTTTCATTGATGATTCAGGATTGATATGGTTTGGTATGGATAATGGTATTTCAAAAATTGAATTCAATTCCTTCCTGACAAGATTTTCAAGAGAGTCCGGTATCAAATCAGCCGTACTTTCAATTACCCGTTCAAATGGATTATTATACGTAGGGACTACATCAGGAGTATTTTTTCTTGATCCTACCAAACGGCAGTTTGAACTTGTACCTGAAACTGAAGGAGGACAGGTGTTTACTTTAATCAATGATGGAAATAGTCTATTGGTTCCTACTTCTTATGGGATAAAAGAAATAAAGCCAAAGTCGAGGGAAAGAAAATTTATCAATCCACAGTTATCTCCCATCAACTATTTATTCACCAAAAATAAGGGAGAAAGGTTATGGCTGGGAAGTACATATGGCATATCCGTATTTACCAGAAATGATAATCCAAATGAATTTCCCTGGATACAGGAAGGAGAACTTTTTGAACTCAAACTTGGTGTCTATACTATGGCGGAAAGGAATGATGGTAGCATATGGGCAGGAACTTCTTTAGGGATTGTATATAGAATAGTACCAAAAATGCTTCCTGATGGAAAGCTTGACTTGTTGAATTCAAAATTAGAGGAGTTTGGACCTGAGAGTGGTCTTGAAAATGGTCCTGGGTTAATTTATGGTGTAAATGGGGAGGTTTATTCACTCACAGAAGATGGTTTGGTTAAATTTAATCCCGAAGTTCAAAAATTTGAAAGGACTGATATTTTCGGAGAAATAAAGGTAGACTTTTCATCCACTGATAATTTTTCAGTTTTTGAGGATAGTGCTGGTAAGGTTTGGATGAGTATCAATAATAAAATCCGGGTAGCAAGCCCACTTCCTGACGGAAGCTATGCTTTAGAGGATAACCTTTTTAGTGCTTATCCCGGAGAGGATATTATTACCATTTACCCCGAAAAAGATGGGACTGTTTGGTTGGGAAGCGGTGAGGGTCTGTTTAGGATGGAGGGACAAAATGCAGTTGGGAAAACATTCAATGTACTTCTAAGACAGGTTTCTACAAAAGAAGACTCACTCCATATTAATAATCCCAATCAAAAAGCCATTTCTTTAAAAAATAACAATAACTCCCTCAAATTTGAATTTGCCGCTCCGTTTTATGAACAGGAAGAAAGGACAGTTTATCAGACTTTTTTGGAAGGGTTTGATAAAGATTGGTCGTCTTGGAACAGGAATTCATTTAGGGAATATACCAATTTATCTTCAGGTACCTACACCTTCAAAGTCAGGGCTAAAAACCTTTACAATACGGTAAGCAATGAAGCTACATTTACATTTACTATACTTCCCCCTTGGTATGCCACTTGGTGGGCTTACCTGTTTTATGTCTTGCTGATCGGGGGATTGATTACCGCCATTGTGAAATGGAGATCCAGTAAACTCCAAGCTGAAAACCGCATCCTGGAAGAGCGGGTGAATCAGCGTACTGCAGAACTTGAAAAATCCCTCGCAGACCTCAAATCTACCCAGTTTCAATTGATCCAATCAGAGAAAATGGCATCACTTGGAGAGCTCACTGCTGGAATTGCCCATGAGATACAGAATCCTTTGAATTTTGTGAATAACTTTTCTGAATTGAATACAGAATTGATTGAAGAGTTGGTAGAAGAAGCAGATAAAGGGAATATTGAAGAGGTGAAGGCTATTGCCGGCAATCTTCGAGAGAATGAATCCAAAATAAACCATCACGGTAAAAGAGCCGAATCCATTGTCAAAGGTATGCTGCAGCACAGCAGGACGGGGTCAGGGAAGAAAGAGCTTACCGATCTCAATGCCCTGGCAGATGAATACCTCAGGTTGTCCTATCATGGACTTCGGGCCAAGGATAAATCCTTCCAGGCGGATTTTAAAGCTGAACTTGATCCTCAGCTACCAAAACTGGAGGTGATGCCACAGGATATGGGCAGGTTACTGCTGAACCTGATCAACAACGCTTTTTATGCCGTGAATGAGAAAAGGAAAAAGCTTCTGGATAGCGGGGATACAAGCTATAAACCCATGGTAAAGGTCAAAACCCAAAGTCTGGGTAATGCCATAGAAATAGCTGTAATGGACAATGGCGAGGGGATTCCCGAATCCGTAAAGTCCAAAATCTTTCAGCCTTTCTTCACGACCAAGCCTACTGGGCAGGGAACAGGATTGGGATTGAGTTTGAGCTATGATATTGTAATGGGGCATAGTGGGGAATTAAAATTAAATAGTGAGGAGGGGAAAGGCACTGAATTCATCGTTATTCTGCCTATGTAGAATTAAGTGGAATTTTACAAACTAAGTATTGGTGTCTCAGTTATTTTAGTATTTTAGTTTTCAGAAATTTAATTTGAAAAATCCTGAGGGAGTACTAAGCCTGTTCAGGAAAATAGCTATCTTAACCTTAATACCAATGGCCTGTCTCCGACTGAAACTTCCTTCCGGACACCTCATTCTTGGTTGTTTGTTTCTGACCCTTTTCATTCCTTCCTTACTCTCCGCCCAGTCCATTTTCGAGCAGGTCGGAAGGCTTCCTGTTACTGTTTACACCAACGAGGAATATGGAGGAGATCCCTCAGTATTGGCTTCAATACAGAGTGAAGAGGGGCTGATGTACTTTGGTACTGCTACTGGCATACATGAATATGATGGGGTCTCCTGGCGTTCCCTGTTTAAAAGCAATGAATTAATCGGTATCCTTAGTTTTGCGAAAGATAACACAGGCCGGATTTTTTATACCGGTCAGGATTTTGGTTTTCTGGAAGCGGATTCAAAAGGAGAAACAAGGGCTGTTTCCCTGCTTCATCTGATCCCTGAGGAGTTAAGGTCAAACTTTGTTGCTGATGAAATCCATTTTTGGAACGGTTCCATCCTGCTTCGTACAAGAGATCATCACCTCATCCAGCTGGCGCTGAATGAGGATTTGACGCTGAAGTCCCTGAAATCCTGGCAGGCAGAGACAAGATTTGGAAAAAGCTTCTTGGTGGAGGATCAAATTTATGTGCAGCAGGCTGAGAGGGGACTGTACCGATTGGAAGGAGACGGACTAAAAATGATCCCGGGTACGGATATTTTTGGTAAAGAACGTCTTTCGGCCATACATCCATATTCTAAGGTTAAAGGAAATTCATTGCTTTTAGGAGCAGCAGGTACAGGATTCTATCTTTATGAAGATGGTGTTTTGACCAGGTTTCCAACTGAGGTGAATAACACGCTCAATAGTGCCACAACTCATAAAGGAAATTACTTTCTAAGCATTTATGGCGCAGGCATAGTCATGATGAATCAAGAAGGTGAAATAATCAAAAGGATAAGTACAGATCAGGGGTTGCCTTCAGATATTGTGTATAGTGTTTACTTTGACCAAACTGGGGGACTGTGGGCAACTACCGATGATGGTATGGCAAGAATAGCTATCAATACTCCAATTTTGAGTTTCGGTAAGGAATCGGGAATCGATTCAAGAGTCAGAAATATTCAGAAAGTTGGAGATCAGTTCTATTTAGGAACTTCTACAGGACTTCTAAAATTTGATATTGGTGAAAAAAAATTCAAAGCGGCCCTCCAAACTGCCTCTTTGCTTTATGATTCATGGGCTGATGGAGAAGATTTAATTATAGCAAATTCAGGAAATTTGGAACTCATCCGGGATGGGAAAACAATTAGATTTTATCAGGTAAAAGAAGGTAATCGTGCGCAGACAATTTTAATTCCAAAAAGCAATCCCAATCTTCTTTTGGTCGGTGCTACTAACGGGCTTATGGTTTACCAAAGAGGCCTTTCCAAAGAATACCCTTGGGAATATAGGGGAAATGTTCCAGGCGTTGAATCCGTTGGAACCATCCTTTATGAAGATAAGGATGGTAAGGTTATTTCAGGAAATGGAGAGAATTTGTTTGTGCTTGATCCAAAAGACATCGGTCTGGAAACTGACGATCCGACCAAAATGAAAGTTGCAGTTTTTGAAACCAATAGGTTAGAAACTAGGTATTCCTTGATAGATGGGGAGTTTTATATAAGCTCCTCTGAGGGCATGCTGAAATACTCCTCCAAAGAAGGGGAATTTGTAGCTACGGAAGACTTTAGTGCCATCGAAAAGGATATATTTGATTTTAACCAGGACAAATCGGGCATCATATGGTATGAATCCCTTGACAAAAAGAAATACATCCTTAACCGGGATGCTGAGGGGAAATTTGTCCGGGACGAAAGACCCAATTCCATTGCGCCTTACTTAAGCACCGAGGATTTTATTGATGAAGACAGCATCATGTGGTTTGGTACCCCTAAAGGCCTTGTCCGCTATGACCCCAAAAAAGACAATCAGAGCGATAAGAAATTTTTCACCCTCATCCGACGTATTGAAACCAAGACCGACACGATTCCCTTGCTTTTTTACGGAAGAAAAAAGGATATAGCTGCAGTAGAAAGGAAAGAGAATTCCTATCGCTTTGAGTTTGCGGCTCCCTACTTCGAAGAGGAGAAAAAAACCAAGTACCAGACCTATCTGGAGGGCTTTGATCCGGAATGGGTGGACTGGAACGACAATAAGTTTAAAGAATATACCAACCTGTCTCCCGGAACCTATACCTTTTATGTCCGGGCGATGGCATATACTGGAAGAGTAAGCGAGGAAGCGGCGTATTCTTTTGTGGTATTGCCACCATGGTTCGCCACCTGGTGGGCCTATTTGCTGTACGCGCTGTTGATGGGAGGAATAATCACCGCCATTGTAAAGTGGCGCTCCCAAAAACTCAAAGCTGAAAACCGTATCCTGGAAGAGCGGGTGAACGAACGAACGGCTGAATTGGAAAAATCATTGACCGAACTCAAGGCCACCCAGGCTCAACTGATCCAGTCCGAAAAGATGGCCTCCCTGGGAGAGCTTACCGCAGGGATCGCCCATGAGATACAGAATCCTTTGAATTTTGTGAATAATTTTTCGGAGGTGAGTAAAGAATTATTGGCGGAAATGAAAGAGGAGCTTGCCACAGGAAGCAAAGAGGAAGCCGAGGCAATAGCCGACGACGTGATCCAAAACCTCGAAAAAATCCATCACCACGGCAAACGAGCCGACGCAATCGTCAAGGGTATGCTGCAGCACAGCAGGACTGGGTCAGGGAAGAAAGAGCTTACCGATCTCAATGCCCTGTCAGATGAATACCTCAGGTTGGCCTATCATGGACTGAGGGCCAAGGATAAATCCTTCCAGGCGGATTTTAAAACGGACCTTGACCCCAATCTACCTAAGTTGGAAGTGATGCCACAGGATATGGGCAGGGTACTGCTGAACCTGATCAACAACGCTTTTTATGCCGTGAATGAGAAAAGGAAAAAGCTTCTGGATAGTGGGGATACAAGCTATAAACCCATGGTAAAGGTCAAAACCCAAAGTCTGGAGAATGCCATAGAAATAGCTGTAATGGACAATGGCGATGGGATTCCGGAGTCAGTCAAATCCAAAATCTTCCAGCCTTTCTTCACCACCAAGCCGACTGGACAGGGAACAGGCTTGGGACTGAGCCTGAGCTATGATATTGTGAAGGCGCATAGAGGGGAATTGGATTTAGATTCAATACCAGGTGAATCTACCCAATTTAGGATTATATTACCCTTAAAATGAATAATTAGGTATTATGTACTTATTTTAAATGGAAAATTACCATTTAAAGAAAAAAGGTTTTAAGCATATTCAAATAGATTATATTTAAAAAGTATTGTTCAGCATAATTCAAAAAAGGAATAAACTTTGAACCCCAATTTTAACCACAGCTTACATAACAGGGCCATTCTTCTTCGACTCTTTGGGACATTGGAAGAAGAATTATTGAATCAAATCCTTGAAAAAGGAAAAGTAATGGAACTGGACACAGGTGAATATCTCTTTCACCAAGGTGACCCTGACAGTTCTCTTTATATTGTTCTTTCGGGTAGGTTCCGGGCTCTCGCGGAACAGGAGGGGGATACATGGCATGCACTTGGTGATATTGGAGAAGGTGAACCGATTGGAGAATTTGCGCTATTTTTAGGTGAACCCCGATCAGCCAGCGTTGTGGCAATCCGGAAATCCATCGTACTGGAACTGAAAGAGAAAGATTACCTGGGAATAGTGGCCAAACATCCTGCATTTTCAACCAAATTAACCCGTTTTGTAGTCAACCGACTAAGGAGGAATACACTTCAGCAACACCTGGAAACATCGGCCAAAAATATTGCGGTAATCAACCTTCAGTCAGAGAATGACATTACGGATTATACAGAAGCCATTAAGGCCCAATTTGAATCCTTGAATGTCAGTATTCAGATACTTGACCATGATTCCCATGCTAAAATGGCATTGCAGGATATTTATGATACCCTGGAGCAACATGAGGGGTTGAATTTCCTGGTGTGCAGTGGCGAAAACCTGGAATGGTCCCGTCAATGTATTATTTATGCAGATTTGGTAGTATTGGCCACTGATTTTTATGCAGATAACAGGATTTATGAGATTGAGCGCCATTTGGATCTATATTCCAATAATATACTGAACAAGAAAATTTACTTACTTCTTCTACATCCTGAGGAGGCCAAATTCCCTGAAAATACCAGAAGATGGTTTGAAGGAAGGAAAATAGACCTGCATATACATTACCGGAAAAACCATGGTCCGGACATCAGACGTTTTGCCCGGATTCTGGCCAATAAAGCTATAGGGTTGGTATTAGGCGGAGGAGGCGCAAAAGGTTTTGCCCATTTGGGTGCAATCAAGGCATTGTATGATATGGGGGTGGAAATAGATTTTTTGGGAGGTACCAGTGCTGGGGCACTTTATGGAATGACAGCTTCGTTTAGCGATTTTAATAGGGAAAAAATAGATTTCTACAGTCAGGATTCTGCCAATAGCAAATTGACACGGAATGATTTCACTGTTCCTTTGATTTCCTTTATGTCAGGAAAGAAAATGAGCAACTACATCAAAAAGATGATGGGGAATACCTATTTGGAGGATTTTTGGGTAGCAAGCTATTGTGTTTCCACCAACTATTCCAATGCGTCTACCAAAGTTCACGATAGAGGACTGGCAAGAAAACAAATTGAAGCAAGTATTGCCATTCCCGGTATTTATCCCCCCGTGGTAATTGATAGGCAGCTTCATGTGGATGGAGGAGTAGTGGATAATCTGCCTATTGAAACTATGTACAAATATCCAGTAAAACACATCATTGCCATTTCTCTTACCCAGCTCAAATCCCAACCAGTGGAATTTGATGAAACTCCATCACCCAAAAAGATATTGCTGAATAAATTGACCGGAAAAAAGAAATACAGGATTCCGGGAATTACTTCTATTCTGGTCAATTCTTTGACTTTAAACAGTCGTCAAAAGCAGGAAATGGCAAAATCCGGTGTGGAAATATACCTTGAATTGGATCTGAAAGGGATTGGAATGTTAGATGATACCAGATGGAAAGAAATTGTACAGAAGGGATATGACCAGATGAAAGCTGCATTGGATAATTATCCTCCTGAACAAAAATTCTGGTAAGTTTTTTTGGAAAATCTGAACTATAATTTGCTGTGGAATATAATCTTCCGCATATTATTTATATTTTTAACTGAATTGAAATTTGATTTATGAATAGCCCAAACTGATTGGTTTAATGCAATGTTTTCCTGTTTTTTGAAAAAAAAGTTTTAAAAAGCAGAATCTCAAATCAGACCTCCTTTTCTGTAATTCCTGAAACTCAATGAGAAAATCCCTTACCCCAAGAAAAACCTTTCTTTTCCTCCCCATTTTTATCACTCTCCTTTTTTCTTGTGATCGGCGTACTGAGGTTCCTTTTCCTGAAAATGAATTAAGTTATGCATTTCCGGAAACCAAACCTTTTCAAATGCCGGAACCAAAAACCTTCGAATGGAAAGGTATCCATCCCGATAGTGTATTGGTTTCAAAGGTCCCTTTTGATATGGACAGGTTGCCATCCATTCCTTTTTCTCTGAATGAATTCAAGCCATTGAAGAAACCACTTGTTCCTCAACCTCTGGATTGGGAAAATCTACCTGAATTCCCTTTAAACATTGATACTATTTCTTCGAAACCTGTCCTGGTAAAACACTCCATTCTACCGGAACCCATCATTTCTGAAATCCAGGAAACAATAGTGCCCAACACTACCTCAGGAATAGTCAATTTTCCTTTGGAGAGAGGAAACTATGGGGTAAGTACTGCAGGATTGATTATAGATGATCATAATTTTGTCTGGCAGGCCAATAGGATAAACCTGGTCAAAATAGCAGGTGACCGGTTTTATTCTTACCCCATTCTATCAGAAATCCAGGACAGCCAAATTATTGGAATGAATAAGGATGCTTTTGGGAATATTTGGTTAGCAACAAGTGGCAATGGAATTTATCGGGTAAACCTTGAAACAAATATCATTACCAATTACAATATTCCTGAGGGCTTTCCAAATTTTGTATTCAGTATTGAATTTGAATCTGACGGAAAGATTTGGATATCCAGTAGCCGGGATGCATTGTATATTTTGGATCCAGTGGCAGAAACTATCAAAAGACTTCCGATCCAGGAGCTGGAAGGCATTTCTGATAATACACCTTTAGCAATAAAAAAAGATAGCCATAATAACTTATGGATCGGCAACAGAATGGATATTTCCATAATTTCCCCAGATAGAAAATCTTTTAAAAAAGTCGGTCCTGAGCAAGGTTTGGCAAGGGGAATTAAACCCGTTTTTTTTGAAGACAGTCAGGGGAATATGTGGATAGGATCTATTAATGGGTCGGTGGCCCAATTCCTTTCCCTTTCAGATAAAACTCTTACCACTTTGGGAAGAGATCAGGGATTTGAAGGGCAAGGGATACATTTCACTGAGGATAAACTGAACAGAATTTGGATCCATGACAATAATTTTTCCTATGTTTTTGACCTGCACAAAGGATTAATGAAAACAATTCAGACCAATGCTTCCTTATTTTCCGGATTTCCAGGGGCTGTGGTTTCGGATTCCAATGGGAATTTATGGTTGGGTTCCACTAATACAGGATTGTTGTTTATAGACCCATTAGGTCCTTTAGCTGAATTTTTTACAGCTAACCAAGGCTTTGAAGGCAATGATTTTTGGAGTTCGTTTGAAGATAGTATGGGTAGGATTTGGATTTTGTCTTACAAAAAAGTTCATATCTATGATCCGATCAAAAATGAAATGAAATTTTTAGGTTCTGAACAAGGACTGAGGAAGGGTGATGGAGATTACCGCCATTCATCAGTTTTAGATGAATTAAATATTTTCATCGGAACAGAAAGAGGATTTTCATTGGTTGACCTAGAAAATAAAAGCATCACAAATGTGAGTTTAAAACAATTTCCAAGAATTGTTTTCTTTTCAGGGTTTAAAGATAGGAAGGGAAATATCTGGTTGAGTACCAATTTAGGTATGTTTCTTTTTAATTCCACTTCTAAATCTTTTAAACATTTAAACCAGGAATCAGGCCTATCTTTCAATACAGTTTATTCTTCAAAAGAGGGCAAAGACGGAAGAATATATATTGCAACTTTGGATAAATTAAATATTCTGGACCCTGATGAAAACAGGATTTGGCATATTGGTGAGGAAGAAGGTTTAGGCTCTGATCAGATCTTGTCAATTCTTGAATCAGAACAGGGGGATTATTGGTTGGCTACTGTCAAAGGCATTTCTGTGGTGGATAAAGAATTCACAACAATAACCAATATTGACTCCAAAAATGGGCTGATTCCGGAAGATATCTATGACTTGGTTGAATCAGGGGAAAATATCTATGCAGGTTCAGGAAACGGGTTGGTTCAAATTCCTAAAAACCAATTTGGGTTTCGTAAAGAGGGTAAAATGGAGCCATTTAAAATTTATAATTATGCCAATGGTTTTGGATTTCCCTACAATGATTTCAATCAAAATTCAGGTTCCATATCCAAGACCGGTATTGGTTTTTATGGAATTACTCCGATTTTAGCAGTTACTACCCAAGAACCGATTTTTAATCCAACCGTTCCTGAGGTATTTATTACAGGTATGGACATTATGGATCAAAAGACGTCCTTCAAAAGGCTTACGGACATCCTAAGTCAGGTCAAGCCCGGCGATACCCTTTGGAATGCAACCCAAACTGATTTCTATTTTTCTGATAGTAAAATTGAGTCAGATGATTACCTGGCAAAAAACAAAATCACTTGGGACAGTCTTAGCCAAGCTTTTAATTTACCCGTGGGATTGAAACTTCCTTATGATCAAAATGCCCTCCATTTCTACTTTGAAAATCCAGACCCCAGAAGCCGGGGCAGTATAGTGTACAGCTATATATTGGAGGGCCATGATGACACTTGGTCCAATCCAATTTCTGAAGGGAAAACCAAGAGCTATTTCAACCTTAGTCCTGGGGAATACACTCTTAAAGTGGTATCAAAGGGTTTTAATGGTTCCTGGAGTAAACCTGCTATCATGAAATTCACCATTCTACCTCCTTGGTGGCAGACTTGGTGGGGCTATTTGATATTTGCCATGATCTTCTCGGGGATTGTTTGGGTTGCAGTTCAGATAAGATCCAATATTCTGAAAAAGGAAAACAGGATTTTGGAGGAAAAAGTAAAACTTAGGACTGCCCAGCTGGAAAAATCCCTTAATGACCTAAAAACTACCCAATCTCAGCTGATACAGTCTGAGAAGATGGCCTCCTTGGGTGAGCTTACTGCCGGCATTGCCCATGAAATCCAGAATCCATTAAACTTTGTAAATAATTTTGCAGAGGTGAGTTCGGAATTAATTTCCGAGATGGAAGAGGAACTGGATAAAGGAGCTATTGCCGAGGCAAAACTCCTTTCGAAAGACATCAGGGATAATCTCCAAAAAATACATCACCATGGAAAGCGGGCCGATTCCATTGTCAAAGGTATGCTCCAGCACAGCCGTGGAACCAGCGGAGAAACCAAACCCACTAATATCAATGGCATGGTCGAAGAATACATTAGACTTTCCTTTCAAGGATTCAGGGCAAGGGACAAGAGTTTTTCTGCCAGTTTTCAGACAGAATTGGACCCGGATCTTCCCCGCATCAATGTGGTCAGACAGGATTTGGGAAGGGTACTGCTCAACCTGATCAACAATGCGTTTTACGTAGTGAAAGAAAAAGCAAAATCGGGCCCTGAAGGCTATAAACCAGAAGTGGTAGTACGAACCAGAAAAACAGAAAAGGGTATTGAAATCTCAGTCCAAGACAACGGTCCTGGAATACCCGAGGCAATTAAAGACAAAATTTTTCAGCCTTTTTTCACTACCAAACCCACTGGCCAAGGCACTGGATTAGGACTGAGTTTGAGCTATGATATTGTGAAGGCGCATGGGGGCGATATTTGGGTGGAAAGTTTTCCTCCCGGAGGGAATGGTGAAGAGGGAAAAGGAACAACGTTTAAAATTTTTCTTCCTGTGAGTTAAGTATATGTTAGATTGGAATTCAATGAAGTGAAATCAAGAATGGGAAGTCAAAAACAAGCTTTAATACCAGAACCTTTAACATTCATGGTTTTGGTGGTGATGCTATCATCAGGTTGCTCAACTAAAAATAAACAAATAAGTAATAATAGTTTTCCCTCAAAAATCCCAGTTCTGATTGATACTGACCTTGGTGGAGATCCGGATGATATACAATCATTGTTTAGACTTTTACATTATTCAGACATTTTGGAAATAAAGGGGATTGTATCCACTCCTTGTTCCCAATTAGAAAGTCATCCTTGGGATACCATTCCCCAGGATAAATTGATCAAAGAATGGATACAGCGCATTGACATGGATCACCTCAGGAATAAGGGTTTCACTGAGCTTATGGGAGAGTATGAATTACTTCAGTTAGTCAAAAAAGGATCCCAGCAACCTCAGGCTCCAAGCAAATTAGGTAAAACTGAGGGCTCCGAATATTTATCTGAATTGGCAAAGCAATATAGAATGGAGAATCCTCTTTGGATTTTGGTTTGGGGCAGTATGACAACCTTAGCACAGGCCTTGCATGATCATCCTTCAATTGGTTCAAATATCCGAATTTATTCCATTGGATCAACCAATACCGAGCATGACAGTTTGAGCAGGAATTTTGTTTATGATTTTATGGAAAAGGAATATCCAGAACTTTGGTGGATTGAAAATGCCATTTTGCCCAAAGGAAAGCATGAAACTTTTAGGGGGGTATACCAAGGTGGAGAGCAGTCCGGAGAATGGGGGAATATTGCTTTCGTCGAAAATAACATTAGGGGTAAAGGGACGACCAGGAAAGGGATGTTTGATGAGAAATCAGGAGATGCATTTCCGGTGGCCACTTGGCCAAAAGGCACATTAAAGGAGGGAGATTCACCGTCCATCTTATACCTGATTTCTCCCTTAATTGGCGGAGTTGGGGATATCCATGATCCCACCCAGGAAAGTTGGGGTGGACAGTTTAGGAAAGCTTACCCTGAAAAATTCCCCAATTATTATGTTGACCTTGATGCCAGCCCGGAAGAGTGCCAGGCTACGATCAATAAGTGGAGGTTAGATTTCATGGCTGATTGGAAGAAACGGTGGGAGAGGTATGATTAATATTAAATTATTTTGAATTACCAGATAACCATCTTTCTCGGCAATCAATAATTATTCATAGGATTGAGGTGGACCGATCATAAATCCCTTGCCAGGCAGCTGATTAAAGATTTCAAAATATACTAATTGGGTTTTTTATTTTTTTTGGATTATCTTAATTCAGACCTAAAAAAACCTGTTATGAAATATTGCCTCATTGTACTATTCATCTGCTTCCCCTTTCTTATAATAGCTCAAACTGTCCTGAAATTTGAAGAACCTTCCAAGCAGCGGGTCTTTGTACTGACAGACATCACCAATGAACCGGATGACCAACAATCATTGGTCCGTTTCCTAGTCTATGCCAACGAATATGATATCGAAGGAATAGTGGCAACCACTTCCACCCATTTGAGAAACAATACCAGAAAGGATAAAATTGAGGAATTGGTCCGAAATTATGGGAAAGTCAGACCAAATTTAGACAAACATGCAGAAGGATTTCCTTCCATGGAATACCTGTTGAGTGTCACTTCAGAGCATCTTCCCTTATTCAGCATGGAAGGAGTGGGAGAAGGTAAAGATTCTCCAGGTTCCGAATTATTGATTCGGGTAGTGGATAAAGCGGATGAAAGACCACTATGGATATCTGTTTGGGGTGGAGCAAATTGTCTTGCCCAGGCACTTTGGAAAGTTAAACAGACTAGATCAGAATCAGAGGTTAAGAAATTTGTAGACAAACTTCGGGTTTATGCCATTTCTGATCAGGATTTCGCGGGAAATTGGGTTAGACAGAATTTTCCTGGCATTTTCTATATTGTAGATGCCTGTGCAGCAGACAATTGGAGAGAATATTATAGGGCAACTTGGACAGGCATTGCCGGAGATCGATGGTATAAGAATGGCCCCATGTTGGATTTTGACTTGGTGGACAATCCCTGGCTGATGGAAAATATCAGAGACAATCACGGGCCTTTGGGAGCAAACTACCTGCCTTTAGAATATATCATGGAGGGAGATACCCCGTCATTTATTGGTTTGATACAAAATGGTCTTGCCTGGTATAAAAGTCCTACATTTGGAGGTTGGGCAGGTAGGTATGAATGGTATAAATCCTTTGGGGAGGTCGATAAAATCTGGACTTCGTCCATCAACACGCAGGATGAAATCATATTACCTGATGGTAGATTAGAAGCCTCCAATCAGGCCACCATCTGGAGGTGGAGAAAAGCTTTCCAGCATGATTTTGCTGCCAGGATGGACTGGAATATTGCAGAAACTTATCAGAAAGCCAATCACAATCCTGTGTTGATGTTAAACGGCAACGAAGGAAAAGCTTTGGCATTTGGAAAAGTGGAGACGGGCAATATAGTAAGGTTATCAGCAAAAGGAAGCTTTGACCCAGATGGAGATCTGGTGAAATTCAAATGGTGGTTGTATAGGGAAGCCGGTAATTTTGATGGGCATCTTGAATTTTTTGATTCCCATGCAGAAGAACTTATTTTTACCATGCCAGCATTGAAACAAGGACAAAGTCTGCACATCATTCTTGAAGCAGTAGATAGTGGCAGTCCCTCTTTATTTAGTTATAGAAGAATTATTCTTACCCATCCATAAAAAGTTTAAAGAACTACCTCCCCAGCTTATGAACCCTCAGACCATTTCAACCAATCAACGCCTTGTTTCTTTGGATGCATACCGAGGACTCACCATGTTTTTGTTGATTGCGGAGGCTGCTTTTGTGTATGACTATTTACTGAAGCTTTTACCGGAAGATACCTGGTTGTATGGTTTGACTTTACAATTCACCCACCACCCATGGAATGGGCTCAGGTTTTGGGATTTGATTCAACCTTTTTTCATGTTCATAGTCGGGGTAGCCATGCCATTTTCCCTGAATAAAAGGCTTGCCATTGGTGGAGAAAAAGCCAAAGTGACCAAACATATTTTAAAAAGATGCCTGCTTCTTTTTCTCTTTGGTACAGGACTGCATTGTGTATATAAGCAGCAGCTTGTTTTTGAGTTATGGAATGTGCTGACCCAACTCTCTTTCACCATTCTTTTGACTTATTTTTTGATCCAACAGCCATTAAAGATCCAAGTGGGAGTTTCAATGGCATTATTGGGTCTTACCGAAATACTCTACAGATTCCATAATCCAGATGCTCCTTTTGTTATGGGGGAGAACTTTGGTTCTTATACTGATATGCTCCTTATGGGGAAAATTAACAGTGGGGGTTGGGTGGCCATTAATTGTATTCCTACAGCTGCCCATACGATTTGGGGGGCAATATGTGGCAATTTGTTGTTGTCTAAAAGGTCTGACCGGGATAAAATAAAAGCTTTCCTTATTTCAGGATTGGTTTTTTTGATTATTGGCTATGGACTTGACCTGAGTGGAATAACCCCAATCATTAAGAGGATCAGTACCAGCGCCTTTGTTTTTGCATCTGGAGGATGGGCTTTATTGGCTTTGGCTTTATTTTATTGGTTGATGGATGTCAAAAAGGTCCAATCCTGGGCCTTTGCATTTATTATTGTAGGGATGAATTCCATATTTATTTACCTTTTTGCAGAGGTTCTGGGACATCGGTGGCTTTTTGGATTTATTAAGATTTTCAGTTTTGGTTTTTTGGAGCCTTTAGGAATTGCAGTACCAATTCTGAACGTATTCAATGCGCTTCTGACCCTTGGGGCGATGTGGTATTTGTGTTATTTTCTTTATAAGAAGAAGATATTCTTTAAAATTTAAGCTGGCAGGATATCAGGAGGAAGAAATCAACTCAAAATTTAGCTGGGTTTTCATCAATAAAAATGCTTTCCATTTATGATATTGTACTTAAATTCGTTTTTTCAATAAATAAAAAAACAGAACAGGAAATTTTTCCCATTCTGTTTTTTATTCACAAAATGAAATAATGGGATTAAGGTTGCTTCATTACCCGTATGGTTTTAATTCCCTGTAAGGTTCTGATGTTGATCACATAAAGGCCTTTGCTCACAGTGGAGAAATCCAATTCCAGACGGCTTTCATCCGGATGCCATGTTCTTTGGATATATTGAATTCTGCCCATAGCATCGAAGATCACAAATGAATTGTCATTTGGTTCTTCATCCACAGATCCAATTAGGCTTAAATTCAAGCGGTCTTTTACCGGGTTAGGATAAACCTTAATTTGACCGTCCAATGCATTTAATTCCAAACTTGGATTCTCTTCTGACATGATTAAGTCTGATTCTGTTTCATTTTCCTCAGGCGCAACTCTTGCGGATTGCATATTGGTTCTAGGTTTAACTGGCCGTATCGCTATAGCCTGTGCTGCCCAGTGTTCGGCCAAAGATGCAATGGCACTCCTGTCTCCTGTGTTTCCGGCTTCATCCTGAATGAAGTATGCCATCATGTTAGAAGTTAGCCCTTGGCTATTGTTCGGATCATCATACAACTCTATTGTTCCGGTTGGTGGTGTCCATGTAGCATTTTTCTTATTGGTGTAGAAAAGCATCACCAAGCTGTTACAATCCTCTATTTTTATGGATGGTGCTGTGGCAATTAAAGACTGTGCTCCGGATGACCCACTGAAGGTTGCGATCGGGCCATCGGGATGATTGATATCAGCACCTGTGACGCGGGTAATTCCCATGGTCCATTTTGGACTTTGATTGATTCTAAATCCATAGGTTTCAGGTTCGTCATTATTTTTTATCACTTTGTAATAAGTAGCCAATGCTACCTGATTCAGTTGGTTGGTGCGGTCTATAGGTATCCAGTCATTATCGGGAGGGGTAATAGATGGAGCCTGACCTTTTTCAAACATTAGCCCCACTACCAGGATATCACCAATCTGGGTGTTGGCAGGTTTTTTAATCGTGGCAGGATTACTGGTGTTACCTGCTCCCATAGCTGTCTCAAAATCTCCTATGATTGGGGCTATATTCTCACAACCTATTACAGTAAGATTTCCAAATGTGGAATTGTCCAGATCGACAGAATAATTAGCCGGAGTTTTTAGGGTGACTTTCGGACGGATACTGTAAATGCCAATGGCTATACTACCTGTACTTGGATAGGAAATTCCTTCTTTGAGAAGCTCATATTCGATTTTCTCCACCACGGACTCCTTGTCATCTTTAACTGTCACCTCATTTCCACCCTCATCCAGGAAGGTAGAACTGTAAGCAAAACCTTCAAATTCAGATGAATATTCAGGAGCAGGATTGCCAAAGCTAATTTCATCAGGATTGGCTGAAGTGCTTACTGTAAGCGCAGCAGGGGTAATGGTTAGATTGCCTGGTAGGTAGGAAGCCTTGAAATTTCTGGCCTCAAAGGTTCCAGGTACAATGAAGTGGTTTCCAACACCAAAACCGGTTACGGTAGTAAGGGAGAAAAATTCCAGGTTAACATCATCTGGATTTTCTTCATCTATCTCGCCAAAGTCATAATACTTGACATTGTTAACTTCTACTTCATTTGCCCCATCAAGATCACTTTCTCTTAAGATAATCAGCACATTATCCAATTCCTCGATTTCGGCATCATTATTTCCCGCATTGATGATAGAACGTGCATTAATGATGTTTCGACCATTGATAATTGACCGTGCGTTGATGATATTTCGACCGTTGATAATGCTTCGGCCATTGATCATGCTGCGTCCATTGATGATTGTTCTGGCATTAATGATGTTCCTTCCGTTAATAACTGCACCCAACAAATCCTGGTTGTCAGGATTATCAAGGTAATCGAGGAAAGATCCAAGCGGTACATCAATTACAGAATTAATAATCTGTCTTCCGTTAATGATTTGTCTTGCATTGATGATTTGTCTTCCATTGATGATGTTTCGGCCATTGATAATGTTTCGACCACTTACCATAAAGCTGAGATTGACCAGTTCACTGTTGATGATATTTCTTCCATTGGTATCAAAAAGTCCCAAAGGAAGGCTGGTGTCATCTTCTGCAATGGCTTTTTCAAGATCCTGAAGGTATTGGTTAAGTGCCGCATTTTTTATCCCCTGCACATCCTGTATTTTGGCAGCATCCTCGTCTGATATGATTACTTCAAATTCCAGCGCATCACTGATGGATTCCCCATATTCCAGGGATTTTGGACCAGTCAGGTCAATTGGCTTAATAGTAATTGGTAATGTTTCAACAGTGATGATTCCAGGGCCATAGTTACCTAAGGCGGCATTGATTCCGTCATACAGAAGATTTCCGTTTTCCTGAACTACTCCCACGTAATTATAGAAATCAGAGAAAGCAACACCTGGTAATGGATGCGAAGCTGTAATAATATAGGTTCCTACTTCCGCAAGATCACCACTGATCGGACTGGAGAGCGTCAATGGAACCAAGGAACTGTTCTCATTTTGAGTATCCAGTGAAAGTCCGACATCTTCTAGGGTAAGGTCACTTTTCACCCAGCTATTATCTAACCTTTCATAAACACTTGCAGTTAAAGGTTCCAACTTATGAGCATACTTTTTGGTGATATCATCTGCTCGGATAGCAATAGTTTTTTTAACGATATCAAAGAAATATACTGGTCCAGCTGTTCCTCCGTCCAGCCCACTGTCCGAAATGGCATTATTGACCACTGTGACGCCTGGATTACCTGTAAATGGAGGAATTGTCGTCTCAAGATATCCAAATCCCTGATCATCAATTTTATAGGTTGCATTTAATAGTTCATCTCTTAGGTAAACATTAGAGCCTTCGTATATATTGGTTCCTGTGATAATCAGTTTAAATTCTATTTCACCGGGTGTGATACCATCTTCATAAACCAGTTCAATGTTATCAGGATTTGGGGCAGCGAGTGAGAGCAAAGCCCTGTCGGCCCGAACAAGTCCCGATCCCGATTTAATATCTTCTCCGGGTTCATGCATGTCCTGTGCGGTAGTTTTTAAAACTCTCCTGATATCGGCCGGCAAACTTGTGCCCGGATTCCCTAACCAGCCTGCAGGGTTTGTGCTTGGGTAATATTTCTTCCTAGCCTGTTTGACAAGTGCCGCAACTGCAGCAGCATGTGGTGCCGCAGCGGAAGTGCCGAAGAAGTTTGGAAAGTTATCACCTTCAAGATTAGGCGCTCCAAGATTAACTGTAGTATTCCCGCCATTTGGACCAGTAAAATCCGGCTTATTACGTAGTTCACCATTGGTGAAAGTCCCTCCCCTGGAAGAGAAGGTAGCCACAGTAAAAGGTGGCGTTCCTGAAGGAACCAGCGCTGGGTCAAATCCGAATACAGAGGTGTTGGCATAAAGAACGGCTCCAACTGTCATGGCCCCTGTGGAATTGGCATGTCCTACTATAGTGGAGGAATTTATGAAACTCTGATCGTTCGGGTCAAGTTCACCTCTGAAAACAACATATTTAAATTTAATCCCTCTGTTGGAATCCAGATCAGTACAGCTTTCACATTCCCTTGCAATCACCAAATTCACTGTAGTAGGTTCGTTGATGGTAAAAGAAAGTATTTCAATGGGATCCCCATTGGTATTGTTCCGGTTAAAACCAAAAAGCGGAGAGCCAAAGTCTTTCAGGTAGATGTCCAGGTCATATAAGCTGCCTGTTTGATCTATGGAATAAAGCGGATCTTCCCATTGCAGGGCAATCATATAAACCGCAGGTCCGTTTTGACCAGGATAAACCTTTATGGATTGTGTAGATTTACCATCATTGAATTGATGCACACGACCACCATTGGTCCATACACCCAAATTTAAAGGCAACTCAATAGAAGGATCATTGATGGGGTTAAATACACCTTCAAAAGATTTACTTCCAAAATTACCCGCAGAGGTAAAGTAAGAAACGCCATTGGCGGTAACCTCATTGACCGCTTTTGCTACCCTTCCATCACTAAAGAAAGGCTCAGTAATATAGGTTATATCATCTACAATAATGTCGCTTCCCGCAGCAGCTAAGTCACGGATCCCTTGAGCAAAATCACCTGCAGTTACCACACCGGTCCTGAAACCAAGTTCTGCTCCTGGAGCAATATCATGGACGATCTGAAGCATTGCCCTTCCTTCATCTGTACCTATTCCAAATCTGCTTGGAAGGTCCCTTCTAAAATAAAGGCTTTCAGGCAAATCTCCATTGGAAATATCAGTGGCCAAAGCATTTACCCCGCCATCCGTACGGGTAGCATAACTATCAGAAATTACCCCGATTTTTATTCCAGTTCCGTCAATGGGTTGGTCACCCTCAAAATGAGAATAACCAGCTCTGACAAGGTTGGACCGCATGACACGGTCACCTTGGGTTGTAGTCGCCCCTTTATTCGGGATTCCAGGTATTGCAGGGCGTACGGAATTAATGACGTCCGGGTAATCATTTAATTCCAATAATTTATCTATAGGTATAAACCCTGCGATGATCAATGAATTTGGATCTTGTTTTAATTCGGCTTCAGTGGGAGTAACAAATCCCAAAGCTTCCAAAATTGATTTGGCCTGAGTAAACTTATCCTTGATATAAATGGCCTCAATAAGAACCTCATTTCCGCTGATGTAAAATACTTCGTTTGAAACTACAGTTTGCCCTTGTCTTACAATTTCATGAAGGGCACTCAATTCAGAACCTATAATGTCATATACTTTACCTTGGGAACAGATCCCGAAAATTTGGCGGTCATTGACGGTAACAGTAAAAGTTTCGGTTTTGCCACATGCACCTAAAGCAGTAACCTCAATCACATCACCCTGAGTAACCAAAATGGATGTTGGATCTGTGATTGGACTACCTCCTCTTGAAAAAACAAGTTCTCCTATATCTGCACTCGCATAATTTGTCAAATCTGCTATGGCGGTATTGCCCCCGTTCTCTGTACTACAAAGTACCGCATCTACTACCGATAAAGACACAGGAGGGCTTACATTGACGGGTAATGAACATTGTGTCGGTTGACAAGCTCCTTGGCTGTCTACCTCCACAGATACAGTTCCGGAACTTGTCCAGTTTACAGTGATAGAGTTTGTACCTTGTCCGGAAATTATTTCTCCTCCTCCGGTAACCGTCCATCTGTAAGCAGACCCGCCAGACGGTACAGAGTAGGTAGCAGGTGTTGAACCTAAACAGACTTCACCTTGACCCCGAATAATACATTCAGAATCAAAGTCTATGACTTCTGAAGCTGCCTGCACGGAGCGGTTCTGGCTTCCCACTGAACTTCCATTTAAAGAAACAACTCGGGTATGGTACGGGGAACCAGTAATACTTGAGGCTGAATTGCCTTCCCCCCAATCCTTTGCACTGGCTATATGCCCACCCCATGCAATCACTACAGTATTATTTGGTCCGTTACTGCCGGCAGCTGTAAAAGATATGCTCAATCTGGTAATAGAGTTGATCGCTGAAGGGTCTCCTTCCTGTAAATATTCTATTTTACCAAGTGTACCCCCATAAATGGCAATTTCCCTTTCACCAGGCGTAAGTTCATTGAAACTTGCCGAAGGCTGTGGAATTCCAGTTGGGGATGGTATCAGTCCAAAGCTCGGAGTACCTCCATTTGGGATTACCTGCTCACAGATCCTGTCGAAACTGGTTATGTAATCAATGGCACTTTTACCGTTTGTACGGGCATCCCATTCAATGACCACTGTGTGATTCCCGGCTCTGAGCCTTGAAATGGTGAGACGATAGGGGATGGATTGTCCTTCAAAGAAGTGACTGTTACCGGCATTGGAATTTCCCGTTGCCCAGTTTACAGGGCTTACCGGATCATTATCGATACCTCCATTCTGTCCCTGTTCAAGTCGGACAGTTTGGGCTATGGCTGGATGTAGTACAAGTAGCCATATAATCGTTAGCAACTTGCTGGATAAGTAGAATGTTCTCATAGTGTGGTTTTAAAAATTTTCATAGTCCATGAATTTTCACATGAACTATGGAGTCAGGTTACGGCCTATCGGATATTTAAATGTTAAAAACTATATCTTAAGTAAAATGCAGTTTTCGTTTTATAAAAAGACTTTTCCAATATATGAAATGATTTTTTATTTTTCAATGAAAATCAATTAGTTATGCTTGTAATTTGAATATTCTTCAAAAAAAATTAAAGAGAGTAATAAACAAAAATTTAAATGTGTTCTTTAACTATTAAAAATAAAGTAGGTTTCATATAAATAAACTTTGAAAATAATTGAATTTTTAAAATAATTTAAGTTGAATATTTACTAAAATTAGCTTTTGTTTTTGATGGTTTATATACTTATCCTCTATCCCCAGTTCCGTTTATTTTGTATATGAGATTTTTTTTTGGAATTATTGCAAGGGAGATCAGCGCTTCGGTTTAAATACCAAATTAATTGTCCCTAAGATTTCTCTTTTTTTTATCAATAAAACAGAAATAAAGCAAGTGGTACAACTTGATTGGATTTTGCCAGAAAGAAAAGTTATATTAAACCATGAAATCCCCACTCATCTTATTCATTCTTATTTATCTCACTTTTCCGGTCATCAGTTTTGATCCATCCATTGGGCATAGCGGTTCTGCAAAAAATCTATTGGGAGAAAATCCTACTCAAGATATGCTGGACAGGTTTTCAAATGATAAGCATGTTACATCCCTAACACCACCTACTTTTCTTGTTCATGCCAAAAATGATCCGGTAAAGATTGAAAACAGTTATTTATTTATTCAGGCATTGGAGCAAAATAAGATCCCCTATTCCACCACAATTTACGAACAGGGAGGGCATGGCTTTGGTATGATCAATCCAACTTCTGAAGTGCGGAGGATGGATGAAGTGGAAAAGTGGCTCCCTTCCCTTTTTTAAAATTTAGAAAAAAAAATGATAAAAAAACAAAATAGATCCCTATGAACCAATTAACCTTAAAACCTAAATACGCATATTTAAATATTGCATTGATCTTCTTGGTGCTCAGTTTTTCAAATATTGTCTTGGCCCAGATTCCCAAACAGTATCTTGAAATTTCAGTGGTTCCGGACAGGCAGGACTGGACCTATAAAACCGGTCAAAATGTAGAATTTAATATTTCCATTACCCAGTCAGGTGTTCCAATTTCGGTAGAAAACGTGCGTTTTGTGGTCATGGAGGAAAAAATGGCACCCATCAAAGAAGGGAAACTCAATTTGAAGGATGGGAAGGCAAAGATTGACAAGTTTACCATGAAGGACCCAGGCTTTCTCAGGTGTGAAGTATATGCGACTGTAGATGGAAAAGAATACAAAGGTTTAGGGACAGCTGCATTTGAACCTGAAAAAATCAAGCCAACGGTGAAAATGCCAAAGGATTTTGAGGAGTTTTGGGAGGCAGGCAAAGAAGAACTTGCCAAAATTCCAATGGATTATAAAATGATCTATCTTCCGGAAAAGAGTTCTGAGGTAGTGGACGTTTATCATGTGAGTTTTCAGAATATCAGGAATTCCAGAATTTATGGGATTCTTTCAGTGCCAAAAGGTGGGGGGGAATATCCGGCCATTCTTTCTGTTCCGGGTGCTGGAATAAGGCCTTATTCCGGAGAGATAGCCAAAGCCATGAGAGGAGCAATTACCCTTCAGATAGGCATTCATGGCATTCCGGTAGATATGCCTCAGGAAGTGTATTCAAATTTGGCTTCCGGAGCATTAAATGGATACTGGCATTTCAATAATGGTGACAAAGATGTTTATTACTATAAAAGGGTTTATTTGGGTTGTGTAAGAGCGGTAGATTTTTTGGTTTCCCTTCCCCAGTATGATGGAAAGAATCTTGCTGTGCAGGGAGGTAGTCAAGGAGGGGCTTTGGCCATTACCACTGCTGCATTGGATCCAAGGATAAAATACCTGGTAGCAGTTTATCCAGCGCTAAGTGATTTGACCGGATACCTGAATGGCCGGGCAGGAGGTTGGCCTCATGTGTTTGGACCACAAAATATCAAGTATTATAACAAGCCTGAGGTGATTGAAACCCTAGCTTACTATGATGTGGTCAATTTTGCCAGAATATTGAAAACACCGGGTTTTTATACTTGGGGATTCAATGATGAAACCTGTCCCCCTACTTCTTATTATTCAGCTTATAACGAGATCAAATCACCTAAAGAAGTATTCATTGTACCTGAAACTGGACATTGGACTTATCCAGAACAACAAAAAAAGGCGGATGATTGGATTTTCGGGAAGTTTGGGAAATAAGAAATCCTTTAATAAAAGGTAGAATTGGTAAAAAGAATTTAAATATCTCCCTCATCTTATTCAAAAATTTAAGGGGTCACAACATCGTGTTGTATCCCTTTATTTTTTTAGGCAACTTTAGGATTCGACTAACATGATATGAACAGATTTATTATTGGATTTTTGGTAGCATTTCTGATTTTCGGGAGTATTTGGTTGCTCTTGGATAAAAGAGAAAGTAATGAGGAAATTCGTGAAAATACTGCATTGATACAGCAACAGATCCAACAGGTGGGGAAGTTGATTGTGACAGAGGGATATTTTTCACAGGTTTTTACATTCAAAAATTCACAGAACCTGTTTCTTAACCTGTATACTTCCGACAAAAAAGCCCTGGTGGTGGTCAACGCCAAAGTAACTGTTGAATATGATCTCAGGCAACTGCAGACAGAAATCGATCAGGAAAACAAAACAGTCATCTTAAAGCAGATTCCGGAACCGGTAATCAATATCTATCCGGATATTGAATATTATGACGTGACACAGGATTATTTCAACAAATTTGGCGCTGGGGATTACAACAAAATAAAAAATACAGTCAATGCCCGGATCAGAGAGAAAGTCAACCAATCCAGCTTATTGGACAATAGCAAAGAGAGGTTGATGGCTGAGTTGGCTAATATCTACATCCTCACCAAATCCCTGGGATGGACTTTGCAATACAATGAAATGATCATTGAAAATGAGGAGCAGATCAAAAACCTAAAAAGATAGGATGAGATTTATTTTTAATGCCCAAATGTGGCTGGTTCTCCTTTCAGCCTTTACCGTAGCAGCATTGACCCATTGGACGATACCTTATGGGGATTTGGGATGGATAGAAAATGGCCTGGCCTTGAGATGGATATTGTACAGTATCCTTATCAGTTTGATCGTTCATTTAAGGCTGAATATTTTGAGTGGTAAGGCTGCCTTTTTAATAGCTTCCGGTTTTCTAACAGCGGTGGTTTTGAGGATAGTTTTTGAAAGTTTAAAAAACGCTACCTCTCATAATTTATGGCCTTTGGAAATGGTTTTGGTTTTTGGGATAACTTTCATTCCAGCTTTTCTGGTGGGAATACTATTTAAGTCCATCAAAAAACTAAAATAAGACATGAAGGGCCTATAAATAGTAAGGCCTATTTTATCTTACAGCTTTTTTTGGAAATATTTGATGACAGGTAAAAAGCAATTCAAAGATTAACCTGCTCTGTTTTCAATGGCTTCTTTGATGCCACTTTCTTCCACCACTTTTCCAAGATCCATTCCTCCCCTAAATACCAGAACACCTCCAGCTACACCAATTGGAATATTCTTTTTTTGAATAGCTTGAATTAAAAGATAAGTTCCTGAGAAAAGAAGTATCGCTGGTTCTATGCTTTTGAATCCTTTTTTGATTTGGTTTATAAATGAATAGTTGGCCATATTACTTTTGTTAAGGTTCTTGGATAAATTATAACGTAAATTTAAGCAATTCATTCATTCCATTTCCATCAGTTAAATACAAAAAGACCATAAACAATTGAATAAATTGCTTCGGTGTAAATTATTTTGAGTTTTAGAAAATTTTTAAACATTTTCCTTTCTTATAGAAAAGAATAAGAAATATTCTATTATTCAAATGATGATTTTGAAATAAATGAATTCGATACCAAGCTCACTTTCACCCATAAGGATTTATTCTATAGATATTTTCAGAGCCATTACTATGCTCTTGATGATTTTTGTAAATGACTTGTGGACATTGAAAGAAATTCCGGAATGGCTTGGTCATGTGGAGGCAAATGTGGATGGGATGGGATTGGCAGATGTGGTATTCCCGGCATTTTTGGTGATTGTGGGCTTGTCTATTCCTTTTGCGATTTCTAAGAGGATCCAAAAAGGAGAAAATATTTCAGATACTTTGAAACATATTTTTTTCAGGACCTTGGCTTTATTGACCATGGGAGTTTTTCATGTCAATTTGGAAAATTACAATAGGGCGGATTCAGTGATTTCCAAACCGGTTTGGCAGATTATAATGACCCTTGCATTTTTTTTGATTTGGCTGGACTATTCTTCCTATCTGAATAAGAAAAGGAATAATCTGTTACAGTTAGCCGGTGTCTTGATTTTGGCAGTATTGGCTTATTTCTATGTTGGAGGAACCACGGAAAATCCGACCTGGATGAAATTCCATTGGTGGGGTATACTTGGATTGATTGGATGGGCCTATCTCATCGCATCTTTGGTTTATTTGGCTTTCCGTGAAAATCTAGGAATTTATATCGCTTTTTTTCTATTCTTCCTGTTTTTCAATTCCGCGGAAGAACTTGGTTGGTTAAACTTCTTGAATCCCATTAAACCTTATTTCTGGATTTCAGGGAATGGATCGAACCCAGCATTTTCCATGGCAGGAGTAGTAATAGGAGTTTACTACAAAAACTATTTATCACTTGGCAAATATAAAAATTATGGATTGGTTTTAGGGTCTTCGGCTGTAGTCCTGATTTTATTTGGACTATGGACCAGGCCGCTATGGGGAATCCATAAAATAGGGGCCTCACCTTCCTGGGTTGCCATCTGTACAGGTCTGAGCTTTTTAGTTTTGGCCCTTATGATTTGGTTGGTGGACAAAAAAGGTAAAGCAGCTTGGTTTGATAGTATCAAACCTGCCGGGACGAGTACCTTGACCTGTTATTTATTGCCATACATTCATTATGCCCTGTTTTCCATGGTTGGGATTGTTCTGCCATTGTTCTTGAGAACCGGAATTATTGGCATCTTAAAATCTCTTCTTTACGCATTCATCCTCATATTGATTACGGGCCTTTTGGAAAAACAAAAGATCAGACTCAAAATTTAACCTTCATCTTCCACGCTATGAATAAGATTATCCCACTCCTGTTTTTCTTTATTTCTTTAACTTGGCATGCTAATGCCTCTTTTGATCTCCTAATTGAGCCGGATGACTTACCTGTCAAAGGTTTGGCCATCGCAGCACCAAAGTCTAACGAAGTGGACCGTTTTGTCAGGTTTATCCATGAAGAAATGGCCTCTAGGAATATGAATACACTTGTATTGAGGGTAGATTTCAATTACCAGTTTCAAAGTCATCCTGAATTGAGAGACGAGGATGCTTTGAGCAAAAGTGATGTTAAAAAGCTGGTAGAGGCAGCAAAACAACATGAGATTAAAATAATACCCCAAATCAATCTTTTGGGACACCAATCCTGGGCCAGTACAGTAGGAAACCTATTGAAGGTATACCCTGAATTTGATGAAACACCCCATGTGCAGATGCCTGAAGTATATAAATGGCCTAATCCGGATGGCCTGTATTGCAAAAGTTATTGTCCTTTGCATCCAGGAGTACATGAGGTGGTTTTTGCTTTGGTAGATGAAATTGTAGAGGTTTTTGAAACAGATGCTTTTCATGCAGGTATGGATGAAGTGTTTTACATTGGAGATGATAAATGTCCCCGTTGTCAGGGATTGGACAAAGCTGAGCTTTTTGCCGGTGAGGTGACCAAAATCAGAAACCACCTTGCTTTAAAGGACAGAAAGTTATGGATTTGGGGAGACCGTTTGATTGATGGCAAAACTACAGGTATTGGATTGTGGGAAGGAAGTTATAACAGCACCCACAGGGCAGTGGATTTGATTCCTAAAGATGTGGTCATCAATGACTGGCATTACGAAAAACCTGTGGGGACTCCGGTTTATTTTGCAATGAAAGGATTTAATGTGATCAGCTGTGCATGGAGAAAACCCCATGTTGGTGTAAGCCATGTGGAGGACATGTTCCTTTTCAGAAGAAACAATACAGAAGAAATGAAAGAAAGGTTTGCTGGGGTAATGTTAACCGTTTGGTCAGGAGTCACCCCCTTTTTGGATGGCTTTGACGCGTTTAAAAGAAATCCCGATAAGGTGTTGACGGAAGAGGAAATGAATCATCCTTGGGTGACTTTTGTGAAGATGTTTGATAGGTTGGAGGAGATTACCAAAGCGGAGGAATAAGTGTATTAAAATTTCTAATTTATATCAATTTCCTCTCCGCAATTGATTCTTGCCTGGTCCAATGCCATCCCAATAAACATTGGGTAGCTCCAATTTTTGTAACGCCCCCAAACGTTACCAGAATATTTTGGAAAAATATCCGCCTTAACTGTTGGTACCAAGGGTTGTGCTTTTTCTTCTAGCAAGCGAAGAGCAATAGCTGCATGAAGGACAGTTACTTCATCTTCATTTTGGAGATACTTTACCAATGTTTGATAAGCTTTGGGGTCTTTATTCGCCAGTATAAGGATTTTAGCACTCATGATACAGTTGATAGGGGAAGGATCTTCCAAAAGAAGATATAAGCTTTCTGTAACTGCAGCTGCATCCAATCCAGAAGCTTCCAAAGCAACAAGTCCCCAATACCGGATATTAGGATCATTGTCCTGCAACATTTTTATAAGGGTCTCGTCCACATTGGTTCCAACCTGATTCATCGCTTGAATAGTTTTCTCAGGATCAAAGCTTTTATTGTTCCGAAGACACTCATAAACAGAACTGCCTTTAGCCCTTATCATATATTCTGATTCATTCAGCATACCAGAGTCTCTATGCTTGACCATCCAGTTGTTTAATTCCATTTGCATATTTTCAATTCGATTTTGGAATTCGGGTTTTTCAGCGAGATTATTCAACTCATAAGGGTCATTTTGCAAATCGTACAATTCTGTAATGGGTTTTTTGTGGAAGTATTGTTCCATGGTTTGCGGTAAAGTATTATTTTCTCTGGCGAGAAAAAGTTCTTCCATGGACTGTTTGGCTTGGTTAAAAATGACTGCATTTTGAATGTAAGGTAAGTGAGGCATGTAGTTCCTGATATAGAGGAAGCGTCCATCAAATACCGACCTTGACATGTCATAACAATCATCAGCCCTGCTTCTAAAGCCAAAGATGTATTCATTTTTTATTGCTTTTGCACCCAGGAAATTTTTTCCTTCCATGTAAGGAGATGGGCCTATACCAGCGAGTTCCAACACGGTAGGAGCAAAATCCACAAAACCCACCAGGTCTTCTACTTTCTGACTATTGAGGTTGGATACCAGATGTTTATATTTTTGGGGTACATGAAGGACCAAAGGAATCTGTAGCCCAGAGTTATTAAGCCAGCGTTTGTGTCTTGGAAGCCCAAAACCATGATCAGAAAAGACAAATATGATGGTATTGTCAAAAAGTCCATCTTCTTTTAACTGTTGAATGATATCACCAACCCCCTTGTCAAAAATGGAAATTAAATCATAGGTGTGGGCCATAATCTCCCTCATTTTGGGGGTGTTTGGGAAATAGGGAGGGATAGGGGCTTTATCAGGGTCATGTCTAAATTCAAAATCTTTTTTGAGGGATTCAGGATCTGTGTTATTGGTCGGGCCCTCATGGGTAATCATAAAATTGATGACAGAAAAAAAGGGTTGACCTTCTGCTCTGTTACTCCAATGGGCCTTATTGCTACTGTCATCCCATCTGCCTTCATGACTGAAATTATAATCCGTTTTGGAATTGTTGGAGGTGTAATATCCATGATCTCTTAAAATTTCGGGAAGTATTTTCAAATCCTTTGGCAAGGGGACTTCAGACCTGAGATGTTGCGTTCCCAAAGAAGTGGCATACATCCCTGTAATGAGTGTAGACCTGGCAGGGGCACAAATAGGAGAATTCGCACTTGCATTGGTAAATATAAATCCCTCAGCTGCCAATTGGTCGATATTTGGAGTATGGGCATATTTATCTCCATAACAGCCCCAGGCCGGATCAATGTCCTCGGTAGAAATCCACAAAATATTGGGAGGGGAAATCGTCGTTTGATTTTTTCCTGAACAGCTGATAAAAATCAAAAACGATGCAAAAAACCAAATGGACTTCAAGTAAAACATTCCTTTTTCTATTAGGTTCTAATTTTTTTATAGAATATAGATGATAACAAATAAATATATCTAATTTAGGATACCATCCTGTACTTTCATGCAGTGCATAGGTTTCAATTAGAAAAATTTTATGGGAAGTAACAGGAAAGTACAGGTTAGTTTTTTTCTTCCTGATATTTACCTTCTGGGCAGATTATAGACTTGGCTTCAATCTTATTTAAAAAGGAATTTGTCCTCTTAAAACCCATATTTCTTTCTTGGGGCTTTAGGTTTACTGAAAACTTTGAAAAGTTTAATCCATACTTCAGGATAGTTTTCGAATAGCTTGATAGTAGGATTTTGTTCAAGGAGAGGAGTATTTCAAGAATCAAGAGGCAGATAAAAAAATTAGATCAAGAATGTTGACAAGACAAAGGTACTTGGATAAAAAGATACAAATGAAAAGAGATATAATCATTTGCCTAATTCTGTTTTTTGTGGTTTTATCAGATATGGCTTTTTCCCAAAAGATTCATTGGATCAGATCTGAGGGAGGTGAGCGAAATGAATACGTTTTTTTCAGAAAGGATTTCGACTTGAATGAAGAAGCCAAAGAAGCTCAGTTTCACCTATATGTAGATTCCAGATATGCTTTGTACGTTAATGGGCATTATTTAGGATTTGGTCCGGTTAGGTCCTATCATGCCAATCCTTACTTTGACACATATGATCTTAAACCTTTTTTAAAAGTTGGGGAGAATGTTATTGCTGTCTTGGCGATGAACAATGGAATGGAAACTTTTCAGCTCTTTGATAATAGGGGTGGAGCAGCATTCTGGGGAGAAATATTTGTAGGGAATAAAAAAATCGATCTTGGAATCCATTCCTGGAAGGCAAAAAAATCAGCAGGATATGACCAAAGTACACCGAGGTTTTCTTTTGCCAAAGGCCCGATTGAGAGTTGGGATCTCAGGGAAGATTCAGGTTGGAATGCCCCGGGAATAAATTTAGAGGCTTGGATGGATCCAGTTCCGGTTAGAAATCAGTCCGTTTGGGGAGATATGCGTTCCAGACCAATTCCATTTCTGACAAAACTTGACATCAAAGCGTTCAGGTTGATGGGGGTTTATCTCCTTAAAAAAGAAGAGGATTTTTTTACTTTCAGGGTGTTGACACCTGATTTGGATATAGGGGAGTATTCCATTGGCCATCCCGGATTGGCTTATACCTACATTTACTCTCCCAAAAAGCAAAAAGTAAATGCCGGTTTGTGGTGGGGAGAGTATTTCCTTAACGGTGAAAAGATACATCCCAAGGAAGTAAAAGTAAAATCGTATCACCGACAAGAATTTGAACTTAAGTTAAATCAAGGTTGGAATGAGATGCTTGTTCGGAATAATGTCATTTGGGGAACCTGGGACTTTTACCTCACCCTTCCCACAAATCTTGGATTGTCTGTTTCCCCCTCTAAAAAGTTGGATGGCACAGAGTGGTTTCGATCTTTTGTTCCACTCGATCAACAATTGGAACTACAAATAAGACAGTTTGATTTGGGTTTGGGATTGGACGCTGTAGTCAAAGCATTTCCAAATGAATGGAGATCACACATAAAGGCTGAAAAAACCAACCCTGCAAAAGATTTGGCATGGATGGAGCCTGACAGAAACCTGCCACTCAGGGCTTCAAGTGTTTTTAAAGAACCCTTAATTTTTACCAAAGATCAATCAGAGATTGTTCTGTTTTTTGATATGGGCGAAATCCATCTTGGGCATTTCTTTGTAGAAGGCCAGTTTCCCATAGGGTCAACCATTGATATAGGCTTTTCAGAAGAACTCAATCAGGAAGGATTGCCCTGGCTCTATAAAAGACATCAGGTAGGGGCAGGGTTAAGATTTGTAGCCGATGGTAGCCAAAAAAGATTTCAATCCTTCAAACCTTATGGTGCCAGATACCTTAAAATGGTTGTTAGGGCAGAAAACCAGTCATTTACATTGGACAATGTAGGAATGGTCAGGCAGGTTTACCCATTTGAAGCCCTTGGATCATTTTCTTCCTCAGATCCTTTAATGGACAGAATATGGGAAGCTAGCTGGCGTACCCTTCAAATTTGTGCAGAAGATTCCTATACAGATACACCCTTTAGGGAAAGGGGGCTTTATGCCGGGGATATGATCCCCCAAATGGCCATGACCCAGGCGGTGAGTGGAGACATGCGCTTGGTCAAACATTCCTTGAACCTTTTTCAGGATATGTACCGGCCTCAAATGTGGGATGGGGAACCGGTTCGGCATGAGGACTATATTTTGTCATCTTTGGTAGCTTTAGATGAATATGCTAAGCTTACCGGAGATTGGGAACTGGTAAGAGAACACTATAAAAACTATAAATCACTGATCGGCCAATATCAATCCAGGTATGTCAATGGACTGGTAAAAATCGAGAATGTTTTTATCGAATGGACAACTCTTAATAAACGGGACGCTGCCATGACCGCATATCAAGCTCTTTATTATTATTCATTGAAAAGATTGGCCGACTGGGCGGATCGATTTGGATGGAATGAAGATAGGGAATCTTATTTGGAGGAGGCTTCCAAAATCAAACAAAGTACCCATTTGAACCTTTGGGATCAGGACCATCTTAATTATTTTGATGGCATAAAAGATGGTGAAATCTTAAAAGAAAAACACCTTACTTCCACCATTTGGCCAGTATTGATGGGAGTGACAGAACCAGAGTTTCAGCAACCCATCATCTCTTGGTTAAAAAACGAAATATTGGATATAGGTCAGGAAACAAGGAAAGAGAAGATTTCCCCTTACAGCGCATTTTATTTGTTTTCTTTATTATACCGGCACGGAGAATCAGGGGCTGTAGAAAACTTTATTCGCAAACATTGGGGACCGATGGCGCTGCACAATGACCGTCCAACGGTATGGGAAAACTTTGATGTGATCGAATCGGATATTGGGACGTCCAGCCATGCCTGGAGTGGACATCCAATGTTTTTTATGGCAACCGAAACGCTTGGAGTTAACTTAGGCTTTTTCAAAGATTTTGATCCAAATACCATTGAAATAAAACCCCAGTCTGAAACATTGACATGGGCCAAAGGAACAGTGGTACATCCCCTTGGACCTGTAGAGGTGTATTGGAGAATTGAAGGGGAAAACCTGCTGTTGGATTACAAAGCTCCAAAAGGAGCAAAAGTACTGGTCCAACCCAAAGGTAAACTGAGTAAATTAAATCTGATCATCAATCCATCAAACTAAAATTTAACCCATGAAGAAGATCGTTCAACTGTACGGATTTGCTTTATTGATTGGTATTTTATCCCTAATTTCTTGTCAGGAGAAAAAGTTGGAAGAATTGAACAAAAAACAGCCCAACATCATCTTCATCCTCGCAGATGACCTGGGTTACGGAGATTTGGGTTTTTTAGGGCAAGAATGGATTGAAACACCAAATATTGACCGCATAGCAGCTGAAGGGATGTTCTTTTCCAACCATTATACAGGAGCAACTGTCTGTGCTCCTTCCCGCTCTGCACTAATGACAGGATTGCATACCGGCCATACACCTATCAGGGGAAATTTTGAGATACAGCCTGAAGGGCAGTATCCGATGCCTGATACCTTATTGACCTTACCTAAACTTTTTAAACAGGCAGGCTATGCTACTGGAGCATTTGGAAAATGGGGTTTGGGTTTTATTGGTACCACGGGAGATCCAAACAATCAGGGATTTGATCAGTTTTTTGGGTACAACTGCCAGCGTATCGCCCATCGCTATTATCCGGAATACCTTTGGGATAACCATGAGAAAGTATTTCTTGAAGGAAATGACTGGAATCAAAAAAGCACATACGCCCCTGAAGTTATACACAAGGAATCCTTGAAGTTTATTGAGGATAATGCTTTAAATCCATTTTTTATGTTTGTTCCTATGGTGATGCCCCATGCGGAATTAGCAGCCCCTGATGGGGATTTGCTGGATCATTATAGAAAGAAGTTCGGTCAGGAAGAGGAGTTTAAGGCACCTGATGGATGGGACTACGGGGATGATCCCATTAATATTCCAGGCTATCAATCCAATCCTTATCCCCGCGCTAGTTATGCAGCTATGGTGGCTTTATTGGACCGACAGGTAGGGGAGGTCTTACAAAAATTGGATGATTTGGGATTAACTGATAATACAATCATCATATTTGCTTCTGATAATGGTCCCCATGTAGAAGGTGGCAATAATCCTGATTTTTTTAATAGCAATGGCATATTTCGGGGATATAAAAGGGATCTGTATGAAGGTGGAATCCGGACTCCTATGATTGTGAAATGGCCAGGTGTCATCCAACCAGGAAGCTCAACAGACCATATTTCAGCTTTTTGGGATTTCCTGCCCACATTTTCAGAAATCTTAGGACATGAAATCTCCAAAAATCTTGATGGGATCTCCTTTCTACCTGTTTTGAAATGGAAATCAGGGCAAAAGCAACATGATTACCTGTATTGGGAGTTTGTGGAGCTAGGCGGTAGACAGGCTATCCGAAAAGGGGATTGGAAAGCTGTCCGTTATGGGGTTAAAAACAACCCTAATGCAGCCATTGAAATTTACAACCTGAAAAATGACATTTCTGAATCCAATAATATTGCAGAAGATTATCCTGAGTTATTGTTGGAATTTCAAAAATTATTTAATGAGGCTCATATTCCCAATCCTGTTTTTAAACTCTTTGAATAGAATTGAGGATTTTATCCTTTTGGAATTTTAGGTAATTTCCAGGGATCACGGTAGTTTGGAGTGATCAAAGCATTCGCTTTTGGGGAATTTTTGAATTGCCTTTTGCTATCATCCCAATGCAATACGGGTTCGTGAATTCTGCCCGAAATATTGGGAATATGGGCATACAGTGCAGCAATCCTTCCTGTTTCAGGTGGGCAAATGGGAGTTTCCCTGCTTCTAATACAGTCAATGAAATTTTTCACATGTAAATTATGGGATTCACTTCCCTCGGTAAACTTTTGAGGTGTTACTTTAGGCGCCTGTTTTTCTCCATCCCATTCAGGTAAAAGCTGAAAACTTCTTCTATCGGCCACTATGGTTCCTTTTTCTCCTATAAAAGCAACCCCGTATGGTTTTTCGAAAGGGCCTTGTTGGATGCCTCCCAACATGTCCCACTGAATGGTAAATTCATCGTGTGGATAAAGTACTGACATACTATCGAAAGTTTCCCTTTGCCTGATATCCGTAGAGGTATTGCTGGCTTGGGTAAGTACTAGAGATGGTGCAGCAGGTTTTTCCATTGCCCAAACACCCATATCCAACAAATGAACGCCCCAATCCGACATTAGACCTCCTCCATAATCCCAAAAATGACGCCAGCTACCATGGAACCTGTTTTTATTGAAAGGTCTTTCAGGAGCAGGGCCCAACCAGAAATTATAATCCACCCCTTCAGGTACAGGGCTGTCCTCTGCAGGAGTAGCTCCTGATCCATAATTGAAGTTCGACCAGATGTTGACCTTTCTTAATTTTCCTATTTCTCCTGACCGTATCATTCTTATAGGTTCACTAAAGGTATAGCCACTTCGCTGTTGTTGGCCAACCTGAACGATCCGTTGGTAGTAGGTAGCAGCTTCAACCATGATGTCACATTCCCCGATACTGTTAGCCAAAGGTTTCTCTACATAAACATCTTTTCCTGCTTCACAGGCTGACACCACATGGAGGCAATGCCAATGATCAGGGCTCCCAACAATGACCGCATCAATGTCTTTCTGGTCAAGGAGCTTCCTGAAATCCTTATAGGCCTTTGGGTTTTGACCATAATTATCCTGCACTTCTTTAATCCTTCTGGTCAGAACATTTTCATCCACGTCACAAATAGCCGTACAATTTACACCTTCTAAATTTAAATGATGTCTCAAAATACTGAATCCATGGCCGTTACATCCAATTAAGGCAACATTCACCTGATCACTGGGAGCAATACCGGAGGCCCATACTTTGGAGGGAATGATGGAAAACAAACCTATTCCCATGGCGGTACTGCCTGTCTTTTGGATAAATTTCCTTCTGCTGTTTTTCATAGTTTGACTTTTGGGTTCAATTATTTTCACTGGGTTTAAGGGCATTTATTTTGTTGATCAGGTTTTCGGCATCCTCCCCATATAAATTTATAAAGTAATCATAAACAGGCAGGGTTTTGGCCTTAAATAAACTTTTGTCAGGGAAGGTGAATTCAACTCCTTCAAGTTCTATTTTTTCTTGAAGTTCTTTTTCCAATTTCTCTAGATAAGCCAATTGCCATTCAATGGAATTCTTTATGGCTGATCGAATGATGTTTTGTTGTTCCTTATCCAGTTTATTCCAGGTTCTTTCGCTTATCAGCACATAAGCGCAATTGAAAATATGACCTGTCATGGCCACATATTTTTGGGTTTCATACAATTTTCCCGTCCAAATGTTCTGAAGAGGGTTTTCCTGTCCATCTACCATCCCCTGGGTAAGTGCTGTATATAGTTCCGCATAGCTCAGAGGAGTTGGGATCCCTCCCAAAGCCTTGATGGTCTGGATATGGGCCATGTTTTCGGTAGTTCGTATCAGTAATCCATTTAGGTCTTCAGGCTGATGGATGGGTTTGATGGAGGTGGTCAGGTGCCGGAATCCGTTTTCATACCAACCTATAAGCCTGATGCCAAACTTATTGAGGGACCGCGCCAAGTCCTCCAAAATAGGTCCATTATTGACTGCTTTGACATGTTCCCGGTTTTCATACAAATAAGGGAGTTCCAAAACTGAAAATAGAGGTTCATGATTATTGACCAGTCCCGCAAGGGCCATATCGAGGCTTCCTATCATTAGCATTTCCTGCATCTCGCTTTCATTACCTAATTGGGAACTTGGATAAATCTTGATTTGGATTTTGCCTTGGGTATTCGTTTCCACTTCTTTTTTGAATTCCTCAAGTGCCAATGTAAAGGAATGGCTATTGCTATGGCTTAACCCCACTCGCAAAACTTTTACCTCAGTTTCACTAGATTGGCAGCTCCAAAAGAGTATTGCAAAGAGGATGATATGGAAGGCGGTAATTTTCATTTCATCCATTTGTTTACCAAAATCATTGAGATTTCAGGGAAATAGGTCACCAGCAATAATACCAGGAACATAGGGATTAAAAAGGGGATGATGGCTTTCATCAATACCTCAACTTTGATTTTACTGATATGGCTCATCATAAAGAGACAAACCCCTACTGGTGGTGTGGCTACACCGATCATCAAGTTTACCACCATAATCACCCCAAAATGAATTGGGTCAATTCCCAAATCAAGGGCCAAAGGATACAAAATAGGAGTAAAAAGGATCAGAACAACACCTGCCTCCAATATTGCCCCGAAAAAAAGTAAGATAAGATTGACCAATAATAGCACAACCCATTTATTCTGGGTAAAAGAAATCACGGAAGCAGTAATGGTTTGACCGGCATCCTCAATCGTCAATAAATAGGAAAATGGGGTAGTGGTGGAAATGATAAAGGTTATTACTGCGGTGGTAACCATGGTTTCCACAAAAATATCCGGCAGATCTTTCCATTTGATGGTCTTGTAATAAAATATCCCGATTACAAAGGCATAAAATGCAGCTACTCCTGCTGCTTCTGTAGGGGTAAATATACCTGCCAATATACCTCCCAACATGATGACCGGCATTAACAAAGGAATAAATGCCTTCTTAAACCCTTTGAAAATTGACTCGGACTTTGGAGGAGGATCTTTCGGGTAATTATTTTTCAAACTAAGAAGATAGATCATCAAAGAAAGGAATACTGCAATCAATAATCCCGGAATGATGCCTCCAACAAAAAGCTTTCCTACTGAATTTTCAGTCATGGCAGCATAAATGATAAAGGGAATGCTCGGAGGTATGATAGGGCCCAAAACCGAGGAAGCGGTAATGATAGAAGCAGAAAATTTATCATTGAAACCATTCTCTCTCATGGCTTTTAGGTTAACTTCCCCTAATGCGCCGACTGTGGCCACCGCACTGCCTGACATCCAGGAAAACAGGATACTGGAGAGAACATTTGTTTGGGCCAGTCCACCCCTGTAATGTCCTACCAGAATTCTTGCAAAAGAAAACAGTTCATTGGTGATTCCGCCTGCATTCATTAATCTCCCAGCCAACAGGAAGAGAGGTATGGCCAGAAATACATAATTATCCAGGCCTTTTACCATTTTATGGGGGATCATTTCCAATGGAATATCCAATCCAAAAATCAGATAACATAGCGCTGTCAATCCCAAGGAATAAGCGATAGGAACCCTGAAGAGTGCAAAAAGGATGAATAATCCAAACAATAGAAAAATCATGCTCCCTGGGTTTTGGTTGGACTTAAAATAGATTGAGATAAATAAATCAGTCCACCCAAGGATATAAATGGCAGGGGAAAGTAAAAAATGGATTGAGTCCACCCTGTAATAGGTAGAAAGGTGTTCCATAACCTATAAATAACCTGTACAGAACTGTACAAAATGGCCGCTAGGAAGACCATTATAGCCAGATTAGCAAACAATTGGATATGTTTTTGCGAAATTTTTAACCAATCTGTCAGGAAGGTGATGGTGATATGGGATTTTTGTTCTAATGCCAGAGCAGATCCAAAAAAGCAGGCCCAAACAAAAAAAATTCTACTGACTTCAGTTGAAAAAAGAATAGGTGTTTTTAAGATATATCTCGCTAAGATTCCAAGTAAAACCATCACAAAAAAAAGGATACAACAGGTTAAGGTCAGGAAATAATTGTATTTGGAGATAAGTTTCAGCAGTGACATAGGACGCAATGACTTTTTTAATAATAATACAAAAAATAAGGTCTGGGACAAACTATTTTCCATTGTAAAAATTTGTTATCATCCACTTGATTTTACAGGTGGATGGCACAGGATATCCTACTTTGACCCAGTATCAATTGGTGATTGTGGAGAAAAAGGATAAAAAAGAAATAAACTGGAAATTGTTCCTACTTATTTTAAAGAATGCAAAGCAATCCTGTTCCCTTCTGAATCAAGAAATAAGGCCATATATCCGATTTCTGGACTGATCAAGGTTTTGGATTGAATGATTTCTCCTCCAGCCTTTTTTATTCTGGCCAGTTCAATTTTCACATCTTCCGATGAAAAATAAACCTGAACTCCATCTTCACTGGGGGTGTAAAATTCTTCATTTTTAACCAAACTACCACCGGCACCTCCTTGTTCATGGTCCCAAGGAAACCAAGCCATATCGATAGTTTCCATTTGATGCCTATCTAATTTGCAATCAAAAACTGTTTCGTAGAATGAAATAGCTCTTTCCATATTTTTGACCGGTATTTCAAACCAGCCCACTACCACATGTTTCATAGATTTATGGGTTTAAACAATAAATTTATATAAATTGAAGCATTAATGCTTAATTATTTAAGTAAGAGAAAAGAATGAAAAAAATATTTATTAATCGGAGGAATTTTATCAAAACAAGCTCATTTGCAACCATAGGTTTAGGTTTTTTGGGAAATCCCAAATTAACTTTTGGTAGAAATTGGAATGAATCTAAAGGGAAGAAAGTTGGGATAATTGGATTGGATACCTCACACAGTATTGCCTTTACCAATGTCCTTAACAACAATAGGGGGAATAGCCAATATTTGGGGTATCATGTTGTGGCAGCCTATCCTTACGGAAGTAGAGATATTCCTTCCAGTATGGACAGGATTCCAGGATATACTCAAGAGATCAAAAGTATGGGGGTTGAAATTGTGGACTTTATAGCGGCCCTTTTGGAAAAGGTCGATGTGGTGCTTTTGGAAACGAATGATGGAAAGTTGCATCTGGAGCAGGCGATGGAGGTATTTAAAGCCGGCAAGAGGATGTTCATCGATAAACCCATTACCGCTTCACTAAAGGATGCCCATAAAATATTTGCTGCCTCGGAGCAATTTGGTATTCCGGTTTTTTCATCCTCTTCTTTACGTTATGTCAAAGGCATTGATGAGATCGACAAAAGTACTGTTGTAGGAGCAGATACATTTAGTCCGGCCACTCTGGAACCCAGCCACCCAGATCTTTATTGGTATGGGATCCATGGTGTAGAGACATTGTTTACAGTAATGGGAACAGGATGTGAGTCAGTTGTCAGGATAATTTCTAAAGATACTGATATAGTGGTGGGAACCTGGAAAGATGGCAGATTGGGAACTTTTCGAGGAACCCGTTCAGGGATACATGATTATGGAGGAACGGTTTTCACGATGAAGAAAAACATTGTCCTTGGGCCTTATTCGGGATATGAGCCATTATTGAGGGAAATCGTTAAATATTTCGATACCGGAATTATCCCGGTACAACCAGAGGAAACCCTAGAGATTTTAGCTTTTATGGAAGCAGCAGATGAGAGCAAAAAACAAGGAGGCAAAAGGATTTACCTCAAAGAAATCTTTGAAAAGGCTTAGATCAAATTAGGAAAACAATAAGGGTTTAAAACAATCTAAATAATTGGCAGGATTTTTTCGAACCACAAAAGTCAACATAGTGGACAAAAGAAGGGCATCTGAATAAGTTGCCCTTTACAGGAAAGATCAGATTGAAGAAAACTTTTGTGTTCCTTTTGTAACTATTGTGATCCGTTATTTAAAGTCTTAATATTTGTAAGGGGCTTTTTTTATTCAAGGTTTAACCTCCTCGGCCATTTTTCCGAACCACAAAAGTCAACAAAGTGGACAAAAGAAGGGCATCTGAATAAGTTGCCCTTTACAGGAATGATCAGATTGAAGAAAACTTTTGTGTTCCTTTTGTCACTATTGTGGTCTGTTAATTAAAGTCTTAATATTTGTCGGTGGCTTTTTTTATTCAAGGTTTAACCTCCTCGGCCATTTTTTCGAACCACAAAAGTCAACAAAGTGGACAAAAGAAGGGCATCTGAATAAGTTGCCCTTTACAGGAATGATCAGATTGAAGAAAACTTTTGTGTTCCTTTTGTAACTTTTGTGGTTCGTTAAATAAAAATCTTTGTTGTTTGACTATTTAATCGCTGGAAAAAACAACCTGCCCATTTTTAATCACCCTCATCACCTTGATTTTCCCCTCTTCGAAGTTAAAGATTACCCAATCTTCTTTTAGAGTTTGATTGGAGTCATTCAAAGCAAGAAATTTAACAGGGTAGGAAGTAGCCATTTTCCAGGCTGATGAAAGGTCAGTTATTCCGGATTTGACAAGGTATTCCACCCCTTCTCTGAGGTTTTTGCTTGCACCTGCCAAAAGTCCCTTGCCATGTTTTAAGGATAGTCTTCCATTTTCTTCCAGGACCACTTCATCTCCTATATGTGCCTTGTATTCACCGGGAGGCATCCCAGTGAATAAGGTGCTATCACTGATCAGGAATGATTTTTCACACTTAACTTTTATTACGGTTTTTAAGAAGGAATCATCCAAGTGAAAACCATCTGCGACCAAGCTTGCATATAAACCCTCCATGGCCAATTGATCCCAAAGAATATTCGGATGCCTTGGAAGGGTAAGTGGAACTGCATTACCCAGATGGGTAGACAGACGGGCACCTGCCTCCACCGCCTCCTTGATTTTTGGGTAAGTAGCATAACTATGCCCGATAGCTATTTGGATTCCTGATTCCTTACATTTTTTGATCAAATCGATTGCTCCTTCCAATTCAGGTGCCAAGGTGAGCAGTTTGATTCTTCCTTTTGCTGCTTTTTGAAATTCCTGCAATAGTTCCCACGAAGGCTCTTGGATAAATTTGGGATTATGGGCACCTCTGGCACCATCCAGATTTGAAATAAAAGGACCTTCTAAATGTACACCCAGAATACAGGAATCTACCAGTGGATTTATTTCACAGGCTTGAGTTATTGTATCCAAAATTTTCAGGATAATTCCCTTTTCATTAGTAATCAAGGTAGGTAGAAAACCTGTCACGCCTATAGTCAATAAATATTCAACTGACTTTTCTATATCCGAAATGGAAAGTGACGCATCATTAAAATCCACTCCATTGACTCCATTTACTTGTAAATCTATTAAGCCAGGGCCAAAAAAAGGAATTTTCTCTTTGATTTGGTCTGGGGGGTAAAATCTTACAGGGGTAAATCTCCCTTTATCGTTATTAAGCTGAAAGGATCCATTTTCTATATCTTGCAACAAATCATATTTGGTTTCCTTCCAAGGCAAATTTTCAGGGTAGGCAGCTCTATCTGTGAAAAGGTCGCATTGCCAATGCAATTTCAGTATTGAGGCAGGGCAGGAAGTGTCAATAGGGCCTGTTAAGGTCGATTCGAGCGCTTGCTTTTTATTGGGGCCGGGCACTACGCAGCAAAGGTAATCGGTCTCAAGCAAGGCAGGTATTGTAAGGCTAAGTGCGTGGGTAGGAACTTCTTCTATTGAAGGGAAGCAGGCATCATTCACCTGCTGCTGTCTGCAGGCAAGATCCAGTTCCACAATTTTTATGGTATTTGGGTCATTGAAATCGGCAACAGGTGGATCATTGAAGGCAATATGGCCATTTTCCCCAATGCCCAAGCAAACAATATCGATTGGGCTTTCATTTATTAAGCGGGTATACCGGGCAATTTCATCCTCCGTGTTTTTATTTCCTTCAATGATAAAGACGTCTTTGAAATTACAATGATCAAATAAATTCCTTTTGAGAAAATTCGAAAAAAGGGCCTGATCTTCGGGCAGTAAGCCCAGGTATTCGTCCATATGAAAGGCAACCACTTTTTCCCAGGGAATTAACTTTGAATTTCTTAGGTACTTTAAGAATTCATTTTGGGATGGTGCAGCTGCAAACACCATTCTTAAATAATCCTTTTTTTCAAGGACTGTCAATATCCTTTCCTCCACAGCTTTTCCGGCCGCATTCCCCATTTCTTCCCTGGTATTGAAAACATGTAATTGCATCTTTCAATTTTAGCTATTTTTTGATATTTGAGTCAGTAATACATCGACTTTTTCTGGAACTTTCTTCTTAGACAGTAATCCAAATGAAATAAAAACAAGGAAAGAGATAATCAAAGGCAAACTTACCTGAAGGGCATAACTTCCCATTTCGAAATTTTTGGTAAAAATAAAGGCAACAAGTCCCGACAAGATGGAGCTGATAGCAGCTATGGGCCCACATGACCTGAAGGTAGGAATCAATCCAAATAATAGTGGAATGGCAATAGGGCCCACCAATGCACCGAACCAGGAAATAATCAGGCCCAAGATGCCCCCAAAATATTCGTACTGTAAAGCAATGAGGATGGTCATCGTAGTAAATAGGAAAGTGACTATTCTAGCTGTGCTGAGGGCGTTGGATTTTAATTTGGCTGAGATGTTAGGTAAAATATCTCTTGTGATCACAGCAGCGATGGTATTGATATCTGAAGAGGTCATGGACATGGTATTGGCGAATAGGGAGGCAATAACCAGCCCCACTAAGCCTGAGGGCAATAATAACATGGTCAACTCTCCATAAGATTGACTGGGATCGGCCAGATTGGGAAGTAAGATGGGTGCTGCCCACATGGGGAAAAACAAGATCAGGGGCCATATCAAATATAATATTCCTGAAAGTCTAGCTGCCTTGCTTGCCTCTTGTTCGGTATTGGAAGAAATATACCGTGTAGCGAGATTCCATTGTCCTCCATTATAGGAGAGGAAATTGATGAATAGAAATGCCAGTGCGAATCCCAATCCATAAGGTTCATGAAAAGGTTGGCTGTTAGATGCAGGCAATTGATCCCAAAGGGTAAAAATGCTTTCCGCACCTCCCAAAAAATCCAGAACAGCCCAAAACATGACAATTCCAGCTAAGAGTTGGACGATGAATTGGGCAAAGTCCGTCATCACCACTGCCCATAAACCGCCAAAGGTGATGTACAATAATGATATTCCTCCTGAAATCAAGATGCCCACAGGTAGACTGATGCCAGTGAATACATTTAACAAAATAGCAATCGAGGCCCATTTTGCTCCAATATCAAAAAGTTTGAGTAATACTCCGCTCCAGGCCATGATTTGTTGGGTCCAAAGGTTGTAACGAACCTTTAGGAATTCCAGTGGAGACTGGATATGCAATTGTTTTCTTAACCTTACCCAAAACACAGGGAATATTTTGGCGCTTGCCAATATGGTTATTCCTATCGTAAATGCCCACCAAAAATAGACAGAAATTCCATGAGTGTAGGCCAATGCTGCGTAAGCAACAAAAACAGCACCACTGTATCCGGAGACATGGTGTGAGATGCCGGAAAGCCACCAAGGTAATTTTCCACCAGCAACGAAATAATCTTCCGGATTTTTATTTCTAAAATAAGAATAAATGCCAATGGCCAGCATCAATAGGAAAAACAGACCAATGATAACCAGGTCCAGGTTACTTAACTTCATGAGTTTGTTGGGTCAATGGGAAGAAATGTGGATTATATGGATGGTTCCCAGCCTGGTTCATAATCTCTGGACCAATGTTTCATGGCTTCTTTGTTATCAAGGATATGGCCGTTTTTGGGATCAATCTGCAAAGATCCTCCGGTTCTAAGTGCGATATTGCCCAACTGAACCAACAGGGTACTTGTCTGTCCTCCATTAATATCAGCTGCAAGGGGTGTTCCTTTCCGAATAGCATCAAACATGTTCTGAATATGGAATCCATCCAGGTCATAAGTTGGGTCAGAAAGGTTTCTTGGGTCTACTGGTCTTTGGTATTTTACCTCTTTGACAACCTGATTCTTGAGATCCATGATACTGTAATTATCTCCTCCATCGATCCTTATTGCTCCTTCTTCTCCATAAAAAATAACACCTACGCTTGATCCTTCAGAGTTCAGACCATTACAGCTTCTCCCTTCCCAGGTGATCATGGTATTGTTGTCAAACTCAAGATTGATGACCTGTGTATCGGGAGTTTCCCAGTCATCCTTATAGCGATACCTTCCCCCGGAAGAAGTTACCCTGGTAGGGAATTCTACTCCCAATCCCCATCTGGCCAAATCTACCATATGAGTCCCGTTGTTAAGGGCTTCCCCGGTTCCCCAATTCCAGAACCAATGCCAGTTGTAATGGATTATATTATCCCTATAAGCTTCCCTTGGAGCAGGTCCTTGCCATAGTTCAAAATCCAAATGCTCCGGAACGGTAGTTTTCTTACCGAAACCGATTGGGCCCCGGTTGTTTGTATACCAGGTTTTTGCAAAATATGGCCTTCCAATTACCCCTTCATGTAATTCTTTGATAGCAGCCACAACATTCGGCCAAGATCTCCTTTGGTTGCCCATTTGGATTACCCGTTTGTACTTTTCTGCGGCTTTCACCAAAATTTCACCTTCATGGGGATTATGGCTGGCAGGTTTTTCCAAGTAAACATCCTTGCCTGCTTTGCAAGCTAATATAGCTGCAGGGGCATGCCAATGATCAGGAGCGGCAACTACCAGGACATCCAGATCCTTATCTTCTAGACCTTTTCTGAAATCCGGTGTTGCTTTTGGTTTGTTTTGCTGGATGTTTGTTACAGCATTGATACACTTTTCTGCAGCCAATCTGTCTACATCACATATATGAAGTACTTCACTGTTGGGTTGGGAGGCGAAGTTCTGGGCCAATGCCATTCCTCTGCTGTTGACACCCATGACGGCAACTTTTATTTTCTCATTTGCACCAAGGATTTGGGCATAGCTCTTGGGACTAAAACTTGGAAGAATACCGCCAAAAGAAAGGGCTGCTGTTCCTGCCAAAGATTTTTTGAGAAAATCTCTCCGGGTTTCATTTGATTGGGCCATTGGGGTTGCTGGGTTTTTAAGTTTACTGTTTTGGATTGAGTGGAATTTTCGGGTAATCGATTGAATCCGTCCAGTTATGGATTTCTATTTTCCTAATATATCAATTTAATCCATGTCCCAAAATAGTTTTTACTTGACCTGTCAATCACTGCTATTTACTCCTTATCACTACAAAACATGCCCTATTGCACTTTTCCTATTTGAAATTACCTGTAAAAGCATTTTATTTAATAAAATAAACAGCTGAGGGAGTACAATTTTCTTTGACCAGAAAGGAAAAAGTCCAATGAATGTATATTTAATTACTTTCCTCCTAAATCTATTTCTCTGTTGAAAAAAATGGGAATTGCCCAAAACCCAAAAAAACTAGAAAATTCAATGAAATTATGTCAATATTAAACTCAAAATTGTCCAGACGGAAAAGTCTGAAAACCATGGCAGGTACTGCCGCCCTAAGTGTCTTAGGAACCTCAATTTCAACAAGAATCCAGGCAATGGAAAATCCTTTAGATAGGGATTTAAAAGGTAGGATCAACCATTCGGTTTGCCGCTGGTGCTATAATGATATTCCATTTGAAGATTTGTGTAAGGCAGCCGTTGAAATTGGTCTGAAGTCCATTGAACTGGTAGGTCCCGATGAATGGCCTGTGCTGAAAAAATATGGGCTGACCGCCGCCATGCCCTGGGGTGCAGGAATGGGGATTGAAAAGGGTTTCAATAATCCGGTTTACCATGACGAACTGGTCAAAAGTTATGAAGAAATGATCCCAAAAGTAGCTGAGGCAGGCTTTAAACAGATTATTTGTTTTTCTGGAAACCGCAATGGTCTGGATGACGAGACGGGCATAAAAAATTGCGCGATGGGCTTGAAAAGAATCATGCCGGTAGCAGAAAAGCATGGGATAATCATGTGTATGGAACTCTTAAACAGTAAAGTTAACCATAAAGATTACCAAGCAGATCATACTGCATGGGGTGTGGAGGTATGCAAGGCGACCGGTTCTGAAAATATTAAGCTCCTTTATGATATTTACCATATGCAGATCATGGAAGGAGATGTGATTGCTACGATCAAAAAATTCCATCCCTACATCTCTCATTATCATACTGGAGGTGTGCCTGGAAGAAACGAAATTGATGACACACAGGAGCTTTTTTATCCAGCAATTATGAGAGCTATCCTCGAAACTGGATACACAGGTTTTGTGGGTCAGGAGTTTATTCCCAAAAGACCCGATAAGTTGGCCTCCCTCAAACAGGGTGTTGAAATCTGTGATGTTTAATTAGGGTATTCCAGGTTTCTATTTTATAAAACAGGATTTAAAACTAATCATTGCCATCATGTCTAAGTTCTCCATTCCACCAAAAGCCAATGAAAGAAGGATTTTCTTGAAATCAACCGGTACTGCTCTATTGGGAAGTGCCGTATTGCCTATGTCCTTTTCCATCAATTCCAGTTTTGCTTCTAATGATAAGACGCTAAAAGTTGGGTTGATAGGTTGTGGAGGAAGAGGAACCGGGGCAGCTGCCCAGGCATTGAAGGCGGATGCCGATTCCATATTGACCTGTATGGCGGATATTTTTCCGGACTATTTGGAGGAATCTTACGATTCGCTGATGCAGGTTAATCCCAAGCAGGTGAAGGTGGACAATGCCCATAAATTCATAGGATTTGATGCGTATCAAAAGGTATTGGAATCGGATGTAGATGTGGTGATCCTTACGACTCCACCAGCTTTTAGGCCAGGTCATTTTAAGGAAGCTATAGCCAAAGGGAAGCATGTCTTTTGTGAAAAGCCCGTTGCGGTGGATGCTCCGGGGGTAAGAAGTGTTCTTGAGACAGCCAAAATGGCAAAGGAAAAGGGATTGTCAGTGGTTTCGGGATTTACCTTCCGGTACGATTTCCCCAAAAGGGCGCTTTTTGAAAAAATCAACAATGGGGAGATTGGTGAAGTGATGTCCGTCTTGACAGTTAGGAATGGGGGTGGCCTTTGGTATAAAGAAAGACAGAGCCAGTGGACTGAAATGGAATATCAATTGAGAAACTGGTATTATTATGATTGGCTTTCCGGGGATTACATTGTTGAAATGATGGTGCATAGTTTGGATATGATGTCCTGGGCATTTGGTGATAAAATGCCAATACGTGCGACAGGTTCCGGTGGACGTCAATCCAGGACCGAAGAAAAGTGGGGCAATATTTATGATCATTTTGCCATTGAATACGAATATGAAAACGGAGCAAAGGGCATTCATTTTAGCAGGCAACAGCAGGGATGTTCTAATGTCAATAAAGCAGAGGTTTTTGGAAGAAATGGAAATGCAATTGTAGATATAGGAAGACAGGTTCACAGCATTCAAAACAATTCAAAATGGGATTATAATGGAGAGAAAAACAATCCCTATGAGACCCAGCATGAGGAATTGTTTGCAGCCATTAGATCCGGGAAACCAATCAATGAAGGAGAATTGATGGCGAATAGCACCATGCTTGCTGTTTTGGGAAGGATGGTCGGTTATAGTGGTCAGACCATCAATTGGGAGGATGCCTTAAAATCCAATATGACACTTGGACCTAAGTTGGAGGATTACCGGTGGGATTTAAATTGGGAAGTGCCTCCTGTGGCAGTTCCTGGCAGGACAAAAGTTCTATGATTAAAATCCTTAATGCAGAGGAAAGTGTATATCCCTTACTCTAAATATGTAAAAATTGATCACCTGTCACTAAGAGATTTTAACATTTAGGTAAAAGTACAGAAAGGGTAATGACATCTTTTGTAACGTCATCCTGAACTGGAGCTTGCGGAGGTGAAGGATCTCAATAATTTAGGAGACCCTTCGCTTCACTCAGGGTGACGTACATTTCTGTCATTGGTAGTAATTAAAATTAAATCCATGAGAATTTACCTTATCAGTTTATTGCTTTTTATTTTAAGCTGGAATCCTGATTCCCTTATGGCTCAGGACTATTTATTTGAATTTGGAAAATCAAGGGGTTTGGAAAGCCTTGTGAGCCCTGATTCACCTGATGAAACACCTTTAAAATGGTATAACGTCAACACGGAAAAAGATACCTGGTATTTTGAAGGAGATGAACTGGTGTGTAAAGGTTTGCCGATTGGTGTAATCCGCTCCGAAAAGCAATATGAAAACTTTATTATGTATATTGAGTGGAAGCACATGGAGGCAGGAGGGAATTCCGGAACTTTTGTTTGGAGTAGTGCTGTCCCTGGAGAAAACCGATTACCTGATGGGGTGGAAGTACAAATGCTCGAGCTGGACTGGGTAAATCAGAATAAAAAAGATGGGGTGCTGCCTCCGATTGCCTATGTACATGGGGAACTCTTTGGGGTAGGGGGTGTGACCACATTGCCGGATAATCCACGGGGAACTAGAAGTAAGTCTATTGAAAACCGATGTTTGGGAAAAGGGGAATGGAATACCTATGTAGTTGTTTGTGTAGACGGGGTAATCAAGCTATCGGTAAATGGAAAATTTGTTAACGGGATCAGTCAGGCAAGCCAAAAAAAGGGATATATCTGCTTGGAATCAGAGGGTGCGCCTATCCATTTTAGAAACCTGAAGATTACAGAACTGCCACCAGGTGTGACCTCGGAGGAACAGATTGCTCCCTTATTGTCTATGGATTAATTTGATAATTGTCCGAAAAGTTTAAACCAGGATTTTAGACCCTTTGCATTCGAGTTGGATGTTATACTTACCCAATGACCATGAAGAATAAAACTATAATTACCCTAATGTTTTTTGCCCTGGCATTTTCCTCAAATGGGCAATCAGGATTCACCAAATTGGAACCCATTAGTTATTCTGAAGTCATCATCAAGGATGAATTTTGGAAACCCAAATTAGAAAAGGTCGCCACATCGGCCCTTCAGGTTTGTATACAGCAGACAGAAGTTGAGACCGGTAGGATTCGGAATTTTGAAAAAGTTGCCCGGGGGAAAAATGAAAAACATGAGGGGATTTATTATGATGACAGTGATGTGTACAAAGCACTGGAGGCAATAGCTTATTCTTTGAAAAACAGGTCGGATGCAGGATTGGAACAAAAGGCAGATGAATGGATAGATAAAATAGCAGCTGCTCAGGAGCCTGATGGGTATATCAATACCTATTATTCATTGACCGGTTTGGAAAATAGGTGGACAGATATGGATAAGCATGAAGCCTATTGCGCAGGTCACCTGATTGAAGCTGGCGTAGCCTATTATCAGACCACAGGAAAGAGAAAATTGTTGGATGTTGGCATTAGAATGGCTGACCATATTGATGAGACTTTTAGACAAAAAAATATTCCTTGGGTGGTTGGCCATGAGGAAATAGAATTGGCTTTGGTCAAATTGTATAAAGTTACAGAGGAGGAAAAATACCTTGAATTATCGGATTGGTTTTTGGAACAAAGAGGTCGTGGGTATGGTGTAGGGGCTATATGGGATAATCCAAATTGGGGAGCAAAATATGCACAGGACGATGTACCGGTGAAAGAACAGAAAGAAATTACAGGCCATGCGGTAAGGGCCATGTACCTCTATACAGGGGCAGCTGATGTGGCTGTGGCAAAAAGAGATGATGGCTATATGAATGCCATGAAAAATGTTTGGGAGGATGTGGTTTTCAGAAATATGTACATTACAGGCGGCATAGGTTCTTCCGGAAGCAATGAAGGTTTTTCGGTAGATTATGACCTTCCTAACGAAACGGCCTACAGTGAGACCTGCGCTTCTGTAGGGATGGTTTTTTGGAATCAGAGGATGAATGCTTTAGAGGGGGAATCAAAATATATTGACGTTTTGGAAAGGAGCTTATACAATGCAGCATTGGATGGATTGAGTCTACAGGGGGATAGGTTCTTTTATGGCAATCCATTGGCATCCTCGGGTCAGCACTTTAGGAGAGCCTGGTTTGGCACTGCCTGTTGCCCATCTAATATTTCAAGATTAGTGGCGTCTGTGGGGAACTACATCTATGCAAAATCAGATAATGCCATTTGGATCAATCTTTTTATCGGTAGTGAAACAATTATTCAAATGGGAAAGGTGGATGTTCCGATTATAATGGAGACAAAGTATCCATTGAACGGGGATATTTCCATTACCGTGAATCCTGAAAAACCTGTTCAATATGCCTTAAAACTGAGACTTCCCGGATGGGCCAATGAAGAACCTGTTCCTGGAGGCCTTTATAGGTTTGAGGCGAAGAGTTCTTCCTTCTATAAAGTCTCATTGAATGGAAAAGAGGTAAAGTATACAGAAGAGAACGGATATATTACCATTGATCGCAAATGGAAAAAGGGAGACAGAATTGAATATTACTTGCCAATGGAAGTTAGAAAAGTGGTAGCTAGAAAGGAATTAGCAGCAAATAAAGACAGGGTTGCTTTGCAAAGGGGGCCTTTGGTTTATTGTGTTGAAGGGTCTGATAATGAAGGGAAAGCATGGAATATCCTTCTGCCGGACCTTTCGAAATTTGAGGTGGTGGAACATAAAGTCCTGAATGAAAAAGTGATGGCTATAACTACTGAAGCTTCTATTTTAACACCCTCTCCTAATGGAGAAGGTATTGTTTCGGAAACTAAAACCATAACAGCCATACCCTACTACACCTGGGCTAACAGAGGTCAGAATGAAATGCAGGTTTGGTTGCCTACTAAAGTCAAAGAGGTGAAAATCAATTATTAAGGGTGTATTCGTCTACACCCTTGATAATTTGATTGGATAAGTTTTTGAAGCATTCCATTGACAGACATAAATGTTTTCATCCTGATCGATACAAACATCATGGCAGTGTTTGAAAACAGGTTCTTTCTGAATCATCAATTGAAGTTCTCCATCAATGTATTTTGGCTCGGTTCCTCCCGGGTTGGAAACCACCTTGTTGTGTTCATTCAAAATGGTTACAAAACCTGAGTTATCCATTTGTTCCAGGTATTTTGCCCTGGACCAGCAAACCCCAGCATAAAGGTTTTTTTCATGAATGACTGGGCGGCAGACAAAAGCACCGGGCAAGAAGATAGTTTCTAAATACTCTCCTTCCATAGAAAACCTTTTAAAGGAATTGTGTCCCCTGGAAGTACATAGCAATGTAGGTTTTCCCTCACTTCTATAGTCTACTGCTATTCCATGTGCGGTCTTAAACTGGGCATCGCCATGTCCATCCCCGCCAAATTTTCGGATAAAATTTCCATCACGATCGTATTGAAGGAAAAATTGAGAGCCATATCCATCGGCCACATATAGGTCTCCATTCTTTGCGATTGCCGTTTCTGTTGGCGTGTACCTCATTCCCTCTGAATATATCCCTTCTTTCAGGGGAGACTTTATCTCTGTGATTACTTTTCCTTTTAGATCTGTTTTGACGACTCTTCCGCCATTGTCAACAATCCAAAGGAACTCTTCCCCCCCTTCATCTACAAGGGACAGTCCATGGGCAGCAGTCATTCCTAAAGTCCATGAATCTAAAAGCTTTCCATCCTGACTGTATACAATAATATTGTTTTTTGGTTCATCCGTTACCATAAACAATCTCCCCTTTTTATCCATCACCATTTCATGGCAATTGATTACAGGATACTTGGCGGGATCAAGATTTCCCCATTTTGTGTCTACTTTATATCTAAAATCACCATGACCAATGATGGTGTCGGCATTCCATGCAAATGATAAATCGGGTTGAAGGCTCATAGCTATTCCTGTTATTGCGGTTTGTTTGAGAAATCGTCTTCGGCTGGTATTCATGGAGAATTTAAAGATTTGTTCTAATTCGAAACATAATATCAGAAAATTTTCAGTTTCTATAATACCATTGGTAAAAATTATTGATTATTGATATTTTGATTATGCTTATATTTCCATTAAAACCCTAAATGACCTATGAAAATAAATATTAAACACATGTTACTGGCCATTTTGATTCTGATTACTGCCAATCTTCAGGCCCAGGAAATTGCACTCCAACTGTATAGTTTGAGGAATGAAATGAAAGATGATGTGAAAGGCAGCCATCAACTTGTGGCAGATTGGGGAATCAAATACCTTGAAGGAGGAGGGACTTATGGCATGGAACTGGAGGAGTACAAGAAATTCATTTCCGGATTAGGTCTTTCAGTAATTGCCGTAGGAGCAGATTTTAAACAGCTACAGGAAAACCCACAGGAAATAATTGACAATGCCAAAGCATACGGGGCTAAGTACGCCACATGTTTCTGGATACCCCATACCAATGGTCAATTCAGTATCAAAGAGACCCAAGAAGCTATTAAAGTGTTCAATGAGGCAGGGAAAATCCTAAAAGATGCAGGTATCACGCTTTGCTATCACCCACATGGATATGAATTCAAGTCTCATGGTAATGGAACGCTTTTCGATGAAATGTTAAAAAATGCCAAGAATTATGATTTCAACATGGATGTTTTTTGGGTACAAATGGGTGGAGGAGATCCTTTGGCCATTATGAAGAAATATCCAAAGAAATTTCCTTTGCTGCATCTAAAAGACAGGGCAATTGGTACACCGGGAAGTGATGATGGAAAAGGAGATGTTGAAACGAATGTAGTTCTTGGGACAGGGGATATAGATATTCATGGATTGATCAAACAAGCGCAGAAAGTAGGGACGAAATATCTGATTATTGAAGATGAGTCCTCCAGATCTGTTCAGCAGATCCCGCAAAGTGTAGCCTATATCAAAAAAGTGATGGCCGAAAAGTAAGAAACAAAAAATTCAATGAAGAGCCCTCTAAATAATAGAGGGCTTTTTGATTTATAGGATGAGGTATTCGGTCTGAATTGTTTACTGTATGATTTTGGCTTACCTTTGCAGTCCAAAAAACTCAGCGGTTCAATAACCCGCTTTACCAAAAATTTAAATGGACAAGACAAAAGGAGTTAAAGAAGGATTGATGCTTCCTTTGATGGAAGCTTTCTACACCATACAAGGTGAAGGAGTATATTCAGGAGTGCCTGCATATTTTATCAGATTGGGTGGTTGTGATGTGGGATGTGTTTGGTGTGACGTCAAAGAATCCTGGGAAGCAGGAAAGTGGCCGGTAATTCCAATTGAAGAAATTGTGGAAGGGGCTTTGGAATATCCTGGTAGAATGGTGGTAATTACCGGTGGAGAACCTTTGATGTATAATTTAAATCCTTTGACAGCCCTTCTAAAAGAGAATGGTTTTGCGATCCATATAGAAACCTCTGGAGCACATCCTTTTTCGGGCGATTTCGATTGGGTTTGCTTCTCTCCGAAAAAGTTTAAAGCACCGCATCCGTCCATTTATAAAAAGGCAGATGAATTGAAAGTGGTTATTTTCCATAAATCTGATTTTGAATTTGCTGAAAAACATGCTTCATTAGTGCAGGAAACCTGTGTAAAATCAATTCAACCGGAATGGAGCAAAGCAAAATTGTATATGGATTCCATTGTAGAATATGTAAAATCCAATCCTGATTGGAAAATTTCACTTCAAACCCATAAATTTATGGACATACCATAAACCCATGAGAATCGCCCTCCTTGCTTTTATTTTATTGTTAGTTGCTGCACAAGGCTTTGCCCAGGAATATTCTATTATTGATAGCAGGGCTATAAAACTCCATCAGGAGGGAGATGAATTGGTGAAAAAGAGGATGTACGATGAGGCTATTGAAAAATACAAAGCCTCTATCAATAGGGAGGCGGGTTTTCTGGAGTCGTACATCAAATGGGGACGTATTCTGCTCACAAAGGGCAATCCTGAAGAAGCCCTAAAAGTAGTGGAAAGAGGGGAAGCAAGATCTGCCAAAGCAAGCAATAAGGTAAAATCAGAATTTGGTTGGCTTAAATTGAACATTTATCTGGCTCAAGGAAGGTTTAATGAATCACTCACTAAATTCAAAGAACTGGATCCTATTTTGTCTGCTGATTTCAAAAGGACTTTGGAATACCGGGAAATGACTGAACAAATGACTTTTTTGTCTGAACAGCTTAAAAGAGAAATTGTATTTCTTAAAGAAAAATTACCGGATCCTATCAATGGATACAAGCTGCAATATTTCCCGGTATTGACAGCAGACAGCAGAAAATTACTTTTTACCAAAAGGGATGGAACCGAAAACTATCAAACAGAGGATATTTTTGTAAGTTATTTACGTGATGATGAGGAAAGCTGGACCAAACCGGAAGGTATTTCAAAAATTATCAACACCTCTTATAACGAAGGTACCTGTACCATTTCTGCAGACGGAAATATATTGATTTATACCTCCTGCGATGCACCTGATTCTTTTGGGAGTTGTGACCTGTATATCGCATATAGAGTCAATGGAGAGTGGCGAAGGTCTGAAAATATGGGTAAAAACGTCAATTCCAGGAATTGGGATTCGCAGCCATCCCTTTCTGCTGATGGTAGGATTTTGTTTTTTTCATCAGACAGAAAAGGAGGATATGGGGGTAATGATATTTGGTATACCCTTAGAATGCCTGATGGAACATGGTCTGATGCCAAAAACTTAGGGTCAATCATCAATAGCCCAAAAGACGAAGTTTCACCTTTTATTTATTTCAATAATGAAATTTTATTTTTCGCTTCCAATGGGCATAGGGGATTTGGTGGGATGGATCTTTTTGTATCCAGGGTTGAAAACGGTGAATTCACAGAGCCTGAAAATTTAGGTTATCCTATCAATGATCAACGTGATCAGTTCTCTCTTTTCATTACCGCTCAGAGAGATTATGCTTATTACACAGAAAGTATTTTCAAAGAAGGAAAGGTTGAAAATTCCTTTTTGTACCGTTTTAAATTTCCTGAAGAAATTGAAATAGGGGAGAAATTAGTGGTTACCCAAGGAAAGGTGTTAAACAGTAAAACCGGTCAGCCCATTGATGCCAGGTTGTCTTTAGTAAGCCTAAGTAATGACAGTACCTTGTATCAGTTTAGATCAGATGGGAAAAGTGGGGATTTTATGATGATCTATCCTGACAAATCTTTCTCAGGACTTTATGTGGAAAAAGAAGGGTATCTGCCAAAGATTTATAATGTTGAAAGGGACAGCCTTAAAAATAAGGAAAACCTTGAAATTGCTTTGACCCCAATTGCAACAGGGGAAGCGTTCATTTTTGAAAACATATTTTTTGATTTTGACAAAGATGAGTTGAAACGGGAATCTATGAGTTCTTTGGTAAGGCTGTATGATTTTTTGATTGTCAATAAAAATGTGAAAATTCTTATTTCCGGCCATACTGACAATGTGGGGTCCAATACATACAATCAAAGCCTAAGTCAGAGGAGGGCAGAAAGTGTGAAGAAATATTTACTTTTAAAAGGGATAAAAGAAGATAGGATGCTTTCTGTTGGAATGGGAGATAAGGAGCCTATCCGACCAAATGATACTCCTGAAAACAGGGCGCTAAATAGAAGGATTACGATTACCATTCTTTAATTGGAAAGAATTTTTGGGCTGATTTCTTAGATAAGTAAAATTGCTGTGTGTTTTTGAAATCCAACGATATTCCAGATTTTTATGGTATTTTATCATTTAGGTGCAATTTTTTTTAAAAAATATTTTTATTAGGCTCAGCCATTATAATTCATCCTGATTTGAGGTCAAAAAAGGAAAATCTGTATTTGAAATTAAAAAAAATCTGTTTGAAATAAAATTTTGTTTTTAGTAGAATATGATTTTTTCACAACTGTCTTATTTTGAAAATAACAAATTTTATTTAATAATATTTTATTTAAATATTTTTTTTATAATTTTAGGCCAGGTGAAATGTGCTGCAACTTAATTTTACCTGATAGCTACATAAAAAAAAAGAATCTCAGGGTTCAATTAGAGAATTACATTTATTAAATCAAATAGACCCGATATGAAGGTATTTTTATCTTTGATCGCCTGTTTATTGTTTATTTCTACGGCCACAACAAATGCCCAGAGTAGAATTGTAAGCGGGCAGGTTTTTTCAAAAAAAACCAATCAACCCATTTCCGGTGCCTCCATAATTTTGAGGGGTACCACCATTGGAACTTTATCAGATTTAAACGGTAGGTATGTGCTTAACGTCAATCAGGAAGACTTTACCCTTGTATATAGTTATATAGGATATCAGACTGAGGAAGTGATATTTGGTTCTGAGGATTTAATGGATGTTTACCTTACTCCTTTACCTGAAATCAAGGAAGAAGAATTAATAACGGTGAAAGAGGTTATTGATGAGGAGGAGGAAGAAGTTCAGGATCCACAAAAGGATGATGCCAGATCGAAAGTGACCGGTGATTTGATAGAAAATATTCCTTACCAATCCTTTGACAGAGCAATGCAGGGAAGAACATCAGGGCTTTTGGTAAAAGCTGCCAGTGGGATTCCAGGAGGCGTAATCAACGCAAGGATCCGTGGAGTTGGTTCAATTTATGCTGGGAATGAGCCTTTATATATAGTTGATGGGATATTGATAAATAATGTTTCTTACTCACAGTTTACACAGTCCAACCCTTTGGCTTTTTTGAATCCCAATGAAATAGAATCTATTGAAGTATTGAAAGATGCGGCTTCTACAGCCATTTATGGTAATCAGGGGGCCAACGGAGTAATTTTGGTTACTACCAAGAAAGGCCAAACCGGGAAAATGAGAGTGGAACTGAATGCCTACGCAGGGGAAACGATGCCGATAAAATATTTTGATCTTTTGGAGGGGCCGGAATGGTATCAATTGAGAAGAGATGCCTACAGGAATTCCGGAAATATTATTCCCGAGGCTTTGGCACTGTCCAATATGGGGGTTTTACCGCAAAATTGGAATCAGTTGAGTGCTGCAGAATTAGATGCCATAGGATTGAGTCAACCTACCTATGATTGGCAGAAGGAAATGATGGGTAAAAGTATGTTGCATAACTATGAACTGAATGCATCTGGGGGTGGGAAAAATACCCTCTATTATGTGTCAGGGTCTTATCACTTCAGTGGTTCATCTTTTTCACCTGTTGATTTTGAAAGGGGTACAGTAAGGGCATCTATAAGCCAGACCATAAAGAAAAGACTTAGACTTGAAGCTAATGTCAATTTGGCCACCATCGGTCAGAATGTTCCATTTTCTATAGATGGTGCATTTTTGGGTAATCCTGCCTATGCCACATCCCTGATTTTGAGGCATAATCCAATTTTTAACGAAGATGGGACTTATAATACCAATATAGGAGGATTAGCAGGTCAGAATATTGCCATGGTCAGAGATTACAATTCAGGACAGGCAAAGACAGATGCAGCGGTGGGTAATTTTATTTTGAATTATAACATAACCAATAACCTCAATTATAAAGGTCTGGTTGGCGTAGATTACCGGATCATAGAGGAATTTAGTTTTAGGGACCCTAGGACACCAGACGGGGAAACCGTTAATGGGCGTAATTCCGCAGCAGAGTATCTTGTTGAAAGATATATGACCAATCATACCTTGGATTGGACAAAGAAATTAGAGAATAGCTTACTGTCGGTATATGTTGGATATGAATATTTAACGGAAGAAAGGGACGGTTTGTCCTCAGTGGCTACTGGCATATCCTCTCCTTCTTGGGATAATTCCCTTTCTGGAATCAATATAATTTCCAGTGATACACTTTGGGCTGGTTATAAAAGACAAGGGGCATTTTTAGGAGTAAATTATCAAATTGCTGAAAAATATCTTATTCATGCCGGAACAAGATATGATGGATCCTCCAAGTTTGGCACAAATTTCAGATATGGATGGTTTCCTTTTGTAAAATTAGGTTGGAATTTGGCCAATGAGGAATTTTTGAAAAGCTCCGGAAAATTGTCTGTATTGAGATTAAGGGCATCTTGGGGGCTTTCTGGAAATGATCAGATCGGTGATTTTAGGGCACTGGGTATGTATGGACAGGGTAATACTTATGCTGGGGGAAGTGGAATACAGCCCATATCCTATGAAAACCCCAATTTAAGATGGGAGACCAATGAAACTTTGAATTTAGGGCTGGATTTCGGTACGGCGAGTGGGAAAATTTCAGCGAGTATTGATGTATTTAACAGGAAAACCAATGACCTGATTTTGAATATACCCATTCTCTGGATCAATAATTCTGAGGCATTTTTTAGGAACATAGGAGGATTGAGAAACAGGGGTGTCGAATTTGAAATCAATACCGTTAACCTTGAAAAGGGAGTTTTCTCATGGTTTTCTTCTTTCAATTTTAGTTATATAAAGAATGAGGTGACAGCCTTGTATGATGGACTACAATCTATCCCTGATAATCCAAGATGGGCTGTGGGCCAGCCGGTTGGGAATCCGGCTTTTCCAGGTGAGCTTTCTCCGGGCTCTTGGTTTGTGGCTGAATATGCAGGGGTAAATCCTGCTACCGGAAGGCCAATGTGGCTGGATGCTAATGGAAATCACACCTATTTGCCTACCAATGATGACAGGATATATTGGGGTTCTAATTTCCCTCCCTATTTCGGAGGTTTCAATAATACATTCAAAATAAAGGGATTTGAACTGACAACTTTTTTCACTTATGAATATGGTGCAATTGTCTCAGATGGTCAGTATAATTTTTTAAGGGACAACGCCAATGTGTTTACCTTCAATGCATTGAGGGATATTAACGACAGGGCTTGGCGGGAGCCGGGAGACATGACTGATATTCCCAGGAATTTTGCCCAGCAATTGGGAGATGGGGCGCGAAGTCAAAACAGAAACTTCGGCTCAGCTTCCCTGCTCAAATCGGATTTTATAAGATTGGCCCAATTGAAGATTGCTTATTCCTTTAACCCTGAACTATTAAGGAATATAGGATTGTCACAGGCAAGAATATATGCCCAGGGAATCAATCTTTGGACGTATACCGATTATCCCGGTTATGATCCTGAATTTATGGGTACTGGAACAGGTCAGATTCCGGTTCACAAAAGTTATAATATTGGTATCCAGTTAAGTTTTTAATGGTTATGAAGAAGATCGGAGAAATACTTTTAAATGTAGCAACGAAAGCTTTACTGCTTTGGGCGGTAGCAATGGTGTTATTTTCCTGTGATCTCGAAGTGGACCCCAGACAGACTATCCGTACATCTGAAGCTCTGGATAATCCCCAAAGGATGGAACAGGCCCTGAATTCTGTATATGGAAGATTAAGGTCTACAGACCACTATGGTAGGGATATGTTTGCCAAGTCGGATGCCTTGTCCGATGTGGGATACGCAACGGGAAATTCCGGGAGATTGGTTCCGGAAAATGATAATGTGCCAAATGCCCATTTTTCTTCAGGCTTTTGGCAAAACAGTTATGCTGCCATCTCTGAATTAAATTTGATTTTGGATCAAATCGAAAAAGGAGTCACTGGGGCTTCTGAAACAGAATTGTCCAGATGGGAAGGAGAGGCAAAGTTTTTGAGAGCCTTGTATTTTTTTGATCTCGTAAAGGTTTATTCCTATATTCCTACAGCTATTTACCAGGAAGGGGTGGTGGATCAGGGAGGTATACCTATGCCATTAAACCCCATATATATAGCAGATGTGGCCTATTTTAATCAATATCCGAGAGCCACCCTTTCCCAAAACTATAGTCAGATTATCAGTGATTTGAATGAGGCTGTTTCCTTATTACAAAATTCTTCCAGACAAGGGGCTCAGTTCGCCTCAGCAGGTGCAGCATTGGGATTGCTTTCCCGGGTGGCTTTGTACAATGGAAACTGGCAAACTGCCTTGAATGCATCCAATTTGGCTTTAAGTTCCAGCAATGGAGAATTGCTCTCAGGTGAAGCTTATATTAATGGTTGGAGGGCTACAGTGAATCCGGAGTCTATGTTTGAGGTAAGAATTCAGTCTCCAGAGGAATCACTTGGACAAGATGTTTCTTTGCAGGCTTCTTTTACTACCATATTGGATTTGGAAGACAAAAATGCACGGGGAGGGTGGGGAGATTTGATTCCCAGTCCTATAGTCTTGGATTTATTCGGCTTGGAACCAGTTCAAATAGGGAATCCTGCTACAGACAATAATAACTGGGATGTTACCAGAAATCAGGATGTAAGAGCAATGCTGTACACTACAGGTAACAACCAGAGATTTGCCAGAAGACAGATTGAGTGTATGAAATTCATTGGAAAAAATGGGTTTAGATATGGGGATAATATTCCTGTCATAAGAAAATCAGAAATGTTATTGAATAAAGCTGAAGCACTTTATCATTTAGGAAGGGAAATTGAGGCTTTGGTCGAGCTGAATACTTTTAAAGCTTTAAGGGGGAATAATCCTGTGAGTTTGGATCGTCAGACTATTCTAGAGGAAATACTTTTGGAGAGATTTAAAGAGTTTGCTTTTGAAGGCCAAAGGTTTTTCGATTTGAAGAGATATGGGAGAGATATTGATAAGAGATCTTATTTAGGTCCTAATGATTTTGTTGCTTTTGAAGATTTCAGAATATTGGCTCCGATCCCGAGACGCGAAGTAGAATTGAACGGTAACCTTAATCAAAACAGAGGGTATTAAAATCCAATTATTTGGTTCAAGGATTTCCCTTACTTTCTATCCTGGAGGTAAGGGATTTTTTTTGAAGTGAGAGGTTCACCTTATCCTAACCATTAATAGCTTAAACAATACATTTAAAAATAATGTTAGAGGTATAAGAAAATATATGTATATACATAATTTTATAAATTATTTCATATACATATTTAAATTTTGTTATTTTTCTAAATAAAGATTAAAAGTATTGCAAAAATATAATTATACCAAGAATTTAACTAAAATTACTTTTAATTTTTAATATTAAAAAAATAATATAAAAAATAGTAAAATATAAATTAATTAAAAAAAATATTTTTTAAATTTTATTTTGTATTATTTTAATTAACCAAATAATTAAATAATTAGGTAAATGATTAATAATGTAGTTTTAATTTTTTGTTAACAAAAGTTAAAAAAAATTTTATTCCGTTAAATCAAAAATATTACCCGTATAAATATTGAGTAATTTTAATAAATATTGAAAATTCAAAATAATATTTTATATCATTTTAAATATTAAAATTTTTAAAGAATAGATAAAATAACATTAAAGTGGAAATTTTTTAAACGGTTTTGCATTATCTCAAGTTAATAAATAAAATTGAAAATCGTTAAACCAAAAATTTCAATTATGAGGAAAGTTTTACTTCTAGGACTTACACTTCTTTTTGCAGTTGCTTCGGCATTTGCCCAAAGTCGTGTGGTGACTGGAACGGTAACCTCCGGAGAGGATGGATTGCCAATTCCAGGTGCATCAGTCATAGTGAAGGGTACCACGATAGGTACCGCTACCGACTTAGACGGTAATTATTCACTGAATGTCCCACAGGAAAACAATACACTTGTTTTCAGTTTTGTGGGTTCTGTGACTCAGGAGGTCAACATTGGCAACCGAACGCAGATTAATGTGGTATTGCAACCCGATACCAGAAGTTTGGAAGAGGTAATCGTAACCGGTTACGGAACCCAGCCAAAAAGAGAAGTTACCGGTGCGGTATCTTCAGTGAAAGGTGAACTGATCGAAAACTTACCTATGCAGTCTTTTGACAGGGCATTGCAAGGTAGAGCATCAGGTGTTCAGGTTCGTTCAGCAAACGGTCTTCCAGGTGGTGCGGTAAATATTCGTATCCGTGGTGTGGGTTCCATTACTGCTGGAAACGAGCCTTTGTTTATTGTGGATGGTGTTCAGTTGAACAACCAGTCAGATGCTTCTTTTACTCAGGCAAACCCACTGGCTTTCTTAAACCCAAATGATATTGAGTCTATGGAAATCCTTAAAGACGCTGCGTCTGCAGCTATTTATGGTTCCCAGGCAGCTAATGGGGTTGTAATCATTACTACAAAGAAAGGTAAGTCCGGTAAGGCAAGATTTGAATTCAATGCTTTTGCCGGTCAGACGCAACCCATGAAATATTTGGATGTGCTAGGTGGTGCTGAGTGGTATGAAATGAGAAGGGATGCTTTCATCAATTCTGGGAATACTTTACCGGAAGCAAATGCCTTATCCAATATGGCTAGATTACCGGCAAATTGGCAGTCATTATCCAGAGAGGAATTGGATGCCATCGGATTAGCCCTTCCGACTTATGATTGGCAAAGAGAGGTTATGGGAACTGGAAATCTTCAAAATTATGAGTTGAATGTTTCAGGAGGTGATGACAAAACCCAATTCTTTTTGTCCGGTTCTTATAACTATCAGGAATCTTCTTTTAAACCTGTTGATTTTGAGAGAGGAACCTTCAGGACATCTATCAAACACAAGGCAAACGACAGATTGGATTTGGAGACCAATATTAACCTTGCCACTGTAACCCAAAACACTCCTTTTGCGGTTCAAGGGTCTTTTTTGGGTAGTCCTGCATTCTCCTCTTCTGCTGTATTACCGCACAACCCTATTTATAACGAAGATGGTTCTTACAATACCTCCATCGGTGGTGTTTTAGGACAAAACGTGGTGTTGGTTAATGATTACAATTCTGGAAAATCAACTACCAATACTGTTGTAGGTAATGCCATAGCTTCTTATAAATTAATGGATAACCTGGTTTATAGAGGATTGGTTGGTATTGATTACAGATTGATTCTTGAAGAACAGTATAGAGACCCTCGTACTCCTGATGGAGCAGGTGTTCGAGGTAGAGCAACTTCTGCCAATGACTGGAGGGCAAGATTCATCACAACCCATACCGTTAATTGGAATAAAACCTATAACAATGTCCATAACTTATCAGTATTGGGAGGATACGAATATGTATCCGAAACTAGAGAAGGATTGAGCGGTGAGACAATAGGTTTTCCAACTTTCCAATTCCGGTACCTCCAATCAGGTGCTGAGCCAGTATTTGCTTCAGGATTCTGGACTGGTTACAGAAGACAGGGTGTTTTTGCCAATGCAAATTATAACTACAAAGAAAAATACCTCTTTACTGCCACTGCCCGTTATGACGGTTCTTCCAGATTTGGTGCAAATACCCAGTACGGTCTTTTTCCTTCTGTGAGAGCAGGTTGGAATATTGCCATGGAGGATTTCTTAAAAGATTCTGAAGTAATTACAGACTTGAAATTGAGAGCTTCTTGGGGAAGAACTGGTAATGACCAAATCGGAAACTTTGCAGCAAGAGGTTTGTACAGTGGCGGCGGAAATTATTCAGGTTCTGCAGGTATCCGACCAACAAGTTTAGCTAACCTTGATTTGGGATGGGAAACCAATGAAACCATTAACATTGGTGTGGATTATGGTTTCTTAGGGAACAGGATCACAGGTAGTGTGGATGTATTTGACAGAAGAACAAAAGATTTGTTATTGAATCAGCCTATCCTTTGGACCAATGGTTTTGAATCCATCGCTAACAACGTGGGTGAATTGATGAATAAGGGGATTGAATTTGAATTAAGTACAATCAATATTGACAGAGGAGGATTCTCTTGGAGAACTACTTTCAACTTCACCTATATCAGGAATGAGATTGTCAGATTATATGATGATTTGGAATTCCTTCCTGCAAACCCAGGATTAGCTGTCGGCCAACCAGTAGGTAACCCACCATTCCCTGGAGCACAGGCTCCTGGTTCTTGGTTCGCTGCGGAATATGCTGGAGTTAACCCTGCCACAGGTCGTCCAATGTGGTACGATATAAATGGTAACAGAACTTATCTTCCAATTGCGGCTGATAGGGTCTACTTCGGTTCCAGCTTAGCACCGATTTATGGTGGTCTAAATAATACTTTAAGATACAAAGGATTTGAATTGACTGCCTTCTTCACTTATGAATATGGTGCAGTTGTCTCCGATGGCCAGTATAGTTTCTTGAGAGAAAACGGAACCCGTTTGACATTGAATGCTTTAAGGGAAGTGAATGACAGATCTTGGAGACAGCCTGGAGATATGACAGATATCCCAAGAAACCTAGCCTTGAACGGCGGTAATGAGGTAAGAAGTCAAGGAAGAAACTTCGGTACTGCAGGTTTGTTGAACGCAGACTTTATCCGATTGGCTCAATTGACAATTGGATATACTTTCAACCCTACCTTGGTTAGAAATCTAGGTCTTTCCAGAGCAAGAGTGTATGCACAAGGATTGAATTTATGGACATACTCTGAATATCCTGGCTATGATCCGGAATTCGTGGGAGTTGGTACAGGTCAGATTCCTTTGACTAAGAACTATACAATTGGTGTTCAGTTAGGATTCTAAAATTGAAAACAATGAAAAAGATGAAATTAATATATAACTACGCAATAGCACTTCTTCTCGGAGTGGGTATTTTGGCTACCTCCTGTAGTCTGGATGTGGATCCGAGACAGTCTATTGACGCCAATGGTGCTTTGAACACTCCAGATGGTTTGGAAGCTGCTTTGAATTCTGTTTATGCGAGATTAAGAGCGGAATCTAATTATGGGCGTGATTTGTTAGCCATGGCTGATGCACTTGCAGATGTAGGAAGGACTACTTCCAATTCAGGCCGATTGATTCAGGAAAATAATAACCAGCCAAATGCCCACTTTACTGCTGGATTTTGGGCAAACAGTTATTTCGCGATCAATGAAGCTAACTTGATCTTGGATCAGATAGCAAGAGGAGTAACTGGTGCTTCCAATGCACAGTTAGCAAGATGGGAAGGGGAAGCAAAATTCCTGAGAGCCCTTTACTATTTTGATTTGGTGAAAGCCTATGCATATATGCCTACAGCTGTTTACCAGCCAGGTGTAACAGACGAAGGTGGCGTACCAATGCCTTTGGAAGGGTCAATCACTTCCGATATAGCTTTTACAAGAAATTCTCCTCGTGCTACTGTTGCTCAGAATTATGACCAAATTTATGCGGATCTTAATTCAGCCATTGAACGCTTGGGTGTGTCCAGTAGATCAGGTTCTCAATATGCTTCTGTAGGGGCTGCTCAAGCCTTATTGTCAAGAGTTGCTTTATACAGAGGTGATTGGGCTACTGCTGTTTCTGCTTCAACTGCTGCTTTAGCTTCTTCTGCCGGAACTGTATTAGGAGGAGAAGATTATGTTGCAGGTTGGAGGTCTTCCATCCATCCTGAATCTATGTTTGAAGTTAGAATTCAGCTGGCTGCAGAGGCTTTGGGTGTAAACGTATCGCTTCAGTCTTCTTACACTGCTTTATTGAACCTTGACAACAAAAATGCCCAAGGAGGTTGGGGTGATTTTATCCCTTCTCCTCAAGTACTTGGTTTCTTTGGATTATCCCAAGTATTAGTAGCAGAAGGAGCTGATCCAGCAAATAATAACAACTGGACAGTAACCAACAATGATGATATCAGAGGTCAATTGTACACAACGGGTAATACTGTAAGAGGCGCAGGCCGTCAGATTGAGTGTATCAAGTTTATCAGTAAGAATGGTTTTGCTTATGGGGACAATATTCCTGTAATCAGAAAGTCTGAAATGCATTTGAACAGAGCAGAAGCCAACTTCCAACTTGGAAATACTGCAGAAGCTTTGGCAGAGTTGAATGCCTTCAAAGCATTGAGAGGTTTGGAAGCTGTAAACTTGTCCGGTGATGCAATTCTGGAAGAAATTTTATTGGAAAGATTCAAAGAGTTTGCATTCGAGGGTCAAAGATTCTTTGATTTGAAGAGATATGGCAGGAATATTGATAAGACTTCTTATCTAGCAGCTTCAAATTTCTTACCTTTCGACGATTTTAAGATTCTTCCTCCAATCCCTCAAAGAGAAGTTGATGGTAATGTTAATCTAAACCAAAACAGAGGATACTAAAATTGAAAATGACTATGAAAAAGATATTATCTATATTTTCACTGGTGGTGGTTTTTGTCCTCGGTTCTTGTATCGAGCAAAACTATCCTATCTGGGAGGGTGCTGAAGTGGAATTTCAAGCAGCTGTAGTAAATGCACCCGTAGCAGGTCAGAACTATCCTCGGTTGACTGTTGGCAATGATGTTGCAGGTGGAGTGGTAAACCTTCAAGTGAACCTTGTAGCGAGACAGAGGCCAAATGACGAAACGATCACTTATAGGGTAGTTCCTGAAGGAACAACAGCTGTAGCAGGTACAGATTTTAATGTAAGCGGTTCTTTAACTATTCCTGCAAATACCAGTTTTGGTACTTTGTCAGTAGGAATTGTGAATACTGGAGCCGTTGGTGGATCTGTTGACTTGTTGTTGGAACTTGAGGGGAATGCCAATATTATTCCAAGCGAAAATTACAAAAGAGTACAGTTAAGGATTACAAGACCGAATCCTCCAGCAGAAGAGGGAGAAGGTTCGTAATTAACACTATAAAATAAGTTGAAAAGAGGCTGATCCTATTTGTGAGACAGCCTCTTTTTTTTAGATTTGAATATGAAAAAGTTTAGTTTAAGTTTACTGGTTTTATTAACGTTTATTGGATTGACAAATAATACCTTTTGCCAGTTGCAGGTTCTGAGGGATCAGGGAACAGGCATTCCTGTCCTCGCAAATCCTTATCCTGAAGTGAAAGGGACTCCTTACTGGAGTGAATTTGAAATCGGGAAAATTATTTTCTCTGAAAAAGATACTGCAAGCAATTTGGTTATTGCATTCAATGCTTTTAACCATACCTTGGTTTATAGTATGGATAGGGAATTGTTGGCATATTCACCTGGGAAAATTTCCGGTTTTATATTAAGTCCTGAAAACAATCCTCAGATTTTCCGTTCGGGGTATATGATTCCCAATATCGGGAAGAACCGCTTTGTTGAAGTCCTGGTTGATGGGGATTATACTTTGGTCAACCACAAATACAAGAAGATGATTGATGATCCTGGAGCAACTTATGGATCCCAAAGAGCCAAGACTTTTGCAAATGCAGAGGATCTGTACCTCTATAAAGACGGTCAACCTTTTCTTTGGAAAAGCAGACGGAAGAACCTTATAGAAATCTTTGGGGAGGAAGGCTATAAAAAAGTCAATGAATTGGCCAATACCTATAATCTTGATTTAACCCAAAAAAATGACATCAAAAGATTGGTTTATTTCCTGAACAGCGGTGTTTGATAAAAACATTTTTTAATTTATTCACTATCCGAAAAATATATCGGAGGATTTTTGTTTTATTGACAATAGACAAAATTCATCAATTTTACCAATTACCATCTTTTTCCTTATTTTTGCGAACAATTTGATGAGTGATGATATACGTTTGCAGAAAAGAGCACTTCAATGCAGCACATAAGCTTTGGAATCCAAAATGGTCTGAAGATAAAAATAAGGAAGTATTCGGTCCCTGCGCCAATGTGAACTGGCATGGACATAATTTTGAACTGATTGTTACTGTCAAGGGCTTGCCTGACCCAGATACAGGATTCGTGGTTGACCTTAAGGAATTGAGTACACTCATTAAGAAATTGGTGATCGATCAGGTCGACCATAAAAACCTCAATATGGATGTGCCTTTCATGGAAGGGAAAATGGCCAGCTGTGAAAATCTGGTGATGGAATTCTGGAAAATTCTTGAGCCTGCTGTCAATCAAATTGTTCCCCATGGAAGTCTTTATAAACTAACCCTTTACGAGACCCCTAGGAATTTTGTGGAGTATTTGGGGGAGTAGGACTGATTGAAGAGAGGTTATTTTGATTTAAATAATTTTTATAATTTAGTTTTAGATTGATTTAGAATAGAAATTTTTCACAAGATCTTTCCCGTAAAAATTAATGGAATACTACATCATTTCAGGTGAAAGAAGCGGGGATTTACATGCCTCGAATCTGATCAGGTCCATCAAGGCTTTGGACCCAAAAGCTTCTTTCCGTGGAATGGGAGGAGATTACTCTTCAAAAGAAGGCCTGGTTTTGACTGCGCATTATGAGGTAGTGGCTGTAATGGGTTTTATTGAAGTGCTTTTTGGGTTTAGGAAAGTCATCAAATATTTAAATCTCATCAAAAACGATCTTTTGGCCAATAAACCTGACGTCTTGATTTTAGTGGATTATGGAGGCTTTAATATGAAAATGGCTGCTTTTGGCAAAGCCCATCATATCCCAGTCCATTATTATATACCACCAAAAGTTTGGGCATGGAATCAAAAAAGGACATTTAAAATAAAGGAATTCACTGATCAGGTTTATTCTATCTTACCTTTTGAACAGGCTTTTTTTCAAAAGTTTGGAGTAGATGCAATATATGTAGGGAATCCTTTATTGGACGAAATCGGAAAGTTTGAGCCCCATCCATTTTTTCATCAAAAAAATGAACTGAGTTACAGTCCGATCATTGCCCTTTTGCCAGGAAGTAGGAAACAGGAAGTGCAAAATATGTTGAAGGTTATGGTGGAGGTTGTCAAAAAGTTTCCCAATGCCCAATTTGTGATTGCAGGTGTGTCCAATCTTAAACAGGAACTCTATAAACCGGCAATTGATGTAGGAATCAAAGTTGTTATGGATCAAACGTATGATTTATTGCACCATGCTACTGCAGCAATTGTTACCTCTGGAACTGCAACTCTTGAGACAGCACTTTTCCGGGTGCCACAGGTAGTGGTGTATAAAACCAGTGGCCTGAGCTATGCAATTGCAAAGCGATTGATCCGCGTTCCATTTATTTCCCTGGTAAACCTGATTGCAGACCGGGAAGTGGTGAAAGAATTGATACAAAATGATTTTAATGTGGAGCGTTTGAGCCAGGAATTGAACCTTATTTTGTCCCAGATACAGTATAAGGCTTTTATTCTAAATGGATATGATGAAATCAAAGAAAAGCTTGGCAGCCAATCGGCATCTGAAACCGCAGCCAAACTCCTTGTAGAGAATCTTTCAAAAGAAAAAACCGCTTAAGATTTTTCAACTTAAGCGGTTCTATAATTCAACTGCTAAATTCCGAGAGGTATTCCCTTTTAGATTAATTAGCTATACTTTGCTGAGGGAAATTCGATTTGGGAAAATCGAATTACACTTTAAGCTACCTGTAGTTTTTTGAATTTGGATTTATCAAATTGTTCCCGAGCATATTTGGCATCAATGACCAATTCTTTCACACTTTCATCTGAAGGAAGTTCATACATAGCGTCAGTGATGATAGCTTCACAAATAGATCTCAGTCCCCTTGCACCCAAATTGTATTCCACTGCTCTGTCCACGATATAATCAATCCCACTTTCCTCAAATACCAGTTTTACTCCTTCCATTTCCATTAATTTTGTGTACTGCTTTGTCAGGGCATTTTTAGGTTCTGTAAGGATGCTTCTCAAAGCAGCTTTATCCAAAGGATCCAAATGAGTGACAACAGGAAGTCTTCCTATCAATTCTGGTATCAGTCCAAATGATTTCAAATCCTGAGCAGTGACATATTGAAGTAGGTTGCTTCGATCCACTTGTTTACCTTCATACACTTTATTAAAGCCCAAAGGTTGGGTGTTTAGCCTTCTGGCAATATGCCTTCCTATACCATCGAATGCACCTCCACAGATAAAAAGGATATTTTCTGTATTCACTGCTATCATTTTTTGGTCAGGGTGTTTTCTTCCCCCTTGAGGAGGTACATTCACGACTGTACCTTCCAAAAGCTTGAGCAAGGCTTGCTGTACACCTTCTCCGCTCACATCCCTAGTAATAGAAGGATTGTCGGACTTTCTGGCAATTTTATCAATTTCATCGATGTAGACAATACCTCTTTCGGCTGCATCTACATTATAATCTGCAGCCTGAAGGAGGCGTGTCAAAATGCTTTCCACATCTTCCCCTACATAGCCTGCTTCGGTGAGAACTGTGGCATCAGCAATGCAGAAAGGGACTTCCAATACCTTGGCGAGTGTTTTGGCAAGGTAAGTTTTTCCTGTTCCAGTATCTCCCACCATAATGATATTGGATTTTTCAATCCTGACTTCATCTTCTTCCGAATGATGTTGTCCCAATCTTTTATAATGGTTGTAGACAGCTACTGTCAATACCTTTTTCGCATCATATTGACCTATGACATATTGGTTAAGGTATTCTGTAAGCTCTTTGGGTTTTTTAAGCTTAAACTTAGGCTTTTTGACTGTTTTTTTGGTTTTTTCCTCTTCACCAAGAATCTGATAAGCCTGATCGATACAGAAATTGCAGATGTGGGCGGAAATGCCCGACACCATAAGATCTACATCTTTTTTATTTCTTCCACAAAAGGAACAGGTAACTTGTGCCATTATTTATTTTTTCTAATCAAAACTTCATCAATCAGACCATATTCTTTGGCTTCAGGAGCCCTCATCCAATAATCCCTGTCAGAGTCTCTTTCAATTTCATCATAAGATTTGCCTGAGTGGTCTGCCAATATCTGATACAGTTCCTGTTTCATGGAAAGAATCAATTTTAATGAAATTTCCATATCTTTTGATTGGCCCTGCATACCTCCTGAAGGCTGATGGATCATCACTCTTGAATGTTGGAGCGCTGATCTTTTATCTTTTGCTCCTCCGGCCAATAATACCGCTCCCATAGAGGCTGCAATTCCTGTACATATAGTCGCCACATCAGGATTGATATATTGCATAGTATCATAAATTCCCAATCCAGCCGTTACAGAACCTCCGGGACTGTTGATGTACAAGAGTACATCTTTTTTAGGATCGGTAGATTCAAGGAACAATAATTGGGCCGTGATGATATTGGCAATGAAATCATCTACTTGAGTGCCCAAGAAAATGATTCTATCCATAATCAACCTGGAGAACACATCTATTTCCCTGAAATTTGTCGGTCTTTCTTCAATAACTGACCGTGTCATATTTTCCACATGGGTGGTGTATTGGTCAAATGCATTGCCGCTGATACCTCTGCTGTGTACCGCGTATTTTCTGAATTCGTCTTTGTTGAACATGTTTTTATCCTTTTTGTATAGTGCAAAAATAAAAAAAGCCCTTACTTAATGAAGGACTTTTTAATAACGATTTATCCGGATAATTAGTTTGCCAACAAATCCTGGAATTTATCTACGGAAATTTCTTCTTCCTTAACCGCTGCTTTTCCTTTCACGAAGGATAAAACTTTATCATTTTGTACTGAAGTCAACATCTGCATGTAGTTTTGACCATCGTTTCCTTTTAGGTAATTGTCCACAAACATATCCATGCTGGCTTCCAATTGAGCACCAAGTCCCGAAGAAGCAAACTGCTCTCTAATCATTTCTTTTGTCTTTTCAATGACATCTTCATGCTCAGCCTGGATTTCGTTTTCTTTTGCAATGGCATTTGAAATGATAGTCCATGCCAACTGTTTGGCATAAATTGGATATTCTTTTTCTACTTGATCTTCTGTTACTTTACCTTCATTAGCTTTTAATAACCATTCTTTCAGGAAAGATTCAGGCAAATCAATTTGGGCACTCTCAATCAGTTTTTCTTTTATTTTTTCATCACTGAAAACTTTCAGTTCCTTGTTGTAATTTTCTGACATAATGGACCTTACTTTCTCCCTCATCTCCTCCTCAGAATTCACCTGTCCTTCACCGAATAATTTGTCAAAAAACTCCTGATTCAATTCAGCCAACTCAGTTCTGTTGATATTTTGAACAGTAAAGGTGAAGTTACCTTTCAGTTCAGCTGCCTCTTCTTCAGTAATTCCAATGGTGGAAGCAAGGTCTTCTTTGATGGTTTTACTTGGCTCGAAGGTTACGGTATCCCCTTTTTTCAAACCAAGAAATTTTTTAAGTGATTTTTTGTCTACTTTGGATAATGGAAGAGAGAATGTTTTTTCAAATGAAGCATCCTCAGACTTCAGGTCACCATAAAGGAAATCATTTTCTTCACTTGTCTCCGGATTGGTCATTTTGCCATACTGGCTTCTTAGGTTTTCTATGGTATTGTCCACTTCCTTTTCATCCATTTTAATGCTGTAAGAAGTAGCTTTTAAAGAACCGTCCAAATTCACCTTGATATCTTCAACAAAACCGATTTTATACTGAAATTCAAATTCTTTTTGTTCATTCCAATCAATTTTATCAGCATCTTCAATGACAGGAAGAGGGTCACCAAGAATTCTAAATGTTTGGGATTTCAGGTAATCGTTCAGAGAGGTAGAAAGAAGATTGTTGATTTCTTCTACCATCACCGAGGTGCCATACATTCTTTTCACCATAGAAACCGGTGCTTTACCAGGTCGGAAGCCCTTGATAGTCGCTTTTCTGGCATAGTCTTTAAGTTTCGCATCAACCTTTGGTTGATAATCTGCTTCATTTAGTTTAATTTTAACTGAAGCTTGATTTGCTGAATGTTTGTCTAATGTGATTTCCAAGGTAATTTGATTTTGGTTTGATTGAATTAAAAACCCTCAATCTCATTTCTCAAATCCGAGTGCATTTTGCATCTTCGAAATCGGAACCGTGATTGAGGGCTGTAAAGCGTGCGGATGGAGGGACTCGAACCCCCATGCCTCGCGGCGCTAGATCCTAAGTCTAGTGCGTCTACCAATTTCGCCACATCCGCTTAATTGTGGACGCAAAGGTAGTAATGAAATTCAAACTTGCAAAAGTAGGTAGAAAAAAATCCTTTGAAATTGGATAAATAATTACACAATAAGCGTTTATTTTTGATATATGATTTGGCTTTCCAGAATAATATGATTCAAGTAGATTTAGAAGAAGAGAGAAAAGAGATTTTAAAGCGGTACAGGAAACTGCTCAGGACTGCCAAACCCATGCTTAAGCCTGGTGATGCCAGAACAATAAAAAAGGCATTTAATGTAGCGAGTGAGGCCCATAAGGAAATGAGGAGAAAATCAGGAGAACCCTACATTTACCATCCTTTAGAAGTGGCACTCATCTGTGTAGAGGAAATTGGTTTGGGGACTACAAGTATAGTATCGGCATTGCTACATGATGTGGTGGAGGATACCGACCTTGAATTGGAAGACATAGAAAGGGAATTCGGTTCCAAAGTCGCACAGATTATTGATGGACTGACTAAAATTTCCGGTGTTTTTGAATATGGTTCCTCCCAGCAAGCTGAAAACTTCCGGAAAATGTTATTGACCCTATCTGATGATGTAAGGGTGATCCTCATCAAGCTTGCAGATAGGCTCAACAATATGCGGACTTTGGAAAGTATGCCAAGGCATAAACAGCTCAAAATTGCCTCTGAGACTATGTATTTATATGCGCCATTGGCACATAGACTGGGTTTGTATGCTATTAAATCTGAATTGGAGGATTTATACCTAAAGTATACCGATACTGAAACCTATAATTACATAGTCAACAAAATCAATGAGACAAGGGTATCGAGAAATAAATTCATAAAAAGTTTTGTGTTGCCGATAGAAGAAGAACTTGAGGCGCAGGGTTTTGAATTCACGGTAAAAGGAAGACCAAAATCTGTTTACTCCATATATAATAAGATGAAAAAGCAGAATATTCCTTTTGAAGAGGTCTATGATCTGTTTGCCATCAGAATTATCATCAATAGTGAACTGGAAGAGGAAAAAGCAGACTGTTGGCAGGTGTATTCCGTCGTAACCGATTTTTATAGACCTAACCCTGACCGTTTAAGGGATTGGATCAGTACACCAAGAGCCAATGGGTATGAGTCACTGCATACCACTGTGATGAGTAATACTGGGCAGTGGGTGGAGGTTCAGATCAGGACAGTACGCATGGATGATATTGCCGAAAGGGGATATGCTGCTCATTGGAAATATAAAGAAATAGAGGCAGCCCAAACAAGGAGCGGATCCGGTCTGGATGAATGGATTACCCAGGTCCGGACACTTTTGGAGTCCAATGATGGGTCTGCCATCGAATTTATGGACGACTTCAGGGGCAATTTATTTCATGATGAGGTCTTTGTCTTTACCCCTAAAGGAGATTTAAAAGTACTGCCATTTGGAGCTACAGCCCTTGACTTCGCTTTTGAAATCCATACGGAGGTGGGTGCAAAGTGTATTGGAGCCAAAGTGAATCAAAAACTTGTTCCCATTAACCACAAGTTGAAAAATGGGGATCAGGTAGAGATTCTAACCTCCAACAAACAAAAACCGACTGAGGATTGGCTCAATTCGGTGGTTACTTCCAGAGCCAAGGCCAAAATTAAAGATGCGCTAAAGGAAGAAAAAAAATCCACCATGATGGATGGAAAGGAAATTGTCCAGCGCAAACTGAGGCAGATGAAGATGGATTTCAACTCTGAGGTGGTGGAACAGTTGAGGGCTTATTTCGAAACCAAAACACCTAATGAGTTTTATTATAAGGTAGGAAAAGGGATAATTGATCCAACTTCTATCAAAAGTTTTAAGGATTTTAAAGAACAGAAAAAGTCAAAGAGTAAACCAAGCTTGGACAAGGTAAAAGATGAATCAAGCTTTACAAAAGAAATCAAGAACCTCAAGGGACCTGACCATGATCAGTTGCTAATTGGGGAGGATATGGATGTGGTTGATTACATTTTGGCGAAATGTTGTAATCCCATACCCGGTGATGATGTATTTGGCTTTGTGACCGTTAATGAAGGAATTAAGATACACCGAACCTCATGTCCAAATGCCTTAGAGTTGCTGTCAAACCATGGAAATAGGGTCATAAAAGCAAGGTGGACCAGCCAGCAGGAAATTGCATTTTTGGCAGGTTTACGGATTGTGGGTACTGACAGGGTAGGGTTGATCAATGATGTGACAAAAGTGATCTCGAATGAACTTAAGGTGAATATGAGGTCTATCACTGTTGATTCAGATAGCGGTATTTTTGAAGGTACTATTAAATTATACGTGCATAGTACCCAGCACCTGGAAAAATTGGTTTCAAATTTATCCAAAGTGGAAGGAATTATTAAAGTGACTAGGTTTGATTGAGAAAAGTTTTGAGGATTTTCTTCAATATTTCCAGAGGTTATGATATCAGAGGGCCTATTTGAATCATTTCTAAATAAGAACCGTTATATTTGGCAAAAATCAGTAATTCATGGCCTTAAATGAAAGCCTTTTTGATGAGGTAAAAAAAATATTTACAGCTTATTTAGAAAATAAAAAGCTTCGTAAAACACCGGAGAGGTATGCAATTTTGGAGGAAATATATGGTAGAACCGGTCATTTTGATGTTGAATCGCTGTACATCAGTATGAAGAACAAAAACTATAGAGTAAGTCGGGCTACCGTTTATAATACATTGGATCTTTTGGTGGAATGTGACCTGGTGACCAAACATCAATTCGGTCAGAATCTGGCTCAATTTGAAAAATGCTATGGTTATAAACAACATGATCATCTGATTTGTGTGGACTGCAATAAAGTCCTTGAATTTTGTGATCCTAGAATTCAGAACATTCAAAATACAGTAGGGGATATATTGAATTTTCAGGTACTCCACCATTCTTTAATACTCTATGGTAATTGTAAGAAAGAAAACTGCGAAAACAAACCATTGATATGAAATTAACATATAATTTAGAAAAGGGTAAAAAAGCTTATTTTTTATTTGTAAAAGGGGATTTGATAGGAGATGAAGTTGGACCTCAACTCGTGGAATTTGTATCTGATGCGGTAAATGAAAAAATCAAAAACTTTGTAGTGGACCTTAGTGAAGTAAGATATATCAGTTCAAGTGGGATAGGTCTTTTGATCACTATGCTGACCAAAATGAGAAATGTAGGAGGTGAAGTTTACCTTACATCACCGTCTGAACATGTGAAAAAGTTACTTATCATTACCAAACTGAATAATATCTTCACTGTATTTGACTCTGTAGAGGAAACCAAGAAAAAATTCTCCTAAATATTCACCATTTCCTTGCAATTATTTATCCTTATTCCAAATTTCACGCTTCAAAAAGACAAACCAATAAACTTTTAAATTTTATTATAATGAAAATGGATATTCTATTAGGCCTGCAGTGGGGTGATGAGGGTAAAGGTAAGGTAGTTGATGTATTGGCACCTCAATATGATGTGGTCGCAAGATTCCAGGGAGGTCCAAATGCAGGGCATACTTTGGAGTTTGATGGTATCAAGCATGTGTTACATCAGATCCCATCAGGAATTTTCAGAGAGAATATTCAAAATATAGTTGGAAATGGTGTTGTGTTGGATCCCGTCATTTTGAAAAAAGAAATCGAGGGATTGCAAAAATTCAATATTTCATTCAAAAAGAACCTTTTTATTTCAAAAAAAGCTACGATAATTATCCCTACGCATAAACTATTGGATGCCGCTTACGAAAAATCCAAAGGGGATAAAAAAATAGGATCCACCTTGAAAGGAATAGGGCCTACCTATCAGGATAAAATAGGTCGGCTGGCATTGAGGGTAGGGGACATTCTCTCGGATGATTTTTTGGAGAAATACCAGGCATTGGTAGAAAAGCATAAAACTATCCTTTCCTTTTATGAATTTGATTTGGCGCAATTGACTGAATTGGAAAAGGCATTCTTTGATGCAGTAGAATTTTTTAAAACCTTGAATTTAGTTGACAGTGAATATGAAGTGAATGATCACCTGAATGGAGGGAAAAAAGTTTTGGCTGAAGGGGCACAGGGTTCATTGTTGGATATAGATTTTGGAAGTTATCCATTTGTTACATCCAGTAATACCATGGCGGCTGGTGCATGTACTGGCTTAGGGGTGGCACCATCCAAAATAGGAGAGGTATTTGGAATTTTTAAGGCATACTGTACAAGGGTTGGAAGTGGGCCATTTCCCACCGAATTATTTGATGGGGTGGGAGAGGCTATGAGAAAAGAAGGAAATGAATTTGGTTCAACCACAGGAAGGCCCAGAAGATGTGGCTGGATTGATCTTCCTGCTTTAAAGTATTCAATCATGATCAATGGGGTGACCCAATTGTTTATGATGAAAGCTGATGTTCTCAATATTTTTGAAGAAATCAAAATTTGTACCCATTATGAATTACCGGATGGAAGTAGAGTAGATAGGTTGACATATGAACTCAATACAGAGGATGCGAAACCTGTTTACAAAACTGTTCCAGGATGGTTTACTTCTCTGGCTGAGGTACGGGAGTATAATCAGTTTCCAAAAGAATTGAAAGATTATGTCACTTATCTGGAAGAAGAACTTGGAGTTCCTATCAAGATGGTTTCAGTTGGACCGGACAGGACACAGACGATAATGAAATAAACAATAAAAGGCTTCCCATTCCGGGAAGCTTTTTATTTTTGGGGATAATCTGTAATTTCAAAAAATCGGGTTTACGGTTTCTTCAATGAAAGCAATGGGAAATACTTTTAGTTTAAGATTAATTTTTAGTGTTACTTTTTTGGCACTTGTTTATTCTTTTTTACCAAATGTTTCCAAAGCGCAATTGGGATTCCCTTACTGTGAATCATTTGAAGGTGGAACAGTCCAGGATAACACAATATTTGGAGGAAGCGCCAGGTTGACCGATGGTGTGATCCGGCTTACCGATGCTGTAGTTGATCAAAATGGATTCATTTATATTGATATTCCTTTTTCATCAACTTATGGATTAAAAGCTTCTTTTGAATATTACAGCTATGGGGGAAGTGGAGCCGATGGCCTGTCCTTTTTTTTATTTGATGCGGAGACTCCTGTGTTTTCACCGGGTGGATTTGGAGGTTCTTTGGGTTATGCGCAAAGGAACAATGAAGCAGGGCTTTCCAGGGCATATCTAGGAGTTGGTTTTGATGAATTTGGTAATTTCGGAAATTCTGCAGAAGGAAAAAGCGGAGGTTTTTTTGGAGTAGGGACGGATTTAGTGCCTAATGCGGTAGTGGTTCGGGGGCCAGGGAATGGTTTGATTGGGTATCCTTTTGTTGTAGGGAGAAGAACAATGCAGACTGGGAATGATGGCATGCGGCCAGATGATCAATTTCCCATAAGTTCAGGAGGGTTTAATGCAAACAGAGTTAAAGATCCCAATACTCCGGGCTATAGAAAAGTATTTATTGAATTGCAGCCTAATCCTGAAGAGGGTGGTTTTTTTTTAACAGTAAGGATGATGGTAACCACTGTTCCAGGTCAGCCGAAAATGCTGACGATTTTTGATCGACCTTATTATTTTATAGCTCCCCAAAACCTAAAAGTCGGCTTCGCGGGATCTACCGGCGGCTTGACCAATATTCACGAAATCGATGACCTCATCGTGGAAGTGTATGATTTAGACGGACTGGAAGAACCATTGGCAAAAAACATTGACGACAAGGCATCTTGCGCCAGTCAGGAAAACACTTTTGAGATCACTTCAAACGAAGTGGAATTGTTTAACGAAAACTCCCAAATAGCTTGTCTGCAGTTTTACGCTTCTTTGGAAGAAATTGAAGCAGAAGATGCAGATGTGTGTTCCAGAGCAAAATGCAGACCTGAAAACAGGGTTTTGGAGCTTCCCCAAGGGGTTTTTAGGGCTGCGGACCAAGGTGGTAAATTCACTTTTTTTCCAAATCCGGAATATATTGATGATACAGTCAAGGTATATTATACAGTAACGGATAATTATGGCAAAACTTCCAAAGGGAAATATATTAGCTTGTTGATCCAGGAATCTCCTGATCCAGTGAGTTTGGTAGCGGAAGGCTTTGATCCGGAAATTGATCAAGCTAGGAGATGTGAAGGGGAAGGGATTTTGTTAAAGGCAATCGGCGATGAAGCCTACTTCTCTTTTGAATGGTATAAAAACGATGAACTGATTCCAGGGTCCAATACAGGGGAATGGTTGGCATCTGAAGCTGGCGTTTACCAAGTGATTGCTTACAATTCCAAAAACTGTCCGGCAAAATCAAATCTTTTTGAAATTATCATTCCGTCTTTTCCTTCCCTTGAGATTGATTCTCCTGTAGTAGGTTGTAGGGTTGGAATGACATTGGATATTAGGGATTATATAACTAATTATGATCTTGAGCTTTATGATTATCAATTAGAAACTCCTTTGGGCTTATTTCTGGAAAATGAAGAAATGGCATCAGTGAATATTTCTGGGACTTACTTTTTAAGAATTAAACATAAGGATTTATCCTGTTGGTCAGAGCCCGTGGCCTTTGAAGTGAAGATTGTTACAGAGGTTTTAGTTGCCAGGTTTGATTATGAGGCTGATGGAACCGGCATCAAGACAGAAGAAGAAGGGGGTATATTTATTGATGATCCAATAAGGTTTAATGATTTATCAACCGGGGGCGTGGTTTCATGGTTGTGGGAATTTGATGATGGAAATACAAGTACCTTGAGTTCACCTGTCCATGTATTTGGAAAGAAGGGGAACTTTAAGGTAAAACTTACGGTCACTAATGAATTGGGCTGTGAGAAGTCCTTTGAAATGGAAGTTCCTTTGACATTATCTTACAGGGTCATGTTTCCGACCGGGTTTACTCCCACTATGGAAGAAAATCAATTTTTCAGACCTAAAACAAAAGGTATTGTAAATATGGAGCTATTGATTTTTAACCTCTGGGGAAATATGCTTTTCCGCACAGATGTCTTGGATACTGATGGGTGGGACGGTAGGATCAACGGGGAATTGGCTCCTGCCGGGAATTATGTGTATAGGGTGAATATGGTTTCTATCGATGGCGAGTTCATTGAAGAAAGTGGGACATTTTCTTTGATAAGATGAGAAATTGGATTTTTATATTGCTTACAATTTTCCCCATTTGGCAGGTTCAAGGACAGGACATTCAATTTTCCCAATTTTATGCCGCACCCTTGTATTTGAATCCGGCATTTGCGGGAAGTTCAGAGCTGACAAGGGTAGGGGTTAATTTCAGGAATCAATGGCCGTCTCTGGATCAGACTTTTATTGCTTATTCGGCCTATTTTGATCATTTTATTAAAGATAAAAATTCAGGAATTGGACTGATTTTCAATGGAAACATGCAAAGCCTTACCAATTTATCCAATTATGAAATAGGTTTGGCTTATTCCTATAGGGTTCAATTTGGGGAGAACAGTTTCCTGCACATGGGGATTCAGGGAAGTTATGTGACCCGTTCCGCAGCCTTTGATGATGTAGTCTTAAGTACCCAATTGGATATTAATAGAGGAATGGTTTTGCCTGGACCAGGTCCGGGATTACCTGATGATAGGCAAAGGAGTTTTCCCGACCTGCATACCGGATTGCTTTTTTATAATAATAAAATTTGGTTGGGATCCTCACTTCATCACCTGACCCAACCCAATATTTCCTACTTGGAAGCAGAAGAGGACTTTCTTCCTTTGAAATATTCTGCGCATGGTGGAATCAAGTTTGATTTAGAACCTGGTTTTATCAACGATTACTTCAATAATACCAGACAGGAAAGAACTTTGTCTTTTGCATTCAATTACAAGCGACAAGGTTTATATGATCAATTGGATATTGGAACTGAACTTTATTTTGAACCAATTGTATTAGGGTTGTGGTATAGAGGCTTACCTACCAGGATAGGGCTTCCAAATAATGAAGCTTTAATAGTTATGTTGGGGTTTTCTTTGCAGAATGGGGTTGATTTAGGTTACAGTTATGACTTTACCCTTTCGGATTTGGGCTGGAGGAATTCAGGTGGGGCACATGAGATTTCTTTTCGTTATTCTTTTGTGGAGCAACTGATTGATAAAGGCAGAAAGAAAAGGTTGCCTACATTTAAATATTGATGATGGAGAAGTTGTTGTTTATTTTTTTATCTGATTATCAGTCATATTCTTCCAAAAAGGAAAATATTTTCCATAGTGCTTTTGTAATTCAAAAAAGTGTTGCACCTTTGCAAACCCAAACGACGGGACACTGAATAAACTCACCCAATATTTATTCAATATTTAATTTAACAAAGCCTAAAAGAAAAATAATAATTTAATTTTTAGGTTTTGGAAAAATAAAATTTTGATTTACCTTTGCAGTCCTGTTCGGAATGATCGGGAAAAAAGATCGGCCATATGGGCCGACGGTTCTGCCTTGAGAGGCGGAAAAAGTTCATTGAAGTGCTGGATACGAAACGACACAATTAAGAAAGA
>NZ_JBHUIV010000004.1:0-130894 GCF_042683085.1 Shivajiella indica | reverse complement strand
TCTTTCTTAATTGTGTCGTTTCGTATCCAGCACTTCAATGAACTTTTTCCGCCTCTCAAGGCAGAACCGTCGGCCCATATGGCCGATCTTTTTTCCCGATCATTCCGAACAGGACTGCAAAGGTAATTACTTTTTTGCCTTTGACAATAAAAAGTTTAAAATTATTTTTTTGCCAAGCACTTCAGTTTTGCTATTTTCCCCGTTTGGGATTGCAAATGTGAGAAGCTTTTTTGAATTACCAAAATACTCCAAAAAAGATTTTTTAAAATATGACAAAAGTCACTGATGCTCAATCTCAAAAAAAATCCTACTTTGATAAAAACCAAAGCAGGATTTTTTAAAAGAGACTATACAAATATATTATAAAGGTTTCAAAGTAATGTTTCTCCAATACACCTTGATACCTCCTCCATCATGGATCTGAAGTAAAATTCCCCCTTCTCCTTTTCCTATTTTCCCGTCAGAATAGTCCACCATTTCAACCCCGTTCAAATAAGAAACAACCCTGTCCCCTTTTACCACGATCTTCATATGGTTCCAATCACCGTATTTCAAGGCACTGTCCTTTTCCTTGTCCGGTTTGATCAGCCAGCCCCTACCATAGGATTCATAAATTCCACCGGTATCATGACCAGGAGGAGCAACTTCCACCTGCCAACCTGAAACTTTAGTCCCATCAACAGTTGATCTGATGAATACACCGCTGTTACCATCCGCTTCCTGCTTAAATTCCATATTCACCTCGAAATCTTTGTAATTTTTCTTCGTCCCTAAATAACCATAGCCTTTATCAGGACCACTTTCAGAAATTAACAAGCCGTCTTCCACATACCATTTCTCAGTTCCATAAACTACCCAACCGTTAAGATTTTTTCCGTTAAACAAAGAAATTTCTTTTTTCCCTTGGAAGGAAAAAACTATAGCTATTACTGAAATAGCAAATACTGTACTGATTATTTTTTTCATAATGGTCTAATTTTAATGTTTTTGAACCAAGCCTCACTTCCATGGTCCTGAAGTGAAATCAATCCGGTTTTTGAAATTGCATAATCTGGGAATGCATCCCATTTACCACTATTCCTCCTTTGTAGCCAATCTTCAGAGTAAGGGACAAATTCCAGGGTTTTTTTGCCATTGAGCCAATAACTGGCAGACTCATTGGTGAAAATTATTTTAGAAATATTCCATTCTCCAGAAGGTTTTACTACACCTTCTACATCCGCGGGATACATGGCATAATCAGAAGCAATTGACTGCCAGTCTTCAAGGGGATGCTCAAATCCCAATTGATCAATTACTTGATATTCAGGACCTGTTTCATATGGAGCTTTATATTTTGGATCTTCGACCACATGGTAAAATACACCGCTGTTTCCCCCAGGGGCTATTTTCCAGGTAAACTCCAACTCAAATTGTTCAAAGTCCATTGGGGCAAATACAATGTCACCCCCTATGTCCCCTCCCGTTCCCAGTGCTTTTAGGGAACCGTCCTCTACCGTCCATCCATCAGGAAAAGCCTCTCCATTGAAAGACCTCCAACCATCCGTGTTTTCACCATCAAATAAAAGCATCCAACCTAGGGATTTTTCATCTTCTGTCAAGGTATTATCTGCCACAACCTCCACTTCTGATTCCACCTCCTCGACTTCTTCTTTTTTTTCAGGTGCACAGGAATAGAAAATAACAAATAAGGCCAATAATAATCCTAATCTATTTTTCATACTCATATCAATTTCATATTTATAGGATCCCATTGAATTAATTTATTCTGAAAATAACTATCGTTACATAATAAAGCCGGAGCAGCTGCACGGAATCCAAATACAGGATCCTCCGCGACTGTACCACCTGTCCTGATGGCAGTAAACCAGTTTCCAAAATGATCATAATGAGCCCCTTTCCAATTTCTTTGGGCGGTATAGACCAATTCTTTTGGAGGTAAAATAGTGGCTCTTGTCTCAGGCTCACCTCTTAATCTTGCCTGTTCCTGTAAAAACGGATCATCAGAGGTCACGGTCTGGTTCATCTTCACCACAACTTCTTCCCATTTCACATCCATAGAACCTTTTGTCCCCACAATTCTTAAATAAGTGGTACCACTGGTTCCATCCACGAAATTACACCTCAATGAAAGGTTAAACCCAGAATGTTCCTTTGTTTCCGGATAATCAAAAGTTCCCAATAAAACATCAGGCACTTCCCTTCCATCTTTCCAATACCTCAATCCTCCCATTGCGGATATTTTGTTTGGTCCATAGGAATTGGTGATAAAATGTAAACTCGAAAAAAGGTGTACAAACAAGTCACCTGACATTCCTGTTCCATAATCTAGGTAATTTCTCCACCTGAAAAACCTTAGGGGATCCCAATCACGGCTTTTGGTATTCGATGTATATCGTTTCCAATCTACTGTCTGCTCATTTCCATCTTTTGGAATAGCATATTGCCAAGCTCCTTCAGGCGACATCCTTGCCCAAAATCCTTCTGCATATACAAGATCACCTATTGCTCCAGAGGCAAGTAACTCTTTGGCTTTCTCATTACCCAAAGAAGAAACACCTTGGCTACCGACTACCATAACTTTGCCGGACTTTTTCCAGGCATTGATGACATCCATTCCTTCTTTTACAGAATGAACCATTGGTTTTTCACAATAGACATGCTTTCCTGCATTCATGGCATCAATACTGATCTGTTTATGCCAGTGGTCGGAAGTTGCGATGATAACCGCATCAACATCGCTTCTCTTGAGTAATTCATGATGATCCTGGGTTACAAATAAATGATTGCCCCACCTCTGTTTGGCTGCGTCCAGTCTTCCTTTGTATAAATCACATACTGCCACCAATTCTACATTGGAATGCTTTAAAGCTGTATTGGTGTCTTCAATACCCATAATGCCCGCTCCGATCAAAGCCAACCGGATGGCAGACTCATTTTGGGAACTTATTAACCCCTCCCTTTCCAGAAATTGCTTTGCTGTGGATTCTTGGCTGAATGCCAAAGGACTTAATGCGGCCACAGCTCCCGTTGCCCCTAATTTCTTTAAGAAATTTCTTCTTTGTTGCTTCATGGATATTGGGTATTATTAATAATTTTCGAGTTCAAAAGTTAATTAAATTTTTTGCAAAAGTCGGTTTAGATGCTTTATAATTTTATAAACGGCATAAAGTTCAAGATCACATTCAGAATTGAAAAATGAATATCATGTACTACCAGACTTATTAACTTTTACAAATCAAAATTAAACCACATACCTGAAATCATAACCGGGATCAAGCTCCAGCAGGAACCTATAGATCAATTCTATCACATGTTCGATATCCTCTTTACTGGCTGTCTCAACAGTAGTATGCATATATTTCAGCGGTAAAGAGATCAAAGCAGAGGGTACACCTTCATTGGAATAGGCAAATGCATCAGTATCGGTCCCAGTACTTCTTGATGCAGCAGCTCTTTGGAAGGGAATGTCATTCTTTTTGGCCGTCCCAATGATCAAGTCCAACAACTTTTTGTGAACTGCTGCCCCATATGTGAGCACTGGGCCTTTTCCTGCCACCTGTTCCCCACTGCTGATTTTGCTGTAAAGAGGAGCAGTAGTATCATGGCATACATCTGTTATGATAGCCACATTGGGTCTGATCCTGGCAGCAATCATTTCCGCTCCCCTTAAGCCAATTTCTTCTTGAACAGCATTCACAACATATAAGGAAAAAGGAAGTTTAATCCCTGACTCTTTGATTTTTTTGGCTACCTGAGCAATCATATAGCCACCGATTCGATTATCCAGTGCCCTTCCAGAATAAAACTTTGCGTTCAATTCCTGTAATTCATCTTTGAAAGTAATGACACAACCTACATGGATACCCAAATTTTCAACTTCTTCTTTGGACCTGGCTCCTACATCTATAAAAATATTGTCCAAAGTTGGAGATTCCTCTTTGCCTTCCTTTCTAACATGAATGGCAGGCCATCCAAAAACTCCCGGAACAATCCCTTTATCAGTATGGATATTTACCCTCATGGAAGGGGCTATCATATGATCTGAACCACCATTGCGCCTCACATATATATATCCATCAGCATTGATGTAATTTACAAACCAGGAAATTTCATCCGCATGGGCTTCAATGACAACTTTGAATGGATGCTCAGGGTTGATTACTCCTACAACTGTACCATAATGATCGGTAAAGTAGGTATCTACAAATGGTTTTATGTAGTCCAACCAAATTTGCTGTCCTGAAGCCTCAAAACCTGTAGGTGATGCATTATTAATATATTTATAAAGAAAATCGGTTGTTTGTGACATAGTGTTGTTGAAATTTGAAATTTGGAATTTGAATTTTACAATGGAATGTTTCCATGCTTTTTCCTTGGCAGCTTATCCACCTTATTTTCCAGCATTTTGTAGGCCCTTATCAATTTTTCCCTGGTTTCTGAAGGCATAATTACCTCGTCTATGAAACCTCGGTGCGCGGCCCTGTATGGATTGGCAAATTTTGAGGTGTACTCGTCGATTTTTTCCTGAAGCTTGGCTTCCTGATCATCTGCTTCTGCAATTTCTCTTTTAAAGATAATTTCGGCAGCTCCTTTTGCTCCCATCACTGCAATCTCTGCTGTCGGCCAGGCAAAATTCAAATCGGCCCCAATATGTTTGGAATTCATGACATCATAAGCTCCTCCATAAGCTTTTCTGGTAATAACCGTTATTCTAGGAACAGTCGCCTCGGAAAATGCATAAAGTAATTTCGCTCCATTGGTGATAATCCCGTTCCACTCCTGATCGGTTCCCGGTAAGAATCCAGGTACATCCACCAATACTAAAAGTGGCACATTGAATGAATCGCAAAACCTTACAAATCTGGCAGCTTTGATAGAGGCATGATTATCCAAAACTCCGGCCAGGGATTGTGGCTGATTCCCCACAATTCCAATACTTCTTCCAGCTATACGGGCAAAACCCACTACGATATTATCAGCATAGTTTTTATGGACCTCCATAAAAGAGGATTCGTCAACGATCCCTTCAATAACTTCCCTCATATCATAAGGATGGTTGGGATTGTCAGGCACAATGTTATCAAGTACTTCCCTCGACTCATTTTCCTTCATTTCATAAGCATATACCGGAGCCTCATCTTCACAGTTTTGGGGAATATAGGTAAGTAATTTTTTGATATGATTGATGCATTCCAGCTCATTGGCACAAGCAAAATGGGTAACCCCACTCTTGGTACTATGGGTACTTGCCCCTCCAAGTTCTTCAGCGGTCACATTTTCCTGGGTTACTGTTTTTACCACATTTGGCCCAGTCACAAACATATAAGAAGTATTCTCCACCATTAAAATAAAATCGGTTATGGCCGGCGAATAAACCGCGCCCCCTGCGCATGGCCCCATAATGGCTGAAATTTGGGGAACCACACCCGAAGCGAGGGTATTTCTATAAAAAATATCAGCATATCCCCCGAGTGAGACTACTCCCTCCTGAATTCTGGCACCACCAGAATCATTTAAACCAATGACGGGAGCACCATTTTTCATTGCCATGTCCATAATTTTGCAAATCTTCTCTGCATGGGTTTCAGATAGTGACCCTCCAAAAACAGTAAAATCCTGCGAGTATACATAAACCAACCTTCCATTGATTTCCCCATATCCTGTCACCACTCCATCCCCAAGGTAATATTCCTTGTCCAAACCGAAATCTTTTGCCCTGTGCATGACAAATTTGTCAATTTCCTGGAAAGTCCCTTCATCTATCAGAAGATGAATCCTTTCCCTGGCAGTAAGTTTACCTTTTTTGTGTTGAGCAGCTATCCTATTCTCACCCCCACCCAGAAGCGATTCAGCATTCTTTTTCTTCAAAAGTTCGATTTTCTCCTTATTACTTGGGAGGGTGTAGATCCCTTTGATATTGCTTTTCATATCCCTAAAGTTTTTTGGTTTTTCCAAATATAAGGAGGTGCCGACTAGCTGGAAAGTAAATTTTCAGAAGATCAAAGAAAAATCAATCCATCAGATATAAAAGTGGAGATTATCATGCATTTACAATAAACTTTCTATATTCGCACAATCAAAAATTAAGGTCGGCATGATTCCGAATAAGGCAGCAATCATTGATATGGGTACCAATACTTTTCATCTGCTATTGGTTGAATTATATGATCAAAGATTTGAAACTTTATACAAAGAAAAAATCCCTGTGAAAATAGGTCAGGGGGGTATTAGCTTTAACACCATACACCCAGAGGCCAAAAAAAGGGCTTTTCATACTTTACAACATTTTAAAAACTTAATTGAGGGGGAGGGAATTACAAATGTCTTCGCGTTTGCTACCAGTGCTGTAAGGAATGCCGATAATGGGCCTGAATTCGTGGAAGAAATCAAAGAAAAATTCCAGATTAATGTGAATGTGATTGGTGGTGTAGAAGAAGCCCAAATGATTTATGAAGGGATCAGGTTTAGTGGATCTCTTCAAAACAGAACTGATCTTATGATGGATATTGGAGGTGGTTCGGTAGAGTTTATCATTGGTAACCAACATGAAGCCTTATGGAGAAAAAGTTTTGAAATTGGGGGACAAAGAATGTTGGACCTTTTTCATTACCACGATCCTATTTTAAAAGAAGAGGTGAATAATCTCACTGCCTATTTAGCAGAAAAGCTGGCTGAATTGGAAGAAGCTATTAAAGTGTACAAACCTGTTGGGCTTGTGGGAGCTTCAGGTACATTTGACACCCTGACTGACATTTATTATGCTTCGCTACATCAGGTAAAATTGAAAGATCAACAGGTGTTTCAATTACCAAGAAATGAATTTGAAATAATTGCTCAAAAATTGTTGACCATGAATAAGGAGCAAAGGTTGAAAATACCCGGAATGATTCCAATGAGGGTAGATATGATTGTAGTTGCTTCTTGCTTAATTGAATATATCCTTCAGCTTTTGCCGGTTGACTTATTAATTTGTTCAAGCTTTGCCCTCAAGGAAGGGGCTATAGCCCAATTGATGGGCAAACATTCTCTAGCAGCTGCAGAAAGCAGATAAAAGATATTTCTTTTCCAATCAAGTCATAAAATAGCATGACGTTTTCTTATTCCCAATTATTCGATTTTACCAATAAAATCTTGCAAAAAATTGGATGCTCTGAAAAAGAAGCTTTCTTGGCAACAGAGGTTTTATTAGCTGCAGACCTGCGTGGGGTTGATTCCCATGGGGTGGCAAGGTTATCAGGTTATATCCGTTTATGGGAAAAGGGACGAATCAACCCAAAACCGAATATTAGAATTATTCACGAGACACCCAGCACAGCAGTAGTGGACGGTGATGGGGGCCTAGGCTTAGTGGTAGCACCATATGCTATGCAAGTTGCCATTGAAAAAGCAAAAAATGCAGGAACAGGCTGGGTTTCTGTCAAGCATTCCAATCATTATGGAATTGCAGGTTATCACGCTATGATGGCTTTGGAACACGATATGATTGGAATTTCTTTAACCAATGCCAGCCCTTTGGTCAGCCCGACATTTTCAAAAGAAAGACTTTTAGGCACCAACCCTATTTCCGTTGCAATCCCTGCGGATAAACAGCCACCATTTGTTGCGGATATGGCAACAACGACGGCAGCAAATGGAAAATTGGAAATATTACAAAGAAAAAACTTAGATGCTCCACTTGGATGGGTGCAGGATAAAGAAGGAAATCAAACTACTGATTCAAACGGTGTAAAAAAAGGTGGGGCTTTATTGCCTTTAGGCGGGGACCGGGAGCATGGTTCACATAAAGGTTATGCTTTAGGAGCCATTGTAGATATTTTTTCAGCAGTATTGTCCGGTGCCAATTATGGCCCATGGGTACCTCCATTTGTAGCATTCCTGGACCCTGACCCAAATCCTGTAGGGGAGGGAATAGGTCATTTCTTCGGCGCCATGCGGGTGGATGCCTTCCGTCCCGCTGAGGAGTTTAAAGCCCATATGGATAATTGGATATCAAGATTCCGGAATGCAGCTACCACTCCTGGAAATGAAAAAGTACTGATCCCAGGAGACCCTGAAAGAGAATTGGAAAAAGAAAGGAAAATCAACGGCATCCCTTTATTAAAACCTGTTGTAGAGGATTTAACCTCCTTGGGAGAAAAATTTGGAGTAAAGTTCAATTAACATTCTTCCCTCACATCAATTATTTCATCACTTCTGGGGAATTCAATTCAGGAATTATTTGGATTTGGTGTTGACCAAGTCTGTGTCTGAAGGAATTCACTTCAGAAAAAAAGGAAATAAATTCCAATTCAATTTTCATTTGGTTTAAGGTTAATTTGGAAAATCCCTCAAATCGGACCATTGGTAAAATCATTTTTGCTGGGAATCCCCTTTTTTGTAAATTGTAGAAATTAAAATTATTGACACCTATTAACCCAATAACCTATGAATCACCTCAACAGAAGAGATTTCCTGAAAAGCAGTAGTGCAGCTACCTTGGCTTTAGCCAGTATGGGGCTGATGGGCATGCATCCCATTCACAACGAACAGCCACTTCAGGTTGCTTTGATCGGTACTGGGTGGTATGGAAAAAGTGATTTGTTTCGCTTAATGCAAGTTGCTAACTGTGATGTGGTCGCCTTATGTGATGTGGATGCCAATTTATTGAAAGAAGCAGGGGAATTGGTAGCCAAAAGATCAAAATCAGGGAAGACCCCAAAATTATATAAAGACTACCGGGACTTAATAAAGAACCATAAACTGGACATTACTGTGATAGGTACGCCAGATCACTGGCATGCCCTGCAAGCTATAGCTGCAATTCAGGCTGGTTCACATGTTTATCTCCAGAAACCAATATCTGTTGATGTTATAGAAGGCGAAGCCGTGGTCGCTGCTGCAAGAAAATATAACAAGAAAGTTCAGGTTGGAGTCCAAAGGAGAAGTACTCCCCACTTGTTGGACGCAAAAAAAGAAATTCTTCAAAGCGGCAAGCTGGGAAAAATCTCTCATGTTGAAATCTGTTGCTACTATCATATGAGGGCAAATGGAAATCCCCTTTTGCAAGAGATTCCTGATTTTTTTGATTATGAAATGTGGACAGGGCCAGCGCCTTTAAGACCTTACGATGGCCTTCCCCATATCCGGTGGTGGAGAACATTCATGGAATATGGTAACGGTATAACCGGAGATATGTGCGTACATATGCTCGATACAGTCCGTTGGCTTTTGGGCTTGGGATGGCCAAAAAAAATAACATCTACAGGCGGAATATATGTACAGAAAGAGGGAAAATCCAATATTTCTGATACCCAAACGGCTATTTTTGAATATGATGAACTGAATGTAGTATGGCAACATAGATCTTGGGGCAATCCAGTTGATCCTGAATACCCTTGGGCATTTAAAATATTTGGAGAAAAAGGCATGCTGGCAGGTAGCACGCTAAAAGCCGAGTATATACCCTATGGAAATGGGGATAAGATTTTATTTGATTGCTTGTATGAAAGAGAAGAATATCCAGAAGACCTTAAAGAAGATAGGATTGAACTCAATGCAGCCCCGGCAACCCGAAGACAAATGTTGAACCTGATAGAATCCATCAATTCAGGTAAATTACCAGTTGCTGATATCGAAGAAGGACATATATCAACCGCATCTTGTATATTGGCGAATATGTCCATGGAGTTAGGAAGAACCCTTGTTTATGACCCGAAACAAAAGATTGTTGTCGGAGACACTGAAGCTACTGAGAAATTACGTCGACCATATAGAAGTCCTTGGATACATCCTGAGCCTGATAAAGTTTAAATTCAATAACCCTGGCTAGAATGTCAGGGTTATTTTTTAACCAAACAGGTCTGAACTCAAATACCTGTCGCCCCTATCACAGGTAATACAAACAATAATACCTGAATCTAAACTTTTGGACAATTCCAAAGCGGCAAATAAAGATCCTCCACTGCTCATTCCGGCTAATATACCTTCTTCTTTTGCCATTCTTCTGGTCATCATTGTAGCGTCACTTTGGCTGACATCAATAATTCTATCCACCCTGGAAGGATCAAAAATTTCTGGCAAGAATTCTGGAGACCACCTTCTGATTCCAGGGATATTGGAACCATCTGTAGGTTGAGCACCTACGATCTGAATATTTGGATTTTTTTCTTTCAAAAATCTGGAAACTCCCATAATAGTTCCTGTAGTACCCATGGCAGAAACAAAATGCGTTATTTTCCCATGGGTATCCTTCCATATTTCAGGACCGGTACCGGTGTAATGGGCCAAATAATTATCAGGATTTGAAAACTGATTGAGTAAAAAATATCCTTCGTTTAGAGCCATACTCTCAGCTAATTCCCTGGAAAATTCAATTGTTTTTTCGGCTGGCGTCAAGATAACTTTTGCACCATATGCTTCCATGGAAAGCACCCGTTCTTGGGTGGAATTATCCGGCATCACCAGGGTCATTTTAAGACCTAAAATATTGGCTACCATCGCTAGAGCAATTCCTGTATTCCCGCTTGTGGCTTCCACCAATTTGTCACCTGGTTTTATATCTCCTCTTTCCAGGGCCTTTTTTATCATATTGAAAGCAGCCCTGTCTTTAACACTCCCCCCAGGATTTTGTCCTTCCAGCTTGCAATAAATTTTTACATGAGGATTAAAAGGAATTGTACTTAGTTCTACCAAAGGGGTGTTCCCTATCAATTCAATCAATTTCATCCTTCGCTTTTAATAATATAAGTATCAGTTTCGTCGGAAGCCGGATTGTACATTTTTGCCTGATAGTAAATTTTACTTTTTGCGGGTACACTCTTGGTCAACCAAACATTCCCACCTATAATGGAGTGATGTCCAATAATGGTATCACCTCCCAAAATAGTCGCTCCTGCATAAATTACCACGTAATCCTCAATTGTTGGATGTCGCTTCTTATCTGCGTCTGCTTTTTCAATACTAAGTGCTCCTAATGTAACCCCTTGGTATATTTTAACGCAATTTCCTATCTCTGTAGTCTCTCCTATTACTACTCCTGTACCATGATCAATACAAAATCTTTCACCAATCTTTGCAGCTGGATGAATATCCACTCCTGTTTTGCTGTGGGCATATTCAGTAATCATCCTAGGGATTAAATTTACACCTAAAGAATGTAAAAGATGGGCAATTCTATAAGCTGCCACGGCATAAAATCCCGGATAACATCTGATGATTTCAGTCAAAGATTTGGCCGCAGGATCACCATCATACATGGCCTGTACATCCTGAATTAGTAAGTCATATACATTCTCCAGCTTCAAAAAAAATAAATGGGCTATTTCAGCCCCATCTCCATCATGAAGATGTTTATTTCTGATAAGAATCCTACTCAATTTATGCCTTAGTTCCTCTATTTTTTCAGAAATCTGATCCTCTTCTTTCAATAATTCAGTTGCAAAATCAGGGAATAACAATCCCAAAATACTTTCAAAAAAAGAATGAACCACTTTTGGTGAAGGGCATTCAGGACAATCTTTATGTGATTTACTGAGTTTTTTAATTAATGATTCCATGGCGGTCCGGCGGCTTTAAATTACATTACAAAACCAATCCTGATAACATATGGTTCATTGTAGGGAGATCTCAAGTTGTCAAACATCAAATTATACAAAAAGGTGAAGTTTGCCCCTCCTCTATTTCCGAAAGGTGCAAAATAACCGGCCCCAACAAATAATCCAGGAACCCATTCACGTCGAAAAGTTTCAGATGCTAAATTGTAAAGGTCGAAGTTCAACATTTCATATTCCATATGGGCAAAGAAATTTGGGAAAACATTGTATCTTCCAAAAACCCTTCCTCCATAAAGATTGGATTCTCCACCCACATACCTATTGTCATTAAAATATTGAAAAGTTGCCCCCACACCCCCTGAAAGCTTATTGGTAATCATAGCGCCTACCAGAGGGGAGACATCAATGAAGGTGATGGTTCCAAATGACATCCCAAAATTCCCTCCAAAATACAACCTATCCTTTAAGGGAGGCTTCATTTCCTCATCAATTTCTCTTTGGGCAAAAGCCTCGATCGACGAAAAAAATATAAGAAAAAAGACACAAAAAAAAAGACTATTCCTCAACCACAACATATAGATCTTCTGTTTTCTTTTTCATCAGATACCTCTCTCTGGCAAATTTTTCAAGCAGTTCGTAATTACTCATCAGCTCTTGCCGATCCTCTTCTATTTTTTCTTTTCGCTCTAAATAAAACTCTTTTTGTTTTTCAAGCTCCCTGACTTTTGCCCTAAGTTTAAACTGGCTAACAATATCATTGGAATCTATTAAAACCATCCACACAATGAAAAACAAGGTAAACATTACATAGAAATTCTTGGTATACTTCAGGTATTTTCCCATAATTATGGTCATTGATATAAACAAATATAAAAAATAGAAAATAAATAATTCCAAACCTTTGCAAGGAATAAAATTACGGGCGTAAGATTTAACGATATCAAGTAATTTCCCCCATCTAAAATGAATTAATTGTTAATATTGAAATCAACATAAAAAGTTGGGGTTAAACTTCCAGTACTGGTTCAATTTTTCAGAACAATCTAATGCCTGCAGAAAGTATTAACTGGTTTTGCCTTTGGTCAGTCTCAAATCCCACCACACTTTTTGAAATTTTACTTAAAGAACTCTCATATTTGAAATCAAGAATAATATTTCCAATATCAAAGCCAATTCCTGTTTGATAGCCTAAGGTAGAAGAACTGTAGTCTACATCAACGGCATTTTTCAAGGCATCTTCAATTGTATAATCCAATAAAATGGACGCAATCGGGCCAGCCTGAAGCCTAAAAATTCTCAAAATCTTAAACCCAAACATTACCGGAATATCAATTCTATTAAATGAAGCATCATAGCTGAATGTGTCTAATGCATCATTGGTTTGGATAATCGTGCCTCCTGTTTGAGAAAATAAAAACTCAGGTTGAAGAAATATAGAGTGACCACCCATTCTCACAAAAGCACCCAGATGATACCCGAATTTTTCATCGCCTGATTCAAACCCTTCCCCGTTCACGGAAATATTTCCCTGCGAAATACCAATCTTTGGACCAATTGAAAATTCCTGCGCATGCAACGTGAAAATCAAAAAAAAGCTAAAAACACTTGTTAGGAGGTATTTCATCTGAAATTTTTTAACAGGCTTTAATTTCTGAAAAAATAAAAGCAAAACCAAATTATAAAAAAAATGCAATGTCCTTCCGAATTAATCAATTCACCTCCAGGGCTCCGCTACCAAATCTCTTCGCAATATCATACAACTCGTGAAAATCCATAGGTTTTGGAAGTAATCTATCAAATGAAATAACACTTGATCTCTTGAAATAATCAATGTCACCTGCGGTAAAACCAATGATAGGAATATTGCTGATATTATCATTCAATTTTATTTCAGCCAATAATTGGATTCCGTCCATTAACGGCATCATGATATCAGTAATCACCACATGAAAATCAGGCTCTTTTGTAAGGATATCCATAGCCTCCAATCCATTATTGGCAGTCGTAACAGTATCATTTTCTTTTTCAAAAACTTTCTTAAGAATTAGCCTGTTTACCGCATCATCATCAACCACAAGTACTTTCATAAATAGATGAATTATCCATATGCTAAGGTACATAAATTTTTATTTAAAATGCATTTTTTAGAAGCTAAAATAAAAAAGAGGCTGTCTCCAATTTTGAAACAGCCTCCGGAAATATGCTTTTATTTCTTTTAACTTTAGATTATCCACCTTCCTGAGGGGTTCCAAATACACCTAACAGATCTAGTAGAACCAAAGCAATAACTACAGGACAAACCCATTTGATAAAGAAAATCCATGCTTTTCTTGAAAAACCTTTGAATTCAGGTGCTCCAGTAGCGAGTTCATCCGCAAAATCACTGATTTTTTTTGCCCAACCTGTATACAAACTTAACATTAAACAGATTATTACAACTGCGACAGTGCCAAAAGTAAAATCCATTATATCAAAAAAACCGACTTTTGTATTTCCCAAAAACGAAATAGACAATGAATTGAAGAAATTACCCTCTATTGAAGATAAAGCAGAAGGTACAGACAGGACCATAGCTGCGATTCCAACTGTCCAAGCCGCTTTTTTTCTACTCCATTTTTTGTCATCAATTAAAAAAGCTACTGGTACCTCTAACATGGATATTGTGGAAGTCAAGGCTGCAACCATCAACAATAGGAAAAACATGCCACCAATTATGTTGCCGCCTGGCATGGCATCAAATACCTTTGGAAGAACATCAAATACCAATGCCGGACCTGCTGCGGGATCTTTTCCCGGCAGTAATGCAAACAAAGCAGGAAATACCATCAAACCTCCCATCAATGCTACCACTGTATCCATACCGGCAATCCAACCGGAAGAGGAAACGATATTTCCATTTTTTGGAAGATAAGAACCAAAAGTAATCATTAGGCCCCAACCGACGGACATAGAAAAGAAAGCCTGGCCCAAGGCCTGAAGTACAACTTTGGAGTTGATCTTGGAAAAATCCGGATTCAGATAATATTCAATACCAGCACCTGCGCCTTCTAAAGTGACGCTTCGCCCAGCGATAAACAAAACAATGATCAATAATAACGGCATCAAAAATTTAGCGGCTTTTTCAATACCACCTGACACACCCCCTAATACTATGCCTATTGTCATCAACAAAAACGCAAAGGTCAGAGGAATGATATAACTTGGTGTCTGCTGGAATTCTTCAAAATCAACAGGAATATTAATGACCTCTGTAAAAATATAACCCAAAGTCCATCCTGCGATCACAGAATAATAACTCAAAACAAAAAAACAAACCAGAATACAAAGTATTCCGGCAAGTTGCCAAAATTTGTTTCCTCCCGTGCCCCTGATGGCTCCGATAGGGTTTTTCCCGGACAACCTCCCTAAAGAAATTTCATTCAGTAAAAGGGGTAACCCAATCAAAATTACACAGAGGATATAAACAAAAACAAAAGCACCTCCTCCATTTTGCCCTGTCAGATAAGGAAACCTCCAAATATTCCCCAAACCAACTGCCGATCCGGCTGCTGCCATAATAAAACCCAAACTGGATCCCCATTGGCCTCTGCCTTGGGTTTCTGAACTTATCGCCATACTTTCTCTATTAGTGTATTTTTTAGAAAATTTAATGATTAAGAATCGGCTAATTTAATTTGTTTTGATAAAATAGCAATTCCATCTGTCAAACTTTTGGAAGAATACATAACAATCCCTATTAACCTGAGCAAAACTTTCTCATTGAAATGATTACCTGGATTATTGGTTAAGTATTGAAACAAACCAAAATTCAGAACTATATGAAAGTAGCAAAATAAAATGCTTTTATTTTAAAAATAATATTCATAAAGAATTGAAATACAGTATTATTTGTACTCATAACCAAATTTTTTGGTGATTTTTGTCTTTGGTAATTCTTCAACGCTAAGGATCATAAAAACTGATTCCAAGGGTTTGTCCCTCGGACCTGTAGGTACTGAGGCAATCTTTTCCATTACATCCAAACCATCTATTATTTTACCAAACACGGTATACTCCCCGTCCAAATGCGGCGTTCCCCCAATGGATGTGTAAGCTTCTATTTGCTCTTTTGTAAGGGGTTTTTCCAAATTAATACTGTAAAACCCCTCCAAATTTGTTTTCTCTTGAAGCATTAGATGATTTAAGGAGTCAAATTTTTCCTCCTCATAAAGCCTGCTGTATTCATTTTTCAAAGCCTCATTACTTGCCAATTGTATATATTTAAAAAATGTTTCTGAAAGCAACTTCATATCGGTCACCAATTCATCTCTTTCATATACTTTCCCCTGTACGATATAGAATTGGGATCCACTTGATCTCCTTTCCGGATTGATGTTATTCCCTTGGCGTGCCGCAGCAATCATTCCTTTACTGTGAAAATATTGCGGAACAATTTCAGCAGCTATGGTTGGCCACTGATCCTGGGGTAATCCTTCTTTCCCAAAAACATCACCGCCCTGAATCATGAAATGTGGGATTACCCTATGAAACTCTGTGGAATCAAACCGGCCAGCTTTTGCCAAATCGACAAAATTCTTCTTGTGTATTGGGGTTTCGTCAAATAAAACGGCATACATATCACCATGCTTCGTTTGGATCTTAATAAGGTAGTCCTTTTCCGTTGTGCAGGAAAAAAGAACAAAAAGCAAAACCACAAAAGTAATTAGCCTCATTTTTTTCATTTTTTAAGTTCTGATTTTATTTCATTTAAAATCCTGTCCCCCCCAGTTGAAAGAATCAATTCCGCTAACCTTTCCCCGATTTGCCCGGCATCTTCAGGCCTGCCGATGAGTTGATGGGTTAATCTTTCGGAACCATCTAGACTGACAATCCCTCCCTTAAGGACCAGTTGACCTTCCAGAATTTCGGCGAGAGCAAAAACCGGTATACTACATCCCCCTTCCAAAACCCTTAAATAACTCCTTTCAGCTGTCAATCTGTATCCAGTTTCCAAATGATGGCATGCTTCCACAATTATTGCTTTTAGATTAGCGTCCAGCCCTACTGCGGATTCTATGGCCACACTTCCTTGACCAACTGCTGGGGTAAACTCTTCCAAGGATAATTCATGACGGATTAGATCATCATACCCCATCCTATGCGCACCTGCATAAGCTAACAATAAAGCATCACATAAACCTGTCTCCATTTTGGTTATCCTAGTCTGAAGATTTCCTCTAACCTCGACTGTTTTTACATGCGGATAAAAATGTCTTAGCGTAGCTATTCTTCGGGTGGAAGATGTCCCTAAAACCAAAGTTTTGGAAGAATCTTTATAGTCTATATCAGGTTTATGACTAAGGATGATATCATTTACTTTTTCCCTTTCAGTGAATGCAATTAATTCAAAGCCTTCAGGCAAACGGGATTGCATATCTTTGGCGCTGTGGACGGCTATATCAATTGATCCGGTGACCAATTGCTCTTCAAGTTCCTCTGTAAAAACTCCTTTACTGCCAATTTTTGAAATAGAAACATCTAGGATTTTATCTCCTTTTGTTTCCACTACTACAATTTCAGATTCAAGTCCTTTGGCTTTCAGTAAGTCGGCCACATAATAAGCCTGCCAAAGAGCAAGTTTACTTCCTCTAGTGCCTATCCGGATTACTCTGTTCATTTTTCAACTTTCTTTTATTGGCTCTCTTTTGAACCGAATCCTCAATAAATCTAACAATTTCGCCTGCAATATTGATTTGCGTTGCTTTTTCTATCCCCTCTAAGCCAGGGCTACTGTTTACCTCTAAAATTAGAGGGCCTCTTTCGGATTGGAGCATGTCAACACCTGCAATATCTAATCCCAAAGCATTTGCGGCACCCAATGCGGCCGATTTTTCTTCTTTACTTAATTTAATTATGCTCGCTTTTCCTCCCCTATGAAGGTTGGACCGGAATTCACCCTCTGCTCCTTGTCTTTTCATTGCCCCAACTACTTTACCATTTACTACAAACGCCCTGATGTCTGCACCTTTCGCCTCTTTGATGAATTCCTGCACAATAATCCTCGCCCTAAGGCCATGGAATGCCTCAATTACAGATTGTCCTGCCTTTTTTGTTTCCGCCAATACCACTCCCAAGCCCTGTGTGCCTTCCAACAGTTTAATGATCAGAGGTGCTCCCCCCACTCTTTCGATCAGTGCTTTTTCACCACCTTTTGAAAAGTTGGTGAATGCTGTTTTAGGCATTCCCAAACCAGCTTTAGATAAAATCTGTAAACTTCTAAGTTTATCCCTGCTCCTTACAATAGCCTGGGAATCATTTGCAGAAAAAACACCCATCAATTCAAATTGCCGGACCACTGCTGTACCATAAAAAGTAACCGAAGCCCCAATTCTGGGAATAATAGCATCCACATCTGCCAATTTCTCTCCTTTATAAATGATAGAAGGTCCTTCTTGCTCAATGATCAGGTCGCAAATCGAATGGTCCACTACCAAGGACTCATGACCAGCATCTCTAATGGCCTCAACCAGCCTTCTGGTAGAATATAAATGGGGGTTTCGTGATAAAACCGCTATTCTCATTTTCTTGATTTTTTTGATAAATTAACTTCCTGGACATCTACTAAAAACTTCCCTCCCAACACTTTTCTTCCAAGGAGAATGGGGTTCTTCATTTTTGATCTATCCGAAAGAGTGAATTCCATTTCAAACTCCTCCCCAAACATAATTACTTTTGTATTGACTTTATACCTTACTTCTTCCTGACCAAAGGAGTTCTTGACCTTTTTTTGGCTATAATTCTGTGTCCTTATGATTTTTCCGTTATACTTGGGATGGTTTTTGGGCAATACGATATAATAAAGCACTTTTTCTCCTCCTTCCTGTTTTTCTTCCCAATATTCACAATGAATGGAAGAAGTATATGCACCTGTGTCAATTTTCCCGGAAATATCTTTTAATCCCCATTCCGGAAGGGAAATCTTCTCTCTTCGCCCTATTATTTTTTTCATTAGGAAGCAGTTTGAAGAGGTTTCAATATCCTCGCAATGCTAAAAGAAAGGTCAGCAAATAATATTTTAGCATTGGCATTCCTTTCAAGGTAATAACTGGCTCTATTGATTAATTCATAAATCTTAGCCAATTTATCCTCATCCAAAACATTTACTCCGAGCTTATGGATAAAATCCCTATCAGATTCGGCACTTCTCATCAGTTCGAACAACTGACTTTTATCCAGCAGCACTTCCCTGATAACATTGATTGCGCTCAGTAAAAGCGACTTCTGGGCCTCTTTATCTTTTCCGCTAAAATTTTCAACAAAAGCCATCATTTCATTAACCTGAATGGAATAACAGACTCGAAACCAATCACGGATCAAAGCAGTATTTTCATCTTCTACCTGATCTATCATTCTGTAGGCTTCCCTCATATTGCCATCTGCCAAGGGTGCAATCTGGGTAGCAACTTCCCTGGAACAAAATTTTTCATTGACCAGATGATCCATGATTTCTTCATCTGAAAATGCCCTGATCATAACTTTTTGGGTCCTGGACAGAATGGTTGTAAGCAGTTGCTCCGGATGGGAGGTTACCAATAAGAAAATGGTTTTTTCGGCCGGTTCCTCCAAAATCTTAAGCAATGCATTAGCTGCATTTATATGCATGAATTCGGGGGACCAAATTACCATGATTTTATATCCCCCTTCAAATGATTTTAATGAAAGGGTTTTGATGATTTGCCTAGCAGCTGATTTTGAAATATTCAATTGTTTCTTTTCAAAGTCATTCAGATATATCCAATCTGAAACACTACCATAGGGAGTGCTGAGGGCAAAACTTCTAAAGGATGCCAAAAAATCAACTTTCTTTTTTTCGTCTTCTTCTTCCTTGTCTTTCCCTTCACCTGGCAAAGGAAAAGAAAAGTTTATATCAGGATGAACCAATTTTGCCATCTTTTGACAGGAAGGACAAACCCCACAGGCATCTTGATCACCTGGATTTTCGCAGTGTAGATAAGTAGCCAATGCCAATGCCATTTTCAGGTTGGGCGAACCTTCAGGGCCATGAAACAGCAATGCATGCGCAAGATGGTTGGTCTTTACAGCATTGATAATTTTGTCTTTGACTTCTTTATGCCCTGGTATGGAAGAAAATAACATAAACTCTTAACCTTCTTTGTCCCAAATACGGTAATGTCTGGTCAATTCAAAAACCTTTTCAATGATTTCTTTTTCAAGGTCACTATATTCCATTCCTCTACGTGCCATGACGGCAATGGCTGTCTCCTCAAATTTTCTGACCTGAAAAGTGCTGAAACCGGCAGCTCCTCCCCAGGAAAAAGAGGGTATGAAGTTTCTTGGAAAGCCGTCTCCAAAAATATTGGCCCCAACCCCAACTACTGTACCTGTATTAAACATGGTATTGATACCACATTTAGAATGATCCCCCATCATCAGGCCACAAAACTGCAAACCCGTATTGGAAAAGCCACCTTTGGTGTAATCCCATATTTTCACTTGCGCATAATTATTCTTTAAGTTTGAATTATTGGAATCAGCACCTATGTTACACCATTCACCGAGAACAGCATTACCAAGGAAACCCTCGTGCCCCTTATTGCTATATCCGAAAATTACTGAATTTGATATCTCTCCTCCAACTTTGCAAGATGGACCAATAGTTGTATCTCCCCTCATTTTTGCTCCCATATTTACCGTAGAACCTTCGCATAAAGCAAATGGTCCACGGATTAAGGCGCCTTCCTGTATTTCGGTATTCTTTCCTATATAAATAGGTCCAGCTTCCGCATTGAGAACGGCAGCTTTTATTTTGGCCCCCGGTTCAATGAATATCTCTTCTTCATTGTAAATAATAGTATGTTTATCCGGATTGGGCTGAGAAACCCTTCCTTCAGTAATTAGTCTAAAATCATTTTTCAGCTCCTTTCCATTGAATTGGAAAATGTGCCAGCTTTTTTGAATGATTGTCAGATCTTCCTCAAAATCAATGCTTGTGAAGGACTTGCAGATTTCAGGTTGAAATGATGCGGGATCTTCTATAAGAGCGGCAAGTAGGATATTCTGCTTATAAAGCGCCTCTCCCTTGTTCAATCCTTGTATTTTATTCCAGAGTATTGGGGAGGGGCACACTGCTCCATTAACCAAAATAGCAGCACCTTCTTTTTTTGGAAACTTGGACGAAAGATAATCCTGAGTCAGAAAACCCGGGGTCAATCCGCTATATTTTTCCCATTTTTGAGAAATCTTGAGAATTCCTACCCGTATATCTGCTACAGGTCGGGTAAAAGTGAAGGGCAATAAAGAACCCCTGATGGCCGGGTCATCAAATAATATCAGATTGTCCATGCCACAAAAATAAAAAAGTCTCCCGGAAAACAACTCCCGCGAGACTTTTACCTGTTAAACTTTCAGGACAATTATTTCTTTGCGTATCTTTTGTTGAATTTTTCCACACGTCCTGCAGTATCCAACAACATTTTCTTACCAGTGTAGAAAGGGTGTGAATTGGAGCTCACTTCAATTTTGTAAACCGGATATTCTTTACCGTCTTCCCAAACAATAGTTTCGTTCGTCTCAATAGTGGACTTGGTGATGAACTTATATTCGCTGGAGGTATCGTAAAATACGACATCTCTGTAGTTAGGATGAATCTCTTTTTTCATTGTATTACTATTTATCTTTGACCGCTTTTCACAAATGAGGCACAAAGTTATTTCTTTTTCGAAACCTTTCCAAGAAACCCTGAAAATTATTTGTAGGATCAATTTGAACCTCGATTCAATACCAACTCCAAAAACAAAGATTATATGCTAAACCCGTTATTTCAAGGCCCTAAATTTTCAATTCCCAAACCACCCTTTCATTAGCTGCCAAGAATTCATTTGCAAAATTTTTTCAATTCCTTTTCGAGTTATCATTTATTTTATATTACTTTGTTTTTCAAAGTACTTTTAAAATGAAAGATCCTAATAAAGATTTAGCAGAGATCAAAACTATGATGGAGCGCAGTACACGCTTCCTTTCCTTGAGCGGACTAGCTGGCGTCATGGCTGGAATCTATGCATTAATCGGTGCCCTCATAGCTTATTATTGGCTTTACTTCCCGCATCTACCTTTTGGGAATAACTCTCTTCATCAATTATCCGGAAGAGTATTGACCAACTTGATCTATACGGCAATTACGGTATTGGCGCTATCCATCTTTACTGCCTGGATCTTGAGCAGGAGAAAAAGTAACAATAAATCCGGACATCTGAGCACACCCGCTGGAAAACGATTTATTGAATCTCTTTTTATTCCTGTTATTATTGGGGGGTTATTTTGTTTCGCTCTTTTGCATCAAGGGTTTTCTAGCTTCATTGCATCGGCAATGTTGGTGTTTTATGGTTTGGGTCTGTTCAATGCTTCCCACTTTACCCTCAAGGAAATCAAAAATCTCGGATATAGCCAAATTATTCTGGGAATTACCGCAGCCTTTTTCCCGGAATTCGGCCTGATAATCTGGGCATTGGGATTTGGCCTATTACATATTCTATATGGAAGCTTGATGTATTACAAATACAACCAATAAAGTGACAGGGATTTTCGACAAAGCATTTGAAAATGTGATCAGACTTCGGGTTATGTCCATTCTAATGGTCAATGAGCAATTTGATTTCAACTCTTTTAAGGAATTATTGGAAGTCACCGACGGAAATTTGGCTTCTCATCTCAGGTATTTAGAAAACCAGAAATATATTTCGGTAGAAAAATCCTTTATGGGAAGAAAACCTTTAACAACTTATATGGCCACTTCAATGGGGAAAAAGGCATTCCAATCCCACCTGGAATTCCTTGAAAGGCTGATCAAAGAAAATAAAGCTTAAAAAAATTTATCAATTTACTTTGAATTACAAAGTACTTTCAAGCAATCAGAATTAATCAAAATAAACCATGCTATGAACTATTCTTCCAACAACACACTGTCAATCAAAAAACTGATTCTGCCTATCTCCATAGGTGCCTTTCTACCCTTGGCCTTCCTGCTTATCATCATCCTTACTAAAGAAGACCATTTCAAATCCTGGATGTATTACCCACTCATAATTATTCCAACAGGTGGGGCCATAGCTGGAGCATTTTTCTACATGATGGGTTTTCAATGGTTTCCAAAAGGGAGTAAAAAGCTCTTAGCTATTATTTTCAGCACAATCTTATACTTTTTGGCGCTTTGGATAAGCGCAGTGATGGCTTTTGCAATTACCGGCCATTGGAATTGATCAACATCAGTCCGGAATCCTTAGATGAAAAATTGAAATTTGAAAATAAATAACAACATGCAAGAAGAAATTTTAACCCACTTTGAAGACCCTGTCTATTTGGAAAGTTTATACAGGAAAAACAAATCTGACTTCAAAAAGGCCTTTGACTGTATTTATCCAGAACTCAAAGACAATAAACTTGCTGAGTTTTGGCATCAAAGACTTATATATGAAACTGATACTATTTTCTGGGGAACAAGGAAGGAATTGAAATTTGTTGCAATCCTTTCCCTAACCGCAGGTTTACTAGCCAAGATTCCTCATATTTTTACCATCAATGAAGAATTCTTTTATCCCAGAAACATCAGCTTTATTGTCCTTCCTTCCTTAACCGCTTATTTTATCCACAAAAACAATCTATCTAACAAAACAATTGCATGGATAACAGCAATGCTTTTGGTTTTCCTTATTTATATCAACCTTTTACCTAACAATCCTGAAAGCAATACACTGACTTTGGCATGTCTTCATTTACCTATACTGCTTTGGGGACTTTTTGGGATTTCCTTTTCCGGTCATGAACTTCAAAACTTCCAGAAAAGACTTGAATTTCTGCGATTCAATGGAGATCTGTTAGTTATGTCCGGGCTTTTATTGATTGCAGGCGGACTGATGACAGGGATTACACTGGGATTATTTGAATTTATTGGGCTGAAAAATCAGAAGTTTTATTTTAGTTATGTGGTGATTTTCGGGTTGCCCATGGTTCCAATTATTGCAACTTTCCTTACCCAAAACAACCCACAACTAGTCAATAGGGTATCTCCTGTCATTGCTAAACTATTCAGCCCATTGGTGCTTGTGATGCTTGTGGTGTATTTGTCTGCAATTGTCTTTTCCGGAAAAGACCCCTACAATGACAGGGAGTTTCTAATGTTATTTAACCTTCTTTTGATTGGGGTTATGGCCTTGATTTTCTTTTCTGTTGCTGAAAGCACAAACAGACAGAAAAATAAATTTGGAATATGGATTCTACTCTTATTGGCCATAGTCACTACAGTAGTAAATCTAATCGCATTATCAGCCATCATCTACCGCATCTCGGAATGGGGAATTTCGCCAAACAGAATTGCTGTACTTGGAGCCAATGTCTTGATGTTGACCCATATCATGATAGTCATCATCAAACTCTATAAGTCCGTATTGGGAAAAAAAGAATTGTCAGATGTGGGCAGATCAATAGTCCAGTACATCCCTGTTTACCTTATCTGGTCATTGTTGATTGTCTTTATCCTTCCTTTTGCTTTCGGATTTCAATAGTTCAGTTTGCATTATTTTTCAAAAACAATCCCCTCAGGACTGGCCCCAAGTTCCTTCAAACTTTGACTGACCGATTTTACCATAGGTTGAGGTCCACAAATGTAAAACTCCTGTGAAAAGTCTCTTATGTATTTCTTCAGAAAATCTTTGTCAATCCGTCCATACTTATGGCCTTCTTTTACTTCCTGATCCAATGCGGAAATAAAATCCTTACCCAATAAATCTTGAAAATAGGCTTCAAGAATTACATCTTTTCCAGTTTTGTTGGCAAAAAACAAACGGTTTCCTTTAACCTCACCTTTTGCTTGGAGGGACTTGAATATGGCTATAAATGGTGTAATTCCCGCGCCTCCTGCTATAAATACCCCTTTACCTCTGTATTGGATTGCACCCCAGGGATCATCAATAATCAACTCATCTCCTGCGGACAGTGTATCAAACTGTTTCGTTACCCCATCATGGTCACGATAAGATTTGATCACAAATTCAAGATGATTATCTCCAGGTAATGAGGTGAAGGTAAATGGGCGTTTTTCATCCTTCCAACCTTCCCGATTAATTGCGACTTCAGTAGCTTGCCCTGGCACAAAATCATAGCCAGCAGGTTTACTTACTTTATACAACTTCACATCGTGAGTCAGGGGTTCAATATTTAGAATTTCTACAATATTTTCCATGATTTTTTCATTTAGTCTTATTATAGTAAACGACCACGGAAAATTTTGTTTGGTTTTTATGCGGAAAATACCAGTTTGCAATATCCTTTCATTTTCCTTTACTTTTTTTAGCTTTACAATATTACAGTTTTACACCAAATGAAAAAACATCTCTTTTTCATCATTGCCTTATGGATATTTATTGGCAATCAAATTTTTGGACAAGGCGCCTATGTACCCTTCAACAGGGACTATTATCACCTTGTGGAAAGGTATGAAATACTTCAGGGAAAAAACAATAGCGAGTTTCATACCGCAAACAAACCTTACCGAAGGGATAAATTGGGAGCCTATCTGGACTCTCTGAATTCTTCCGGGATTATGACTTCAGCATCTGACCAGTTCAATCTTCGTTATCTCAGCAATGACAATTGGGAATTTGTTTCACAGGAAACAGAATATTCCAAAAAACCCTTTCTTAAGGAAATTTACAAAAAACCATCAGATCTTTTTTATTATAGGGACTCCATATTTGACTTTCATCTTAACCCAGTCCTTAATTTGTCAGGTGGTGTTGAACCGGGTTATGATAGCCGATTGATGAATAGCAGAGGAATTGAATTCCGGGGAAGTATAGATAGAAAAGTAGCATTTTATACCTATCTGACTACAACTCAAGTCATCTTCCCTTCCTGGGTGAAGGATAACATTGAACATAGCGGGGCAATTCCCGGTCAGGGCTTTTGGAAAAGATATAATGAGGAAGGGTATGGTTATTTTTCAGCTTTGGGACATGTAAGTTTTAATATCACCCGGCATATCAATGCCCAAATAGGGCACGACAGGAATTTTATAGGAGAAGGTTACCGATCCATGATTCTTTCTGACTTTTCCAACCCTTATATGTTTTTGAAACTTGATGTAAAAATCTGGCGCTTTACTTTCAGCAATTTATGGTCTCAAATGACGGCCGATGTGATTTATGATTCACAAGGTAGACCGACTGACGGAAGATATCCTCAAAAATGGTTTTCGCATCACAGGCTAGGGACCAATATTGGTAAAAACTTCAATATCGGAATATTCGAATCGGTAATGATGAATGAATTCAATTGGAATTACCTTAATCCCATCATTTTCTACCGATGGGTTGAACATCAATTGGGTACACCTGATAAAATCATGCTAGGTACGGATGCCAAATGGAATTTTACAAGAGGGATGCAATTTTATGGACAATTTGCACTGGATGAATTTGTGTTCAATGAATTTTTCGGCATAGACGGGAAACAATCGAGCAGAAACAAATATGGTTTACAGGTTGGGTACAAGTACATTGATGTTTTTAAAATCAAAAATCTCGATATCCAATTAGAATACAACCAAGCTAGACCCTATACTTATCAAGAAAAATTCCCTTATCAGGCTTTTTCAAATTACAGGACACCTCTTACCCATCCCATAGGAGCAAACTTCAGGGAATTCATTGGAATACTCAGGTACCAACCTATCCCTAGACTTTTTGCAAACTTTACAGGAATGTATCAGTTTTTTGGAGACGACCCATCTCCTGAAATCAATTTTGGCAAGGATGTATTGAAAAACAGGCTAAACCCAGGGACCGGTATTGGTCTTTACAACAACAAAATAGGACAAGGTATTGAAAACCGTGTATTGATGGCGAACCTGAATTTGAGCTACATGGTCAAACAAAATGTATTTCTTGATCTAAGCCATAGTTTCAGAAGAAGAACAGCGCAGGATTTGAACGAACCCGAATCCACTAATTTTACTCAGTTTGGCGTTCGGGTCAATATGGTCAGGAATGATTTTAATTTTTAAAAAATCAACAGACCTCTTATTATTAAATTTTGAATTTTGGAGTTTGGGGCTTTGGATTGAGATTGCCTGCCCCATATCATTTTTTATTTCTGTAACTTGCGTAAAAATTTCCGCACTATTACATGGACACCTATTTCAGGATATTATCTTTTGCAAAACCTTATAGAAGATATTTTCCCATTTATGTTATCTACACCCTTTTGGCGATCATTTTTGGTTTATTGAATTTTACTTTATTAAAACCACTATTTGATGTTATTTTCGAACAGGTTCAGCCAGGTGATTTGGATAAATACCTTCAAAAGCCAAGCTTTTCATTCTCTATTGATTATTTTCTCCATATTTTCAATTACTATTTTTTACAGACTTCTGCAACCTATGGAAAATTCGGTACTCTGGTTTATGTCTGTATAATAATTGTTACCTCTGTATTCCTGTCCAATTTATTTACATACCTATCGGGCGTCGTATTGGCAAAGGTCCGTGCAGAGATTATCAAAAAAATGAGGATGAATATTTTTGAGCAGGTTAGCCAAATGCACATTGGCTATTTTTCCAATGAGCGGAAAGGTGACCTGATGTCCAAAATGACCAATGACATCCAAGAGGTGGAAAATAGCATTGTACAGTCTTTACGGGTAGTATTTAAAGAACCGGTGACCATTCTTTTATATTTTGCAGTTCTCTTTTTTATGTCTTTCAAATTGACTCTTTTCACCATATTGATTATCCCAATATCCGGCGCAATCATCGGAGGTATTACCAAAAGGTTGAAAAAGAAAGCAGTGGAAAGCCAGGAGTCCTTGGGTAGAATCGTTAATATTCTTGATGAAACAATAGGGGGCATGAGGGTCATCAAGGCATTTGGCGCCCAAAAATATGTCAGATCCAAATTCGACAAAGAGACAGATTTTTACTCTGATGTCAATATTTCCATGGCAAGGAAAAATGAATTGGCTTCCCCCACCTCCCAATTTTTGGGTGTATTGGTCGTAGCTGGAATTTTGGTTTATGGGGGCTACTTGGTTTTGAGCAATACCTCTGATTTGGGTGCCTCTGATTTTATTACCTATATCATAATTTTCACACAGGTTCTCAATCCGGCTAAGGAAATTTCAAAAGCTACCAGTAGTATTCAGCGAGGCCTGGCTTCAGCGGACAGGATATTTGAAGTCGTCGATACCCCAAGTGCTATCCAAAATTCACCAAATCCAGTTAGAGTTTCCCAATTTAATGAAGCCATTGTGTTTGAAAATGTTTCTTTTAGTTATGAAAAAGAAATGGTGTTAAAGGATATTAATTTTATCTTGGAAAAAGGAAAAACAATTGCCTTAGTTGGTCCATCAGGTGGCGGAAAATCTACTATTGCTGATTTATTGCCTAGATTTTATGATCCTTCAGCAGGTAAGATTTCTTTAGATGGTACTCTAATCAAAGAAATAGAGATCAATAGCCTAAGAGACCAAATGGGAATTGTGACCCAGGAGTCCATACTGTTCAATGATACTGTTTTCAATAACATAGCATTCGGACTTGAAGGGGTTTCTGAAGAAAGTGTTATTGAGGCAGCTAAAATTGCCAATGCGCATGAATTTATCGTACAAATGGAAAATGGTTACCATACTTCCATTGGGGAAAGGGGTTCAAAACTATCTGGAGGCCAAAGACAGCGTCTTAGCATTGCCAGGGCCGTACTCAAAAATCCTCCTATTCTTATTTTGGATGAAGCTACTTCGGCCCTGGATTCCCAATCTGAAAAATTGGTACAGGAAGCACTCACCAATCTGATGACCAACAGAACGACATTGGTGATCGCACATAGATTGAGTACGATACAGCACGCCGATGAAATATTGGTCATCAAAAAGGGGAAAATAGTCCAAAGGGGAACCCACCAACAATTAATGGAGGAAGATGGACTTTACAGGAATCTTTCCACAATGCAGTCTGTTTAGTATATTAGTAACAGTAAATCTATTCCTGAAATATGAAACAATTCAATAAAATTACGCACTTACTTGTCCTACTATATTTTGCTGTAAGTTTGGTAATCTTTCTTTCTTTCAACAGCATCAAAGGAATCATTGGAATAGAGGAACTGAATACCTCGCTTGTCGTTAATTTCCTTTTGATCGGTTTTTTCTTGTTTATTATTTCCATGGCTACAGATAAAATGGAAATCAGTGGTCTGAAGAGTCAAATTGAAAAAAAGGAGATTGAAAAAAATGAACTCAAGGCTAAACTTTACGACCATGAACAAGGAATCAAACTTAAAAACATCGAAAAAAAGATTGACCAGAAAAAGGAGGAGGAAAAAGACAGTTCGGTAATCCGTCCTAGACAAAACATCAAATAGTAAGGATATTTATTCAAAATTTAGTATATTAGGAAACCGCTTTTTTGGTTTCCTTTTTTGTTTCAATTTAATTTTGGATCATGGTTGCAAAAACTTTTGGAAGCGCGGTATCCGGTGTAGATGCCAAGCTCATCACTATTGAAGTCAATGTCGGTCAGGGGACGAATTTTTTTATGGTCGGCCTTCCTGACAGTGCTGTAAAAGAAAGTCAACAAAGGGTTGAGTCCGCCTTAAAATATTTTGGGTTTAGGATGCCCAGACAAAAGGTGGTCATCAATCTTGCACCTGCTGACATTAGAAAAGAAGGCTCTTCCTACGATCTTCCGATTGCATTAGGAATATTAAAAGCTTCTGAACAGGTAAATTTTCCTGAACTGGAAAAATTCGTCATCATGGGAGAACTATCCTTGGATGGTAAATTAAGGCCGGTAAAAGGAGTTCTCCCAATAGCCATTGAAGCTAGAAAAAGGGGGTTCAAAGGTTTTATCCTTCCAAAAGAAAATGCCTCAGAAGCATCCATAGTGAATAGTCTGGACATTATCGGGGTAGAAACCTTGGCAGAGGCTATAGGATTTCTGGATGGTGAAATAGACATTAAGCCTTTGGTAACCGATACAAGAGATCTTTTTTTCAATTCCCTAGAAAACTATGAATTTGATTTTGCCGATGTGCAGGGACAGGAAAACATCAAGAGAGCTATGGAAATCGCTGCTGCCGGGGGACACAATGTCATCATGATCGGTCCTCCTGGAGCAGGAAAAACCATGTTGGCCAAAAGACTGCCCTCCATATTGCCACCCCTGACACTTCAGGAAGCCTTGGAGACGACTAAAATCCATTCCGTAGCTGGTAAATTAGGTAGAAATGCGTCTTTGATTGCTAAAAGGCCATTCAGGAGTCCTCATCATACCATTTCGGATGTCGCCTTAGTCGGGGGAGGAGGAAATCCTCAACCTGGTGAAATCTCCCTATCCCATCACGGGGTTTTGTTTTTGGATGAATTACCGGAATTTAAAAGGACAGTATTAGAAGTGATGAGACAGCCATTGGAAGAGAGAAAAGTCACTATTTCTAGAGCGAAAGTATCCGTTGATTATCCTGCCAACTTCATGCTGATCGCTAGTATGAACCCATGCCCTTGCGGCTATTACAACCATCCCGAAAAAGAATGTGTCTGCGGACCCGGAATTGTACAGCGTTATCTGAATAAAGTCAGCGGCCCATTATTGGACAGAATTGACCTACATGTAGAAGTCACCCCTGTAAAATTTGATGAAATGACCTCTACAAGAAAATCTGAATCCAGCAAATCCATTAGGGAAAGAGTGATCAAAGGCCGGGAAATTCAGGTGAAAAGATTTAAGGATTCCACTGACATCCACTGTAATGCCATGATGCCTTCCCATCTGGTAAAAGAAGTCTGTAAAATCAATGAACCGGGAAAATTACTTCTAAAAACCGCTATGGAAAGGTTAGGCCTTTCAGCAAGAGCTTATGACCGTATCCTTAAAGTATCAAGGACAATTGCTGATCTTTCCCAATCTGAAGATATCAAAGTAGAACACCTGGCCGAAGCCATTCAGTATAGGAGTTTGGACAGAGAAGGTTGGGCTGGTTAAGATTATGTTTAACCGTTTATTGAAAAAATTCAATGAATAAAAAAATAATTATAAAATAATTTCATAAAGTGAATAATGATTTCTTTATTTGTTTTAGTGGAACTGAATTACAGAAAAGCTGCTTATCACCCAAGCCTTTTTAGTCAATTTCATCCCAAATAACAAGTTATAAAGGCTGCCTTGGGCAGCCTTTGTTCTTTTACTTCAAGGCCTGGTCAAAATCCTCAATCAAATCTTCTATATTTTCCAATCCAACAGAAACCCTTAATAAATTCTGTGGAGTCAAAGTATCAGGGCCTTCCACAGCAGCTCTTCTCTCAATCAAACTCTCAATTCCTCCTAAACTTGTCGCATTGGTAAAATATTTCAATTTGTCAATCACTCGGTCTGCTTCTTTAGCACCACCTACGATGGTAACAGATAAAACTCCGCTAAACCCTGTCATTTGAGAAGAGGCAATTTTATACCCCTCATGACTCTGCAAACCGGGATAATAAACCTTTTCAATCGAAGGATGATCCGTTAAGAATTTTGCCAGCTTACTTGCATTTTGAAAATGCCCTTTCATCCTATATGGCAGTGTTTTGATACTCCTGGTCAATAAATAACAATCAAAGGGGGATGGAACAGCTCCTCCCACATGCTGAATCATTCTTAACCTCTCCCAAAAAGCATTTTTTTCATTAGTAATAATAATACCTCCTAAAATATCACTGTGTCCTCCCAGAAATTTTGTGGTACTGTGCATGACCAGATCAGCTCCTAATAAGATAGGGTTTTGAAATACCGGAGTGGCAAAAGTGTTATCACAGGCCAGAATCATATTCTTTCCCTTGGCTAATCTGGCAATGTTTCTAATATCGCAAATCTTGAGCAAAGGATTCGAAGGAGTTTCTAACCAGATTAATCTGGTATTTTCCTTAATACTTGCATTCACCTGGTTGATGTCCGCCATGTCCACAAAGCTCACTTCATGAATTCCTTTGAAAACCTCCACCAGCTGTTTTCTGATTCCATGATACATATCATCCGGGGCGATGATATGGCTCTGAGGATCCAGAGACTGAAATACAGCCATAGCTGCTGCATTGCCCGATGAAAAGGCCGCTGCATCTTTCCCAAATTCCAGTTGGGTCAAAACTTTTTCCAAGGCAAGTCTGTTGGGATTGCTTGCTCTAGTATAAATAGGAGAATTTTCATGATGCTCAAAGGTGGTAGAGGTAATGATGGGTTGAATAACAGGTCGGTTCGAATCTGTGATCATATTACCTGCATGAATGGCAATGGTTTCTATTCTCATGTTCTTTTTTATTAAACTTAATAAATAAAAAATAAAAGCCAGCAATTCTACCGCTGGCTTTCTAAAATGTTATCAATCATCAATTATCTAATTCTGTCCACAGACCGGACCAGCATTTCATCTTTTCTAATAAACCTGTTGGCCAAAAGATTCATCACCAATCCTACCAAAATGGACCAAAATCCTAGAACAAATGCCCCATTGACCTGAGGATTGAATGCCTCATTGGCATTATGGGAAATCCATACAATTACCCCCACATTGGTGACCATGACCAAAGAGTTGATCATATTGATAAACATTTGCTTTGTCCGGTTTTTGTATTGGAATATGCTGAAAAAAGCAAGTCCGGCAGCCAATATTGCAAGTATCGCAATTACAATCTTGCTTTCCGAAGAAATAACATCTCCAGTTGCGATATCCATGGTAATCATGCTAAAAGCACTTAAGGTCATTCTTTGGCTTTGGTCAGGGTTTACCTGATGCCAAATCGGAAATGCCAAAACCAAACTCATGGCCACTGCCACCAAAAACAGAAAAACTGTCTGAATTCTTTGTATCATAAACTTGAATTTTCAACAAAGAAACAGGGTAATTTTTTCAATCGCAAGGTTTGTATAAACGGGTATTAGATTTTAAAGGTGAATACTATCTTTGTGAAAGTAAAAATGGAAACCAAAAGATACTTTCTGGAAATTGCCTACAAAGGGACCAACTATCATGGTTGGCAGATTCAAAACAATGCCCATACCATCCAGCATGAACTGGAAAATGCACTTTCCATCTTATTGGACACCCCCACCGGAATAATTGGCAGCGGACGGACGGATACTGGAGTACATGCAAGTCAACAATTCCTGCATTTTGACAGCAAGGATGATCTGGATCCTTTGGACTTTCTAAAAAAATTGAACGGAATACTTCCAAAAGATATTGCTGTTTATACAATTAGGAGAGTAAAAAATGATGCCCATGCCCGATTTGATGCCGTATGGCGCAGCTATGTCTATAGGATTACTTTAAGAAAAGATCCATTTGAGCAGGAATCTGCCTGGCTGCTATTTAAAAATCCTGATATTCAAAAAATGAATGATGCAGCCCAATTGTTGCTATCGCATGAGGATTTCCAATGTTTTAGCAAAGTAAAAACTGAAGTAAATACATTTATTTGTAAAATAAATGAAGCCTTTTGGGAACAAAAAGGCCCTCAATTGTTATTCCATATTACTGCCAATAGGTTTTTGAGAGGAATGGTCAGGGCTATAGTAGGCACTTTAATTGCAGTAGGTACCGATAACATCAGTATAGATGATTTTCAACAAATCCTTGAAAGCAAGGACAGAAGTAAAGCCAAAGCAGCTGCACCGGCCCAAGGCCTTTATTTGTGCAATATCATCTATCCCGAAGAAATATTTATATAAACTTATCATCTTTTGAGTCTGGAAAAAGAAAATGTAAACAGTGGTGAGATTATAGACACCCAAGTTCTGAAAAAATTGTACCGTTTTGTACAACCTTACAGAACCCAATTTTATCTTTTGGTCTTTTTGACCATTGCTCTGGCAATACTTGCCCCTACAAGACCTTATTTTATTCAGGTAGGTATAGATGATTACGTTTCCGTAGGTGATGCTCCCGGTCTGGTCCGGATAATTTATCTTTTGGTGTTTTTGCTGGTACTTCAAGCTGCAGTCCAATTTGCCCATACTTATCTTTCAGGTTGGATAGGCCAGGTAATAATCAAAGATATCCGAATCAAACTCTATCGGCATTTACTTAAAATGAGGTTAAAATTCTTTGACAATACCCCTATCGGGAGACTTGTCACCAGAAATATTTCTGATATTGAGACATTGGCTGATGTGTTCAGTGAAGGATTGGCCGCTATAATTGGTGATTTGCTCCAATTGGTCACCATCCTGGCAGTTATGTTTTACATTGACTGGAGGTTGACGCTAGTAAGTTTGTGCACCCTTCCTCTTCTGATAATTTCAACCTACATTTTCAAGGAAAAAATCAAAGTGGCTTTCAATGAGGTAAGGAATGCCGTTTCGAATCTCAACTCATTTCTTCAGGAGCATATTACAGGTATGAATATCGTGCAGATATTCAATAGAGAAAAAAGAGAATTTGAAAAATTCAAAGAAATCAATAAAGAACACAGGAAGGCACATATCAAATCTGTCCTTTATTATTCAATATATTTTCCTGTAGCGGAAATCATTCAGGCAATTGGAATTGGTTTAGTGGTTTGGTACGGGGCAACAGGTGTTTTTGACGCAAATTTAAAAGTAGGTGTCCTGATATCATTCATCATGTACCTTCAATTGTTTTTTAGACCGATACGAATGATTGCAGATAGATTCAACACCTTACAGTTGGGCGTAGTAAGTTCTTCTAGAATTTTTAAATTACTGGAAAGTGAGGAGCAGATTCCGAATGAAGGGAATTTTAAACCAGAAAGAATCAAAGGCAATATTGAATTTGAAAATGTTTGGTTCGCCTATAATGATGAAGAATGGGTATTAAAAAATATTAATTTTAAAGTAAATCATGGTGAAACTGTCGCATTGGTAGGAGCTACAGGTGCCGGAAAATCTTCCATTATCAATTTGATTACCAGGTTTTACGAAATCAATAAAGGAATAATCAAGGTGGACGGGACAGAAATAAGAGATTTCGAATTGGGCACTTTACGAAAACATATTGGTGTTGTTTTACAGGATGTATTTCTTTTCTCAGATACGATATACTATAATATTACCCTGGGAAATCCTGACATAAGCCGGGAACAGGTCATGCAGGCCGCCAAATTGGTTGGTGCTAAAAAATTCATAGAAAGGTTGCCAGGTGGGCTGGATTATAATGTCATGGAAAGAGGGGCAACCTTGTCTGTTGGCCAAAGGCAACTTATATCCTTTGTTAGGGCAATGGTCTATAATCCTGAAATCATTATTTTGGATGAAGCGACCTCTTCAGTAGATACTGAAACCGAAGAAATGATTCAGAAAGCAATCGGAAAAATGATGAAGGGCAGAACCTCAATAGTAATTGCCCATAGGTTATCAACTATTCAAAAAGCCCATAAAATTATAGTCCTGCATCAGGGAGAAATCAAAGAAGCAGGTACCCATGAATCCCTTTTGGAACTAGGAGGTTATTATACCCAACTTCACCAAATGCAACTGAAATCGATGGCTATTTAGTCATAAAATTTGTCCTTGAGTTTCGAATTGTGAAAAAATAAATGGATTCTTCTTACTTCAATAGTTGGAATCTTTGGACTGGAAATGATTCTTCATTGAAGCTCTCAGTGGTTATCAAAACCTTTCAAAAAAATAATTTGCTCTACAAAGGAACAAAAGACAATCTCTCCAAATGGTGAAAAATTCACAACTGCAATTATTTTTGCACCGTTAAAAGCAAAGGACAAACTAAACCAAAAAACGTGAAAAAGTATATTTTATTGATTATAGGATTTTTACCCATCTTGTCAAATGCCCAAGAGGACGGTATAGGAATTAGATTGGGAGAACCTTTTTCAATTACCTATAAAAAATTTCTTGATGACCATATAGCAATTGAAGGAATGTTCGGGGGAGCAGGAGCTAACAGTGCCTCATATTATCAGAAATCATTTGATAATAACAGACCCAGCCCCAACGCATTTTATGCAGGACACAGCACAAACAGTATCCTTTCCTTTAATTTAAGAGGCGCTTATCATGAAGATATCACAGATGACTTAAGTATTGACCAAGGCTATATTTTAGGATATTTTGGAGTAGGGGCACAACTCAGAACAGCCCAAGTGGACTATGCATATACAGATTCCTCTTTAAGTCAAAATACGGTTTTCAGAGAATCTAGAACCAACATTGACTTTGGCCCTGAGGCATTTGGTGGGGCGGAATATTATTTTGACGAGCTGCCAATGAGTGTATTTGCAGAAGTTGGCTTTTTTATGGAGTTGCTTGACCGGTTTGGCCATTTCAGGTTTCAGGGGGCCATTGGGGTAAGATATATTTTCTAATCCATGAAAAAAACAGCCATTGGTGTTATCCTTGTTTTTGCCTTGGCACTTGGCCTGTCTCTATTTTACTTAATGGGAGGTTTTAATGATATAGAAGTAAATCAGGAAAATTTGGGACAAATCGAACTGTCAGGGGTACATTTCCAAGGCACTCCAATGGATGAATCATTAAAAAATGCATTCCTTACCATAGAAGATTTAACTAAGGAAAATAAAGGAGCAAAACTTCACACCATTTATTTCCAGGAACCGGCCGGTAAGAGAGATACCATGGAGGTTTTTGTAGGGATAGAAAGCAAATGGACCAAAAATCAGGAAAATTTGATTTATTTAGAATTTGATGGCAGTGCAGCTATTGTTGCTGAGATCAAATCACATAGGTTTGTGATGCCAGGTCCAGAAAAAGTCAAGGATGAAATCAGGGAATTTGCAAAAAATAACCAGATGGAGGAACCCGATTTATTTATTGACCAAATCATTGACTCCGATTTGGTTAGGGTAATCGGAATAAAAAACAATACCAATCCATAAATCTTGGTATAATTTTCGTTAGAAATAAAATTCTGGAAAGGAATTTAACTTAATTGCTCCTGTTCACGTAATATTTTATTAATACAAATTAATCTCTTTCAAATGAAGAAACTACTTTCATTACTCGCATTAGGATTTGCCGTATTTTTCCAAGCCTGTGAAGGGCCTATGGGACCTCCAGGACCTCCGGGACCATCCGGGCCACAAGGACAGCCAGGACTTGTACTCTTAGGGGAAGTATTCGAGGCTACAGTTGATTTCACTCCTGCAAATGATTATTTTGTAGATTTCAGTTTTACTGTTCCTATTGAACCCAGTGATGTGGTATTGGTATATATCGAATGGGAAACTTTCAATGGAAACAGCGTTTGGAGATTGCTTCCGCAAAATGTTTTCTTTGAAGAAGGGGTTCTAACCTATAATTATGATTTTACCAGAGTTGATTTTAGCGTATTCCTGGAAACCACTTTTGATCCAAGTATTTTGGATAATTCCTGGACAAGAAATCAATATATTAGGGCTGTAGTTATTCCAGCAGATTTTGCTAATGGAAGAATAGATTACACCGACTACGAGGGTGTAATGAAGTTGATAGGTGCAACAGAAAAGGATATTGTGAAAATCAGCCCGAAAAACTAAAACGGAATTCAAAGGCCTCCAATCCGGAGGCTTTTTTTTTGACCAGATTTAAATAATCCCCTTCCTCTTTTATCTTTGCCCCATGCAATTGAAAAATGATTTATTGATACGTGCCGCAAAAGGACAGGAAGTGGAACGTACGCCGGTCTGGTTGATGAGACAAGCAGGTAGAATTCTACCTGAATACAGGGCAGTGAGAGATAGTGTCAGTGGATTCATCGAATTGGCACAAACGCCCGAATTGGCAGCAGAAGTAACCATTCAACCGGTAGATATTTTGGATGTGGATGCAGCCATCATTTTCTCTGACATCCTGGTGATTCCTGAAGCCATGGGGTTACCTTATGAAATGGTTGAAAAAAGAGGACCATGGTTTCCAGAAACAGTGAAATCAGAAGCAGACCTGAAGAAACTGAGGATTGCAGATGGTAAAGATGACTTATCTTATGTAATAGAAGCTATTAAGATTACTAAGAAAGCTTTAAATGGACGGGTACCCTTAATTGGATTTGCCGGTGCTCCCTGGACCATCTTCGCCTACATGATTGAGGGCTCAGGAAGTAAAACTTTTTCCAAAGCCAGGGCCATGCTTTATACACAGCCTGATTTTTCCCATCAGCTGTTGCAGTTGATTACCAAAAGCACAATTAATTACCTTAAAGCCCAAGTTGAAGCAGGTGTTAATTTGATTCAGGTTTTTGATAGTTGGGCAGGAATTTTACCGCCTGATCATTACAGAGAATATTCATTAAGGTACATTTCCCAAATATGTGATGCCATCCATGAAGTTCCAAAAACTGTTTTTGCAAAAGGGGCATTTTTCGCAAGAACTGAAATGGCAGCCCTGAACTGCGAAACCATAGGGCTGGATTGGAATATGGATATAAAGGAATCCAGACAATTAATCGGTCCACATAAAACCCTTCAGGGAAATCTTGACCCGGCAGCTTTATATGGAAATGCCAAAGAAGTCGAAAAAGCAACCAAATTGATGATGGATCAATTTAAAGGTAGCAGGCATATTGCCAACCTAGGCCATGGAGTGTATCCTGATATTGACCCTGAAATGGTTAAGGTATTTATACAGACTGTAAAAAACTACTAACTTAACCCCATTTCCTTTAAAGGGCTGTTCTATTTTATTAGACAGCCCTTTTTTCATTTTTAAGCAATTACAAAATTCATTGCGGAATTTTCAATTAAAATGAATTTGGTTGTTTTTTTATCATAAAAATTTATTTTTTATTGTTTTATTTAAAATAGTGGTTAATTTAGCAACCATAAAATCAGTATATTACATTTATCTATGTAAATCTGGTTAAAAAACAAACCTATTTTCACTAAAACCTATTAAACCTATGAAAAACAAATTTACAAACCTTCTCAAAGGAGGTTTAGTGCTTGGCATATTGCTTTTAGCGCTAAGCACGAACAGCCTCATGGCTCAAGATGATGACAAATTCAGTTTTGATGTCTCACTAAACTCAGATCAATTTTTTGGATTTTATCCTTTTTTCCAAGGAGCTTACAGCCTGAGCGATAAATCCGCTTTTACTTTTTATGGCATTCTTTGGTCTGGAGGTACTGGTGGCGGATGGGGCAATTGGACTGAATTTGGTGTCGGAATGAATTTCGATGTTGCAGACGGTGTCTCTGTCAATCCGCAGATCGGTATTTTAGGGGGTAACTTACTATCTTCCGGTACTGCAGGATCAGGAAGATTTGGGGATGGAGTTGTACCTAACCTGACAGTCAATCTTGATAAATCAAAAACTGAGGGACAGATTTATGCCGGGTTTTATGCACCATTAAGGAATGAGGCCCCAACTGGTGGCACAACTCTTTCTTACCTTCATTATTGGGCAAATTTCGGATATAAAGTTTCTCCTTTCATTTCTTTGGGAGGTCATTTCGAACATTTGATCAATACAGGAGGATCAGCTGTAGATTCTTCTACGGATGTTTACCAATGGCTAGGACCCTACATACAGTTTTCAAAACCAAGCGGTGGGCCTTTTGCCAGATTTTCTTTTGGGACTGACCTTGTAGAAGGAAATGATTCCTTTTTTAAGCTAACAACTGGTTTTAGTTTTTAAAAATAAAGGCCGGGGAAACCTGGCCTTTTTATATTTCATTGAGTTTATCCCCAACACGAACTAGCTCCCCTTCTAAAAGCAATATGTTTTGTCCAAACATGACATTATTGCTGAAGGTTCGATAAGTTGCCAAAGTTTTTAAAGGTTCTTTACTTTTCTCGGCTGTTTGCTGATTAACGGTGGTCATTACACACCTCGCACAAGGTTTTGTGATTTTAAATTTCGCATGTCCTATTTGAATTTTCTGCCAATGGTCTTCCTCAAATGGATTACCTCCAGCAAACACCAAATTGGGCCTGAATCGATCCATCCCAACGGGCTCTTCCAATCTTTTGTTCAGGTCATCCAATGAACTCTGCCCAATTAATAAATATGGCATTCCATCGGCAAAACTGACCGATTCGCCTTTAACCGCATATTTGGGCTTTATTTTCCTTTGTGTTGATTGCGGCATTTTTACCAAGACGCATTCTTGTTTTAGGATTTCTGAAAACCATAGGTTAACCAGAGGGCTTACAACTTGTCCCAAGACCTCATCTTCCCAAATCTTCACAGAAATTAACTGATCGCTCAGAGGCTCAATTGGGATTTGGACTTTATTTTCAGGATTTGACTTATGAAAGACCATCAGGCCTTCCTCTAAAAGATTGACTTGAAGCATAGCCATTCCAGGAAAAGTTCTCTGGGAAAGAAAATTACCCTCTTTATCCACCAACATCCAACGACGGTCATGTCTAAATCCCCGCTCTTCCAATACTCCACTGTCCAACCGAATACCCCCCAATGATTTGATAGGATAAATGTAAATGTCTTGTAATGTCATATCGCTCTTAAACTAAACCTCCTTAAATTCATTGGGTTTAAAAATAGTGAAAAACTCGCTAAAGGGGTCATCTTCTACAACTTTCAATAATTCAAATTGATCAAAAATGAGGCATAACAAAGGATCCACTGAAAATCTTTTTGAAAAAATCAAAGTTGAAAATGCACATATAACCGCTGCGATCAACCATCTTTTTTGCTCACTTTTAAACCTTTTTCTAAAAAATACATTCATATCCATTAGATACAAAAAGATATGGATTGGTTGCTCCGAAAGAAAAAACTTTTATCACACCAAAAACAATGAAAGGATACTAAATCCCAGTCCAACAATTTCATGACAACGGATGAAATGAATGACAAATAGTATAAAATTAATCCATTCCATTGTCATAAAATCTGTCATTCTGACACAAATATAAGCCAAAATCCACTTGGCACATACCTTGTCACTAAGCATTTGTATTCGAAAAAGTAATCAAAAACAGAAATTAAAAATATACAATTATGGGAAAAATCATAGGTATAGACTTGGGTACTACGAACTCCTGTGTTGCCGTAATGGAAGGTAATGAGCCAGTGGTAATCCAAAACTCGGAAGGCAGAAGAACTACGCCATCCATTGTGGCTTTCTTGGATAATGGTAATGGAGAGAGGAAAGTAGGTGACCCTGCCAAGCGTCAGGCAATTACCAACCCTGCTAATACCGTTTCTTCCGTAAAAAGATTTATGGGCAAAAGATTCTCTGAAGTATCAGAAGAGAAAAAACATGCCTCATACAAAGTTGAGCAAGGACCAAATGACACTGTGGTTGTCAAAATTGGTGACAGATCTTACACCCCTCAGGAACTTTCTGCGATGATTCTTCAAAAAATGAAGAGTACTGCTGAAGATTTTCTTGGTCAAACTGTTACAGAAGCTGTCATCACAGTTCCTGCATACTTCAATGATGCTGAACGTCAGGCGACAAAAGAAGCAGGACAGATAGCAGGTTTGGAAGTAAAAAGAATTATCAATGAGCCAACTGCTGCTGCTTTGGCATATGGCATGGATAAGAAAAACAAGGACATGAAAATCGCTGTGTATGACCTTGGTGGTGGTACATTTGATATTTCTATTCTTGAATTAGGTGATGGAGTATTCGAGGTGAAGTCTACCAATGGTGATGTGCACCTAGGTGGAGATGACTTTGACCAAGTGATCATCAATTGGTTGGCTGATGAGTTCATGTTGGAAGAATCCATGGACTTAAGAAAAGACCCAATGGCTCTTCAAAGATTAAAAGAAGCAGCTGAAAAAGCTAAAATCGAACTCTCCAGTTCAGCTTCTACTGAAATCAACCTTCCTTATATCACTGCTACCCAAACCGGTCCTAAGCACTTGGTCAGAACCTTGAGCAGATCCAAATTTGAGCAGCTATCTGAGGATTTGGTAAGAAGATCTATGGATCCATGCAAGAAAGCCCTTCAGGATGCCGGAATGACTGCCTCTGACATTGACGAGGTTATCTTGGTAGGTGGATCTACCAGAATCCCTAAGATCCAGGAAGAAGTAGAGAAGTTCTTCGGGAAAAAACCATCCAAAGGAGTGAACCCTGATGAAGTAGTTGCTATCGGTGCCGCTATTCAAGGTGGTGTACTGACAGGTGAGGTGAAAGATGTGTTGCTGCTTGATGTTACACCCCTTTCATTGGGTATAGAAACCATGGGGGGCGTATTTACCAAATTGATCGAAGCCAACACCACGATCCCTTCCAAGAAATCAGAAGTGTTCTCCACAGCTGCAGACAATCAGCCAGCGGTTGATATCCATGTACTCCAAGGAGAAAGACCTTTGGCTAAAGACAACAGATCAATCGGTAGGTTCCAGTTGAGCGATATCCCACCTGCACCTAGGGGAGTTCCTCAAATTGAAGTAACATTCGACATTGACGCCAATGGTATTCTGAATGTCTCTGCCAAAGACAAAGGAACAGGTAAGGAGCAGAAAATCAAGATCGAGGCTTCTTCTGGCTTATCCCAAGACGATATCGAAAGAATGAAGAGAGAAGCAGAAGCCAATGCTGCTGCTGATAAAGCCGAAAAAGAAAAAATTGAAAAGCTGAACCAAGCAGACAGTTTGGTATTCCAAACTGAAAAACAGCTGAAAGAATATGGTGATAAACTTTCAGATGGCAATAAGGCAAATATTTCTTCCGCTTTGGAATCCTTAAAATCTGCCCATCAGACTCAGAATATCGCAGGTATCGATTCTGCCTTGGAAAGTTTAAATAAGGCTTGGGAAGCTGCTTCTCAGGAAATTTACAATGCCACACAAGGAGCCGGAACGACAGGTACTCAACCAGGTCCTGATGCTGGTGCCGGAGCAACAGGTACCGGAGATGGAGTGTCTGATGTAGATTATGAAGAAGTATCCGAAGACAAAAAATAAAAAGAACTGAACCAACAAAGGACGGCATCTGTATCTGATATGGATGCCTCTTTTTTTAGTGACAAGAACCAAGAATCAAGAGACAAGAGGGTCTTGATTCTTGGCTCTTGTTTCTTGGTCCATTTACTCTAAGCTCCAAAATTACTACCTATGAAATTGACTCCTGACAATAAGTTGAAAAAACTGATCATCGTTGGTGATCGGGTACTCATCAAACTCCGAAAATCAGATGAAAAGACCTCCTCTGGACTTTATCTTCCACCGGGAGTACAGGAAAGGGAAAAAGTACAACAAGGATTTATCATCAAAACAGGACCAGGATACCCAATCCCTGCTCCGGTAGAAGAAGATGAACCCTGGAAAGACAGGGACGAAAATATCAAATATATTCCACTTCAGGCCAAAGAAGGAGATCTGGCCATTTTCTTACTAAACGGTTCTTATGAGGTAATCTATGAAGGGGAAAAATACTTTATTGTACCACAACACTCCATATTGATGTTGGAAAGAGAAGAAGAACTCTAAAAAAATCGAATATCCTCCAAGGAACAAAGCACCTTGGAGGATTTTTCAATTCACCATTATCTCTTCCTGAACAGTTTTGTCCTTTACCAGATTTTCAAACTTTTTCACCCTAGCTTTTAATAGTTCAATTGCGTCTTCCTTGCTTTTGAAGGTTCCATTTAAATTTACAAGATGATCAGCAAGTTTTTCATAGTTTCTTGTCATCAGCCAGGTAAAAATATGAAGGTAATGGACGCCTGAGAAAATAAATGTCCTTTTTTCAGCCAATTGTTTCTTATATTTTTCCAGCATCAAAGGATATTCTGTATAATGTACAGAGGGTTTAAAATGGTGAAATGCATGGTATCCGTCATTCCAGCATTTATGATTGTAAACTGTATTGATACAAATAAGTGTACTTGCTAACTCATCTCCTGGCTGGTCTGGATCAACAAAGGCATGTTGGGTCCAATTCCCTAGCATCATCACCAATCTGGCAAAAAAGAAAGGTATAACGAAAATAACCATTGTGGCTTTTAAGTTTACAAAACACATGACAATGGCAAATAGAATAAACAAAAACTCACTCCAGGTCAAGGGCACATAATATTTCTTGAGCTTTCTTCTAAAAAGGTATTGGTAGGTGTCAAGAAAGCCCATCAACATAAAATTCAACCAATATCTGATAAAATCTTTCAAGCTGTCACGCTGATAAGCCATGGTGCTGCTGGAATCCTCTGGTAAATTTCCGGCAATATGATGCATCCCGATATGATGACTATTGTAGGATTCTCCCAAATGCCCGAAAAAGGGGGAAAGAAACCAAAGAATGTATTTTTGTACCCACTGCCAATTTGGTTTCCACATATTTCTATGACATAGGCAATGCAACATCAATCCAAAGGAACCTTTAAAATAAAATTGTGAAATGTAAAAATATGGAATGGCCACTGCCCACCACCAATAGCCCTCTAAAACCGGCAAATACAACAGAACCGCAAGGGGAATAACAGTAAGGTGTAAGGAAACAATAAGCTGTAAAAAGGGAAGATCTCTGGGGTCTTTAATAAAATGCTTTAAAAATTGCTGGAAAATGGAAAGGGATTCCTTCTTGATATAGACAGGATCCGTGATTTCGGTTGGATAAGCTAACACTCTTTAAATTTTTAGATTGAATAACACCCAATATAAAAAAAGGATGCTGAATCAGCACCCCTTTATTTTATATTTTTTTTCTTTAATTCAGTTATGTTTCCATGGTTTCTGGTTTTTTGCCTCAGGACCTGTTTTTTTAACTTTTGATTTACTTCCCGCTACCATCATTTCTGAATCCTCCTTCCAGATTTTGGAATTTTTAAATTCAGGACCCTTTTTTCCGTCAGGAGATACACTCACCATCATAGCTTCTGACTTTGCCTGATGTTTCCAAGGTTTATAATTTTTAGCTGCAGGACCTTTCAAATCACCGGATTCCTGTGCGTTTGTAAATGCAAGAGTAACGAGGAACGCAACAAATATCAACGCTATCTTTTTCATAAATACATTCATTTGAAGAGTTTTGAAATCAATAGTATAAACGTGAAAATAGAAAAAGGTTTTCAAATAAAACAGATTTTTATTTGTTTGTTTTAACAATATAAAAAATTATATATTGAAAAATTGTTATAAATATTCAATAACTGGGGGGTTTTTAAAACCCTCTTTTCAAATAAATTTAAAAAATCCGTTTTAGGCAGTTGATTTTCTAACCTACTTATCTGGAAAAATAAAAAAAATCCAAAACCCACCTCCCGGTGAAGGAAGGTGAATTTTGGGAAAAACAAAAAAAATTACCTATTTAAAAAGAGAATACTGCGGCCAGTAAGAATGAAGATAGGTTCTTGGATGGATTCAATGAGTAATTAAGGAAAGTGTCTTCACTTGTGGTATCTGTTCTGATCTCTGGAATCACAGTCAAATATTTTGCAACTTTAATATTACCGCTTAGGGTAAAAGCAAACACATTACCATCCCCTGAATCATTCAAACCTATGGCACCATCCACGCCTTTGTTGAACACAGAAAAATATTCCGCCCGTGCACCAAGTTTTACTTTTTTCGAAATTTGGGACTGAATGTAAGCAGCCGCACCATAAAATCCAGAACTCCCTCCATCCACATCTTCAATGCTATTGGTCGGGCTTACCACTTCTCCGGGAGAAATCGTGTTGTAGGTAGTATTAAATCCTAAATATAATTTTTCGGAAAGGTCAAATCCGGTAGTAAGGTCAACCTGAAAGGTTTTTCCGGCAGAAACCTCTCCAATATTCAAAGGATAATCCAAATCAAAGGTTCCATCCTGATCTCCATATAGAAAATTGAGGTAAGTACTGCCTTTTGAGGAAGTGTAACCGATTTGTGCCCCTAAGGTATAGCTTTCTAAATCATTAAATTCTGTCATATCTGTGGGGTCCATGAGGGAAGCTATAAAAGATAATTTTTCAGTAATGGTAAAATCAGCTTTGATCCCGGTATGGGAGAAGGGACCATATGAAAACATATAAGACGTGGAATAATTGAAATTACCGGTTGGAGAAATTACTTCGTAGCCCAGGTAAGTATTGAAATTTCCAAAAGTAATCGTCACCAAATCCGAAACCGTCCAATAAATGTACAATTGGTTGATCATCTGTGAACTCCCTCCAAAACCCCCAGTATTCATCGGTGATCTGAACACGGCATCCTCACCTCTTGGCCCAAAAACTAAATCTGCAACTATTCCAACATTCTTTCCTTGATAACTGCTTATCAAATTAAACATCCCAAGGGAAAAGCCGGGAAGGTTTCCAAATGAGGTGGCTGGGGCCTGGGCAAATTCCCCTTTGGAAGGGGCATTAAAATTTTTACGAAAATAAACATCAGCAGATCCTGAAAGAGAAAAAGTACCTTTTTCTTCTGCTGTTTCTTCTTCTTGAGCAAGTACAGGTATTGAAATAAGTAATAATAGCAATATTATTAGCGCATAAGAATTTTTCATTTTAGTTTTGATTATCGGTTAAACATAGTTTAGCTGAAGAGAACCCTAACCCAATCAGAAAGAGAGTCGCGTTTTTTTCCTTGGGTAGGGTTCTTGCTTATTTTTTGAGAATTATTTTCTTATTCATCGAATACGATGGTATAGCCTCGGATTCCATGTTCGTGTGAATCTAAGCCACTTCTTTCATGTTCCTCTGAAACACGGATCCCCACAGAGACTTTTAGGACATAGAAAATGGTAAAGGCAGAAAAAAACGCCATGGCCCCACAAATAGCCACACCAGTCAATTGGGTTAAAAATGAATGTTCGGGATTAGTTGAGAATAAACCTACAGCTAGTGTTCCCCAGATCCCACAGGTCAGGTGAACGGATACAGCGCCTACCACATCATCCAATTTCAATTTATCAAGGAAAATGGCTGATAAAACCACCAATATACCGGAAATAAATCCTATGAGAAGAGCAGAACCAGGGGTAAACACATCCGCTCCTGCTGTTATCCCAACCAAACCGGCAAGAATACCATTTAAAACCATCCCAAGATCCAATCTTTTGAATGCAAAATAAGCAGCGAGAAAACCACCGAGGCCACCAGAAGCAGCACCAAGACAGGTTATCACCAATACAATGGATACAAGACCAGGATCCGCGGAGAGCACTGACCCGCCGTTAAAACCAAACCAACCGAACCAAAGGAGAAATACGCCAATGGCAGCCAAAGGCACACTGGCCCCAGGTTTATCCACTGTTTTACCGTTGACATACTTCCCTATTCTTGGGCCTACCAAAATAACACCGGCAAGCGCTCCCCAACCTCCAACTGAATGAACCAAAGTAGATCCGGCAAAATCGTAAAAGCCCATGGCATCCAAAGCACCTCCCCCCCATTTCCAACTACCGATTAAAGGATATACAATACCTACAAACAAGAGGGTAAATGCGAGGTAAGCCCATAATTTTACCCTCTCAGCTATAGCACCTGAAACTATGGTGGCTGCTGTTGCAGCAAACATGGCCTGAAATAAAAAATCAGTCCAATAAGTATAGCCCCCATCCGCATAGTCTGTTGTTATGTCAGCTTCTGAAGAATTAAACCAAAACATATTCCATCCAGAACTGTCAAATGCAAACCACCCAGGAGTTTCAAAACCTGGGTACATTAGAAAGAATCCCCCAATGGCATAAGTCACAATCCCCAAAATGGGAGTAACGGTGTTTTTAAACAGAATATTAACGGTGTTTTTGGCCTGTCCAAATCCTGTTTCTACACCGGCAAATCCTAAATGCATGATAAATACCAAAGCGGTACATAACATCATCCAAACATTGTTTGTTGTTAAAGCGTTTTGGGCAAGATCTGAACTCAGTTCAGATAGACCAGGCACATCGCTCACTTGAGCGATTGTCAATTGAATCCACTGCATAGGCTTGATTTTTAAATTGATTTTAAAATTTTATATAGGTTTGAAGAAATAATCTTTCGCTAAATCTAAATACATTTTTATTAAAAAATAAACCTAAATTTTTCATTATATTCAATTTAAAAGATATTTAATTAACATATTTTTATAAATAATCTTTTATTATTTTGGTTTTTTCAATCATAATTAAAAATATGTAATTGAAAAAATAACCAAATATTATACTGTTGATTTTTTTATATTTTCCGCAATCGATTTAAAAAAATGAAAGACAATATAAAATATCGTTTTTTACTATCTTATTTGTTAAAAATTTTATATAAATTGATAAAATCAGAATATGCATTAATTAGAATGAAAATGAAGAATAAGTACAAGGAAAAACCTGAATAAATCCAAAAAAAAAATTTATGATAAACATAAATTTTTTTTATTTATGTGTTTTTTTAAACCAACTTTCATAAGAATAAAGAAACCCTGTTGATTATTAATTAAAAAAATAACTTAAAAAATCAAAAAGTATGTAATCATTGCAATTAATGGTTTAAAAATAAAGAGAAAATGTTTTTTAAATTAATTAAGGTAGACTCTTGTTACGATTTATAAAAAATACTGGTAATTCTTACATCACTTACGCATTAAATGGGCAAATTCCTTTGCAAAATAACTCAGGATTATATTGGCTCCTGCCCGTTTAATACTTAATAGGGATTCCATCATTGCTCTTTCACCATCCAGCCAACCTCTCTGAGCAGATGCCTTAATCATTGCATATTCACCACTGACATTATAAGCAGCAATAGGAAGATTCGAATTGTCTTTCAAAAGACGGATCACATCCAAATATGCCAAGGCCGGTTTCACCATCAAAAAGTCTGCCCCCTCCTCTGTATCTAGACCAGCCTCAATTAGAGCTTCATAATAATTAGCGGGATCCATTTGATAGGTTTTCTTATCCCCCAGCTTGGGTGCGGAATCCAAGGCATCCCTGAAAGGACCGTAAAAAGCTGAAGCATACTTTGCCGTGTAAGACATGATAGATACATCTGTAAATCCATTATCATCCAGGATTTTCCTGATACACCCTACTCTTCCATCCATCATATCTGATGGACCCAAAATATCCGCTCCTGCCTGCGCCTGAGCAAGGGACATTTTCCCAAGAATCTCCAAAGTCTCGTCATTAAGAATTTTGCCATCCTGAACGAGACCATCATGCCCATCAGAACTATAAGGATCCATCGCGACATCAGTCATCACTACTGCTTCTGGAAAACTCGTTTTAATCTTGTGAATGGCTTTTAAATAAAAAGTATCCGGATTATAACTTTCCGATGCATATTTGTCTTTTTTACTCTCTGGATAAGCAGGAAAAATATCAAATGCCATGATTCCAAGGTTCATACATTCCTCAATCTCTTTAAGCATCAAATCAAGGGAATATCTAAATATCCCCGGCATAGAGGACACTTCCACTTTTTGATTGATACCGTCAATAAGGAACATGGGGAATATAAAATCCTTTACTGAAAGCCTGGTCTCTTCTACCATTTGGCGGATAACTTGTGACTTTCTGTTTCTTCTTGGTCTTCTGAGCATAGTTGTCTTTTTTTATGTAGCAAAGGTAAGGCTTATGCCCAAGACTTGGAATCCAAAATGGCGGATTTTGTCGACAGGATTTTTTTACCAGGATTTAAATATGAGTTTTTAAATACCGGTAATTATATCAGGTTTTTTGGTTTTCCATACTTTTATGTTAAAAACCAAGCTTTAAAACTGGATCAAATGAATAATACATGCCAAGTAATTTCTTTTTGATAATAAAAAAAAACAGGCCTCCAAAAGTGGCCTGCTTTACAACACATAAAGACTAAACTTTTATATTCTTAGAAATTCACCTGGGCCTGCAATCTGAGAAGCCTGCCTTTTTGGCGATTATCAGGATTCAGGGAGTTTTCAAATGTCCTATCAGAAATGGTGTACATTCCTACCAATTCAAAGGATTTATTCAATTGCCATTCTACACCGATTTCAAACTCTTTGACCCGGTGACGGGTAGCATCCAATTCGAATTTTTTTCCTCCTTTGTAATAATGGTATCTGGTAAAAGGAATAAAGATATCTTTTGACGTTTTCAGCATATAAGTTGCCAATACATATCCCCCTTCAATTGGGGCGTCTTTTACATCATTGGTCACAGGGTCATATTCAGGGCCTCTTCCCCAGTTGAATTCAGCCTGAATGCCAAAAGGCTGTGGATAGATGATGATGGAGGGGCCATATCTGAATTCAGAAAATTCAGTTTGATCAAAATCAGTCAAAGGGTTTCTATTGATTACAAATTTACCAGTATAACCCTGAATTGAAGCTTCAATAAACTGACCGGAAGGCAATTCCCAAGGGTAAGTCATCCTTCCGACTACGTGTAAATTCTTGTTTCTCTCTGCTAGATTTGCTGTTTGCCCGTTATATACCCCAAGTCCAACAACCCCATAATCTCCGGATCCTTTGAGACCTGAGGAAACAAGGTAACTGAACCTCTTCCTAATTTCGGAAGGAGCATAATACATGAAAACCCCAATATCCCTTTCATTCACTACTGCGGAATTCAATCCATCATTCCTGTCCAAAGGAATCCTGTTCTGACTGGATTGCAGGTTTTCAAAACCAAATGGAACTTTTGATTGACCAATTCTCAAACGGAATTCTTGTTTTTCATCCAACCCCAAGTCAAAATACGCATCTCTTATTTGGGCAAAATTATTACCCCCGGAAGCAAAGTCGGGCTGGATATACATATATATCCTTTCATGAATCTGTCCAAAAAAGATCATCCTGATCCTTCTGAAGAAAAAACCTCCTCCATCCCCTCCCCATGAGCGATCACATTGGGAACATTGTAAGTCCGGGTTGGTTTCAAATAGCCCATTATAGCGTAACTGGGCATATCCACGCAATTGAATGGTCTCGTACCAAGGCTTCTTGACCACCTGGGCGACCTCAGTGGTAGTCAGGGTATCTTCCTGAACGTCCCTTGCAAAAACGTCCATGAAGATCATTGTCGTCATGACAATAATCCCTGCGAATTTTATCCGCATAAATAAATTTAGATAGTTAAGTAATAAATACTTATTGTACAGCTCTGCAAAGTTGGGGCACCAATATTTCTTTATAATGACGCCTATGTTATCAATTTGTTAATCAAAAAAACATGGCAAGGGGGGTGAATAAGAGTCATTACAGATCATTTATTTTGAAATGACGGCCTAAATGCAAAAAATGAAACAAATAACATATTAAGCTAATGTTAAGAAAATTTCAATGTTAAAAAATTCTTAAAAAAATGTTAAGTATAAATTCTTTGGATGAGGATGTAAACTCAAGATTTAATCCTCTTCTAAAGAACTTTATTGAATTAGAATGGATCTTGTCAAATTGTTGCCATGGTTAATAACAAATAATTTTAAGATAAGAAAAAGGCCTAATTTAGAAATTAATACTTCAACCAATTAAACCCAAGACTTTTTCTACATCAACCTGTAAAAAGTCTTCAATATATAAATCACAAACTGGCAATTCCTCACTGGAATGGGAAGAAAGGACTCCAACCACTTTCATTCCTGCATTTTTGGCAGCTGTCACTCCTGAATAAGAATCTTCAAAAACCACACAAAAATCCGGATTCACATTCAGTTTGGCTGCGGACTTTAGGTAAACTTCAGGGTCTGGTTTGTGCTTTGTTACATGTTCACTTGCCAAAATAGACTCCATGTGTTCAAACAAGGCCAAATTTCCTGCGATAAGTTCAAGATTGGCATAGGGCGCAGAAGTGGCTACCCCAGTAAGTACCTGCTTGGATTTTAATTGATGGAAAAACCCTAAAAATCCCTTGATCGGATCCACCTTATCCTTGTAAATCTCCCTAAAAAGGCTTTCTTTCTCCTCTTCCAATTCCAATAGTTCTTTTCCAGAAACCGGCCTTCCGAAAAAATGGCTCATGATATAGGAGTTACTTTTACCATACATATGATTGGCAAATTCTACTTCTGTTGGAAACATATTCCTTCTTGCAAAGAACTCCTTAAAGGCAATAGAATGAAAAGGATTGGTATGGCAAATAACACCATCCATATCGAAAATCACTGCTTTATGCATGGGTAGAATTATCGGTTATCAAATTGTTTCACCACTTTTTCGATAATATCGCAACAATCATGCAATTGTTCTTCTGTCATTACCAAAGGAGGTGCAAAACGAATAATATTCCCATGCGTTGGTTTGGCCAAAAGCCCATTTTCCGCCAATTTTAAACACATATCCCAAGCAGTGCTACTATCGGGGGAATCATTGACTACCACGGCATTTAACAAACCTTTACCTCTTACCAGCTTTAGAATACGGTATTTATCCACCAATATCTGCATACGATCCCGGAATAATTTTCCAAGCCTTCGGGCATTTTGGGCAAGTTTTTCATCCCTAACAACTTCCAGTGCAGTCATTGCAATTTTTGCACCAAGAGGATTTCCTCCAAAAGTGGAGCCATGGGTGCCTGGCTTGATCACATCCATAATAGGGTTATCGGTCAAAACCGCAGAAACAGGATAAAAACCTCCGGAAATTGCTTTCCCCAAAATCAATATATCGGGTTTGATATAGGTGCTTTGTCTTTCACAATGACCCTCACAGGTACAATTTCCACAGACAGCCAACAATGAACCGGTTCTTGCTATTCCTGTTTGTATTTCATCTGCAATAAAAAGAACATTTTTTGATTTGCAGGCCTCCGCAACCTTTTTTAGGTAATCCTCAGCAGGTGTATATACGCCTGCCTCACCTTGAATCGGCTCTACTAAAAATGCCACCACTGTATCATCTTCCAAAGCTGATTTCAAAGCATCAATGTCATTGTAAGGAATCCTCACAAAACCCGGCATATAAGGCCCGAAGTTTTTTCTTGCATTGGCATCAGAAGAAAAAGAAATAATGGTAGAAGTTCTTCCATGGAAATTGTTTTCTGCAACAACGATCTTGGCCTGTCCTTCAACAATACCTTTTTTTTCATAACCCCATTTCCTGGCAATTTTTATAGCGGTTTCTACTCCTTCTGCACCAGTATTCATGGGTAACACCTTATCAAATCCGAAATACGCGGTGATGTATTTTTCAAAGGGTCCCAAAACATCATTATAAAAAGCACGGGAAGTCAGAGTAAGGGTGCCTGCTTGCTCAATCAGGGCATTTTTTATCCTAGGGTGACAATGTCCCTGGTTAACTGCAGAGTAAGCCGAAAGAAAATCATAATACCTTTTTCCCTCCACATCCCATAAATGAACACCTTCTCCTCTAGATAGTACTACTGGCAAAGGATGGTAATTGTGTGCCCCATACTTGTCTTCCAGTTCAATGGCCTGTTTGCTTGAGTTTATTGTTTCCATCATAAAATTTCTAAATTTGTGCCCGTCAGGACATTTTGCCTGGCTTTTGCAATTGGACAAATATAAGAAAAGGCCTCAGGATAAAGAATGAATTCCAAAAAGAAGCTTACTTCACCTATGAAGTTACAACCGGGCGATTATTACATGAATGAAAAAGGCTTGATGGTTTTTACTGCCCAATACCATTTAAAAAGGGGGTTTTGTTGTGGAAGTGGCTGTAGGCATTGTCCTTATAGGGAGAAGTGAGTTTAGTGATTAGTTGATTAAATGTAGTTAAACTTTAAATTGTTCATTGATCTTTCTATAACCTAAGTCTTTTGTCTATTGTCTTAAGTCTATTGTCTCTTCCACAATCTCACACATTTTTAAAACTTTACAGAATATTTTTGAAAGGTGCTTTTGGTAATTCAGCTAAAAGTCCGATATTTGCAGACTCAATTGAAAAAACGTCTCTAATAATACGATAATATATCATGGCAAAAGTTTGTGACATCACCGGTAAAAGACCTCGAGTAGGTAATAATGTATCGCACGCGAACAACAAGACCAAGCGCAAGTTTTATCCAAACCTGCACAAGAAAAACTTCTACATTCCTGAAGAAGATGCTTGGATTACGTTGAAAGTTTGTACCAAAGCTTTGAGAACAATCAATAAGAAAGGTGTCAGTGCCGTATTGAAAGAAGCTCAGGACAAAGGTATGATCATCATAAAATAATTAAGAATAGGTTTACCCATTTAAAAATACAGAGCGATGGCTAAGAAAGGTAACAGAGTTCAGGTAGTTTTAGAGTGCACTGAGCACAAAAATTCCGGTGTTCCTGGAACATCCAGATATATCACTACCAAAAACCGTAAGAATACTACTGAAAGGTTGGAGTTGAAAAAATACAATCCTATCCTTAAAAAAGTAACGGTTCATAAAGAAATTAAATAATTTAGGATCATTGTTGCGCCTAGCGGCATTAAAACCCTTAAAGATATGGCTAAGAAAGTAGTAGCAACCCTGAAAAAAGAAGGTGGTGTCACTTATGCAAAGGTTATCAAGGCTGTAAAGTCTGAGAAAACCGGTGCATATACCTTCAAAGAAGAAATGGTTCCAACCTCACTGGTTCAGGATACCTTGAAAAAATAATTGCCTTACGTATTAATGCAATAAAAGTCCCTTCAGGCAAAAGCTGTGAAGGGACTTTTTCGTTATATTCGGATTCTAAATAAAAAAATTATGGGAATTTTCGGTTTCTTTTCAAAGGAAAAAAAGGAAAGCCTTGATCAAGGCCTCCAAAAATCCAGCGAAAATATTTTTTCAAAACTCAGCAAGGCTGTTGTAGGCAAATCAAAAGTTGATGAAGAAATCCTAGATGAACTAGAGGAAATCCTGATCACCTCTGATGTGGGTGTTGAAACCACGATAAAAGTCATCCGAAGAATAGAAGACCGGGTGGCAAGAGACAAATATTTAAATACCGCTGAACTGGATGTCATTCTCAGGGAAGAAATAGCTGGTCTTTTGGAAGAAAACAAAAGCGCCGATTTATCTGATTTTGACCTTCCCGCTGATAAAAAGCCCTATGTGATCATGGTGGTGGGTGTCAATGGAGTGGGTAAAACAACGACTATCGGTAAACTTGCCTACCAATTCAAGCAAGCCGGTAAATCTGTAATCCTTGGAGCGGCGGATACTTTCCGTGCCGCTGCAGTTGACCAATTGATCCTCTGGGGTGAAAGAGTGGGAGTTCCTGTCGTTTCACATGGCATGAATACTGACCCGGCATCAGTAGCATTTGATGCAGTAAAGCAAGGTGTGGACACCAATGCCGATGTTGTGATCGTGGATACTGCAGGAAGGTTGCATACCAAAATCAACCTGATGAATGAATTGACCAAAATCAAAAGGGTCATGCAGAAATTCATAGAAGATGCCCCCCATGAAATTTTATTGGTGCTGGATGGTTCAACAGGGCAAAATGCATTTGTTCAGGCTAAGGAATTTACCAAGGCAACTGACATCACTGCACTTGCCATCACCAAATTGGACGGAACCGCCAAAGGAGGTGTGGTAATCGGTATTTCCGATCAATTCAAAATCCCTGTAAAATATATTGGAGTCGGAGAAAAAATGACTGATCTTCAGGTATTCAACAGAAAAGAATTTGTGGATTCTCTGTTCAAGAAGAAATAAGCGATAAACTAAAACGAAAAAGACCTTCGGGGTACAAAAACCCCAAAGGTCCTTTCTTACAAACTTGCAAGTTGATCAGATCTTTTATCTTAATACATAAGACTTTAGACAAAAGACCAGATTCCTCTACCGCCTCAATACTACCATTTCGGGTCTTATTTCTTGTCTCTTGGTTCTTGCTTCTTGATTATTAACTCTTGCTTCTCGTCTGTCGATACTTGGTACATTGTACTTGGCACTTGGTACTTGGTACAATCAACAAACTCAATCTTTTCCCAAAAAAGGATACCTATAATCTACTGGAGATACAAAGGTTTCTTTGATTGTCCTTGGAGATACCCAACGCAGAAGGTTGATCATCGAACCTGCCTTATCATTGGTTCCTGAAGCCCTGGCTCCCCCAAAAGGCTGCTGGCCAACTACCGCACCGGTAGGCTTGTCATTGATATAAAAGTTACCTGCAGCGTTTTTTAATTTTTTGGTAGCCAATTCAATAGCATATCTGTCTTGTGAGAATACTGCACCGGTTAAGGCATAAGGAGATGTCTGATCTACCAATTCCAATGCTTCTTCATAATGATTTTCATGGTAGACATAGATGGTCAACACCGGTCCAAAAATCTCCTCGCACATGGTGGTATACATCGGATCTTTAGTCAGGATTACGGTTGGCTCAATAAAATAACCTTTGGACTTATCATAATTACCCCCAGCAATGATTTCCACAGCCTCTGACTTTTTGGCATTGTCAATATATTTGGAAATCTTATCAAAAGCCTTTTCGTCGATCACGGCATTGATAAAATTAGTGAAATCTTCTGTCCCGCCCATTTTCATAGAAGCAAGATCATCTAAGAGGTATTTTTTCACGTCCTCCCAAAGGTTACTTGGAATATAAGCCCTGGAAGCGGCTGAACATTTCTGGCCTTGGAATTCGAAAGCACCTCTGGAAAGTCCCACTGCCACTGCTTTTGGATCAGCTGATTGATGGGCAATCACAAAGTCCTTGCCTCCTGTCTCCCCAACAATTCGGGGATAAGATTTGTATTTGTAAATATTCTCTCCAATGGTTTTCCAGATATGTTGGAAGACACCCGTAGACCCTGTGAAATGGATTCCTGCAAAATCAGGATGATTGAATATGATGTTACCGGCTGTAGGTCCGTCCACATAAACCAGGTTGATGACACCATCTGGCACCCCAGCTTCTTTAAATACCTCCATCAGTACATTAGCTGAATAAATCTGGGTATAAGCTGGCTTCCATACCACTGTATTTCCCATCATTGCAGCAGAAGTGGGTAAGTTTCCTGCTATAGCAGTGAAGTTGAATGGTGTCAAAGCGAACACAAATCCTTCCAAGGGCCTTTGCTCCACCCTATTCCAAACACCATTGCCTGAGACAGGAGGCTGCTGGGAATAAATTTCCGCCATATATTTCACGTTGAATCGCAGGAAATCTATGATTTCACATGCTGCATCTATTTCTGCCTGAAAAGCATTTTTGGATTGCCCTAGCATAGTGGCAGCATTGATTTTTGCTCTATAAGGCCCAGCCAAAAGATCTGCTGCCTTTAGAAAAATAGCAGACCTCTGTTCCCATTCCATATTTTCCCAGGCATATTTTGCCCCAAGGGCCGCATTGATTGCCTGCTCGACATGAGAGGCATCACCCTCATGAAAATACCCAAGGATATGTTGGTGATCATGTGGAGGAGACATAGGCTTTTTGTGGCCAGTTCTTACTTCTTCTGAACCAATATACATGGGCACATCCACCTGGTGCGCTCTTAATTCCTTTAATTTTGCCTGTAGTTCTTTCCTTTCAGGAGATCCTGGCGCATAACTTTTCACGGGTTCGTTGTGCGGTATTGGCACATTGAAAAATCCTTTAAGCATATGAATTTGAGTTTATAGTTTCTGTGGCACAAATATAAGGACTAAGGCTTGGAAAACCCTATGATAGCACAAAGACTGAAGGGCTAGGTTAGGGTTCCCGCAGTCTTTATCAAATTACAATAAGGACTCCAATTCTTTTAGATGTCGGATGGTGTATGTCGGCATGTGCGCTATTCCTCTCTCATGGGGATCAAAATACACATTATCGATGTTCGCCCTAATTGCTCCAAGAATATCGGAATCGGGATTATCCCCAATCATGATGGTTTCTGAATTTCGAGCCCCTAATCGATCTAATGCATATTTGAAAATTTTTGGATCTGGTTTTTTATGCCCTGTTGTTTCTGAAGTTACTATCAGGTCAAAATAAGGTGTCAAGCCCGAAGCTTCCATTTTTTTAGACTGGCTTTCGTTAAACCCGTTGGAAATGATATGGAGTCCGTAATTGGGTTTTAGATATTCCAAAATCTCAAAAGTATAAGGCACCACATGAGGCTTTGAGGATGTCCTATGCATAAAATCTTCTTCCATAGTCTTAGGGACAGAAAAAGGGTCAGCACCAGCGTTTTCAAAAACAAGCTTGAACCTTTTTTCCCTCAAAGATTCTTTATCTATTTTTCCAACATCATACATTGCCCACAACTTGAAATTGACATTGTAAAAGGATTGGATGAATTGTTCAGAATGTTCAATGCCTAAATTTACCAATTGATATTGCTGATGTAATTCTGATAAAGATTCCTGTACATTCCGGTCATAATCCCAAAGGGTATGATCAAGGTCAAAGAATAGATGCTGGTAAGTTTTCAATGATATTTTATTTTCTATAAGGATTATTCTCGATTTTGTTTTTGGCCAATTCTCTATTGGACTGAAGTATAGTATAAACTTCCTGGTCACGGATCAGGTTCATATCCTTTTGGATAAACTTAAAAATTTGTTGAATAATCTCCTGGGACTCATCCAGAATGTAATAAAATATCCATTGGTCTACCCTCCTGCTCCCCACAAGCCCTGCATTTTTTAAATAACCCAAATGCCGGCTCGTTTTAGTTTGTGTAAAATCCAGTATAAGTTCTAAATCTGAAATGGACAATTCCCTGTTTTGGAGCAAAAGATGCAGTATACGTACCCTAGGCTCCTCTGAAAGGGCTTTAAAAATCCTCATTCCATAACTCAAACTTATATTTTTGAGGCGCATTTAGTAATTTTAACGAATAAATCCTGCCTGAAATTAAGCAATTGATTGTAAAATAGGCTAATATTATGTCGAAATTAGAAACACTAATTGAACGGATTTTATTCCAGTTCGTAAATATATTAAATTGATTATTTTGAAAAGCCCAATACCCCATATAGTCTTTCTGTTGTCTATTTTCCTCTTTTTAGGAAGCCAGAATACATTTGCCCAGGATACAGAAAGAAAGGTCATTCAGATTTCCGGAATTGTTTTAAATGCAGACAGCACTGATGCTGTGCCAGGGGTCAATATCTATGTCCCTAAAAAAGGAAGAGGCACTACTTCCGGAAGATATGGTTATTTTTCAATGCCTGTTCTCGAAGGTGATTCGGTAGTATTTAGTTTTATAGGTTTGAAAAGACAAACCTATAAAGTGCCGGAAGTTATGGAGGATGATAAAATCAGCTTGATAGTTACCATGCAGGTTGATGAAATTGCCCTTGCGGAAATAGAGGTGATGCCTTTCCCCTCTGAGGATGAATTCAAAAGGCAGGTCCTCGCCATGAACTATGAGGCGCCTTTGGTGATTGATAGCAGAGGAAACATGAGCGCAGAGACTTTATTGCGGTATGCGGAACAAATGCCCGCCTCAGGCAATGAAAATTGGCGATACTTCCAACAGGGACGCGTCATGCAAATTCAGGATAGGTATGGTCCTAGACCATTTACACTTTTGGATCCTTTTGCCTGGTCAAACTTTATTAAATCCATTAAACGTGGAGACCTGAAGAAGAAAGACTGACAAATTAAATATTTACCCTTATACCAAATCCAATACTTCAAATGCTCCAGACCTCAGATCAACTGAAATCCGGAGCATTTGCTTTTTTGATCAGAATCTTTGGTGTTATAAGATGGTTTTTAATCTATAGGTAATCTCCTGCCAAATTCAATTTACTATATTTACAGCAAACAAAACTATTCCAGAAATGAATAAGGCTATATCTATTTATTTATTGATACTTTTTTCACTTCCTGTATTCGCCCAAGTTAAAAAAACTGAAAAACCTAAACTCATTGTGGGAATTCTGGTGGATCAAATGCGACAGGATTATTTCTATAAATATCAGGATAGATATACTGAAGGTGGCTTTAAAAGGCTTATGAAAGATGGGTATATGATGAAAAATGCCCATTACAATTACATTCCTACTTATACAGGTCCCGGCCATGCTTCAGTTTATACAGGTGCTACACCTGCAATGCATGGAATCATTGCCAATGATTGGTATGTACGTAATTTAAACAGAATGATTTATTGTGCTGAGGATACCACAGCAAAAGCTGTAGGGGGGTCAGAATCCAATGGGAAAATTTCTCCAAGAAATTTATTGAGTACGACCATATCAGATGAATTGAGATTTGCTTCCAACAAGAGATCAAAAGTTGTAGGGATTGCAATCAAAGACAGAGGAGCAGCTCTCCCAGCGGGGCATACAGGTGATGCCTATTGGTATGATAGCCAAACAGGTCAATTTATGACTTCTACCTATTATTATGACAGCCTTCCACCACAATGGGTGCAGGATTTCAATTCAAAAGGCCTTGCGCTACAATACCTTTCAGGAAAATGGGAAACACTTTTCCCAGTAGACACCTATGTACAGAGTATTTCAGACCATAATGATTTTGAAGGCCCTTTTATCGGAAAAGACTCTACTGCATTCCCTTATGACTTGCCCGCTTTAATGGAATTTAATGGTGGAATGGGATTGATTGGCACCACTCCTTTTGGAAACACCCTAACTTTGGATATGGCCTATGCAGCCATTGAAGGAGAGAAATTGGGTAAAAGAGGAGAAACCGACCTATTGGCCATCAGTTTTTCATCACCAGATTATATAGGCCATAGATTTGGACCTACTTCTGTGGAGCTGGAGGACAATTACTTACGGTTGGACAGGGATTTGGAAAAATTTTTCAACTATCTGGACAAGGAATATGGTAAAGATGAATACCTGGTGTTTTTAACTGCAGACCATGCTGTGGCCGATATCGTTGATTATATGAAAAGTGAAAATGTACCTGCTGGAAATTTCAATACCAGGCAGGTACTTACCCAAATGAGAGGATTTTGTGTGATCAATTATGGAGAAGGGGACTGGATTTCAAGTTTTTCCAACGAGCAGGTATTCCTGAACCATGCTTTGGCAAAAGAAAAAGATATTTCGATAGAAAAGATACAACGGGAATTGGCTGATTTTTTATTAAATCGATATGAAGGAATTAAAGAAATTTATACAGCCACAGACATGAAAAGGGTAGAATATTCCAGCGGACAAAAACACCTCTTACAAATGGGTTTCAATCACAAAGCTTCAGGAGATCTGCTTCTTTTATTGGAACCGGCTTGGTTAAGCAGCTCTTGGAAAGGCACAACCCATGGTACAGGATATACTTATGACACTCATGTTCCAATTGTATTTATGGGCTGGAACATCCCCAATGGTCAAAGTTCCAGATATGTAAGCATTACTGATATAGCCCCAACCTTGTCCATGCTACTGAATATCCGACTTCCAAATGGGGCTACAGGGCAACCTATTTTAGAAATTTTACAATAAAGGATTTTATGATTTTGGCTAGAATCCTGCAAAAGCAAGGCCTTTGCAGGATTTTTTTTATTCTTTCCAGCTCATAGGATAATCAGGATCTACAAAATCCAACCCTTGAGTGGTTATAAATAATGGTTTGAATGTATCCAGCATGACTGCATATTCTTCAGTGGCTTTCGCTCCGATTGATTTCTCAACTGTCCCAGGATGCGGCCCATGTGGCAATCCACCTACATGCATGGTGAAAGATCCTCTGTCAATACCTTTACGACTCATGAATTCACCTTCCGCATAATAGAGTACTTCATCTGAGTCAATATTACTGTGATTATAGGGAGCCGGGATAGCCAAAGGATGATAATCAAATAGCCTAGGGACAAATGAACAGATCACAAATCCCCATGCCTGAAACGTCTGGTGTACAGGAGGTGGTTGGTGGATTCTTCCTGTAATGGGTTCAAAATCGTAAATAGAAAAGGCATAAGGGTACAAATACCCATCCCAGCCAACAATATCCATAGGACTATGCCCATAAGTGTAGGGGTGAAGCATACCTCCTTTTTTTATGTGGACCAGACATTCTCCTTTTTCAGGCTCAGTCACCAATTCCCCAGGAGGTCGGATATCCCTTTCGCAGTAAGGGGAATGTTCCAGTAACTGACCCAATTCATTCCTGTATCTTTTTACAGTTTCAATGGGCCCTTTGGACTCAATTACCAAAAGCCTTAAGGGGCCCTCTTCATTCCACTCAAAGCGGTATATGGTTGTTCTGGGAATAACAATATAATCTCCTTTTCTAACTTCCAACTTACCAAATTGGGAAAACATCACTCCTTCTCCATCATGCACATATATCAATTCATCACCATCTGCATTTTTGAAAAAGTAATCCATCTTCCTTTGTTCAGGTGAGCAAATCCCCATCATGACATCATTGTTCATCATCAGCATTTTTCTCGCCTCAAGGTAATCTTTACCTGATTGGGTTACCCCAGAAGTTTTGAGATGGGTTTGTTTAAGCCCATATTCCTTTGCCGGTTCCCAATTGTAAGGGATGGGATCTCCTATTGATTTGACATTATTAGGATTATGGATATGGTAAAGGTTGGAGTAGATACCTGAAAAGCCTTTGGAACTTACCAGCTCTTCTTTATAAAGGCTTCCGTCAGGTTGTCTGAATTGGATATGTCTTTTTGGAGGGATTTCCCCTAATCTGAAATAATAGGCCATTTTGAATCTATTTGGGTTTATATATTCAGCAAATTTAATGAAAATACAAGGCAATCCTGAATATTCCAGGAAGTCTTCTCTTTTACAAAAGTCGATTGGATTATAATTCCAAAATCCAACTTTCCAATGGTTTTAATTCTACTCTGAGATTTCCTTTTCCATTTTGGATTTTAAGAACCGGATTTACTTTATCATAGAGTTTTTCCTTCAATGTCATTTCTCCTTCTTTCAAACCCCAGAATTCCAATAATTGAACTGGAAGCTCTATATCAAACCCGTAGGCCTCTTTGGAATCAAAATTTGCAATGATTATCAATTTTTGATTTTGATTCCACCTGACAAAGGAAAATACCCGATCATTATACCATTCCGTATGTTGTCTGTTTAAACTGTGTATTTCCAAATAATTGCCTTCAAGAGCAGGCGCTGTCTTTACAAAATTGAGCAACCTTTGATAGAAATCCCTTAAAGATTTTTCTGATTCACTCAATTGCCCCCCATCAAACTTCCCCTCATTCATCCATCTTTGGTGATGGGGCACTCCAACATAATCAAAAATGGAAGTTCTTGTTGCTTTGCCAAAACCGGCATCCAAAGCTCCGGCTTCTCCCACCTCCTGTCCAAAATATACCATGATAGGTCCCGGATCAATGGTTGCAGAAACTACCATTGCCGGTTTACCTAATTCAGCATTTCCTGCAAATCCCTGACTTGCAATCCTTTGCTCATCATGATTTTCCAGAAAATGTAGCATGTGCTTGTTGATATCTTCCAGGCCTTTTTGAATCGAAATGATATGATCTGTAGACCCTTTTGCCTGCATGATGTTTTTTAAAGTATCATAGAGCTCCACTTTATCATACAAATAATCCATCTTTCCCAAATGAATATAATCTCTGTAAGCTTTGGGATTATAAATTTCAGCCAACAGGAAAGCTTCCGGATTCTCCATTTTAATGGCTGAATTCATATAACTCCAAAATTCTACAGGTACCATTTCCGCCATATCATACCGAAAACCATCCACTCCTTTTTTTGTCCAGAATAAGGCAATATCCCTGAATTTTTTCCACGAGTCCGGCACATCTTTATCTTTCCAAAATTCAAAATGTTCCCTAAACTCTTTTTGGGAATAGACTGAAGGCAACTCAGGAAAATCTTTTGTTCCATCAGGCTTTACCCCATAATTTATTTTTACAGTCTCATACCAATCATAAAAATGGGGCTGGGGCTCACGGGAACCGTTTCCTGTCCATTTGGCAGGAAACTCATCAAATTTTCCGTCTGCCAAAGGATGATTCTCACCCCCTAATGGCCTGTATCCTTCCAGAGAATCAGGCACTTTGAATGCCTCTCCAGGGATATAATAAAAGTTATTATCTCTGTTGTATTCCACCGAAGTATCATCTTCAGCACCGAAGTCTTTAACTCCATCCGGATTATTGCTTCCTTGATATTTCCTGGCTACATGATTGGGTACAATATCAATAAGCACTTTCATGCCATGTTGATGGGTTCTGGAAATCAAAGCCTCAAATTCTTCCATTCTCTTTGCAGGATCTGAAGCCAAATCCGGATTGACATTGTAATAGTCTTTTACAGCATAGGGAGACCCAGCCCGACCTTTGACCACATCAGGATCATCCTCGGAGATACCAAAAGCAGAATAATCCCTGATTACAGCATGATGTGGTACTCCTGTGTACCAAATATGGGTGACCCCTAATGCTTTAATTTCAGAAAGTGCTTTATCTGTAAAATCATTGAATTTCCCAACCCCATTTTCCTCGATTGTCCCCCAAGGTTTATTGGCCGTGTTGGTATTTCCAAAGAGTCTGGTGAAAACCTGATAGACAACAATTTTGTGGGTTTTATACATCTCAGTTGAAGAAGGTTGCTGCGTTTTTGATTTTTTACATCCGAAAGCTGCAATAATTATGAAAGAAAGCAAAGCAGCCCAAAGCAAGTGTTTTTTCATCTTCCTAAATTAATGAATTGTGTTAAATAACCTTTGAATATTGGCTTATTGAATTTTTCTTCCCAAAAAAACCAACATCCCGGACAAGCTTAAAAATACGGCAAACAATACCAAACTGTTCAGAGCCACCATTGGGAATCCCAATTCGGTTACATTCATAAAAGGGTAAGGATAAAAACCTGAAAACTGACCACGGCCTAGGATATAAATCAAATAGAAAAAAGGATATAAAAGCCAATAGGGTACCTGAACCCATTCAACTTTAGATTTCTCTTCATACAACCACCAAAACCAAAGCACTAATAAAGGATTCACAGAATGGAGCAATTCATCCACCAATATTGCCAAACCTTGAGGGTTCCAAATAGGCCTTAGAACTATTTGATAAACTATACCTACAACGATAATGTAAACTGTAATTGCTGTCAACATGCCGGGTTTATTCCAAACACTTTTTTCCCCAAGTTCAAAAACCTGGGATGAAAAATAACAAGCGACTAATGTATTAGTGAGGATGGTGAAGTAACTAAAAAAACGGATGATGGTCTCTCCAATTGGATTGGACTGGCTTTCTAGGATGAGGTAAAACTGCACAATGACTGCAAACCAAGCAATTACTGCGAAAATAAGCGCCGAATACTTTTTCATTTATCCTCTATTGTAGTAATCTATATACAAATACTACACTCCTTTTCAATAAATCAGGAAATTCTTTCATATTGATCGTTTCGGCGGGGGAATGGGCGCCTGTACCTGAGGCTCCCAAACCATCAATACAATCCAAATATTCAGCTACATAGGAAATATCCCCAGCCCCTCTGGATCCTGGATCACCCGCTTTCACTTCTCCAAATCCCATATCCAAACTCACTTTGCTCAGAATTTCCACTAAAGCCATATTCCCATCTGTAGGAGGCATGGAAGGAATCCCGTCTTCAAATTCAATGGAAGCACTAGTACCATTCAGGCTTTGTGCTACAATTTGCCTCATTTTTTCACGGGTTGCCTCTTTTTGAGGCTCACCGAGAAAACGCAGATCACCTGTTACAAAAGCTTCTCTTGAAACAATATTGGTTTTACCCAAGGCTTTACCTTCTCCGGTGTCCTCATTATAGCTAATATCTGAACCACCAATAAACTGGCCTGGATTGAAAGTCAGGTATTTTTCTCCCGCTAGCTCTTCCCGGAATTGATTGAGTATTCTTGCTGCTTCGTAAACTGCACCATAGCCAACGGATTCACGGAAAACTCCGGAAGAATGAACCTGCCTTCCCGCGGTTTTCAATTTCCAACCGCTGGCCCCTCTCCTGGCAATGGTTGCTATATTAAAACCCTGTGCTGTTTCATATCCCAGGGCATAATCATGTTGCTTGGCCCTTTCCACAAAATCCAAACGGCTAACCCAGGAAGGGTTTCCAGCATTTTCCTCGTCTCCGGGAAAATAAACAGTAACAGTTCTGTCCTCCAAAAGTCCCAATTCATGAAGGGCTTTAAGGGTGGCGAAAATCATCACATTCCCACCCTTCATGTCATTTACTCCCTGACCTTTGGCTGTATTTTCATCCACCATGGTGAAAGGATAAAAGGGCATTTCCTTTTCAAAAACCGTATCAAGATGACCTATAAAAAATAATTTTTTCCCTTTGCTACCTTTTCGGGTTGCCACAAAGTGACCCGCTCTCTTTAATGAATCAGGCAGTGATATCCATTCTGTTTTAAAACCTATTTTGGCAAATTCTCTTTCAAAAACCCTTCCTACTTCTCTGACACCTTCCAAATTCAAGGTTCCTGAATTTATGTTTACAGTTTCTTCCAAAAGAGCAATCGTCTCTTGGTAGTTTTTGTCAATTGTTTCCACCAAGCGCTTTTCAATCCCACTTAGATTTTGAGCAGATAAATCAAAGGAAATTAAGAGAAGGGTAAGTAATAAAAGTTTTTTCATAGATATTAATTAATTTCTCAGAAGATTTTCAGTGACTTTGGGGGTTATCTTGATTATTCTTTAAGCAAAATTGGTTTCAAGGCTTATTATTCTACTTTAATTCCGGTAAACCATATGAACCTTACTCCATCAGCATTTTTGTGTTCCGTGGCAAATTTGACTCCTTTAAACTCCTGTTCATTTTCCCAAGTCATAGGTCTCCCCTCTATCCCATTACCCCTTCTAAAAACCCATTCTTTGATCATATAATTTTCATCTATGAATAAGTCATAGGCATCACCTGGAGTATATCCATCTTCTTGGTTATAAAGTATTGTTAGCTGGGTGGTCATTTGACCTGAAATTGGTGCAGGAATATTTTCTAAAATTGTAAATGTATACCCGGTATCCCAAACCAATTGAAAGGGAAACATCAACCAATATTTATCATTTATAAATCCTCCATCTTGAGTAGGCAATTCCTCCTTGGGAAGATCCAGGCTATAAGTAAAACTTGTATCTGCATCTGCAAAGTAAACAGACCTATCTTTAATATTCCATCTCCAATCCCTGGTTCTAACAGTTTCAGGATTGACCTGAACATTCCAGGTATAAGCAATTGATTTGATTTTATCAAAATTTTCAAAACCATAGGCTTTTGCAACTTTCATGGGTAAGGAATCCTCTGCTTCAGGACTTCCGCAGGACCAAAAGACCAAAAGAGCAATTAGAAGGAGAAAGGTGAATGTATTTTTCATAGCGATTTGAGGGGGATTTTCTTGATAAGGGCAATTTAATCGTTTTTCACTTAAGATGATAAAATTAAGGACTTGAATTCCATGCTATTGGCTTTCATTTTTTAGACCCTCAGACCATTTGTGAAGTTTCTGGCTCTCGATAAAAAAATAAATAGGCTGAAGAATCGGGACCCATTTATTCAACTTCATTACCAGCCAAAAAGCAGTGGATGGGTAGATTCTTGTTTTTCCCTTTTCAACACCCTTTACAATGGCCCGGGCAACCGAATCTGCAGATTGGACCGGAAATGCCTTTGGAATATCTTTCCCCGCAAAATCAAAAAATCCGGTATCGGTTGCACTGGGATAAGCTAAGGTAAGCCAAGACCCATCTCCCTCACTTCTTAATGTTTCTGCAAATTGGTGAATTGCAGCTTTGGATGCAGCATATGCTGCATAGCCAGGTACAGGCCAATAAGAAATGGCAGAAGCTGTCACTACCAACCTGAAAGGGTGATTTTTTTGGTTTTCTTTTAACCAATGGGCTGTTTCAATGGGGATTAGGGTATTGATTTTAAAAATTTTATCTATATCGTTGGTTTTTATATCTTCCCACAATCCATATTTTGCTATGCCTGCATTGGCAAAAAATATATCCACCACCCCCATTTGACTTTTAATCTCTTGGAAAACCAAAGATAGGTTTTTGCTTTCCGTTAAATCCACTTTGAGTGTACTAATTTGGGGAAACAATTTTTTTAAACTTACTAATCCTACCTCATTGATATCAATAGCCAAAATCTTATTCCCCTGTGAGGTCAATTGAAACAGCAATGCCCTACCTATACCCGAAGCCGCACCGGTAATAACAATATTTTTATTTTCAATAGGCATTTATTCAGGCAAAGGAAATTCCATAGTAAATGGATTTATTTTGAAGCAAAATAAGGGCTTAATCTGGCCAATATCTGGAAAATGATCCTTGTTTATTTTTAAGGATTCGATTTTGGCAATTTTCGCCCAACCGTGTCCACTGGGACGGGTATAAAACTCCTTTCCCTCTAATTCCTGGAACAAATTGATGGGAAGTAATTTGGTGGAGGCTGGAAATGGTAATCCACCGGAAGTAATTTTACAGAAAAGCACAGGCTCCTCTTCTGTGCCCACTCCAATGGTCTCTTCTTTTCCATTTTTTTGCCAAAAAATGGGTACCGTCTCTTTAGGTATACCCCAGTTGAACCGCCCGTTTTCTGTACTCGCATCAGAGTCCACAAAAATTTTGGTTATAGATTGAAAATTATTAGGCTTGAACTTTCCCGGAATAAAAAGAAGTTCTTTATAAGGTCCAACAGGGGAATCCCTATAATTTACCAACATTACATAACCTAGCCCCCCATTATAATTGCTTTTTTGATTTTCATTCAGCAAACCGTTTTCCTCCACCCATTTTTTATGGAATCTGAAAACTATGATGATACCTTCACCTTTTAGCTTCCATGGCGGGGGAAAAAGATTTGCAGGAATTCTAGGCCCAATCATCTTTTATAGAAAATAAAATCAGTTGAGATAGGTTCCAATCCACTTTCCCGAAGTTGGGCCATGATCTGTCCTCTATGATAGGTGCTGTGATTGACAATATGAAAAAGGATTTCCTGAATGGTACTGCTAAACGTATCACCCTTGGAAGTGGTGTAGGTTATTTGTTTGGAAAAAGCTAAGTTTTTTAAAATCCGCTTGGACCTTTCAAAACACTCCTTATTAAACTCACCTAAATTTTCAATTTGTTGAAGGTCCCAAACTCCAAATCTTGGTTTTTTCCCTAAAATCCTATGGTTCCAAATATGATGGGCATTTAAAAGGTGGCTGACAATATTTAAAGTTTTTGCGGAAATTTTACTTTCATTCCTTTCCAAAATAAGAATGGTTTCAAGATTACTTCTGTAGGTATACTCCAAGAGATCATTAAAGAAAGCTTTCATCGTGTGTTGGCTATGATGTTAAACTAATGGAAGAGTGTCAATAAGGGGAAGGACTGATGCTTGTCCATCCCCCATCGACTATTAGATTCTGACCGGTAATATGTTTGGCCTCATCTGAAACCAAAAAAACCGCAGCGTTTGCAACATCCTTCACGGAAGCTGGCCTTCCCATCGGGGTAATTCTGGACCATGTTGCCTCATAATCTTTGTCCAAAGCGGTCCTTTTAGTCAAGGTGGCACCTGGTGCAATGGTATTTACGTTAATATTATATTCAGACAGTTCAATAACCAAATTTTTGGCCAGCATTTCTATTCCTGCTTTGCTCATCGCATAAGCTGCCAGATTTTTGTGGGATTGATGGGCTGTGACTGAGGAAGTAAACAATAAAGATCCTCCATTTGGCTGGTCCTTCATCATCATAGCAGATGCTTGAGCCAGAAAGAAAGTCCCTCCCATGTTTACCCTCATCACTTCCATAAAATCTTTGACATCATATTCCCAAAAATTTCCATATAGGGTAATTCCTGCATTGGCAATGGCGATATCCAATTGACCGAATTCACTTTCAGCAAGCCTTACCATTTCGAGAATGAATTCAGGGTCACCTGAATCACCCGAAATGCCCAATACCTTTCCTTTTGCTGAATTCAAGACTTCCTTTACTCCTTCTTCGGTGAGGCTTTTCTCAATATCATTCAATATTATATGGTGGGCACGATCTGCCAATAATTTGGCTATTTCAAGCCCAATCCCCTGGCCTGCACCGGTTATCAATGCAACTTTTTGATGGTTTTTCATAATAGTTAATGTGAATCTCTTTTGACAACAGGTCCCGAAGCCCCTTTAAGAAAATCAAAATCCACACCCTCATGGGCTTGCGTAACATTCTGTATAAACAAATTTACATAACCGCGGTCGTAGCCTAAGTCCAAAGCTTTGAAGGCTACCCTTCTTTTCTCAAGCTCTTCGTCAGATACTTCCAAGGTCAAGGTTCTTTTTGGAACATCCAAGGTAATCCAGTCCCCGTTCTGAACCAATGCCAGGTTTCCACCCACCGCAGATTCAGGAGAAACATGCAAAACCACAGTTCCAAAACCGGTGCCGCTCATACGGCCATCTGATATACGGACCATATCTGAAATACCCTGGGCAAGGATTTTTGCCGGCAAGGCCATATTTCCCACCTCAGGCATCCCTGGATAACCTTTAGGTCCTACATTTTTCAAAACTAAGATAGATTCGGGAGTAACATCCAGATCCGGATCATCTACCCTTTTCTTATAATCATCTATATCCTCAAATACCACAGCCTTCCCCCTATGCTGCAACAAAGCCGGTGTAGCTGCCGAAGGCTTTAGCACGGCTCCATTTGGACATAAGTTACCTTTTAATACCGCTATTCCTGATTCAGGTTTAAAAGGATTTTCCATAGTACCGATTACTTCTCTATTATAGCATTCAGCATTTTGGATATTCTCTCCTATTGTTTTACCATTTACAGTAATACAATCTTGATGTAATATCGTGCTCATTTCCTTCATCAGGGCAGGTAATCCCCCTGCATAATAAAGATCTTCAAAAAAGTGCTCTCCTGAAGGCTGAATATTTGCCAATAAAGGAATTTTAGCTGAAAATTTATCAAAATCCTCAATGTCCAACTCCACCCCGATTCGCCCAGCTATCGCCAAAAGGTGTATAATATAATTGGTGGATCCCCCTAAAGCGGCATTGACCATAATGGAATTTTCAAATGCCTTCCTGGTTAGAATATCAGTCATTTTAAGGTCTTCCTTGACCATTTCCACAATTCTCTTTCCTGCCATATGGGCCAGAACTTTCCTTCTCGAATCCGCAGCAGGGATGGACGCATTATCAGGCATACCCAATCCCAAAGATTCAACCATGGCTGCCATAGTGGATGCAGTGCCCATCGGGGCACAATGGCCTCTGGATCTTGACATAGCGGCTTCTGCTGCCACAAAATCTTCCTCAGACAATTCCCCTTTCTTATATTGCTCGGCAAATCTCCAAACATCAGAAGTGCCAATTTTTTTTCCTTTGAACCAACCTGCCAACATGGGACCTCCTGAAACTACCAAAGTAGGTAGATTAACACTTGCTGCACCCATTACCAAGGAAGGGGTTGTTTTATCACAACCACATAAAAGAATTACTCCATCCATTGGATTTGCCCTTATACTTTCTTCAACATCCATGCTTGCCAGGTTCCGGAAAAGCATCGCTGTAGGCTTGATGGAACATTCCCCAAGGGACATCACGGGAAATTCCAAAGGAAACCCACCTGCTTCCCAAATCCCTCTTTTCACCGCATCAGCCAATTCACGAAAATGGGCATTGCAGGGAGTCAGTTCAGAATAAGTGTTACATATGCCGATTACAGGTTTTTCACCCTCAAAGAGATGGTGGGGAAATCCTTGGTTTTTCATCCATGATCTATAAATAAAGCCGTCTTTTCCTTTACGGCCATACCATTCTTGGCTCCTTAATTTCTTTTTTTCCATAGGAATAGGTTTGTTTGCGTTTATATTTGGTCAGAATTTAGCAAAAGTTTCTTTGATTGAGGTATAGAATTTAGAAAATGTGAGAAACGGTAATTTGATTTATCATTTGATGTAAAAATACAAAATTTTGAAAGTTAAATTGGATGATACATGCTTATTAAAGCACCTTTTCACCAGTATTTTTTATACTTTTAGCAGTGAAAACCATGAAGCTGAATCAGGAAAGGTGAACATGATTTAATTGCATCATGAGCTTTCTTTTTCCAAATTGGATTTCCTTGAAATGTCCCTAAAATATTTAATCCAAAACTGAAAAAATGTTCATACTCAACAGCAATAATTCAATAGCCAATCAGTTTCTCTCAGATTTAAGAGATATCAATATACAAAAAGACCGATTCAAATTCAGAAAGAATTTAGAAAGACTTGGAGAAATTATGGCCTACGAGATATCCAAATGTATGGACTATGATTCGGTAGAAATTGAAACACCTTTAAAAAAGACCAAAGTGAAAAGGTTGACAAACTCTCCGGTACTGATCAGTGTTCTGAGGGCTGCCTTACCATTTTACCAGGGATTTATCAATTATTTCGATCATTCGGATAGCGGCTTTGTCGGAGCTTATCGGAAAGAAGAAAAATCAGCTAAAAAAGATATTGAAATAGATTTTTTGTACCAGGCGGCGCCAAACATTGAAGGCAAAGAGGTCATTCTAATAGACCCAATGTTGGCTACAGGTAAATCGTTCATCAAAACTATCCAGCACCTATTAGTAAACGGAAAGCCAAAAATGATCCATATTGCCTGTGTTATTGCATCCCCGGAAGGGGTATCTTATATCCAAAAAAATCTTGATATCCCCTATAAACTTTGGTTGGGGGCTTTGGATGAGAATTTAAATGAAAATTTCTACATAGTTCCAGGACTTGGTGACGCAGGTGATCTGAGTTTCGGAAATAAATTATAAAAATATGGTTTATCTGGTCCTTGTTTTGGGCCTGGTCATTTTATTGGCCGGTGGGAAATATTTAGTGGACGGTGCATCTGATCTTGCCGCAAGATTTGGTTTAAGCCCTGGATTGATCGGCCTGACTGTGGTAGCCTTTGGGACATCTGCTCCAGAATTGTTGGTAAGTATTAATGCTGCCCTCAAGGGAAACAGTGAAATTGCACTTGGCAATGTGATCGGATCCAATATTGCAAATATCAGCTTGGTTTTGGGGATTAGTGCTGTCTTATACCCGATTATTATCTATAAGTCTGTCTTGAAACTAGATTATTTAGCTACCCTTATATGTAGTATCCTTTTCTTTATATTGGCTTACAACGGGATTATTTCCAGGATGGAAGGAATTCTTCTTTTTGTGATCATGCTGTTTTTAAACTGGTATTTTTTCAAAAAATTAAGCAAAGTAGACGAAGAAATCATATCTGAAGAAGAAGTTGAGGAAATGATCAAAAAGACGCCCTTAGCCTATTCCCTATTCTTTTTTATATTGGGAGTCCTAGGTCTTTACTTTGGCTCAGACCTATTTGTAGACAGTGCAGTCAAAATTTCCGAAATTTTTGGAGTAAGTGAGAGGGTTATAGGTATCACAGTCATTGCCATAGGGACCAGTTTGCCGGAAATGGTGACATCTGTTATAGCTGCGATAAAAAAACAGACGGATATCGCCATTGGAAATATACTGGGAAGCAACATTATGAATATTCTTGCCATCATTGGTATCACCTCCATGATCAGTCCTATTCCTGTAGCAGACGTATTTCTAAAACAGGACTTTATTTGGATGGTGGGTATAACCATCCTATTATTCCCCATTCTTAGGTCGAAGCTTCAGATTTCAAGATGGGAGGGGTTACTTTTACTTGCAATCTATGGGGTTTACATTTATGCACTGCTATGATTACCTATCTCCTAAAATTTCTGGCAATTTGGTTCGCCTGCCTTTTCAAGTTCATAGCAGGTCCAGTTCTCGGTTCTGCTGCCAATTACAGTTTGCCTGAAATCATGCTTGTAACTGTAGGCGGCATGATGACTTCCGTTTTTTTTGTAACCTATTTGGGAGAATGGTTCAAGTCAAATTGGACATTAAAAGTCACTGAAAAAAAAATCACAAAACGGAAACGGACGATTGTCAAAACCTGGAAAAAATTTGGACCTGCAGGAATTGCGGCGCTCACCCCGGTCATCCTCACCCCAATTGGAGGTACAATCATACTCACAGCTTTCAATGTTAATAAAGCCAAGATTTTTACCTACATGCTGATCAGTTCCTTAATTTGGGCCTTTTTGTTTGGTATTTCTATCAATTGGATCCTTTCCATACCCTTTTTTGAGCAATTACTCCGGTAAAATCTCGTCTGGTAATATCTCTATATCCTGGATCAAAACCCTTTTGGCAATTTCCTGACCGGTAAGTGTGGCTGCTAAACCTCCCATCGCTGTTTCTTTATACCGGCTCTCCATACTTGCCCCAATTTCTCCCATAGCTTCCACACATTCATCTACAGGTATAACTGCACTTACCTGAGCCAAAGCGATCTGGGCGGAACTATTGGCTATGGCTGCGGCACTTGCATTTCTGACAACACAGGGTATTTCCACCAAACCGGCCACCGGGTCACAAACCAAACCCAACATACACTGTATGGTGATAGCGACTGCATTAAAAATCTGGTCAAAGTTGCCTCCCAGACAATGAACTATTGCTCCCGATGCCATTGCAGCAGCCGAACCGGTTTCTGCCTGACACCCTCCTACAGCTCCTGCCAAACTAGCCTTTTCTTCAATAATCAAGGCAATTCCAGCCCCTACCAAAAGACCTTCTAAAATTTTTCTGTCCGAAAGTCCATGAATTTCCTGTAAAGTATACAATGTTCCTGGAAGGATTCCTGAAGCTCCTGCAGTCGGGGCTGCTACAACCCTTCCCATACAGGAATTTACTTCTTTAGCTGCCAAGGCCCTGGAAATCAGTCGTTGAAACTCTGGAGATAACACGCTTACCGGGTGTCTGTAAACTTTTTTTGCCCCATTATTGATCATTCCAGACCTTGAGGTCATTTCTTCTTTTAGGCCGGTTTCTACAGCTTCTTTCATTACCGAATAAGCTTTTTGGAGCCCTTCCCAAATAGATTCCTCCGAATTTCCTTTTTGGGTAATTTCATATTCAATTACAGAATCAAAAATATTGATCTTTTTTTCTTCACAATAGGCCTTCCAGCCTTTAAAGCTTTCAAAAAGGTAACTCATGATTTTTGGTTTAATTTCATGCAATTTGGTCAAAACATTGACACAATGCAATGATTCCAAATTCCAAAAAAAAGCCCTGCAATATCAATGCAGGGCTTCTCAATAAATGTGATATTATCTGATATCCACAATCTTCGCTTTAAAAAGCAGGGGTTCAAAAGGCCTAGCTACCTGGGGTATATACGCCTTTTGAAACAAATCCCTTCTTACCTGAAATGGAAAGACTTGGGTAGATACTCCAAAAGCAAGATGGGAAGGAACCAAAACCTCAAATTCAGTATTATTGGTCAATCCTGTCATGGATAGGTTTAAAAATTCCAAATTTGACTCACTGCCCAAAGATATTTGTGTAGGACTGGTGGGATTCTTTCCTTCAGCTATTGGCTGCGTTTCGCCTAATTGATTCAAAGTGAAGGTAAAGCCTACAATATCACCATCTTCAGCGGGGGTACCTCCATTGGAAGCATTCAAAATTTTGATGTATAGTCCTTCTTCAGTCCTTTCGAATCCTGTCAATTCCTTTTCTTCCAGATAATTCAGAATCATCTCCTCCTCAATGGCTTTTATTTCTGCTTCAGAATATACTTTTGCATACTTAATCCTGATTTCCAAATTAGAGTTTGGCAATATCAGTTGTTGATAACTATAGTCCTGATAACCTAAATAAGAAGGGACATATAGGGTGAATACTTCCCCTTCTTTGGCCAGGCCTGAAGCAAAATTCATAGCCCTTGGAACAAGTCCCCCTTCTGAATGTTTGAAAATCTTGGGGTCTTTAGTTTCATCCAGATAACTATCGATCAATTGCCCGTTAATGGTTTTGATTTCATAATAAACCCCAATTATGTCATTGTTCACAATTTGATTGGAGTTGCTTGCAGATTCCTCTTTTACATAATAATAGCCCAAAGGAGTTTCAATTGCCTGTATGTTATTTCTTTCTAAATATTCTTTTACCAATCTATCATCCCTTTCAATTGCCTTTTCAAGATCTGATTCAAGACCTTCAAAACATGAACCTAACCCAAAAGTGGCTATTACCACCATAAATCCTAAAACTTTGCGCATTTGATTATTATTTTTTTAGTTGGAAATTCATTCTTAGATTAATCCCTCCAATAGAGAACTGCTGGCCCAAAAATGTCTGAGAGCCCACAGAGGTTTTGAAAAATGGTTCAAAGGAAACAAAGGTTCCGTTTTTGAGATTATGTTCATATCCAAGGCCAAAATTAATCATTTGACCAACATTTGAACCGCTATTTTCTTCAGTAGGTCTTAATGTTTCTGAAAACGTCTGTACCATATTCTGCGAACTTAAAGAGCCAGAAGTATTTAAATTGACAGCATTATAGGTAATTATGCTTCTTTGGTTAACATAAACCATACTTGAAACTCCGGAAACAAGGTATAGACCGGAAGCTTCTTTGTCCATTACCATAAATTTCAGATTTATGGGAACTTCAAGTTGACCGAATTTAAGTTCAGAATCTGTATTGATCAGGTTATTGCTCATGGTCATATTCGCGGCCCTGGAAGCATCCTCAGATTGGGAGGCCATTACATTTCTTAAATTGGTACCACCAGGAGTGATATTCTGATTGGCATAAGCCACTCCCAAGTCTAGCTTTAATCTTTTTGAAAAAGTAAATTCAGACATAAAACCGGCCCCTAAATTCATAGCCTGATTCGAATTAGATATGGTTTGAGGTGCCAGAAGCACACCCAACTTCACCGCTTTTTTTGTATCCTTGGTAACCAACTCTTTTTTATTATCCTTATCTAACCCGTCATAGAACCATTCCTGAATCAATTCATTGGCCTGTATTTCTTCTTCTACCCTTAAATCACTGACCAAAGGCTTGTTCAAGTCCCTCTCTTGATCTGAGGGGGAAAGAGTCCCTTCTGACGTTTCAATGGTTGTTTCAACCATTATCTTTTTTTCTTCAAGTTCAGCCAATGCGAACTGAGAAACTGGTTCTTTTTCAATTTCACCCCTTTCTAAAGTCTCTTTTGAATTTTTGTTTTGAATTACTTCTGTCAACTTTAATTTATTGTCATCCCCTATCTCTGATACTGTAGCTTGATTCATTATCAGCGAATCCTGACTATCAGAAGTTCCTGTATTCATTTCATTTGTTAAAGTGGCAAGTTCTTGTTCTGCAATTTTATTTTCTTGGGAAAAAAACAAAATCGTGAATCCTAATACCAATGCAAAAGAAGCCACCCACAAAATCCAAGTGTATTTTGCCGTCGAATTCTTTGGTTTAAAATACGCTGCTGAAAAGTTTTCCCAAGCTTTGGGATCAAAAGACTCTTCATGGTTGTCAAAGGAGTCTTTAATTTTTTCAACCAGCCGTTTATCGAACTGCTCCTTCATTTTTTATTTGGTTTTTTTCAATCACCTTTTCCCTAAGTTTTTGCTTGGCCCGAGCCAGGTATGTTCTTGAGGTACTTGCTGGTATCCCAAGTTGTTCACCTATTTCGCTGTGGGAATAACCCTCAATTTCATACATGTTGAATACCATCCTCAGCATTTCCGGTATACTTCTTAAAATCCCAAGAATATCCTCTTTTGACAATTGGCTGATGATTTCAGGTTCATAACTTTCTGCATCAGCCTTATCTATATCCATTACCGCGAAATACTTGACATTTTTCCTGTAGTAGTCAATGGAAGTATTGACCAAAATTCTTCTGAACCAGCCTTTGAAAGAATTTTTTTCGTCATGCTGTCCGAGTTTATCGAATACCTTCATGAAACTATCATTTACAATCTCGCAAGCCTCATCCCTGGAATTTGAATATCTCAAAGCAACGCTCATAGCATAGCCGTAGAAATGCCGGTAAAGCATTTCTATAGACTTTTTGTCTCCTTCTTTTGCTTTTTGGATGAGTAAATTTTCCAAATACGCTTGCTTTCTTTTGTAGGTATTTATGTAAAGACGTGATAGAAATAAAAATCGCTACAAAATTGATGAAAATAATTAATGGTAATTATTTTCATCCTCCTTAAATTATTTCAAAAATCTGGAATGATTCTGATTTTTAAAATTGATCTTTATAAATAATTCATTCCATGGAGTTTTTAATAGTAGGTTTAAACTCTTACATTTATTTTCAGTTTAATAACTTACAAGCCAAATTTGCGTTAAATTCCTTGGCCTGAGAAAAAAACATGAGATTTAGATTTATACTTACCTTAATTTTAACCTTTCAAAGTTTTGTCCTGTTTGCTCAGCGCGAGGACGCGGGAGATTATGAATATGACCGTGAGGTACTTTTTGGAATCAATAAAAACACCAACGGAGGGCTGATCGGTGCGCTTTCTCTTAAGCTGGGATATAGAATTGACGAATCGACATTTCAATTTTTCGGATTGGATCTAGCAAATGTGAAAAATCCAAAAGAAGTCCGGTACAATACCGTTTTAGGCAATTCCTATATATTTGGCAAATCAAACTACCTCTATGTCATACGCCCTTATTACGGAAGAGAATTGATATTATTCAAAAAAGCGCCTCAGCAGGGAGTACAGGTATCTTTATTGGGAGCTATTGGACCTTCCTTAGGCATCATCTCACCTTATATTATTGAATACTCCGTCAGTAGAGTGGAAACAGTCAGGGAACAATATGACCCAGAAGTCCATCAAAGCCGGTTTAATATTCTGGGACATGGTCGCCCATTTGAAGGTATGGGAGATGCTGAAATTGCTTTTGGGGGAAATGCAAAAGCAGCAGTTAATTTTGAATTTGGTGTTTTTAAATCAAATGTTACCGGATTGGAACTTGGATACCAATTGGAAGGTTTCACTAAAGAAATTCCACTGATGCCAACAACTGAAAACAGGCAGATTTTTCAATCGGTCTATTTTACCTTCTTCTACGGATTTAGGAAATAATTTGGGTTAATTGGTGCTTAGGAGTAATTTCGCAACATAAAAAACCAAAGAACATGATCGAACTACCCATAATATCCGAAGAGGCCAGCAAAAGAAAAAAACCGAATTGGTTGAGGGTGAAGCTGCCTGTCGGTAAAGAATATGCTAAAGTAAGAAAGTTAGTAGACGAACATAAACTCCATACGATTTGTGAAAGCGGAAATTGCCCAAATATGGGTGAGTGCTGGGGTGCTGGAACAGCAACTTTTATGATTCTTGGAAATGTCTGTACCAGGTCTTGTTCCTTTTGTGCGGTAGCTACAGGAAGACCGCCTGAATACGATACTGATGAACCAAGACGTGTTGCCGAAGCAATAAAACTCATGGGAGTAAAACACGCCGTGATCACCTCTGTAAATAGGGATGAACTCAAAGACCGGGGAGCTGAGATTTGGTACCAAACTGTAGTTGAAACCAAGAGATTATCGCCTCAAACAACTATTGAGACTTTAATCCCCGATGTGAAAGCCAATTGGGATGCGCTATACCGAATGATTTCAGGAGGTCAGGAGGTGGTTTCACACAACATGGAGACTGTGGAAAGCCTTTATAGAAGGGTAAGACCTCAAGCGAAATATTCCCGTTCCTTGGAACAGATTAAATTAACCAAGGAATTTGGGAAAAGGACAAAAACAGGAATCATGTTAGGTCTGGGAGAAACAAAAGATGAAGTATACAAGGCTATGGATGATCTGGCCCAACATGGCTGCGATATTTTAACCTTGGGGCAATATCTTCAACCCACCAAAATGCACATTGAAGTCGCAGAATTTATCCATCCGGATTTATTTTCGCATTACAGGGAGGAAGGATTAAAAAGAGGTATTAAATATGTAGAATCAGGACCTTTGGTAAGGTCATCTTATCATGCTGAAAGACATGTGAACGTATAAAAAAGAGGCTGTCCCTATTTATGAGACAGCCTCTTTTTGATTTCGAGCAATTATCTTAAGTAGGCAGATAACATCCAAACTACTTTTTCTTTAGCAGTAATATATTCACTCATTAAAGCAACCGTACCTTCATCCCCATGTTCAGCGGCAGTTTCTAAGGTAGACCGCTCTAATTTTAACAGCGTGTTCAGGTTATCCCTGATGATTTCTACCATTTTTTTTGCTTCTTGAATCTCCTTGGCCTCTTTGATCTCCGAATTTTCAATATATTCAGCAAAAGAAGAAAAAGGCCTTTCACCTAAGGTAAGAATCCTCTCTGCTGTCTCATCAATACCCAAATTTGCTTCATTATATAATTCTTCAAATTTGGCATGCAATTCAAAGAAATTAGGACCTGAAACATTCCAGTGAAAATTTCTTAAATTCTGATAATAAATTTCATAATTAGCCAATAGGCTGTTCAATTTATCCACCAAGACTTTGCTGTCTTTTATTTTTAATCCTATATCGTTTGTTCTCATAATACTTATATTTATGGTTTATATTTTCATTATTAATAGGATCAAAAACAAGGCCATTCGGTCCTAAAAAGAAAAATTGTCCGATTGATAATAACTATCAATAAATGGAGTTTTCTATTATGTTTACCAAAATTCAAACTTCTACATGAAGAATAGGCTTCAGGATTTTACTTATTTGAATCTTTACCAAAACAGCAACCAAATTAAATGGATTGTTGTGATTTGTTCAGTGGTCATTAGTTTTGGGTCTATTTTTTATACCAATAAATTGGTGGAAGAACTGAAAGAAAGGGAAAAAAGACAGATTGAATTATTGGCGAGAGCTTTGGAATACGCTTCCCTCTACACTGACAACCTGACTTTCATCAATCAGGAAATCATTCAACAAAACACCTCTATTCCTGTGATAGTGGTAGATAAAGAAGGAACCCCGATCGAATATAGAAATATAAATTTCCGAAAGAACAGCAGCGAGGAGGAGAAGAACGAAAAACTAGCCAAGGAGTTGGTCAAGATGAAAACTGAATATGACCCGATCCCCATAGAGGATGCCATGGTTTATTACAGAAACTCCGAATTATTGACCTCTCTGCGCTTCTATCCTTATGTTCAGTTATCTGTAATCCTTGTTTTTGGTTTCTTGGCCTATGCTGTATTTAACCAATCTAAAGTAGCCGAACAAAACAGGGTTTGGGCAGGTCTTACCAAAGAAACAGCGCATCAATTGGGAACACCCATCGCATCTCTTATGGCATGGATTGATTATTTAAGAAACTCGCCTGTTTGGGAGGAAAACAAGGAAGTGATCGAGGAAATGGACAAAGATGTGGTCAAATTACGTATGGTCACAGAGCGTTTTAGTTCTATTGGCAGCACACCTTCCATACAACCTGAAAATGTATTTTTGGTTATTGATGATGCAATCAATTACCTAAGGCCAAGGATTTCTTCCAAAGTTGAAATAAATATAAATGGCTATGCCAATCATATTGAGGCCTTGATCAATAAACCATTGTTCGAATGGGTAATTGAAAATATCTGTAAAAACGCAGTGGATGCCATGAAAGGGCAAGGCAGCATTTCCATCGACATCATTAAGGAAAGCGAAAAATTTGTCATCATCGATATTACGGATACAGGAAAGGGAATGGACAAGAAAATGTTCAAAAAAGTATTTATCCCCGGATTTACAACCAGACAAAGAGGTTGGGGATTGGGGTTGACCTTGGCCAAAAGAATTATAGAAGGATACCACAAAGGAAAAATTTTTGTCAAAAACTCTGAACTTGGTAAAGGAACAACTTTTAGAATTGTCCTTCAGGGAAGTAAGGATGGAATCAGTGAATTCAAAAGTGAGGATTTTGTAGGCCAAAGTATATAGTTCTCATCTTTGGAAAAAATCACGACTTAATATACGTATTTGTTTATATATATCCATTAAAGGATAAACCCTATAATTAATAATTTATCCATCCAAAAGCCAGTAACTATTTCACCCCCCTATTTCCTTCCCAAAGGAATAAGCCTTACCTTTGCAGGCTGAAAAATAGAGAATCAGGAGTTTAAATGGACTTGACCAAGGAAATACAAAAAAGAAGGACTTTTGCCATTATTGCCCACCCGGATGCTGGTAAGACTACTTTGACGGAAAAACTCCTCCTTTTTGGAGGAGCCATACAGACTGCAGGGGCAGTTAAATCCAACAAAATTGACACCGCCACCAAATCAGACTGGATGGAAATAGAGAAACAAAGAGGTATCTCTGTGGCCACTTCAGTGATGGGATTTGAGTATCAGGGGGTAAAAATTAATCTACTTGACACACCTGGACACCAGGACTTTGCAGAAGACACCTACAGGACCCTGACCGCAGTAGACTCCGTAATTATGGTGATTGATTGCGTGAAAGGGGTAGAGATCCAGACGGAAAAACTGATGGAAGTCTGTAGGATGAGAAATACTCCTGTAATCTGTTTTATCAATAAATTGGATAGAGAGGGAAGAGATCCCTATGAGCTTTTGGATGAAGTGGAAGAAAAACTCAACATAAAAGTACGCCCTTTATCCTGGCCAATAGGCATGGGTAAGGGATTTAAAGGGGTTTATAACCTTTATGATAAAAAGCTCAACCTATTTACACCAAGCCAAAGAAAACTCAGTGATGACCGTGTCGTTATCGAAAATCTTGAGGATAATAAACTGGATGAACTGATTGGTGGAAACAATGCCAAACAACTCAGGGAAGATGTAGAACTGATTGAGGGAGTTTACCCTGAATTCGACACCAAAGAGTATCTCGAAGGAAAGGTAGCTCCGGTCTTTTTTGGCTCAGCGGTCAACAATTTTGGAGTCAATGAAATGCTGGATACTTTTATCAGAATTGCCCCAGCCCCTAAAAGCAGGTTTACCGAGGAGCGTGAAGTAATGCCGGAAGAACCTAAGTTCTCTGGATTTATCTTTAAAATCCACGCCAATATGGACCCGAATCATAGAAACCGGATTGCATTTTTGAGAATCTGCTCGGGAAAATTTGAAAGAAACAAACCATACAACCATGTCAGAGGCCCCAAACCTCTCAGATTCTCCAATGTAACCCAGTTTATGGCCCAGGACAGAGAAATCGTAGATGAGGCATTTCCTGGAGATATCGTCGGCTTATATGATACCGGTAACCTGAAAATCGGAGATACCCTTACCGATGGAGAAAACATGACCTTTAAAGGAATCCCAAGCTTCTCCCCAGAAATCTTCAAGGAAGTGATCAACAAAGACGCCATGAAGACCAAACAGCTGGAAAAAGGCCTGAAGCAATTGATGGAAGAAGGGGTTGCCCAGTACTTCACCTATGAAATGGGAAACAGAAAAGTAGTAGGCACAGTTGGACAACTTCAGTTTGAGGTAATCCAGTTCCGCTTAAAAAATGAATACAATGCTTCGGTGGAGTTTGCCCCAATGAACTTGTATAAAGCATGTTGGATTAGCAGTAAGGATAAAAAACAGCTTGATGAATTTGTAAGGTCTAAAAACAGACATATTGCCCATGATAAAGACGGAAAATTGGTTTTTATGGCCGAATCCAGAGCTTGGTTGCAAATGGTGCAGGACAATTATCCTGAAATTGAATTCCATTTTACTTCCGAATTCTAAACAGAAATTAAATTTTATGCCGATTCAATGAATTACTTTTGCCATTTAATGGCGGGATAATTTTATTGTATATTTATTCCTGATTATGAGAAAGAAACCATTTACCGTAGTTTATGAAGACAACCACCTGTTGATAGTCAATAAGGCTGCAGGTATTTTGGTTCAAGGAGATAAAACCGGAGACAAAACCCTTACTGACTATTGTAAGAACTACATTGCTGAAAAATATCAGAAACCAGGAGCTGTTTTTTTACATCCTGTTCACCGGTTGGACAGACCGGTCAGCGGTTTGGTGGTTTTTGCCAGGACTTCCAAGGGGCTGGAGCGCATGATGGAGGTTTTCCGCAAAAGGGATATCCATAAGGTATACTGGGCAGTTGTTAAAAACAGACCCAAAGATGAATCCGGAAAACTCACCCATTGGCTGGTCAAAGATGAGCAGAAAAATTTCGTAACTGCCTACGATAAAGAAGTTCCGGGTTCCCAAAAAGCAGAATTGAATTACAAAACCTTAGGCAAGTTGAACGACCATTGGCTCTTGGAAGTGAGGCCTGTTTCTGGCAGACCACATCAGATCAGGGTACAATTGGCCTCTATGGGTTGCCCTATCCGGGGGGATATAAAATACGGTTTCCACAAGCCCAATCCGGATGGCAACATCAACCTCCATGCCTTCCATCTTGTATTTGTGCATCCAATCAAAAAAGAAAAACTCTATCTACGTGCTGCCTTGCCAGAAGAGGCTTTCTGGGAGCAGTATTTGGAATTTGAGCCAATAAAGGCTAAAGATCAGCACTTGGACAATACATTTAGTGGCTAATCCATTGTAATTATTTGGATAGAACTTCCATTTCTAGTTTTACTACCATATTATGCAAGTGAAAATAAAATTATCAAAAATGGCATTTTGGTTGAAAAATTTACAATACCTATAGCATTTGATGAATTAATGAATTGTTATGAAGGTCGGATTAATAAGTTAAGCTCAGAATAATTGGCCTCAAATTAATAGCAAACAATCCTTAAAAATGATGAAGTATTTTCAAAAAGTCCTTTTTGCATTGTTTATCGCTTTTTCAATTGATTCCTGTTCCCAAAAACAGGAACCCAAAACCATCTATTTAGTACGTCATGCTGAAAAGGTTTTGGTAGGAGACGATCCGGAACTGAGTGTAGCAGGTACTGCAAGAGCAAAAAAATTGGCCCAGATCCTGGCAGATAAAAATATCGACCATGCCTACAGTACCAATACCATCAGGACTATAGCTACCATTCAACCCTTGATGGATGCCCAAACAGGTTTATCCGTAGAAATATACGATGTTAAAAACCATGATGAACTGGTTAAAGACCTGAGGACCAGAAAAGGAAATGCGGTAGTAGTAGGCCATAGCAATACCATCCATCATGTTGTTAATTATTTTGTTCAGCAAGGTGAAAAATTCCCTGAATTACAGGATATAGAGTACGATTTTATATTTGTGGTCACCTTGGAAAAAGATGGCAGCTCCAAGGTAGAAAGGAAGGTATTCAAGGATTTCAATTAGTTGATTGTGGGTATTAATTCAGCAGGTTAATATGTTGGTTGAACAGTTTCAAAACCTTGTTTCCGAATTTTTATTGTATTGTATCGTATTTTAAAAATCTAAGCTCTAGTCTCCTGCTTTTTTCTAATCCACAATCCTTACTTCAATTCCCATTTCCTCTAATTTTTCAAGGTAAAGCTCCGGGATACCTGCATCGGTAATGATCATATCCACATCCTCAAGGTTGCAGATTTTGCCAAATCCTTTTTTCCCAAATTTACTTGAATCTGCAAGGACAATGGTCTTTTGAACACCTTTCATCATCTGAGCATTCAGATGGGCTTCCATCATGTGGGAGGTGGTCAATCCATAATCCAGACTGATGCCATCAACACTCAAAAAAAGCTTCGAACAGACAAACTGCTGCAGCATTTCTTCTGCATAGTGCCCTACTACCGAGCTGCTGCTTTTTCTTACCACACCACCTAATTGCACAATCTCAACCTCAGAGGCATCTATCAAAGCCAAGGTAACATTCATTGCAGCGGTTAAAACAGTTAATTTTTTGTTTTTGGGAATAGCCTGTGCAAATGCTACAACAGTAGTGCCCGAACCTATAATAATGGCATCATCCTCATCCACCAAGTCCTTTGCAACCAAAGCGATTTTGGTTTTTTCCTCCACCTTGACCAATTTTTTTTCACTGACAGAACGGTCATTGACATAAGGGGAAAGAGGTGTTGCCGATCCATGGGAGCGGTAAAGCAAACCTTTATCTTCAAGAATCTTGAGATCTTTGCGGATGGTCACCATGGTTACCTCCAATTCCTTGCTCAACTCAGCCACGCTGACAAAACCGCTTTTATTTAACTCGTCTAAAATGTGCTTATGCCGTTCTGCAATTGTCATGTCACTTTCTTTTCAACTTAAAATTAAATCAAATAATTAGCAAAAGAAACATAAACTAGATAAAATCTTTATTTTTTCTTTCTTTTTATTTTCTTTTATTTCTATTTTCTATATTTTTGAAATAAAACAATAAAAAATGGATAGGATAAAAAACCTAAAACGAATCGAAGAGAAAGGAAAATTGTGGGATATTGCTGTTATCGGTGGTGGAGCTTCCGGGTTAGGGGTGGCTTTGGATGCTTTATCAAGGGGATTATCCGTAGTATTGGTAGAAAAAGCAGATTTTGCCAAAGGTACTTCGAGCCGTAGCACCAAATTGGTACATGGTGGGGTGCGTTATTTGGCACAAGGTGACATCATGCTGGTTTTTGAAGCCTTAAAAGAAAGGGGAAGGTTATTAAAAAATGCACCTCATCTCACTTATAACCAACCTTTTATCATTCCAGTCTATACACTTTTTGATAAACTTCAGTACAGTATTGGCCTTAAAATCTATGACTGGATGGCAGGGCGATTACGTCTAGGAAAATCCAGGTTCATATCCAGAGAAGAGACAATAAAAAGACTCCCCCAAATCAAACAAAAAGGGCTGAAGGGAGGCGTGGTCTATCATGACGGACAGTTTGACGATGCAAGATTGGCATTAAGTATTGCCATGACCTGTGACAATATGGGGGGATGTATGTTGAATTACATGAAGGTCACTGATTTATTGAAAGACCAAAATGGAGAAATTAACGGTATCCAAGTAAGGGATGAACTCAATGAAGAAAAATATAAAATAGTTGCAAAAATGGTGGTCAATGCCACGGGTGTTTTTGCTGACAAAATACTTCAGATGGATCAACCTGCTGCACCAAAAAGTATTCAACCATCTCAAGGAATCCATTTGGTATTGGAGCAAAGTTTCCTTGGGGGAAAGGATGCACTAATGATCCCCAAGACATCCGATGGAAGGGTTTTATTTGCTGTGCCCTGGCAGGGTAAACTGGTAGTTGGCACTACAGATACTTTAAGGGAAAAAGCCAAATTGGAGCCCGAAGCCTTAAGCAAAGAGGTAGATTTTGTTTTAAAAACAGCAGAAGCATATCTCAGCAAGGCGCCTTCAAGACAAGATGTAAAGGCAGTTTTTGCAGGTTTGCGTCCTTTGGCAGCACCAAAAGAAGGAAGTACCAAAACCAAAGAAATTTCCCGGTCGCATAAAGTAATTGTTTCAGAAAGCAAACTGGTATCTATTACGGGAGGAAAATGGACCACTTTTCGGAAAATGGGAGAAGATACAGTTAACCATTTCACAGAGGTAACCGGTGAAATCCTCAAGCCGAGCACTTCTGCTGATATTCGATACCATGGATACACTGTCAAACCCAAACCTGGTCATTGGCGAAGCTATGGAACCGATGCAGACGAGATCCTGGATGTAATCAAAAAACAACCTGATTTGGGAGAAAAACTACACCCTGATTATCCTTACACTCAAGCCGAAGTAATATGGAGTACCCGTCATGAAATGGCAAAAAATGTAGATGACATTTTAGGAAGAAGGATTCGGATATTGTTTCTGGATGCCAAAGCCGCTTTAGAAATGGCTCCAAAAGTGGCTGAATTAATGGCTAAAGAACTAGGAAAAGATTCGTCCTGGATAGATAAGGAACTGATAGATTTTCAAAAATTGGCAGCTAAATATGTTTTGAAGTAATTGGGAAGATGCTTATTGTAAAAAGAATTTGGTGGTAAATAATTCTCATTGGCCCCTTAAGATCTCAAAAAGAATCAAAGTTGAAAATTGAAAACAATACTTTTTATCAGTACAATTAGAAAAGGAATTTTAACACAAAAAACCACGTATTTAAAATGAAAAAATCAGTACTTATTACTGCCATTTTATTCCTTCAATTTATGAATCCGGCAAATACCCAAACAATCGAATCATTGAAAGAGGAATTACCCCCATACTTTTCGATTCTTACTACCTGGGGCGTAAGGCCTGAATGGGATGAAAATTCGGAAAACATTTATTTTTTAAATAAACTGGTGGGGGATGTTTTTAAGATCAATATTGCTACCCGTGAGGTATCTCAAGTAACTTCTGGCTTTTATCATGGTGGCATTCATCGTGTTTTATGTTTATCCAATGGAGATTTACTGCTGGCTATGGGTTCAAATATTTTTAACGCTACCAACCCCGAAAAAGACAGACATTCCGGACTGGGTTTATATGTACTCACCAAAGACAACCCCAATAGTCCTTATCCCTTAAATGCTTACTGTGACGAAGGTCCTGCCGTGTCAAAAAACAGTATGAAGATAGCCTGGACGCTTCAAGAACAAAGAGAAATAAAAACCGGCGAGATAATTTATGAGGGAGGGGTACCCCGCCTGGAAGATATACAAACAGTTATTTCTTACAAGGATTCATCCGATTATGTCCGGTTGGAAACCCAGGATTTCAGACCACCTTTGAATGAGGAACTTATCTACACTCATTATTGGGGTGATGCAAAAGATCAGTATTACAATTCGCAAGTGTTTGGCTTCAATCTAAAGACAAAAGAAACGATCAAGTATACCGATTTACCCAATAGCTATAATGAAGCAGAAGGTATTTTCCCAGATGGAAATTATATGGCCATAGAAAGTGACCGGCACCAACCAATGGAAGAAAGAAACAAATACAAACTCGATATTTACAAATTAAAGTTGGATGGCAGTGGAGATGTGGAAAGATTGGCAGATTTCTCTACCCGATATTTAAATAAAATAAAATCAGACAATCCAGTAGTGAATAAACATGGAAATATAATTGCCCATCAGTTTGGATTTCAGAAAGGGGCTGGGGATGGCAGAGGTATTTTCCTGTTTGATTTGGAACTTTATGAAAAATATAAAAAGAAGGAAAATTAGAAAAACCCCAGTGAAAAGAACTATTGTATTTCTACCTTATTTCTATAATTTATCACTATCTAATCCATTCAATCGGTAAATCAACTATTGAAATAATCAACCAATAACCAAATAACCAAACCTTATGTCCCAATACATCCTCTCCCTTGACCAAGGGACAACAAGTTCGAGAGCAATTATTTTCAATAAAAAAGGTCAGATTGTATCTGTGGCCCAAAAGGATTTCAAACAGCATTTCCCAAAATCAGGTTGGGTTGAGCATGACCCACAGGAAATCTGGACAAGCCAATCCTCAGTGATGATTGAGTCCCTGGCCAATCAAGGTCTTAAAGCTGTGGATATCGCTGCCATCGGAATCACCAACCAAAGAGAGACTACCATTCTTTGGGACAGGAAAACAGGCAAAGCCATTTACAATGCTATCGTGTGGCAGGATAGAAGAACTGCTTCTTATTGTGATGAACTCAAAGCAAAAGGAAAGGCTGACTTGATCGCCGAAAAAACCGGATTGATATTGGACGCGTATTTCTCAGCCACTAAAATCAAATGGATATTGGACCATGTGGATGGAGCAAGAGAGAAGGCAGAAAATGGGGAACTGGCTTTCGGGACTATTGACACCTGGCTGGTTTGGAAACTTACAGGAGGCAATACCCATGTCACAGATATTACCAATGCCAGCCGTACCATGATTTACAATATCCATGAAAAAAAATGGGAAAGAGATTTATTGGCTTTGTTTGATATACCCGAGTCTATTTTACCTCAGGTAAAATCATCCTCTGAAATCTATTGTGAGACCTCTGGAGACATATTATCCCATAAAATCCCCATTGCGGGAATTGCAGGAGACCAGCAGGCCGCCTTATTTGGGCAACTTTGTACCCAACCTGGAATGGCCAAGACAACCTACGGTACTGGTTGCTTTTTAGTCATGAACACAGGTGAGAAGCCTGTAAGATCAAACAACCAATTGTTGACTACAGTAGCCTGGGAGGTAAATGGGAAGGTAAATTATGCTTTGGAAGGTTCGGTATTTATTGGCGGAGCTGCGATTCAATGGTTACGGGATGGGATTGAACTCTTTGGCCATGCCAAAGAAAGTGAGAAGCTGGCCATAAGCCTTGAAGACAATGACGGGGTTTACTTTGTACCTGCGCTGGCAGGCTTGGGAGCACCCCACTGGGACCAAAATGCGAGAGGGGCATTTTTCGGGATCACCAGAGGTACCACGATTGCCCATATGACCCGGGCAGCGCTAGAGGCTATTGCCTATCAGGTTTATGACGTGATCAAAGCTATGGAGAAAGACAGCGGTGAACCCACTAAGGAACTCCGGGTAGATGGTGGAGCAACTGCCAATAATTTCCTGATGCAATTTCAGGCAGATATCCTAGGTTGCAGAATCCAGCGTCCAAAAATTATAGAGACCACTGCCTTAGGGGCTGCATTTTTAGCTGGGTTGGCTGTAGGGTTTTGGAAAGACGAAGAAGAGTTAAAATCCCTTTGGGAGTCAGATAAAACCTTTGAACCCCAAATGAATGCTGGAAAAGTCGCACATTTTTTACATTTTTGGAATAAAGCTGTTGAAAGGTCAAAAAACTGGGTAGAATAATGGATGTATTTGTAGCAGAATTTGTAGGCACATCACTTCTCATAGCAATGGGTTCAGGTGTTGTGGCCAATGTAGTCCTTAATCAAACCAAAGGCAATGGCAGTGGTTGGATCGTCATCACCACAGCATGGGCATTGGGTGTATTTATCGGTGTGGTGGTAGCTGGACCTTATAGTGGTGCGCATTTGAACCCTGCGGTTAGTATCGCCTTGGCCATTACCGGAGATTTTGCCTGGGCTTTGGTACCCAAATATATACTAGCCCAAGTTTTGGGTGCCATGTTTGGTAGTGGGATAGCCTGGTTGGTTTATAAGGATCACTTTGATGCCACCAATGACCCTGGATCGAAATTTGCTCCATTTGCCACTGCCCCTGCCATACGGAACTTACCTTCCAATCTGATATCAGAAATTGTAGGAACCTCGGTTCTCATTATTGTGATCCTTTATTCAACTGAACCGGTAATTCAGGATGGTAATGATACCCCCATCGGAATGGGATCATTAGGCGCATTGCCCGTAGCATTTTTGGTTTGGGTAATCGGTCTGGCCCTAGGAGGTACAACAGGTTATGCCATCAACCCAGCCCGGGACCTTGGACCTAGGATCATGCACCAAATCCTCCCTATCAAAGGCAAAGGCAGCAGTGATTGGGCCTACAGTTGGGTTCCGGTATTGGGCCCGATTTTAGGTGCAGCCATAGCTGCTGGGATTTATTTACTGTTGGGCGTTGGAGGTATTGTGTGATTAGTGGCAAGACGAAAGAAACAAGATTCTATTCATAAGTTTTGATTTTTACCAAGTACCAATTACGATGTACCAAGAAAAAAGAAGGGGGATTTCCAAAGGGTGGAAACACTGGAAAGATTTGGATTATTTGGAAAAGCAAATAATTCTGTACAAATTAGGGATTTAACTCCTAATTTGTACAGAATGGAAATTCTAAATAGAAAGTTATTCCAGAAGGCAGATTCTTTATTGAATAAGTTTCCATTTTTAGCCATTACTGGTCCAAGACAGTCTGGAAAAACAACGTTTGCCAAATCGCTAAAACCAAAATATAAATATGTAAATCTTGAGTTGCCAGAATTAAGAAGTTTTGCTCAAAGTGATCCTTTAGGATTTTTAAAAAGCTATCAGGACGGAGTAATACTAGATGAAGTACAAAGGGTTCCTGAATTATTTTCCTATTTGCAAGTAATAAGCGACCAAAGAAATAAAGTGGGTGAATATATCTTAACAGGTTCACAGAATTTTCTTCTTTCCAATAATATTTCGCAGTCACTTGCAGGTAGGATAGCCATTCTAAACCTTCTCCCATTTTCATGGGAAGAAATAGCTAAAAATACTCAATTAGAATCCTGGGAAGGTTTTGCCCTTGCAGGTGGATATCCAAGAAAACACATGTATAATATAGAACCAAGCGATTTTTATCCAAATTACATACAAACCTATATTGAAAGGGATGTAAGACAAATTTTGAACATTAAAGATCTGGTTATTTTTCAGAAATTCATGCAGTTATTAGCTGGCAGAACTGGACAACTATTTAATCAAAGCAGTTTTTCCAATGAATTAGGGATAGACCAAAAAACAGTAAACTCTTGGCTTTCTGTACTTGAGGCAACATTTATAGCCTTCCGTTTACCCAGTTATTTTAGGAGTTTTAACAAAAGAATTATTAAAACTCCTAAAATATATTTCTATGACACTGGAATAGCTTGTAGTTTATTGGGAATCAAAACAAATAATGATTTAGCAATTCATTTTGCCAAAGGGCCAATTTTTGAGAATTTAATTATTACAGAAATTATGAAAAGTGAACTGAATAAAGGTGAAATCCCAAATATTTATTATTGGAGAGATAACCATCAAAATGAAGTTGACCTGATTATGGAAAAAGGAGGCAATGTGATAGCGTATGAACTCAAATCCTCTGAAACTTTTCATACAGACTTTCTCAAAGGGCTGAAATATTTCCAAAAACTGGCACCTGAGACTTTTCCTATGCTTATATATGCAGGTAACCTACATCTAGAGCGGGAAGGAATCCAAATTAGAAATTGGAAAGATTTAAACTGAAATGAATTTTTTTCATATCCATTGAAATAGGATAAAAAAACAATAACAATAAGATTTACAATCTATTAAAATACAACTAAATCGGATGATTAATTCGGAATATCTCATTAAGAAATTGCAAAATTTCAAAAGTAGTTTTCCCAAATCCGCCCTTCGAAATCCAAAATTCTTTTTTCTTGCATCTTATGTCTTGAGTCTTGTCTCTTAACTCTCGAAACTTGAATCAAAATCACCTTTTCCCCTCCCAGGGCACATATACCACTTTCTTGGTGTCAAAAAATTCTTCTTTGAAATAATCGTCAAGATGATAGGTCACATAGCTTACAGGCCTTTCTTCCATCTCTTCATCCACAGCTCCACCCTTTAAAAGAAGTATTCCATTTGGAAATTCATTGAAATCTTCCTTCCTGAATTTTCCTTTTACCCAAGGATAAAAATTGGCAAATCGGGTTACCGCCCTACTCACAATAAAATCATACTTTCTTACCAATTCTTCAGCTCTGGTTTGTTGGGCTTCTACATTGGAGAGCTTCAATTGCCTGGCAATATCCTTGACAACAGCAATCTTTTTCCCAATGGAATCCACCAAATGGAAATGGGTTTCCGGAAACATAATTGCCAAAGGTATTCCTGGAAATCCTCCTCCGGTTCCGATATCCAATACTTTTGTCCCAGGCTGGAATGAAATCACCTTGGCTATCCCCAAAGAATGCAGCACATGCTTCTCATAAAAATGCTCCATATCTTTTCTACTGATCACATTGATTTTCTCATTCCATTCTTCATATAAGGGCTTTAATCTCGCAAACTTTTCTCTTTGTGTTTCGCTAAGATCAGGAAAGTATTTGAGGATGATGTCCATGGGATATTTTTATTGTGACACAAAATTAAGGTTTTATACTAAAAGACCTGTCGGTATTCTATACCGCCAGGTCCTTATAAATATTTTTTTTAAACAATTTTATTTTATTCATTCACTTTTGCAAGATTCTGTGATTTGGTGATCACTTTTTCATTTAAAAATAATCCCAAATTCTGGCCTTTTGTAGCACCATTAACTATAGCCGGCATATAATGAATCCCTCCATATAACCTGCTGATTGCTGCTTCATCAGCTGCTTGCCTAAATGAGTCAAACTCCCTTATCGGTAATCCATAGGCCACCTCTGTTGAATCTACAAAATGAAAGGGTTCACCAAACAGTTTTTTCAAGGCTTCAGCAGCGGCATTGGATGCCACGCTATGCCCACTGGTATATTCCGGAAACGGTGGTGTCTGCAATAATGGAAGCCAATCTTCATCAATATATTTATTGATGTAAGTCTCAGGTCTGATCAAAATGCTCCGGTATTTTTCATCCCAACAAGCGATAAAGGCGTCAAAAATGGCAATACTTGTATAGGCCAAGGTCTCGGCCGTTCCTTTCCAATCCTGCCCTGCTGTCTTGGACGCAATTGCTGCAATTCCCATCCAATGACCCCCGGGAGTTATTTTTTTCTCTGCAAACATCACATGACCTTTGACATTGACCTTGTAAGGATTACAGTCCCAAAACATGGCAATGTCTTTTTGTTCATCGGAAAGATTTTTTACAATCGTAAAAACCTCATCCGCCTCTTTATAAAACTGACTTGAAGGATCTGTAGAAAAATCTGTTGGAGGAACAGATTTAAACTGATCAGCAGATTGAAGAAAAAATGGCCTGATTTTATTCCAATGTGGTTCAATGCCTTCCATATATGCCGGAGGAGTGGGTTGCCAGGTATAAGCATCACTTTTTACGGTATACTTTTCAAAAGACCGGCTTTCATGATAATTGTCCTTTTTTGAATAAGCTATGACATGATCTGCAACCTGTTCACCAAAGGCAACTGACCTATCAAAAACTTTTTTAGGTACTCCCTTTTCCCTTATTTCTTTAAAGGCCTTTTCTTTGTGTTCCTGTACCAGATTTTCAGAAAAAATCATTGCTGTTCCTACCTTATAATAAGCAGCAAGGGATGCTAAAGGATAATAAATATCCTCTGAAGGTTCAAATTCCGCTTTCTCAAATCTATTGAGTTGCCCCATAAAAGACCTATAGGAGGGATCCGCCAAAGCAGCTACTTCAAATGCAGCTATGGCAGGATAAGCATATATTCTGCTAGCAACAGGCGGAGAGAAAATATCATGGATAATAACATCAGTTAATTTCAGTTGTGCAGCAATCAGATAATCCCCATCTTTTATTACCTCATGGTAATTGTTATTGTCCTGACAGGCAATTACACTGACCATTACCAACATGGCCAGAAATAATCTTTGAATCTTGTTTTTCATTGGATTGTACTTCAGCAATTTTCTTCAACTATTCAAATCCCTTATATTCAATTAAAACGGGAAATGATTTCGCGGGTTTTCAACTTCAAATCTATGAAATAATATGGAAAATCAAATCTTTTCAAAAGGTACAAAAAACTGATATTAAGCAGGTTTTATACCCTTTTTATTTCCATTACCTTATTTTTAACAGGACAGGTGCTTCATTATTTCTGGTCAATAGAATATGATTATGTCCATCGATCCTGATTATTCCTGCATTTCGGTATTCTCCCCAATATTCTTTTCCATTCAATCCCAGAGGGATATATTTGAAAGATTTACCATCCCATTCCATTAACACTAAAGGCTGGGACATGGCTTTACCCAGGTCATTTCTGAAACCCTTGATATTTCCTATTGCCAACACATATGATTTGCCCTGCGACTCAAAGGAAATAAAACCCTTTATTGGTGCAAATTGTGCCTCAATAGAAAAAGGAACCCATTCCAATCCGGCATCCTTTTGTAATAGTAAGCCAGAACGAAATTCTTTTGCTTCAACCTTCATTGCCTCCAACATCTGTTTTTTATCCAATAATTCACCAGGTTGTCGGATACCTGAATAGTCCACATAACTTTCATGCTTTTTTTTGATTGCTGGAATCTGCTTGATCAGATCATCCCTGGATGCAAAAGGCACTAAATGTCCCTGCATATAATGAAAAATTAAAGGATCATCCTGTCCATTACCATCGAAATCACCATGATATAACCATACAGGTTCTTCTAAAGATGCCTTTAACTTTGAGTTCAATCCCAGATTACCCAACAATAACCCCTTAAATTTTCCATTAAACTTGAAATCCTTTGCCCCATAATACCATCCTGATTCAGCCAACTCTTTGATTTCATGAAATTTGCCTGAACTATTTTTAGCAAATACTTTTACCGGCATCCATTCCCCTACTAAAATCAATTCATCTTGCCCATCCCCGGTAATGTCCTCCCACAACGCCTTTTGAACCATTCCTGGCCTGAAATCATCTTCAAAATACTGGGAAGTTGCATCCCTGAACCTCCCTTTTCCATCATTCACCAACAAATACGATTTCGGGATAGCTCCATAGTTTCCCGTTACCACAGAACTACCTATAAATAAATCCGGATAACCGTCTTGATTGATATCATGAACAGCAATTGTAGAGGTATTCTCTCCTATTGGAGGTAGGGAATTCATGGAAAACCTAAGATTTCCTTTTCCGTCATTTAGGAAAATCCTGTCAAAATTGAAAATCTCACCGCTTGCGTACTCATTGCCCCCACTTCCAACAAATAAATCCAGGTGTCCATCCCCATTCAAATCCACAAATAATGCCACCACATCCTCTGCTGTTTTCAACTGTTCAAAGACAGGGTTATTTACTTGGTTAAATCTTCCATTTTCAGTTTGAATAAACAAAGCTCCTGCCTGCCCTTTAGCCCCACCAAAATAAATATCATCCAATCCATCCCCATTGACATCCCCTATTGCTAATGCAGGGCCTTCTTCTCCATAACGCCTTGGCATCAGGTATTCCCTCCTGAATTCATCAAATTCACTGTTTTCTTTATGCGTCCAATCAATTCCCAAATCAGCTATTTCCAGAATGGTAGGTATTCTAGATTTATTGAAAGAACGCTTTTCCCCTTTTCCTTTTTCAAGAATAAATCTTTTATTCACTTCCAAACCTTTAAAAACTTCAAAATTTTTGGAATCCCATAAAACATTCACCGAATCAATACTGAAATTATTCCCCAATCCAAATGTTATGGTAGTGGAAGTACCGGATTGAAATCCCCGGGATGTACTTAAGGACTGGTAAAAACTGTCTTCTCCCGCATATACCCAGATTTGAGCTCCTACAGCAAAGACATTAGGGATCCCCCCTTTAAGATCTATTTGCACAAAATGATTGCCCGAATTTTCTGTACTGTTGTTTCTATAAACAAAAACCTCTTGATCTGTATTGTTAATAACTAAATCCAAGTCCCCATCATTATCCAAATCTCCATAGGCAGAACCATTGGAATAGGAAAGTTGGCCAAGGCCCCATTGCTTCGTAACATTGGTAAAATTTAACTTTCCCTCATTTTTTAAAGAAAAATTAGCCAGTTTAACCGTAGGCAACATGTCAATTTGTTGTTTTTGAATTTCTGGCTCAGATACCCCCGTGCTTGGCTCCTGGCTATATTGGATAAAATCCAGGTCATTGGGTCTTTTGACTATTCCGTTGGTGATATGGATGTCCTTGTGCCCATCATTGTCCATGTCAAAAATCAAAGGAGACCAGCTCCAATCTGTTGCAAATGTATTGGTCAGTAATCCAATTTCACTGAACTTCCCATTACCCCTGTTGAGTTGAAGATGATTCCTTACATACTGGTCACCATAACCCAGGCGTTTTTTCACATCAAACACTTCCTGTTTGTCTTCTCCTACCGACTTCATCCAAATTTCAGGATCCTCGGGAAGCATATCCGTGGTGAAAATATCCGGCAGGCCATCATTGTTAATATCAGCCAAATCGTTGCCCATACTGTACCTACTTGTATTTTCTATATATTCTTGGAGTGATTCCTGAAAAGTACCATCTCCCCGATTAATATAGAGGTAATCATCTTCCGTGAAATCATTGGATACATAAATATCCATCCATCCGTCAACATTGACGTCTGCTATCCCAATACCCAAGCCAAAACCTAAACTGGAAGAGAGTATACCCGCTTCCTGGGTAACATCCACCATTCTGTTTTCCCCTTCAGATACCAAACTCATATAAAGCTTATCCCCACCTTTTTCATCCTGATTGGTGAACTTCGTGTCCGCATGAGAAAATACTTCCGGTTTCTTAATGGAATGATTCAATAGGTATAAATCCAAATCTCCATCCTGGTCATAATCAAAAAAAACTGCATGGGTCGAGAAACCCACAAAATCAATCCCAAAAGCTTCTGCCATTTCAGAAAAAGTCAAGTCACCATTATTAATATACAATTTGTTTTTCCCTTTCAGACCTTTGTAATCACCCACCTGGCAGACATAAATATCCAAAAAACCATCCCCATTCACATCTGACATCGTAACGCCAGTGGACCAACCTCCATCTCCTGTTACTCCTGCAGAATTGGTAATATCTTCAAAACGGAATTCCCCTTTATTTAAATAAAGTTTGTTCTCCCCTTGATTGGAGGTAAAGTAAATATCCACCAAACCGTCATTGTTGACATCTCCTAAGGAAACCCCTCCCCCGTTATAAAAATACAGGTATTCTAAAATATTCAGATCCTCGGTTGACAACAGGTCATTCCTGAAGTCTATTCCGGTCGCAAGGGAAGGAATGAGGGTAAATAATGGTTCTTCCTCCTTCTTATTGGAACAGGAAGAAAAAATAAAAACAATAAGAATAATATAAAGTCTACGCATGTAAAATTCCAATATTCAACTGATGATTTGAAACTTGGATCCATAAGCCCAACTTGACCATCCACTAGGTTTTGAACCTTAAACTTGGAGTTTGGAGCTTGAAAATTCCCTTAGTTAAAAGTTCCAGAATTCCACTGCATCACCATTCTTCACCACTACCAACATCCTTTGGCCATTTATTTGAAGGGTATGTAAATCCCTGATGTCTCCATGAAGCTGAAGCCCATTTTCTCTATTATGCCAATAATCAAAGCCTCCGTCTCCCTTTCCCAGTAAAACCTCTCCATAACTACCATCATATTGTCCCACTTCAGGTTTTGCTCCTGTTAGATTTCCCCCCATGATCAGATCATCCTTTCCATCTCCATTAATATCTGTCACCAAGGCTGTGTACATCCAGCTTCGCTGGGCATATCTAGGAAGTTCCTTAACCTCAAAATTACCCTCTCCTTTGTTGATCACCACGGCAGAATTAAAGTAATTCACTTCTTGCATAACTGAGTTTGCTAAGGTCTTTTGATCGAAAATTTCTTCCAGGTACTTGTCATTATAGGCGCTGTATTTCAGAAATTTCTTTTTTATAGAAGGAACTTGAGCCTCCAATTGGTGCTTCAGGGTAAATGGAACATGTCTGTTGCCCTGCTTTTGGGCAAACAAATGTTCAACGGATCCATTTTGGTCAAAATCATTCACAAACATCCGGATCGGACTTTCCTTATTGGCTTTAAATCTTGTATTCAATCCATGATTTGCCAAAGCAAAGTCAGGCTTGCCATCTCCATTGAAATCTCCGATCTCAATAGCCTGGTACCAACCTTTATAATTTTCCATCTCCGGCATTTCAATTTTTTCCAACCTTTTGCCGGCATTCCTGAAAAATGTAGGTGCCATCCATTCCCCGACCAACACCAGGTCCATTTTTCCATCCCCATCATAATCCACCACAACAGCATCAGTAACCATTCCTATCTCTTTTAATGCAGGAGCATACTCTGCCGTCCCATCCGAAAAATTTCCTTTTCCATCATTGATCAAAACCTGACTGCTAGGATTTACACCATAGAGGAATGGCACCAACCTTGACCCAACAAAAATATCCATTGCCCCATCTTCATTGATATCAATCAATTGAACCACTGAAGTACTGTTCTTGAAATTGGAAAGACCACTGGTGACAGCCTTGTTGAACATTCCTTTTCCATCATTCAGATAAAGCCTATCCGAAAGATCAAGGGCACCAAAACCGGACTCATTTCCTCCTGAGGTCACCAAAAGGTCCAAAGACCCGTCTCCATTGAAATCATGAAAGACCCCATGGGTGTCTTCTGAAACCCTATCTGCAAAAAATGCTTCCTGCTGAGACAATCTAAAACTACCATTTGCCTGCTGTACAAAAAACTGACCTGGATATCCTTTAGCCCCCCCCAAATAAACATCTTCCAATCCATCCTGATTCACATCTCCCCAAATAGCTTTTGGGCCTTCTGTTGAAAGCATATGATAAGTCAGTCTGTCCCTGTCGAAATCCACAAACTGGTTTTCTTTATGGACATAATCAATAATTTTTCTGTCTAGCTTTTGGAATATTTGTCCCCTTGGCTCCCTGAAAAATTGAAATTGTGGTGATGCTTCTACACCATCTTCCCATTTCAATTCCAGGATCTGGTCAGCATCCACATCATTAACGATTGTGATTTTGCCATCCGGCCATCTCACCTGAACCTCATCAATTTTATTAATTCCCCCCAAACCAAAATTTAACCTTGGATCCACTGATGATTGAAATCCCCGATTGGGCATTTGCTCCAAATAGAATTCCTTATCTCCTGAAATCACCCGGACCTGTGTACCGATTGCCGAGGTATTTTTCCCTTTACCTTCCAATGCAATTTTCAAATAATGATTGCCGGCCAGAATCTCCGCGCTTTTGTTTTTGAAAATCAAAACTTCATTATTGACATTGTTGACCACAAGATCCATTGCCCCATCATTGTCAAGGTCTCCATAAGCTGAACCATTGGAATGGATTGGATCCCCCATTCCCCATTCGTGGATAACATTTTCAAAAACAAGATCTCCTTTATTTTTGAAGGCGTAATTGGAAACTGGATTGATTGGCATAGGGTCAATAAGTTTTCTGTAATCCACACCTTCCTGGGAAATTATGCTCCTCTTGGTTTCATCATTGTCAATAAAATTCAGATAATCCAAATCGGTGAGATCCTGGTAAATACCATTGGCCACAAAAATATCCTTCAACCCATCATTGTCCATATCAAACATGAGAGCCGCCCAGCTCCAATCTGTTGCCTCTACATTGGTAAGCCTTCCCAATTCTGAGTATGTCCCATCTCCATTGTTGACATGGAGCATATTGCGTGTGTATTGGTAATGGTATCCATGCTCCACATTGAACTGAAATTTATCCCAACTTTCAAAAGTGGTGATCTGTTTCAGCCTTTCAGAAGGCTCCGGCAGCATTTCTGTTACAAAAATATCCAGATAGCCATTGTTATTGATATCCGCAATATCCGCTCCCATGGAGGCAGCAGAAGTTGATTTCATGTATTCAGGTAGTCTTTCGGAAAATGTCCCGTCCTGATTGTTGATATAAAGATAATCTCTTTCAAAAAAATCATTGGAGATAAAAATATCCATCCAACCGTCCCTGTTGACATCCCCTATAGTTATCCCCAATCCAAAACCGATTACAGACCCATAAATTCCTGCTTCTTCAGAAACATCGGTAAATTTTTCCCTATCATTTCTGAATAATTTATCCCCTCCTACAGGATCCCTTCTGGGCCTTTCATTTTGCATTTTATTAAAGCTGCCTATCGCCTGATAACTATTATTTAGCAGATAAACATCCAGATCACCATCATTATCGTAATCAAAAAAAACGGCATGGGTGGAATAACCCTCATCTGCAAGACCATATGCTGCAGCTTTTTCAGTGAAAGTTCCATCCCCATTATTGATAAAAAGCTCGTTTTGCTTGTTATCGCCTTTAATATCTCCTGAATTACACACGTAAATATCCAAAAATCCATCTCCATTGATATCGGCCATAGCCACTCCCGTACTCCAAGCCCTTGTTCCCGCAACCCCTGCTTCCTTTGTCACCTCCTTGAATTTGAAATCTCCCAGATTCAGAAAAAGCTTATTTTCACCCATGTTGGCTGAGAGGTAAACATCCAATAAGCCATCATTATTGACATCCCCCAATGCTACACCTCCTCCATTATAATAATTCCTATAGGTAAAAATGTTGAACCTTTCATCAAACTCAAGGTCATTCCTGAAATTGACTCCTGAATAATCTTTATCGATTTTTTCAAATAAGGTGTCCTTTTGTGTCTCTACTTTTCCTTTGCAGGAGCACAAAATGACCAATAGAATGAAGTTGATCAATAGACCTTTTTTATACTGCACCATCTTCTTTTTTCATTTCAGAAATATCTTTAACCCTTAAATCAAGCATCTCAACCCTGACTGTCGAAATATCTTTTTTAAATATGCGGATCAATCGGTTACCATCTATTTTTACCATTGCCCTAATACTCCGGTCTGTATTGGAAACCTCAAAAAAACCATTTCCATACCATTCCCCCATTAATTCAACCACATCCTGAAACAATTTTTCATTGGAGAATTCTTCATTTCCCGGAAACCAGGCTGGGTAAATAAATTCCATAGGCATGAAGTATAATTTGTTTTCTTCAAATTGGGGGTAAAAAAACATATCTGCATTTTTACCGGAGGGCATTTCAGGTTTATATTGGACCATGAGATGATGTGCCCCATTGGTAAGGATTCCTTTTTTGTTATGCTCCCAACAAGTCCCAAAAAACTCCTTTCTTCCCATTCCAAATCGCAGATCCAAAAAAAGATCCTCCACTACTTTTCCAGAGGAGAGTTCTCTTTCTTTAATCCTATCATATTCTGTTTTTGGTTTACAAGCCAACACTGTATTAATCAAAACCAGTAAGAATAAAATACGCTTCATGTTTCTTAATTCTCTAATCAAAATTTTCGATCTATTACTCAGGAATAAGTTCTAAAAACGCCAATTCCCCATTATTTCTACCCACAATCCATCTCCTCCCACTGGGTGATTGAAATTCCTGTATATCCCTGATTTCCCCATTGATAAACAGGCCGGATTGAGAGGCTGGGATGATCCTCATCTCACCGGAATCCGTTCCGATCAGATGCCAACCCCAACTTCCCATGTTTATTCCAAGTTCAGGCTTAATTCTACTTTGGTTGCCTCCTAAGAGAAGATGTAGATTTCCCTTATCATCTCTAAAGGAATGAATGGCATAAAGTGGACTTCCCTGGACAAGGGAAGGTAAACTTGACTTTTCAAATTTACCATTTCCTTTGTTGATATAAAGCCGTGACTCCAAAGTATGAATATCCAATACCAGGCTTCTTGAAAGTATTTCATTGGAGAAGAGGTCTTCTATTTTTTTGTTTTTATAATCATCATAAGAAAGCAATTGCTTTCTTAATCCGGGTAACTGCTTCAAAAGCGTTGATTTTAATACCAAGGGATAAGCGTATTCTAATTCATATTGGGTCAAAATCTGTTCCACGCTGCCATTTTGGTCAAAATCATTGATATGCAATTGCAAAGGTCTCTCTTCACTGGCCTTCAGACGGGTATTCAAGCCCATATTTCCGAAAAGGATATCAGGTTTACCATCTCTATTGACATCTGTCACATGGATGGTATTCCAAAAACCTCCGGATTTACCAAATCCAAAAGAATCTGAATGGTCCTGGTATTTCCCATTGACTTTTTTGTATACTTTTATCGGCATCCACTCTCCAACCACCACCAATTCAGCGATATCATCCCCATCTAAATCTCCAACCCAGGCATCTCTGGTCATGCCCAAATTTTTCAATCCTTCACTAAATTCGGCTGAATTGTCAACAAATGATCCATCACCCTGGTTTCTCAAAAGCACCACATCTCCAGGCAGTCCATAGGCAAAGGGAATATTACGCGTACCAATAATCAGGTCCAAATTCCCGTCATCATCCAGGTCAAAATCTTTCACAAAAGAAGAACTCTCATATCGTACTGGCAAATGGCCAGTAGACTTTGTAAAATTACCTTTACCATCATTTATGTATAACCTATCCTGGTAATTGCTGTTTCGGTTTCCAAATTCCAACCCCCCGCTCAATACATAAAGATCCGAATACCCATCCCCATTGGCATCGAAAAACAAACCGCCGACATCCTCTGACAATGTATCTTCTATCAGACTTTGGTGGACTTTGAAATTACCTTGATTGTCCTGAATCAATAGAACTGAAGCCTGTCCCCTTGCTCCTGGAGCAAAAACATCATCCAAGCCATCGCCATTGATGTCTCCAATGGCTAATTTTGGTCCCTCATTGGAGATCATGTGAAACCTTAGCCTGTCCCTGTCAAAATCAATAAAGTCACTTTCAATATGCTTCCATGGAACCTGAACATTTACAGAAGTCAGGATTGTTCTTGGGGCTGAATAATCAAAATTCCATGTCTCATTGGCGGTTGAAGGATTTAGCTCTAGAAGCTGATTGCTTTGCACATTTTTCAACAGGGAGGTTTTACCATTTGGCCAAAGCACCCTTACTGAGTCCAACATTTCGATATCTCCAACTCCAAAATGCAATCTGTGATCTATTGAAGACATGTAACCTTTGACAGGATTATGTTCAGCAAAAAATTGGACTGAACCTGCATAAAGCGTCACTTGGGTCCCGAATTGTCCTGCCAGATCAAATTGGAGGTAATTGTTTGCATTGATTTCCCTGCTGTTGTTTTTATATAGAAAAACTTCCCCATTCAGGTTATTCACCACCAGATCAAGGTCTCCATCATTGTCCAAATCCGCATAAGCTGCACCAGTAGAAAAAGTAAACTGATCCATACCTATCTCTGGTGCAATGTTTTCAAATTTGAAATCTCCCTGGTTTTTGAACAGGTAATTCTGCAATGGTGTTGAAGGAAATTCATCAATCATCTTGGTAAGCAAAACAGAATCTTTTTTGAATTGGGCAATAAGATTCTGATTGTTGACATAATAGTCCACATAATCAAAATCGGTAAGATCCTTAACAATGCCATTGGCTACAAAAATATCCTTCAAACCATCATTATCGGCATCAAAAATCAAAGCTCCCCAAGACCAGTCAGTGGCCTCTACTCCGGCTTGCCTCGAAACATCCACAAAATGGATTTGATCTGAACCAGGCCGATAACCAAGGTTCCTTTGTAAAGTATTTCTGGTAAATTGGTGAAAATACCCTGCATTGACATTAGCCTGGTATTTATCCCATTCTTCAAAGGGAGTTTTGGTTTTCACCCGCTCTAAAGTAGCGGGCAACATTTCCGTTACAAATATATCCTGCCAGCCATTATTATCCAGATCTGCAATATCAGCGCCCATAGAACCCATGCTGATTTCCGTAATCATTTCTTCCAGGGATTCAGTGAAAGTTCCATCCCCATTGTTGAGATACAAATAATCTTTCTCAAAAAAATCATTGGAGACATATAGATCAGGCCATCCATCACGATTGAGGTCTGCTACCGTAATGCCCAGTCCATAACCAATTGCTGATCCGTAAATTCCAGCCTCCTCACTCACATCCACAAATTTTCCCGAATCATTCTGATATAACTTATTGCCACCTAATGGATCTCTGATTTCTCTTTGCCCTATCCTCAAATCATTGATTCCAACTGACCTGGCAGAATTGTTTAACAAATACATATCCAGATCTCCATCTTTATCAAAATCAAAAAATACGGCATGTTGAGATAGTCCTTCATCAGCTATTCCGTATTCCTTGGCCTGCTCTGAAAAGGTTAGATCCCCATGATTAATATATAAGGAGTTATGTCTTTCCTCTCCTCCCAAAGGTCCTGATTTACAGATATAGATATCCAACAGACCATCTCCGTTCACATCCGCCATGGAGACACCGGTGGACCAAATACCAGGAACTGCCAGCCCCGCCTTTTCAGTAATATCTTCAAATTTAAAATTACCTTTATTTAAATATAGTTTGTTTTCGGTCTGGTTGCCTGCTAAAAAAATATCTACCAAGCCATCATTATTGATATCCCCTAAAGCTACCCCAGCTCCATTATAAAAATTCCTAAAGGTATAGGGATTGAATTTTTCATTGTAATTCAGGTCATTTCTGAAATCAACACCAGTCCAGGATTTGTCCATCAACTCAAAAAGTAATTGTCTACCACCTTTTTTTGATGAACAGGAGGAAGCGATCAAAACTCCGATGAAAAGGAATATTATTGGACGATTCAAGACTTCAATTTGGGTTTAAATCTAGTCAATTAATTCATGAATAAATAGAGGGAAAACTCTGCGTTCAAATTTTCTATAAACAATTGGGACTACTATAAATCAAAAGAAGTGCGCAAATGCGCACTTCTTTTATTTAAATCCTGAGCTACCAGGATTAATATCCATCGTTCTGTCTCAAATTAGGATTGGCTTGAAGCTGGTTTTCCGGGATTGGGAATAGGTTTCTGAAAGGGGCAGATTGTGCCTTTTCCCACCATGCATCATTATATCTTCCAAATCGGATAAGGTCAGATCTTCTATGACCCTCAGCAAAAAGCTCTCTACCTCTTTCAGCCAACAAGATGTTTGCATCAATGGAAGTCAATGGGTCTGCATTGGATCTCTCCCTTACTTGGTTTACGAACTGAAGGGCTACGGTATTATTTCCTTGTCTCCAAGCAGCTTCTGCTTTCATCAAAAGTACGTCAGAATATCTGAATATTGGAAAGTCATTGCTCAGGTCAGGACCTGCACCCAATTGGATTTCAAACTTGTTGATCCTGGTCCCTGCTTGTCTTAAAGCATTGGGCGCCAACTCATTGATATTAGGTGTAAAGTTGATTTCAGGACCATCAGGGTCATTAGCCTCAGCAGATGCATCAGTGATCGGAGTTACCCCATCAGATCTGAACTGAGGTCCTTCTCTTAAGCTGTTGATCCTAACGTCATTTTCTTCAAAACTATTATAGAATTCTTCCAAAGCGGCATAACCGTTCCATGGCTGCTCCTGCAATTCGAAAGTTTGCTGGGTACTGTAATGGTAGGTCATCTGATGGATATTGAAACCCCCTGCATTGTTGGCATCATATGGAAGCGTAAACATATTTTCAGGAGAGTTGGAATTTGCCGTAGCAAAGTTAGAGAAGAAGTTTGGTGCCAGGGAATATGGGCCTTCGTTGATGATTACATCCAAAGCTGCTTCTGCATCCGCCCATCTTGGAGTACCAGTATATACCTGAGCATTTAGGTATAATTTGGCAAGAATCATGTGAGCAGTCCAATAGTTGAGGTTAGTCCTGGTGTTGTTCTTGGTCAAAAGATCAGCATTTTCCAAAATGGATGTTTCAATGAACTGAAACACCTCTTGCCTGGTATTCTGTGCAGGATTTCCACCCCTATCTGTTTCTCTGATGATAGGAACATTACCGAAGTTGTCAATCAGCCAAAGGTAAGCCAAAGCCCTTAAAACCCTCAATTCTGCACCTAAATCTTCCAAGTCAGGATATTGCTGTAACAATAGGTTACATTCCCCAACAATTCTAAAGGCATATTGCCATGCACCGTTATAGGGCCCATCAGTAGAAATCCAGGTATGCCTGTGATTCCTTAACCAAATACCCCCATCTTCCCAGTCCGCTCCTTTTTGAGGAATTGACAATTCATCTGAAGAAACTTCTATAATACTGTACAAGCCACCATGACCGCCCCAGTTTGAAACCACTGCACTGTAAGCAGACTGCTTCAATACCTCAATCAGTTCAGGTGTCACGTTTTCCTGCAAATCTTCTTGGGTAATACCTGTAAGTACTTCCTGCTCTAATTCCCAGCATGACCCCATAGTCACTGCGATCAGGCCCCCAACAAATAATGATTTAATTGATCGTAACATATTTATAATCGTTTTATGTTATTTAAAGGTTATTGTTACACCGGCAGTCCAGGTCCTTGGCAAGAAGTAGGTATTTCTTCTTTCTATACCTGGAGCTAGTGGATTCGGATTGAAAGGATCTTCCGTATCAGTCCACCTTACTTCAGGATCTACACCGGAAAACTGCGTGATAGTGAACAAGTTCTGAACACCTCCGTAGATTCTCAAGTTGTTTATAAACTGTGACCTAGATGGTACGTTGTATCCAATTTGAAGGTTATCCAACCTTACGAAATCGCCTTTTTCCAAATACAGGTCAGAAAAGGTTGGTGTAGATGTAACTAATGGATTGGTAGGAGTGTTTTTGGTAAGGACAGAATTCCATGTCAAAGACGCTCCGTCAGCGTTCTCATAGAAACCTCTATAGGAGTTGTAAATCAAATGGCCGAAGCTTCCTCTTAACAAGAAATTCATATCCCAATTGCCGTATGTAAAAGAGTTGGCAAAACCAAAATCCCCAGTTGGTAATGCATTGCCCAATCTTTCAAATTCATCCGGAGTTTCTCCTGATAAGATGTATTCTCCTCCATCAGTCAGCCCCAATAATCTTGGACCATAGAAGTCACCGATTTTCTCACCGGCCCTGTTCCAGATAATCGGGTTATTGTTCTGTCCTGGAGCACCCGGAACACCTTGCCTGATCTCAGGAAGCTGAATTGATCCGACTCCGATATTTCCTATTCTTGCTCTTTGATAAATGGTAAAATTAACCGTTGGAGTCCAATTGACCGGACCTAATTTTACGTTATTGTATGAAGCTAAAAATTCAAATCCTCCAGATGTAAGATCACCAATATTGGCCCAAATACTGTTGGCCGTGTAAAAATTACCTGGATCAAATTCATTTGGTGCCCCTACTGGTACTTCCGTATTAAATATCAAATCAGAAATCGTTCTTTGATAGATATCCATCTGACCGGTTATTTTGCCCTGCATCAAACCAAAATCAATACCGAAGGTAAATTCCCTTGTGGTCTCCCATTTCAACTGTGGGTTTGGATTATTCAACTGGTTGATCCCTACAAATACAGAGTTAACCGGATCCAAAGGATTTAACGGAATTCTGTTTCCGTTTCCATAGATACCCAAAGCCAAAGTTGGGGAAGGTGGCAACTGACCTACCACACCAAAGGATGCCCTTGGCTTGAATTGGCTAAAAATACCCATATCAAAAATTTGGGTAAAATCAGCACCTGCACTGATAGCAGGGAATAAACCTGTCTGATTATCCTTACCAAAACCGGAATAAGTCTCTGCTCTCAAGGAAGCTGACAAGAAATAAGTATTGGCATAATTGAAATTGGCTCTTCCAAATAATGAATTCAATACAGCTCTCGTTGCAAAGGAACTCATGTCAGTACCCGGTCCAAATCTTAAACCACCAGCTCCTAGATTGTTTGGCCCTTGGTCAAACAAAAATCTGGTTGTAGAAGCATTAAAACCTTTTTCTTCAAAAATCTGAGTTTCCCCACCTAAAAGGAAAGTAAAATTCATATTATCAAAGATTTCATCTTCATATCTTAATGTACCGTTCCAAATGGTCTGTGTCCTATCAAAGTTCCTCTGACCGGCCTGACCATTACGACCAAATCCTGTCTGGAAATCCTGTCTTGAGAAAAACTCAGAACTCAAAATGGATAACCTATCCTGAGAGAATTGGGTAGCCGCAGTGATTTTATCTGTGATATCAAACTCAATTCTGTAAGAATAAAGTGCAGCTTGGGTTTCGTTGGTAAATCTTTGCTGATTGATCAAAGCAACTGGATTGTAGAAATCAAACAACGGCCTCTGAAAATATCCTCCGAAATCACTGTTTGCCTCAGCGGTATTTTCTCTAATAGGAGCAGTAGGGTTATAAATGGTTGCATATCTTACTGCTTCCCCGTTTACGTCAACCGCATCAGTATTGGTGTAAGATAAACTCAAATTCATTCTCAACCTGTTGTTCAAAGCACCATGGTTCAAGTTAAATCTGGTATTCAACGTTTCTCTACTGGTGCCTTTCACAATACCTTCATTGTTACGATAGTTGACGGAAGCTAGATAAGAAGTGTTCTCAAAACCACCGGTAATGGAAGCATTCACAGTTCCATTTAAGGCAGTTTGTGTGATTTCATCCCTCCAATCAGTCCTGGAACCGTAATCCAAACCTCCTCTGGCTACGAATTCTTCAGGTGAAAGCACCGGAATCAGGTTAGTGGCCACGTCAGCAGCCCCAAAAGTATTGATTGTCACACTAGAAACACCTTTTCTGGCAGATCCCCTTTTAGTAGTAATCAAAATAACACCGGCGGCTCCTCTTGTACCATAGATGGCAGCTGCAGATGCGTCTTTCAATACATCAAATGATTCAATATCGTTAGGGTCAACAGCATCAAGGGATGCTCCAATTACCCCATCCAATACAATTAAAGGAGACTGGGTAGCACCAAAAGAAGAAATACCTCTCAAACGAACAGTTGGCTGTGCATTGGGGTTACCGCCCGGTCTTGTTACTGAAAGACCCGCTACTTTACCTTGAAGTAATTGGGTAGGATTTGGAAAGTTACCTCGGTTGAATTGCTCCGATCCCACAGAAGCTACCGCAGAAGTAATCTCCTTTTTTTCTTGCGTACCATATCCAATTACCACTGCTTCCTGAAGACTTTGAATATCTTCTTCCAATTCAATGTTAAATGTGCTTAGGTTTCCAATTGATACCTCTTGAGGGGTAAATCCAACAAAAGAAAAAACCAATACCTGATCTGTTGGCTGAACGGTCAAAATAAATTTTCCATCCAGGTCAGTAGTGGTACCTCTGGTAGTACCCTTTACTAGTACTGTTACTCCCGGTAAGGGGTCTCTTAAAGTGGCATCCAGGACAGTTCCTGATACCTCCCTGCCTTGTGCAAATGCTGCTGAAATACCGACGGTCATCAGTAATGCAATCAGCAGAAATGCCTTCATTTTTTGTAAATAATTTCTCATAGGGTTTGTTGTTTTGAAAAAAACAAAATGGTTTGTATAGTCATTTTCAATTCTAAGTTGAATGTTTAAAATTAATTTTGCAATTTTTAACAATTGCCCACAGGCCGTTTTGAGATGATGACTGTTAACAGAATATTAGTATTTTTTTCTTATCGTTAAAAAATAAATTAAAATTATACGGAATATTCAACCGAAAACGATTGAACTTTTCGAATAGTTAAAATTTTTCGTTTTTTTTAAAAATGTGAAAATAAACACTTCCAAATGCTCACTTTTGGTGACAAATTTAAAATCCCCCTAAATCGCATAATTTCAAAGATTTGTATTTTTATACCCAAAAATCACCGCTTCAAAAACAGTATCTGAACGTTAATCTAACAGTATATTTTGTAGCACAAAATCAGAAGAAAACCACCTCTTTCCCTTCAACGTTAGTTCATTTATACTATATTGAAAGACTTTAAATTCAAACCGGATCCCGGGTTGATCCAAAATTATTCTCCTAACAAATGATCATGTTCATAAAAGCAGAAACGCGCGTCTTGAGAAGTATATTCTTGATCTGTCTACTGCTTTCCATCTGCATTATTGGTCAAACCCAAACCATCTCCGGTAAAGTAATTGATGAAAAAAGCGGAGAAGCCCTTCCCTTTGCCAATGTATTTATCAGCAATACTACCTTAGGTTCCACTACTGATAAAAATGGAAATTACAGGATTTCAGGCAAACTCCCCCAAAACCTGGAACTTGTTGTCTCCTTTATGGGATATTATACCAAGTACAGGTCTATAGCCCTTAGCGGAAGAAATAATGTCACGGTCAACTTTGAATTGCTCCCGAAAGAAAATCAATTGGATGAAGTCCAACTGAAAGTCAAAAGAGACAAAAAATGGGAAAGAGACCTAAAGAGATTTGAAAGGGTTTTCATAGCCCTAGGGGACGATCCATTCATTAAGGAAAATACAATCACCAATCCCTGGTTATTGGATTTTGATCATGGTAAATTTGAAGGTGGTACAAAATACTTCAGTGCATCTGCCCTGGAACCTTTGAAAATTGAAAACAGCTCCTTGGGCTATTCCATAGAATACCATCTTCAGGAATTCATAGAAACCCGCTACGGCTTCTTTTATAAAGGACTGGTCAATTTCAATGAAATGGAAACTGATCAGGAAGAACAAATTAGTGATTGGGAAGATAAAAGAAATTACACTTTCCATGGTTCACTTAGACATTTTTTACTTGCTCTCCTGCACAGAAAACCCCAAATTTCCAATTATAAACTGTTTAAGGTGATACCTCCCCCTCATGTTCATGAAAGGACAAATGTATTTCATGAGGAATTGGGTAACAGTATCAAGCCTATTACCCAGGACTCCCTTTATGTTTGTACCCTGCCAAGTGGAGCCTATATGGTGGCCCTTCCCGGAAAAATTGAGATACACAACAAAAAGAAATTCTGGATCAATAATTATTATACCAAAATTTTTAATCCCATAAGTTGGTTGGAGGCTCCTTTGGGATATTTCGTTGTGGATGAAAACGGAATACTTCCGGACCCCTCCCAACTGGTTATTTCCGGGAATATGGCAAGGCAGCGGATGGCCCGCTATCTTCCCCACGATTTTGAACCTACCGGTGAAGGTCCTTCTGGTCTTTTTGAAATTGACTCTGTACTCTTAAATATCAATAAATGGAACAGCCTAAGGGAAAAACCTCATATCACCTTAAACAAATCTTACTATTATCCTGGGGAAGCAGTATGGTTCAATGCCAGAATGATGTATCAGAATACCTTTTTTGCAGATACCCTTAGCCGTACCCTCTATGTGGATTTGTATGATAGGTTTTCAAACAAAATTCTGGAAGAGACTTTTCTGATCAATAATGGGAATGCTTCCGGTCTCCTCAAATTGCCCGAAGATCTTAAAGGGGATGAATATGCGATACGCGCCTATACCCAATGGATGAGGAATTATGGTGAGGAAGAGTTTACTTACACGCCCATCCCGGTGATTGATAAGAATTTAAGAGTAATCAAGAAGGCTGATAATCTGTTATTTGAGGAAGATGATATTGAAGTCGGGTTATCGGCAGAATTCAAACGAGATGAATGGAACAATCAGGCAAACTTTGAAATCCGATTGACGGAAGGCTCAGAAAAGGCCTTCATAGGAGAATTCAGCTTGTCCATTCTTGATGCTGACAAATCCCAATTTCTGGAAACACATACCAGTCTTTCCCAGTCCATGGATTGGCTGAACAAAGAGGGAAAAACAATTGAATATAATGAACCTGTTTTTCCAATAGAATATGGCATAAGTGTTCAGGGCTATTTTTCGGATAAAAAGAAAAAACCACTAGCTGTTCCCATCACTATCGTATTAGGAGAACTTGAGGATTATGGGATTTTAAAATCGGATAATACAGGTTATTTCTGGGGAACAGGGTTGAATTTCCAGGGAGAAAAGGATATTGCCATTGCGGCCCTGAATACCAAAAGAAAACCCTATGGTTCAATCAACAAGACCCAAGTTGAAAGGCCATATTTGTCCGGCTACTTCCCAAGGCTTATCCTGGAAACTGAGGAAATCAGGGAAAGCGATAATCAGGATTTTGATTTCTTTTTGGGAGATGGGTATTTCGAACTGGAAGAATTTGTCCTGGAAGAAAAAAGAAAGGAAACCATGGAAGACAACAACTATGGTTATGGCAAAGGAGATAGAAGTATTGGTCCGGAATTTTTGGAATCCAGACCTGAACTCAGTTTGGATGCGGTAATCTCCATGCATATGCCAGGAGGTGGAATGGGAAATTATAACTGGGGGCTAAATGCCGGTGAACCGCTTTTAATCATTGATGGCGCAAGATTTTTCCCTTCCCCAGATGAATCTGTATTTGCCAAACTTAGCACTTTCACGGCAGCTGAAGTAGAAAACATTGAAGTTTACACTTTCAGTGCTCCTGTTTTTGGCATGGCTGGGTTTGCCGGTGCCATCGTGGTAAGAACAAAAAGAGGAAGCAAGATGAAAAATGAAGAAGAGAGGATTTTCAATGCTGAAAACTTCCAAGTATTTAATTCCAGAGGTTTCACTCCTGTTCCAAACTTTCCAATACAGTCCGATACTGAAAAAGCTGTTAAGGCCTTCACCTCCCTTTATTGGAATCCTAATATTAAAGTCGAATCAGACCAAGAACCATTTTCAGTCAGTCTTTCTCTTCCCTCCTCTGTCAAAAACCTCCAGATTAGGATAGAGGGAATTACAGAAGACGGAAACCCTTTCACAAAGGTACTTTCAGTCAAAGTCGACTGACATGATATTGGCCTCATCTGTTCATCCCTGAATTTCCTCGCAAAAAGTTAAAAAACCTCAAAATCAAATTTTTCGAATTCCATTTTGGATTTAAATTGTATTTTTACCTTCCATAAACCAGCTAAGCCGCATGCGTAAACGCTTTATTTTTACCTTCCTTTTTACAGGGTTTATCCTATGCAATTTGGGAGAAATTTTTGCCCAGGGAATCAAGGGAAAAGTAACCAACGACAAGGGTGAACCACTCCCATTTGCCTCTATTTTCATCAGGAATTTAGGAGATGGAGTCCCGACCAATCTCAATGGGGAATATGAATTCAGGGTCAAAAAAGGAGTCTATGATGTGCTCGCCCAATACATGGGTTACACCTCAGAATTGAAAACAGTGGTAGTTTTGGAAGATTGGGCAGTTTTGGATTTTGAATTGAAAGAGCAGGAATATTTATTGCAGGAGGTGGTGGTAAAGACAGGGCAGGAAGACCCTGCACTCACCATCATGAGAAAAGCCATATCAAAGGCCAAGTTCCACCGGATGCAGGTGCAGGAATATACCATGATGGTCTATCTAAAAGGAACCGGTCAATTGACCAATGTTCCTTTTTTCCTTAAAAAAGAAATGGAAAAGGAAGGAGTGAAATTGAATGAAGCTTATACCTCCGAATCTGTTTCGCAGATTACCTTCCGGCAACCCAATACCGTGGAAGAAAAAGTGATCAGCATCAGGACCTCTGGAGAAAGCAACCAAACGTCTCCAGCACCTTATATCGCCACAAGTTTTTACAATCCTAAAATCAATGAGGCAGTTTCCCCTTTATCCCCTTCTGCATTTGCCTATTACCGGTTCAAATATGAAGGGTCATTCATGGAAAATGATGTCATGGTCAATAGGATTAAAGTAACTCCAAGGTCTAAAGGGGAGCGGGTATTTGAAGGTTATATTTATATCATAGAAAATCTTTGGGCCATCCATAGTCTGGATCTAAAGACCTCCCTTTTGGGTTTTCAGATAGGCGTAAAGCAACTGTATCAGCCCGTAGCAGAGAATGTCTGGATGCCTTCCACCCATACGTATAAATTCGGAGGTAAATTTTTTGGTTTTGCAGGGGAATATGAATACCTGGCATCCACCAGAGATTATCAGATCACCCTCAACCCTGACCTGATTGTTGAAACAAAAATCATTGACGAAAAAGTGGATGAGGTTCCAAAAGATGTCATCAAAGTGGATAAAAACATATCAGCCCTAGAGCAAATGGCCCAGGCAGATAAAATGACACGTAAGGATTTCAGGAAACTGATCAACGAGTATGAAAAAGAAGCCATGAAGGAAAGGGAAGAGATAGAAGTCATTTCCGAAAGGAATTATTCCATTGATTCCATGGCTACAAAAAGAAACCTAAGCTATTGGGACAGCATCCGACCCGTACCTTTGACCTTAGCCGAAATCAAAGGATATCAAAGGGACGATAGTCTCGCGATAATTGAATCAGCAAAAAATTCGGAGGTTGACTCAGTTGCAAAAAAGGCCAGAAGGAATTTCAGGCCAGGAGAAATTCTGACAGGCGGAAGATACCATTTTGGTAAGGGAAGGTCTGCGGGTTTTTATCCAAATATTGAGAAATTGTCATTCAACACTGTTGAAGGTTTCAAATTTGGATTTGCAGCATTTTACCGTTTGGAAAAAAGCAATAAAATGGCAGATTCTGTCACCAACCACGTGCGCTCCTGGAACTTCAAACCTGAATTCCGCTATGGTTTTTCAAGCACCCAGCCTTATGGTACTTTAGAAGTAAGGCGTTCCATCACCAAAGGAAGCTTTGGGCAGACCTTTGGGGTGAACGGAGGGAAATTCATTTTCCAATACAATAAAGATCAGCCCATTTCTGAACTGGTCAATATGGTATATTCCTTATTGTTAAGGCAAAATTTCATGAAATTATATGAGCAGGATTTCATTAAGGGCTATTACTACCATAGGTTTAATGATGCCATCACCTTCAGGACAAATCTAACCTATGCCAATCGAAGGTCTTTGGAAAATAATACAGATTACAGTTGGTACAATAAACCGGAGAGGGTATATACGCCCAATCAACCTGAAAATATTGAAGCGGAGCCTGGTAATTTTGAAAACCATCAGGCTCTTATCTGGGAAAACTCATTGGAATGGAGGCCAGGTTTGAAATATTCAATACGAAATGGAAGGAAAAGGCCAATCTATGAATCTGCGCCCTTGGTTAATATCCATTACGCCAAGGCTTTTCCAGGGGTTTTTAATAATTCGACGGCTGCCAAATTTGATTGGATAGAGGCTGGTGTTGAGCATTTTTTCAATTTTGGAGTCTCCGGAAAACTGGATTTCAATGTAAAAGCAGGAGCTTTTTTAAACAATGACCGGGTTTACTTTATGGACTTCAAACATTTTGGTGGTAACAGGACCATATTTGCCAATATGGGCGTGGCCTCTAATTACCGGTTTTTGGACTATTACCAATACAGTACCCAAACACAATATGTTAGCGGTATTATCCACTACCAGTTTAGGAAGTTTTTGCTGACGCAATTGCCTATGTTAAGGTTTTCAGGAGTACGGGAAAACATCTTTTTCAATTACCTCAAAACAAAAAATTCACCCCATTATTGGGAGGTAGGCTATTCCTTAGATAATCTGTTCCGAATTTTCAGGGTAGAAATGGGAGTTGGCTTTGAAAATAACAATTACCAGAGAGGAGGGGTGCGTTTTGGGGTAGCAAGTTTCATCAATATAAACTTTGATGATTAATCTTAAAGCATATTTGGGGATTTTTGGAAAACAATGTTAAACTTTCAAAAGGCCCAATCCTTAATTTTGCAGATATTCAGTAATGTAATCTTAGAATCCTGCTTCAGCAGATTTCAAAACAATAGAGATTGCAAATACCCTATTTGCAATTCCAAAATTTCCATTATACATTAGCATCTGTAAGGTTTAATATCGAAAGAGATTTAATGGCTCATGGCTATTTTATCTTTACTTGGGGCTTCTTTGAAGCCTTTTTTATTTTACTTTTTCCCAATTAAATTATCACAAAAACCCCATTTAATTTAATTTTTGTAAATGAAATTTTTACTTGAAATAAATAGTAGAAACATTATTTTTTGACCTGAAACTGATAAAATTCAAGGTTTCTAAAGTAACTTTAATAAAAAAACAGACATGAAAACTATAAGCCTTTTTCCTCTCCTTTTTTTGGTACTTTTTGGTGTTTATGGCCAGGATAGTATACCAAAAAAAGATTTAAAAAATACGGTCAGACTCAACATGAGCAGCCCCTTATTATTCGGGGACAGATTCTTGGCCTTAGGATATGAAAGGGTATTGAACGAAAAAAGATCGTTCTCAATAAATGTTGGAAGATTCTCTCTTCCTGAACTAAGAAGAATCAACACCGAGGAATTCGAGGTTTTGGATAATAGGACTGTAAAAGAAAGCGGCTTTCATATTGTAGGAGACTACAGGTTTTACCTGTTGAAAGAAAACAAACATAAAGCCCCAAGAGGAGTCTATATTGGGCCTTATGCCATGTACAATTATTTAAACAGGGATGTACGATGGAATGTAGTTTACGATGAAGTAACAAGCAACATGGATTTTAACCTTAGACTTAACAATACCATTGTAGGATTTCAATTGGGTTATCAGTTTATTTTTTGGAAAAGATTCACCTTGGATCTGGTACTTGCAGGACCGGGATACGGCTGGTATGATTTAAAAACCAACATTAAAACTGACTTGGACCCTGAACAACAGCAAGCATTCTTTGATGCCTTGAATGAGGCCATCAGTGGTAGAGTACCAGGTTTTGAAGGGATTATCGAACCAGGGGAAATCAAAAGAACAGGAGGATTCAAAACCACCAATTTCGGCTTCAGGTATGTTGCCAATTTTGGCTTTAGGTTTTAATAATTCATCAAAAAATTCTGAAACTAAAGTTAAGTCTTTACTCTAAGACAAGGCAATTTCTTTTTGTGAATTCAAAGCAGTCATTAAATTTGTCTGCATAACCTAATCCCATGTCCTTAGAAGTAAAAGAACTTACAAAAATATATGGCCAACAAAGGGCCCTTGATAACATTTCTTTTTATGCTGAAAAGGGCCAGGTACTGGGTTTTCTGGGACCAAATGGTGCTGGAAAATCAACCACGATGAAAATAGCAACCGGATTTTTAGTGCCTGATGAAGGTGATGTGTTGGTTAATGGTATTTCTGTTTTGAAAAACCCGAAAGAGGTAAGCAAGCTTGTTGGTTATCTGCCAGAACACAACCCCCTTTACCTTGAAATGTATATCAAAGAATTCCTGGAATTCATTGGAGGAATTTATGGGATGGGAAAAACCCAAATAAAAAGCCGTGTCAATGAACTGATTCAACTCTGCGTACTGGAAGCAGAATCAGACAAGAAAATCGGACAGCTTTCCAAAGGATATAGACAAAGAGTGGGCTTGGCCAAAGCCCTTATCCATGACCCTGAAGTAATAATCTTGGATGAACCAACAACTGGTTTGGATCCAAATCAACTGGTGGAGATCAGAAAACTGATCAAGGACATCAGTCAGAACAAAACCCTTATACTAAGTACGCATATCATGCAGGAAGTAGAGGCAATTTGTGACAAGGTAGTTATTATCAATCAAGGAAAAATCGTAGCCTCAGACCTTTTGAAAAACCTCAAATCCATTATGGGGAAAAATATACTTTTACTCGAAACAGAAGAGAATCTGGAACTTGAATGGTTTGTTGATTTTGGAGAAGTCAGTTTCAATACAGATAATAAAAAATCTATAATTATATCGGTTGAAGATGAGGTGGCAGCTTCCAGAAAACGAGTTTTGCAATTCATACAGGAAAAAGATCTGACTTTGATCAGCATTCAACAACAGGAAAGAAATCTGGAAAGCATTTTCCATCAAATCACGAAACAATAGCTACATGTGGTCCTTGTATTGGAAAGAAGTCAACGCATTTTTCAGTAACCTAAGTGGTTATTTAATTCTAGGGGTATTTCTGGTTTCCTTAGGGTTGATTGTATGGGTATTTCCGGATACTTCTGTATTAGAATATGGATTTGCTGATCTGGAACCCTTATTTATCTACACTCCATATGTCTTTAATTTTTTGGTTCCGGCCATAACCATGAAAATGATCGCAGAAGAAAGAAAATCCGGAACTTGGGAGCTCCTTATCACTTCCCCTCTAAATCCAGGTAAAGTAATTTTAGCTAAATATTTGGCCTCTTTAACCCTGATTTTTATCGCTCTACTTCCAACTTTGATGTATTATTACAGCATTGTCCAATTGGGCGATCCGGTTGGAAATTTGGACCAAGCAGGTTTTTTTGGTTCATGGATTGGATTGTTCTTAATTGGGGCTGTTTTTGCCTCGATAGGGATTTTTGGTTCTTCTTTGACCTCCCATCAAATGGTTGCATTTATCTGGGGTGTCTTCATTTCTTTTCTCCTGTATTTTGGTTTGACCGCATTGGTACAATTAAATATCATGAGTCCCTTCGCCCTTTTTCTGGAGGAATTAAGTTTGAGTTTCCATTATCAAAGTATGAGCAGAGGGGTAATCGATTCCCAAAATCTGGCTTATTTCCTTACTGTTATCTTTATCATGTTGGGATTAACGGGTTTAATGATCAAAAGAAAATGAAAAAAAGCAACCAAAATACATCCTTAAAAAGCTGGGGATTACTTTTAGGATCCATAGTCTTGATATGGCTGGTTGCCAGGTTCTTGCCTTTTAGAATTGATCTGACCGAAGAAAAAAGGTACAGCCTTCATCCTGCCACGATTGAAGTTTTAGGTTCCCTGGAAGAGCCCATTGAAATGGAAATCTTACTCACAGGGAAATTGCCAGGGGGTATGCGGAGACTGCAGCGCTCCATTGAAGAAACTATACGGACATTTAATGCCTACAGCAGCAAAAAAATAAGTTTCAATTATCAAGATCCATTGAGTCTTCCTCAAGACATCCGCGAAGATTATATAGTAGGACTGGCAGAATATGGGATTAACCCCACCAATCTTTTTGTAAATGAAGATGGAGGCCAAAAGAGCAAATTGATTTTCCCTGGAGTTTTAGTACGAAATGAAGAATTTGAAACAGGCGCCCTTCTGCTGAAAGGAGAGAAAGGAATGGGACCAGAGCAAATCCTGAATCAGTCCATTGAAAACCTGGAATTTGAACTGATTCAGGCCATCCGAAAACTCATCAACAAACAACAATATGCTGTAGGAATCCTGATAGGCAAAGGTGAAATGGATGAAGATGATGGGTTTGGAATCGTAGAAAGTCTGGTGGATGACTATGAAGTGTACAAAATTCCCATGGAGCAGGCCAATAAAATTGAAGACCTGGATCCTTTCGATGTGCTGATTATCGCAGGACCAAAGCAAGCTTATGGAGAGAAAGAAACTTACCTGGTTGATCAGTTTTTGATGCGGGGAGGGAAACTGATTTTTTTAATAGATGCATTAACATATACCTTGGAAGACGCAGGTGGATCCGGTACCGTGGCCATGCCATTTGACAATGGCCTGGATCAATTACTTTTTCGTTATGGAATCCGAGTCAATAAAGATTTCATTCAGGACATGAATTTTGGATACCATCCGGTAATGGCTGGAAATTTTGGTGACCAGGAACAACTTATCCCTCTTCCTTGGCCATTTTATGTGGCTGCGGGCAGAATGGCACCCCACCCTATCACCAAAGGATTGGATCAGGTAATGTTTCGCTTTGCGAGCTCCATGGATACTGTAAAAGCAGAGGGGGTAATAAAAACACCTCTTATTTTTACTTCAGATTTTAGCAGAAAACTGGCAGCTCCTGTGAGATTGGCCTTTGAAGACATGACCGAAGGCCCCGACCTCAATGAGTTTCAATCTAAAAATCTTCCTCTTCTTTACCTCTTGGAGGGAAGCTTTACTTCCTTTTATAAAAACCGCTTTTTACCTGATGGTATGGACAAAAACAGTTTTAAGGAAGCTACGGAAAATGGGACGGTGATCGTAAGCGGCTCAGGTAATTTATTCAAAAGCCAGCTTAATTTTACAGACGGAAATCCCCTCCCTTTGGGAGAGGATCCATTTAATGCATCCACATTTGCAAACCGACAATTGCTCCAAAATAGTATCAATTACCTGATCGATCCGGAAGGAATCATCGCAACACGAACGAAAACCTACCAAATACGCCCTTTGAACAAATTTAAGGTCAAAGAGGAAAAGACCAAATGGCAGTTGATCAATATTCTTTCTCCCATAATTTTCTTCACATTGGTCGGGATACTTTGGATTAATATCAGAAAAAGGAAATATGCACAATAAAATAACCCAATTGCTACCAACCAAATTTAATAAATATTCTACACCTAATAGGAGAATATTGTTTTTAAGGATTTTTGATAGCAATCGGCTGCTTTTATAATTTTATTTATAAATTTACCCTGTTCAATTTAAAGCAAAAACATAAGCCCTTTCAATATGAAATTTATTGTTTCTTCTTCTGCCCTTTTGAAGCAGCTTTCAGCTATCAACGGTGTAGTTACCACGAATCCCGTAGTTCCAATCCTTGAAAACTTCCTTTTTGAAATCAAAGAGGGAAAACTGACCATTACTGCCTCTGATTTGCAGACCTCCATGATGACAGAGATCGATGTCGAAGCAAAAGAAGACGGAAACATAGCAGTACCTGCAAAAATTCTAATTGAAACCTTAAAAAATTTACCGGAGCAACCGGTTACTTTCAGTATTGACCATGATACCTACAGTATTGAAATCAGTTCTGATAACGGACGTTACAAACTCGCCGGTGAAAACGCCACTGACTTTCCTAAAATACCCACTGTTACCAATGCCACTGCAGTTGATATGTCCACAGAAGTATTAAGCAGTGCTATCAGTAATACCATTTTTGCCACAAGCAATGATGAATTAAGGCCTGCTATGACGGGTGTTTACATCAACCTGAGCAGTACCAATGCTACCTTCGTCGCCACAGATGGACATAGGTTGGTAAGATACAGAAGAGTGGATGTTGCTTCCGCTGATGCGGCAAGTCTGATCATTCCAAGAAAAGCCCTGAATTTGCTGAAATCCACCTTGCCATCGGAAAATGTTCCGGTAACCATGGAATTCAACAGTTCCAATGCCTATTTCAAATTCAACAGCATTAAAATGATCTGTAGGTTGATCGATGAGCGATTCCCGGATTACGAAAACGTTATTCCGTTGGACAATCCCAACCACATGACCATTGACAGATTGGACTTACTAGGCTCATTAAGAAGGATTGCCATTTATGCCAATAAAACTACCCATCAGGTCAGACTGAAATTGACAGGAAGTGAATTGCAGATTTCAGCCGAAGACCTGGATTTCTCCAACGAAGCCAACGAAAGACTTTCCTGTGACCACAACGGAGAGGATATTGAAATTGGATTCAATGCCAAATTCCTGGTGGAAATGCTTAACAACCTGGATTCCAAACAAGTCACTCTTCAGTTCTCCGCTCCTAACAGGGCAGGCCTGATCGTACCTTCTGAATCTTCTGACAATGAAGATATATTGATGTTGGTTATGCCAGTGATGTTGAACAACTACGTATAAATTAGCAGTTATAAAAGGAAAAAGCCCGAACTTTCAAGTTCGGGCTTTTTCATTTATAAGGATTAAACTATTCTATTGCATTATAATTTTATTTTTACAAAACGGATATTCTCCCTGTTCCAGGTATAACAAAGAATCAAATGCCCATCCTCAAAAATTATGGATGGATACGAAAACTCATTGTTTCCCTGTCCCTCTTCCAGAATCTCATGGATAGGCCAGGTATGTCCATTATCATAGGAAATAGACAGTTGTATCGGATATCTAGGTCCCCAGTTTTTTCCTACAGGATTATATACCAGTGCAATGGTTTCCCCTAAAATCTGGACTACATCTATTCCTGAATTGTTGTTGGGTAAATCCGTCAATACTACAGGGGACCATGTCCTACCAAAGTCTTTGGAATCACTCCTCCCGATCTTTCCCGAAGAAGTTCTTAAAAGCATATGCACCTGTCCGGGTTTTGATTCCCATAATGCCGGTTGAATGACCCCCTCACCCTTGATAATTTTTCTATCCAAAATCAAAGTTTCAGTAGACATCCATGTTTTTCCACCATCATCTGACCGGTCCACAAAAGCATTCCATACCCTGTTCTTTTCAATAGATGCTGGGGCCAGCCAAGTGCCGTCTGACAACACCAGCATGTGATTTCTCACAGGTCCCCTTCCACCTCTATCCCCATCTACGAGTTCCTCTGGTTTAGACCAACTCTCTCCCAGATCATCGGAATGTTGAACCCAGGTTTCCCAATCATCAATTTCTTTCCCCACTTTAAAATACAGGAATAACCTGCCTTCAGGAGAATTGAATAAGACCGGATTCCAATGGGCGTCATTTCTGACCTTTACCAATTGCTTGGGTTCTGACCAACTTCCAGGTTTTCCTTTTGACATCCAAATCCCCACGTCATCATCCTTCTCCCTGGTTCCGGCAAACCATACTATCATATAATTACCGAATCCAAGACTTTCAATGGAAGAAGCATGACATTGGGCAAAAGGTTTGTTTTCTTCAAAAATAAACTCCTGAATTTCAATATTTGGATCAAGATCTTGGAAAAAGGGATACTGGGCATAAACAGATATCCCTATTCCAAAATGAAGGAACAGGGTCATACTAAGGCTTTTCAAATACATAATGGATCAAGGTATGTCTTTAAAGATAAAAAATGAATTTGGAATAAAGGATAAAAAAAAAATGATTATTTACTTTCCTCTAATTCAGTGTGAACAACTGATTTACAATGTTTTAACCAATTATTCAATATTTCCAACCCAAATTGTGTCAAATATGCCTCGGGATGGTATTGGATACCAATAACAGGAAGATTTTTATGTGCTATAGCCATAATTTCTCCTTCTTTGGTTCGAAGCAACACTTCCAGATCCTCCGGTAGATCCTGGATTTCCAGAGAATGATATCGGGTTACTTCAAAAGATTCCGGGAAATTTTCCAATAGCGGGTGAATATTTTGACGGTAGACCCGATGTACTTTTCCATGCGCAGGACGCTGACTTTTTACTAATTTCCCACCAAAAAACTCCCCTATAGCCTGATGGCCAAGACATATACCCAAAACGGGAATCTTAAAAACAAAATGCTCCAAAATTCCCATGAGATTTCCCGCTTTTTGAGGTGATTCCGGACCAGGGGACAATATCAGCGCCTCCCATTCATAGTTCAGCAATTGGGTGGGATCAACATCATTCCTGACAATATGTAGCTCCATACCCAATTGCCTGAGATAATCCGCCAGCATATGGGAGAAAGAATCGAAATTATCAATCAATAAGACCATCAGTAGTTTTTTTGACCAATTCCTGTATGGTACTTACCGAACGGCTGATCACTGGGGTATAATCATCCACAAAATTGACGATAACAGGGGCAATAGGTTCAATATATATGTATGATTTGGAGTCCCTTACCCAATCTTCAGACACTTTGAAATCAAAGGAAGTGGCCACCCAAAGAAAAAAACTGAGGATAAAGGCAGTTTTTACTACTCCTAAAATTCCGCCGGCCAAACTGTCCACAGAACCAAGAATAGTAAAATCCAAGGTTTTCTTCACTAAAAATGCCAATCCCCGGATGATGAATATCACTCCTAAAAATATAAGGATAAAAGCCATAAAAGGAAGGCCAAAGGTCAGCTCGGTTACTTTTTCAGCAAGGATTTGCGCACCCCAATCCATAAAATGAAATGCCAAAATCAAAGCCACTACAAAAGCTACAATGGACAGGATACTGATAAATAGCCCCTGCTTGTAACCGTTGTAAGCCCCCAATGCTAAAAAAACCAATATGACAATGTCAAGTGCGTTCAAGAGATTAAGATAATAAGGATTTAACTTTTTGTGAGATCAGTTTCCCATCTGCTTTTCCTGCGAGGGATTTTGTAGCCGCCCCCATCACTTTTCCCATATCCTTTGGACCTTCCGCACCTATCTCAGCTATGATTTTTTTCAGTTCAGTCTCCAATTCCTCTTCAGACAATTGCTTGGGTAAAAACTCATTGATGATTTCCAATTCTGCCATTTCCACAGCCCACAAATCCTCCCTGTTTTGCTGCTTATAAATATCAGCAGAATCTTTCCTTTGCTTGGCAGCCTTGGTAAGCAATTTCAACTCATCCTCTTGGGAAATAGCTCCTGAAGCTCCTCCTTTGGTTTCTTCCAATAATATCAAAGACTTAATGGCCCTCAGAGCCCTTAACCTGTCCTTGTCTTTAGCCAGCATGGCATTTTTAATTTCACTTTCTACACTTGCCTTTAAACTCATTTTCTTGTTCTTTGTGTTATAGGTGTAAATTTGCACAAAAATACCTTTTAATTTAGAAAAATGACCAAACTGAGTGTGAATATTAATAAAATCGCCACCTTGAGAAATGCCCGTGGAGCCAATAACCCGGATGTGGTGAAAGTGGCATTGGACTGCGAGCGCTTTGGAGCACAGGGCATCACCGTGCATCCCAGGCCGGATGAAAGACATATACGCTATCAGGACGTACTGGACCTTTCCAAGGTGGTGACCACCGAATTCAATATCGAAGGTTATCCGGACAAACGTTTTATGGACATCATTCGGACTGTAAAACCCGCTCAGGCCACTTTGGTCCCGGATCCTCCCCATGTACTGACTTCCAACAATGGCTGGGACACCATCGCTCACCAGGAATTACTGAAAGATATTGTAGCGGAACTGCATGAAACTGGCACCAGGGTGTCCATATTCATCAATCCAGAAGCCAAGTATTTTGAACCGGCTAAAAGTACAGGTACAGATCGGGTGGAATTGTATACCGAGCCTTATGCTTCCCTTTACCATCTTGACAGAGATGCTGCGGTTAAACCCTATGTAGAAGTGGCCCATATCGCCATGAAATTAGGTTTAGGGCTAAATGCAGGACATGACCTGGATTTGCACAATCTGAAGTTTTTGAAAGAAAGCATTCCTTTCCTGGATGAAGTCTCCATCGGACACGCCCTGATCTGCGATGCCCTCTATTACGGATTGGAAAATACGATTCAGATGTACAGAAGGCAGTTGGAATAGAATTTACAATGATAAATTCCCAATTAACAATTACAAAATTAGAAGCGTTTGAAAAAAATATTGTTTTAACTTTGGGACCTTTTGTAATTGACAATTGTAAATTGACAATTGTAAATTTACCTATGCTATTCAGTCATTTTAATTAATTTTGCGGGCTATGGCAAAAACTGAACAAACTGCGGAAAATACGCAACTGAAAGATATTATCGCACATGCCAAGGAATATGGCTTTGTGTACCCTTCATCCGAAATCTATGATGGCCTACAAGCGGTTTATGATTACGGAGCTTACGGGGTGGAATTAAAAAACAACCTCAAGCGTCTTTGGTGGGAAACCATGACCCGTCTGAATGACAACATCGTGGGGATAGATGCCGCAATTTTTATGCATCCTACCACCTGGAAAGCTTCCGGCCACGTGGACAGTTTCAATGACCCCATGATTGACAACAAGGACAGCAAAAAACGTTACCGTGCCGATGTGTTGATTGAGGAAAAAGCGGCTCAATACGCTCAAAATGGGGAAAAAGAAAGAGGCCAAAACCTCCTAAATGCCATGGCAAGACTTCTGGAAGCTGAGGATTTGTCGGGAGTAAGGGACCTCATTATCAATGAAGGAATTTTCTGTCCTATCAGTGGCACTTCCAATTGGACTGAAGTACGTCAGTTCAATCTGATGTTTTCCACTCAGGTAGGATCAGTGGCAGAAGATGCGTCCACCATTTATTTAAGACCTGAAACAGCCCAAGGAATTTTTGTCAACTTCCTGAATGTTCAGAAAACAGCAAGGATGAAAGTTCCATTCGGAATAGCTCAGATAGGCAAAGCATTTAGAAATGAAATTGTAGCCCGTCAGTTTATCTTCCGTATGCGGGAATTTGAACAGATGGAAATGCAGTTTTTCGTACGGCCCGGAAGCGAACTGGATTGGTATAAAGAGTGGGCTGATACCCGAATGCAATGGCATAAGGCACTGGGAATTCCAGAAGATAAGTTGAGAAGGCATGACCACGAGAAATTGGCCCACTACGCCAATGCTGCCATGGACATAGAATATGAATTTCCTTTTGGGTTCAAAGAAGTGGAAGGGATACATTCCAGAACAGACTTTGACCTTAAAAGCCATCAGGAATACTCCAAGAAAAAGCAGCAGTACTTTGATCCTGAGATCAATCAGAATTATATTCCTTATGTGATAGAGACCTCTATTGGAGCGGATAGGTTATTCCTGATGACCTTGTGCAATGCTTTTGTGGATGAGGAAGTAGAAGGCAAACAGAGAACTTACCTGAAGTTCCATCCGGCCATTGCTCCTGTAAAGGCGGCTATTCTTCCATTGGTGAAAAAGGACGGTTTGCCCGAAAAAGCGAAAGAGATTGTGGAAGCTTTGAAATATGATTTCAACATCATCTATGAGGAGGCTGCTTCTATTGGCAAGCGTTATACCCGTCAGGACCTGATCGGAACTCCATTCTGTATAGCCGTGGACCATCAGACATTGGAAGACAATACGGTGACTATCCGTCACCGTGACAACACCGAACAGGAACGGGTGGCTATTCCGGAACTTCATGCAAGATTGAGTGATGCATGTAGTTTCAGAAGAATCTTTGAGAAACTGTAATTGTTAATTCATTTCAAAAAACAGTAAGGAATGCAAGAGTTCGCAAAAGTTTTATATTTATTTTCTATTGTTGCTAGGAAGTAAAAAATCAAGCGTCTTTATCCGTGTGAATCGGCGTTTATCTGCGGTTAAATCTAAAAATAAAAAAATCCCCGGATCGCTCCGGGGTTCTTGTTTTACTAGGGCTTAAAAAATATCACACACTTAATCTAAATTTCCAGCGATATAATTGACCTGAGTTAGAACCGAAAACCGTTTTCAGATCTTTTCATTACCATGGAAATTTCAATATCCCAATCGGGCCATTTTTTCGTTAATAGGTTCTAAATCACCTATTGTATAACGTTGATCAAAAAATATGCACCGTTTAACACCATTTGGTTAAGTGCCTATCCTTTATCATGTTTTGAAATATTTAAAATTTGGGATTTGCACTTACCTTAGTGGGAGTTTCCTTTGAAATTCATAAGGTCAACCCAATTTTTATTTTAAAGAGTACTGCCAATTCTCAAAAAAAGAAACCCAAACAATACACTTTATGGGAGTATAATAGCTTTCATGGCTCATAGATTTACGTTCTTCCCATTTCCCCTTTGCTGAAAAAACCGAGCTCCAGGGAACCTAATTCTTGTTTTCCTAATATCCAACCTAATACCATCAGGTATATGGTCGGAACCTTACTCCAAAGCATCTTAAAAAGATCCGCAATGGAGTTTTTCCACCTTGGTCTATTTGATGATGTTAAACTACATATTATTTTTTTTAAATACAAATATTTGTATTTAAAAAACGTTTTTTATTGTTTATTTTTTTTTATTTATTTGATGAACATTAAAATTACCCTATAAAAAAGCTAAGCTTCTCCTTTCCCGACACAGCTCCGAAGCGAAGAATAAACCGCAAGGGATCCCAAAGATTGACGACATCTCCCCTTCGTGTAATTGGCGGTTAAAAAAGATAACTGAGGGGTGCATTTCTTATCGCCGGCGGATCCATTCATTCTTCGAATATATATAAAGCGCCGGCTCTGGTGATGGGCAGGAAATCATCAACCCTAGGTTTCGGTAAACCTCACCTAGGCCTAATCAAGGTTTAACCCTGCCTCGCCTTCAGGCAGGCACTTCGTGGTTGTTACGTGAACTTTTCTCAGTACTCTCCGGCCCTCTGTGGTGAAGATAAAACCGCAAGGAACGCAATGGGGCCCAATGATTTTTTCCTTCCCCATTGCGTCCATGGGGGTTAAAAAATTCACTTAATGAATCCCCTTAATACCTGAATTTCTTAATGGTTCAAGAAAGCGGAGCGTTTCGGTGCCCTCTATTGTGAAGCCACTTACTTATTCGACTAAATCCCACTTCCGCAATAAAAAAACCCCGGATCTCTCCGGGGCCTAAACATGTATACTAGGGCTTATCAAAAAATAATATTTTTATTACCAAGAATTTTGTTTTTCTGATGATTGAGATTCTACTCCATTATATTTTGAGTTGAATTAATTAATTCAAAGGTCCTTTTAATAAAAGACTAAGAAAAAACCTCATTGCTTGTATTTCTATTTAACCAAAAATGGTTTTCATTTCCATAAGTCTATAAAATCCTATTATTTTTTTGGAAATCTATTTGACCCCTCCGGATTCTAAGTTGGATACGATTAAACTTACCTCTTCCCTTTCAGTATCAGAAAAATCCAAACTTACTCTTTCTTTCTCCTTAGTTTCTAAAGCAAAAGGAGTAGGATCAAATGGTTCTATTACTTTACAGGAATCCAACAATACAATAACCGACGCCACAGTTAAGGTTATTCGAATTTTTGATGCTAAATTTTTCATTTCTCTAAAAATTTTGGTCTATATGATGATGCTAAATTAAATATTATTTTTTTTAAATACAATTTTTTATATTTAAAAAACATTTTTATGTATATTCAAAAACCAGACACTTCTCTAAAAAATGGCCTAAATAGCTTTAAAACACTGGTTATTGGGTCAAAAAAATTTAAAAAATATTTTTAAAATTATTTGTATTCCTTTTTTATGTATTTAAAATACAATATTTAGAATATTAATTAAGGAAAAAACCCCATTATTTAATATCTGAGTAAACTGTTGATGAATTAGTATCAAAGAATTATAGTTTATTTACCAAAAATCATTGAAAATCTAAAATCAATTTGTTTTTTAATCTTTCTAAACCAGATTTCGATAATTCAGTTACTACATTATGTCCAAAAAAGCAATCGTCATCGGGTCCGGAATTGCCGGTCTAGCAGCTTCCATCAGACTCATCCATAAAGGGTTTCAAGTAGTGGTTTTTGAAGCCAATCCCTACCCGGGAGGCAAACTGTCCGAAATCGAAATCAAAGGTTATCGCTTCGATGCTGGCCCCTCTCTTTTCACCTTACCAGCACAGGTAGAAGAATTGTTCCGAATTTCAGGAAAGGATCCCAAAGAGCACTTTGAGTATATCCAACTACCCGTGGCCTGCCATTATTTTTGGGAAGATGGCAACCATGTCAAAGCATGGGGAGACATCAACCGCTTTGCCGATGAAGTGGAGATCAAATTGGGAGAACCGGCCTCCCACGTCAGGGAGGCGCTAAAACGCTCAGCATTTATCTACGACCACCTATCTCCCCTGTTCATGCACCGCTCTCTTCATAGATTTGGCACCTGGACCAATAAGGAAGCCCTGAAGTCGTATCTCAAAATGGGGAAACTGGGTATTTTCAGCACCATGAACAAAGCGAATGAAAAGCAATTTACCAACCCCAAAATGGTGCAGCTATTCAACCGATATGCCACCTACAATGGATCAAATCCTTACGAAACCCCAGCAACCCTCAACATCATACCCCATCTGGAGTTCAACATCGGTGCTTTTTTTCCAAAAAAAGGCATGCACGACATAACCCTTAGCCTATACAAATTGGCCTTGGAACTGGGTGTCAATTTTCACTTTAACAGCAAAGTGGAAGAAATTCTGGTGGAAAACAAAAAGGCCGTAGGGGTAAAAGTCAAAGAAAATAACCGTTTTTCAGACATTGTGGTCAATAATATGGATATGGTGAATGCCTACAAGAGTATTCTCCGTAAACAAAAACAACCGAAATTATTACTGAACCAGCCTAAATCCAGTTCCGCACTTATTTTTTATTGGGGCATCAAAAAAGTCTTCCCGGAACTAGACCTTCACAATATCCTCTTTTCGGAAGATTACCAAACGGAATTTGAACATATCTTCCACAAAAAACGCATCTACGAAGACCCAACGGTGTATATCAACATCACCTCCGTTTATAAATCAGATGATGCACCAAAGGGATGCATGAACTGGTTTACCATGATCAATGTACCCAATAATCAAGGCCAGAACTGGGACAGCATGATTGCTGAAGCCCGCAAAAATATCATAGCCAAGGTAAACCGGATCCTAAAAACAGACATCGAGCCCCTCATCGAAGTAGAAGATGTATTAGAACCAAGAACCATAGAAAGCAGAACTTCCAGTGCCAATGGAGCCCTTTACGGCAACAGTTCCAATAATAAATACGCGGCTTTCCTCCGTCATGCCAATTACTCTTCAGACATCCAAAACCTCTATTTCTGCGGGGGAAGTGTTCACCCCGGTGGAGGTATTCCGCTTTGCCTGCTGTCTGCGAAGATAATGAGTGAGATGATTGGATAGCATAAGAGCCAAGGCAAAAGGAAAAAGTTAAAAGGAGGATTTCGGAAGGGGGGGCAAAGTTCGGATTTGGGAAGGCGGATTTCGAAAAGGTGTTTCAGTGAAGTTTTGTAACCACGAAGTGGTTAAATCTTGAATAGCCTCACGTGAAACGTGGGGATAAAATGGATAAATATTATAATCACAATCCTGAAGGGATTGAATTAAAATTTATTTTGAAAAAGTGACAAGTAATTTCACGACGTGGAAATTGAAAAGTGAATGGATTAAGGTTTTCACCGATATTTTGGAATGAGGATTTCGGAATTTAAAGCTTGGATTTTGGACTTTTGGACTTTTGGATTTTGGTAATTTCTAATTGGTAATTTAATGCCGTTAAGTTAAGGAATGTAATTAAATAGATTTGTAATTCATTGAGTATTTCAGTTTTGCTCTGAATTTCCGTTTGAATACCTGGTTTCTTCTTGAATATTCTATTTTG
>NZ_JBHUIV010000003.1:0-139927 GCF_042683085.1 Shivajiella indica | reverse complement strand
AATTCATTTACAATTAAAGTTTTAAGGCTTCCTGCACTCCCTGCTTTCGGAAGCCTTATTTTATATCTCTAATATAGTGAAATTCAGTCAATTAACCGCTAACTAAACGGCATTAATTGGTAATTGGTAATTGGTAATTTTTCATTCCCTTTTCCGCATCACAAACACCCCCATAGCCCTCAATCCATGGACTACAACACTTTTTGGGGACTCAAGATACTCAAGTCTGTATTTACTTAATACTTCCTCTTCCAGCTCTTGGGTCCATAAAAACCTCTCGGACCCATCCGGAAGAAGATAGACGCCTTTACCCAAATGTGAGGAATTCTCCTTCATATTTCCCTGATCCGTACACATCCTCAAAAAGAAAAAGCCTCCCGGTTTGAGGATACGCATCATTTCGGCCATCATCTGATGGAAATGTTGGGAACTTTTGGAAAAATGAAGTACTGCAGAGCTGATCATGGCATCGAAGGCGCCTTCATGAAAAGGCATATCCTCCAAAGAACAAGTCTGAAAACGATGGATATCATAATCCTTTTGAATGGTTTTTGCATAAATTCTTGCCATCTGAATAGCGGTAGGGTTCATATCTGTTCCAAAAATCCGGTATCCTTGATGTAAAAAATAAATACTATTTCTACCCTCACCACAACCAGCGTCAAGGATTTTCATTTCCTTATCAAACCTACCCTTTAGGATTTGATCCAATAAGTAGATATCAATATTGCCCAATAAATTATTCAGTTCCCTGACTTCCATTTTCAAACTTTTTTATGGCCTCTTCCATTTTCAACCTTCCGACTTTGATCAGTTCCTCTGCCCGGTGAAATTCCAAAGTTCCGGCCTGTTCTCTTGAAATCTCCACGATGATATCCACTTGGTGTTTTTCGATAACAAGATCGGATAATTTATCCTGTAGCAGGTCAAAAGAAAAGTTCAATAACTCCACCGAACTCATCCCTTTATCCTTTTTGGTTTCTTTCTGCTTTTCATCTGTATAAAAATAATTGGTGAACTTTTTCTGGTATTCATTCAACCAGGAGGGCAACTTCAGAGCAGATTCTTTTTTATCCTGTTTTTCAATTTGAAGGAGTTCACTCTTTGGCCCATTAAGGTCCACAGCTACTATCAATTCTCCCCTATTCTTTTCAGTAATGAGATTGAATGGAATGGGATTGATTATCCCACCGTCAATATATTCATGTTTGCCTATTTTTGCCGGAGTCATCACCGAGGGAATGGATCCTGATGCGCGGATGGCCTGATAAAGACTCCCTGATTTGAAAATTTTTTCCTTACCGGAAGGGATTTCCACTGCGGTACAGCAAAAAGGAATATTCAGGTCCTCAATCTGACAGTCTTCAATCAGTTTTTTTAATTCTCCAAAAACTTTTTCCCCTTTGATAAATCCTTTGCTGGAGAAAGTAAAGTCCATGAGAGAAAAAACATCAATACGGTCAAGATTGCAAATCCAGTCCTTAAATTTGGGTAATTGACCTGTCGCATATATCCCCCCAATCAAAGCTCCTGCAGAACAACCCGCAATAGAAGCAATTTCATACCCAGATTCTTCCAAAACTTCAATAACTCCGATATGTGCCATCCCCCTTGCACCACCACTTGAAAGTACCAATGAAACAGTTTTCTTGCCCATAAATCAAATTTGTTTTTAAAAAACTTAAAAAGCACACAATTTTGTTATACGAAATTAAACAATTATGAACCAATTTAAGCCATTTCATTTAGCTTTCCCAATCCGGGATATTGAAGAAACCCGCCAATTCTATGGAGAACTTTTAGGTTGTGATATAGGGAGAAGCACCGACAAATGGATTGATTTTAATTTTTTTGGACATCAATTGTCCGCCCATGTGAGACCCGAAGAACTGTCCATGGCAAAAGCCAATGAAGTGGATGGAAAAAATGTCCCGGTGAGGCATTTCGGAGCTATCCTCCCCTGGGAAGAATGGCATCATCTTGCTGAAAAATTGACTGAAAATGGTATAAATTTCATCATCGAACCCTATATCCGGTTTAAAGGTGAAGTGGGAGAACAGGCCACAATGTTTTTTCTGGATCCATCAGGAAATGCGCTTGAGTTTAAATCATTTCAGGATGAAAGCCAGATTTTCGCAAAATAATTACATATCAGATATAAATCGAAATCATCTTTAGGCAAATTCCTTAAGGAGATTCAATAAATTGGATAAAAAGCTTGTTTTGGAACCTAAATCGGATCAAAAGCAAGTATTTTTGTATAGAAAAAACAAGAAAGTCAACATTATGTGATTTTCACAATAAGGTAATCCTTTTTGTTGAAAAGGATTGTTCTTAATTAACCATTAATATTCCTTTATCACCACCTGTATTTATTTCATTTCAAAGGAGAACGAAAGGCCTTAGCTTTCGGTTGAATAACTATCTATCCAATGTTTAGTTATATGCTAGAAAAAAGATACAAAGGCATGTTGTACTACAAAACATACCAACATCCTTCCAGTAATGAGTGGGTGGTTTTCATCCATGGAGCTGGAGGATCTTCTTCTATCTGGCATAAACAGATCAGGGAATTTAAAGAAGAGTTTAACCTGTTACTCATAGACCTGAGAGGTCATGGGAAATCTGCAGAATCTATTCGTAATATTTGGAATGAGCAATATACTTTCCCTGTATTAACAAAGGATATCATAGAAGTTTTGGACCATTTACAAATACCGCCCGCCCACATCATGGGAGTCTCCTTAGGAACTATCCTTGCTAGACAATTGGCGGAAATGGAACCGAAAAGGGTAAAATCCATGGTTATGGCGGGTGCAGTCACCAAATTGAATGTCACCTCCAGAATGCTTGTTTTCTTGGGTAATACCTTCAAAAGTGTGGTGCCCTACATGTGGCTTTATCGTTTATTTGCATGGATTATCATGCCCAGAAAGCATCATGCCGAATCCAGAAACCTATTTATCAGGGAAGCAAAAAGATTGTGCCAAAAAGAGTTTATCCGATGGTTTAAACTAACTAAAGATATCAATCCCTTATTGCGGTATTTCAAACAAAAAGATTTGCCGATACCAACGCTATATATCATGGGAGAGGAGGATATTATGTTTTTGGAACCTGTGAAAAAAATCGTCCTGGAGCATAAACTTTCCCTACTGAAAATTGTCAAAGCCTGTGGGCATGTAGTGAATGTGGAACAACCGGAAATATTCAACCAACTTTCCCTTCAATTTCTTAAAAATCAAAATCAATCGTACTACCATTCTTTGGACTCTTAAATGAAAAAACAGACTAAAATCATATTATCCGTGGTGATTGTGGCGGTAATCGCTGTAATTTTTATTTATCCCAGAAGGGACCAGATTTTCGCCGGAAATAAGCAGGGACCAGGTCCAAGCATGACACAAGGACCAGGAGGGCCCGGCCAAGGCCAGCCAATTCCAGTAAATGTGGTGGAGATCAAGCCAGAAACCCTGGAAAACAATCTGAGTGTCACCGGGACCATTATCCCAAATGAAACAGTAAACTTAAGAACGGAAATTTCGGGTTTAGTGAAGAAAATATCCTTCAGGGAAGGGGAATTTGTAAAAAAAGGCACTCCTTTAGTGTACCTCAATGATGATGAACTAAAAGCCCAATATGACAAATTGGATTTTACAAGAAAGCTTTTCGAAAGTCAGGAAAACAGGCAGAAACAGTTACTGGCGAAGGAAGCTATTTCTCAGGAAGAATACGATATCGTATTGAATCAGTTTAATACAAATTTGGCAGATCTAAGGCTGGTTGAAGCACAGTTGAACAAAACCATTGTAGTAGCTCCCTTTGATGGAGTTTTGGGTTTGCGGATGATTTCAGAGGGAAGTGTGATCAGTACCAATGATGTCATTGCCAGCATTGTCAATATTGACCCCATAAAGATTGAATTTTCAATTCCTGAAAGATATGCCAATATGGTAACAGTAGGCTCAAAAATATTTTTCTCCAATGAAGCTGGTGGACAGGAAGTTGAAGGAACGGTTTATGCCTTTGAGCCGAATATTGATGCGGCTACCAGAACATTGAAATTACGGGCAACAAGTCCCAATAGAAGCAGGAGTTTCCTTCCTGGTATGTTTGTGAGGATCAAATTCCAGTTAGGCGTGGAAGAAAATGCATTGATGGTACCTTCCCAATCACTCATCCCAGAGTTGAATGGCTACAAGGTATATGTTGTCGATAATGAAAGTAAAGTTGAAGAAAGACAGGTTTCCATTGGAACTCGTACTGAAAGTCATGTACAGATTGTCAATGGATTGAAGGAAGGTGATCTGGTTTTGACCACCGGGGTATTGCAAGTAAGAACAGGTATGCCTGTTAATTATACAAAAATCAACTGATTATGGCGAGTTTATCAACTATCAGTATCAGAAGACCGGTCTTAGCCATTGTGATGTCTTTGACCATTCTTTTGTTTGGAAGTATTGGAATCACCCTTTTGGGTGTGAGGGAATTCCCCAGTGTGGACCCTCCGATTATCAATGTGCGTACCACTTATGTCGGTGCCAATGCAGATGTAATCGAAGCGCAGATTACCGAGCCTTTGGAGGAAGCTATCAATGGAATAGCAGGGATCAAATCCCTTACTTCCACCAGTAATGACGGAACCAGTAATATTACAGTCGAATTTGATGTGGGTGCTGACCTGGAAGCTGCAGCCAATGATGTAAGGGATAAAGTGTCAGGGGCACAAAGAAACTTACCTCCTGATACAGAACCGCCTGTTGTATCTAAAGCTGATGCAGATTCACAGCCCATCGTTTTCCTCTCGGTACAAAGTGACCGAAGAAATCTTTTGGAGATTACTGATATTGCCAACAATATTTTCAAAGAAAGATTACAGACCATCCCCGGGGTCAGCGCAGTGAATATTTGGGGTGAAAAAAGATATGCTATCCGATTAAGGATGGATCCCTTAAAAATGGCTTCCTATGGAATTACACCTTTGGATGTCTTAAATAAGGTTCAGAGCGAAAATGTGGAGCTACCATCAGGTCGAATTGAAGGTTCAGCGATAGAACTGTCCGTTAGGACAAAAAGCCGTTTAAGTACACCACAGGAATTTAATGACCTGATTATCAAAGAGGATCAGAACAATATTGTTAGGTTTATTGATATTGGTCGAGCTGAGATGGCCGCACTGAATGAAAGGACTGTACTAAAAAGGGATGGAATCCCTATGGTAGGCGTTGTTCTTGTGCCTCTTCCAGGATCTAACAACATTGAAATTGTTGATGAATTTTATAAACGACTGAGCCAAATAGAAAAGGATATCCCTGAAGATATCAAAATGGATATTGGATTTGATTCTACCACGTTTATAAGGAATTCAATTAAAGAAGTACAAGAGACAATTGTAATTGCTTTCATCCTCGTTGTCAGCATTATATTCCTTTTCCTCAGGGATTGGAGAACTACATTCATACCGGTTTTGACCATTCCAATTTCCTTGATTGGTGTTTTCTTTATCATGTATATTATGGGATTCTCCATCAATGTGTTGACCTTGTTGGGTATTGTATTATCCATAGGTCTGGTGGTAGATGATGCCATTGTGGTTTTGGAAAACATTTATTCCCGTATCGAAAAAGGAGAAAATCCAGATAAAGCGGCAGAAAAAGGTGCTGAAGAGATATTCTTTGCTGTAATATCAACAACCGTGGCCCTGGCCGCAGTATTCCTTCCAGTGATTTTCCTTACCGGCACCACCGGAAGGTTATTCCGTGAATTCGGTATTGTCGTGGCTGGAGCGGTCATCATTTCCTCATTTGTGGCTTTGACCATGACCCCGATGTTGAGTTCTAAACTATTGAAGAAAAGGGAAAAGCATAATGCCTTCTATAATTTTACTGAACCCTTTTTCATCTGGCTTAATGAAAAATACAATTTTGCACTTGAGAAATTCATGAAAGTAAGGTGGATGGCATTTGCTATAATTGTCCTTATGGCTTTTGGTATCTATCAATTTTTCGCCATTATCCCAACGGAATTAGCCCCAACTGAGGACCGTGGTGAAATGAGGGTCAATATTTCAGGACCGGAAGGAGCGACATTTACTTATATGGATAATGTTCTGGATGAGATGACTGTGGACTTCATGGAACAAATCCCCCCAAGCGAAAGAGAAGGACTTACAACAGTAACGTCACCGGGTTTTGGAACTGCCAGTACAAATTCAGGATTCCTACGTCTAATCCTAACGGATGCTTCCCAAAGAGAAAGAAGCCAACAGGAAATCTTCGGACAGGTTTCAGAAATGATCAAAAAATATACTGCTGTAAGGGCTTTTGTTACCCAACCCCAATCAATTGGAGACAGAAGGGGTGGACTGCCAATTCAGTATGTAATTCAGGCACCAACTTTGGACAAACTAAAAGAAGTCCTGCCTGCTTTCCTTGAAAAAGCCAATCAAAGCTCCATTTTCAGTTTTGCGGATGTCAACCTGAAATTTACCAAACCAGAGATTGAAATAGAAATCGACAGGGAAAAGGCAAGGAATGTTGGTGTTTCGGTACAGGAAATTGCACGGACGCTTCAACTATCCTATTCAGGTCAGCGTTTTGCCTACTTTATCATGAATGGAAAACAATATCAGGTAGTGGGTGAAATGCAGTTGGAGGACAGAAATGAACCGGTGAACCTCAGAATGCTTTATGTGAGGGCTGATAATGGGCAATTGGTCCAATTGGATAACCTGGTTAAAATCCAGGAAAAGAGTACACCTCCACAATTGTACCGATTTAATCGTTTTGTTAGCGCTACCGTATCTGCTGGTCTTGCACCGGGTTATACTATTGGTACCGGGCTGGATGAAATGGATAGAATTGCAGATGAGGTTTTGGATGAAACATACAGCACAGATGTCGCTGGACTATCTAAAGAGTTCAGAGAAAGTTCCAACAGTTTGATCTTCGCTTTTATGTTTGCACTGGTATTGATTTACCTGGTGCTATCCGCTCAGTTTGAAAGTTTTATGGATCCACTGACCATCATGTTTACTGTTCCATTGGCCTTGTTTGGTTCCTTGTTTTCCCTTTGGATATTTGACTTCACCCTGAATATATTCAGCCAGATAGGTATTATCATGCTCATAGGCTTGGTTACCAAAAACGGTATCCTCATTGTGGAATTTGCCAATCAGCGAAAAGCACAGGGTATGTCAATTGACGAGGCCATCATCGGAGCTGCTGGAGCCAGGTTCAGACCCATCTTGATGACTAGTTTATCCACTATCCTTGGGATATTGCCGATTGCATTGGCTTTAGGTGCCGGAGCGGAAAGCCGGGTTCCAATGGGAGTGGTGGTAATCGCTGGTCTGACCTTTTCCACTATATTAACCCTATTCGTAATTCCAGCAGTATATACTTTCTTAACCTCTAAAAAAGGTAGATTAGCAAGAGTCTAATGAAAAAAACACTTTTAACACTTACGCTCAGTTTATGGGCAATGTTCACCCTGTATGCACAGGATGTTGAAAATTTGGACCTGGAAAGGGCAGTTCTTTTGGGCCTGGAGAGAAATTTTGGGGTAAAAATTGCCTCCAACAATGCAGAGATTGCAGAAAGGGATGTGAAAATCGGAGTGGGCAGTTTCTTCATGCCTACCATTGACGCAAATGCAGTACGGAATTTCAGCAAAGAGGATGTAGAACAAAGGTTCATCAACTCCCCAGAACCCAATAGAATTCCTGGTGCGGAAACAAATACGGAAAATTACTCCATTGTTGGTTTTTACGGTTTTAGACCTGAAACCATTTACTCCATTAGGGTGCTAGGTCAATTGGCGGAGATCGGAAATTTACAGGCCAAGGTTGTAGTGGAAAACACTGTGGCCGCTATTTCTTCTGCCTATTATCGGCTGGTTTTGGAATTACAGCGCCATAAAGTATTGGAAACTACGCTTCAATTATCCCAAGCCAGATTGGATATTGCAAGGGCAAGGTATGAATTAGGTGGTGCAGGTAGGAGCGATTTCCTTACTGCGCAAGTTGATTACAATTCTGACTTATCACTATTGGTAAACCAGGAATTAAATATCAAAAATGCCAAAATCAACTTAAACGAGCTTTTGGCTTATAATCCTGAAACAAACTTGATTGTTAAAGACACTATAATTGTCGAAAACAACCTGCTGCTTAGTGATCTTTTGGAGAATGCTTATCTGAACAATAAAGACTTTCTGGTTGCCCAAAGACAGGAAAGTGCGGCATTTTACAGTTTGAAAGAAGCTCAGGCAACAAGATTACCTACCGTTAATCTGAACGGTTCTTATGTAAACAATACCCTGAATTCTGATGCGGGTTTCTTGCTTCAAAACCAAAGAGAGGGTTTCCAATACGGTATAACTGCTGCATTTAACATTTTCGGAGGATTTACTCTTAATAGAAGAATCCAAAATGCAAAGGTTCAGAAATATAATGCCGAATTAGGACTACAAGAGCTTGAAATCAACATGACCTCTAATATCCATAGGGCATACAATACTTACAATACAAACAGACAGTTATTGGATATAGAATACGCTAATTACAAAGTAGCCATTGAAAATGCGGATATAGCACTCGAGAGATTTAGATTAGGGATATCGGATTATCTACAGTTCAGGGATGCACAGCTTAACCTATTGACAGCGGAAAACAGATTAATTACTGCTTTATTTAATATCAAAGAGATGGAAATTGAACTGATGAGACTTTCTGGAAGAATATATTATCAGGGGGAGGAAGAAAGGTTTTCATTGACCCTAAAATAGTGGTTGGTTTAATTTATAGGGGAAACCATCCTGATTCATTTCAGGATGGTTTTTTGTTTTCAGTAGATTACACCTCATTCTAAAAAATATTGGAATAAAATTTGCTATTTTTGCCTTTTGTATTCACCATGTCCATTTATTTGGACCAACTTTGAATGAAACAAACCTTAAATGGATTACTCTTTCTTATTATTTTTTCTCTTTTTGGGATTCAGTGTTCCTTTTTAAAAGAAGATCGATCAAAAGAAAATCATTGGGAAAATCCTGTTCCGATTGATTTAGAAGAAATCGTTAATCGAGGATTTATTAGGGCTGTAGTGGACAATAGTTCTGTAAGCTATTATATCTATAGGGGGAGAAGAATGGGGTATGAATTTGAAATGCTCCGAAATTTAGCCAACAATCTTGGCATAAAACTTCATTTGATAGTCACTCCTGATATTGGTGAGGCGTTTAAGCTTCTCAACACCGGTAAGGCGGACATTATCGCCATGAACTTGGAAATCACAGAAGAAAGAAGAGTTTTTGCGAATTTTACAAAGCCCATGGGGCAAATCAGTACAGTGCTGGTTCAAAGGAAAAGCAACAACATGGTCAAGGATTACCCAGAATTACAGGGCAAAGAGATCCATATACGAAAAGATGCGGTATACAGAGACCAATTAACCTCTTTGCAGGAATTATATGAAATAGATTTAAACATAATAGAAGATGATGAAGATGCTGAAAATCTGGTCAACCGTGTTGTAAAAGGTGAAATTGAATTGACCATTTTGGATAAGGAAAACGCCTTGGTCAACGCTACTTATTTTGATAATTTGGACGTTGATCTGGAAATCAGTCCTAATTCAGATGTAGCCTGGGCAGTTAGGAAAAATTCACCAAACCTGGAAAATGCCATCAATGAGTGGATATTAAAAAGGAAAAAATCAGGTTATTTTAACATGATTTACGCCAAGTACTTTCAAAATCCAAAAAACAGTTATTTCAGAAACAACAGCCCTTTTTCCTCCCTTTCAGGAAATACCATTTCCCCGTATGATGATCTCATTAAGAAAGGATCAGAGACTTTGGGCTGGGACTGGAGATTGCTTGCCTCCTTGGTGTATAAAGAATCCGGTTTTGATACAACAGCCACCTCTTATGCCGGTGCCGTTGGTCTTTTGCAGTTGATGCCGGTAACATTGGAAAGATTTGGGGTAGACAACCCAAATGATCCCATTCAAAGCCTGATGGGAGGAGTTAACTATTTAAAATATTTGGATAAATTCTGGTTGGAAAGGATTCCTGAATCAAATGAAAGAATCAAAGTCATCTTGGCATCTTATAATATAGGTCATGGTCACGTGGAAGATGCCTGGAGATTGGCCATAAAATATGGTGGTAATCCCCAAAGTTGGGAAAGTATAGCCCATTTTTTAAAATTGAAAAGTAATCCGGATTACTATCGGGATCCCGTAGTTAAAAGTGGTTTTGCCAAAGGGCATTTAGCGGTTAATTATGTGGCAGATGTTATGATTCTTTATGATTCTTACAGAGTGCTAATTAACCCCTAATTGGTTTTGGGATAAAAAAAAATTATTGATAGTCCGCATATAAGGCAAATACGGCAGGGATTTTATGCAAATCTATTTTTTCCTTTTTCCAGTTTTGCACAGTTTTGGTTTTTATATATTCATCCGGTGCAGTTAAATTTTTCCCAATACACAATTTTGTGCCAGGGTGTAAAGTATTGATCAAATCCTCAAAAAGATGGTTATTCCGAAACGGGGTCTCCATAAAAATCTGGGTTCTCTTGGTTCTTAAAGATTCGGATTCCAGTGTTTTGATAACCTGAATCCTTTCCTTTTTATCGATAGGCAAGTAGCCGTGGAAAGCAAATGATTGCCCGTTAAATCCAGAACCCATGAGTACCAAAAACATGGCACTGGGACCGGAAACAGGAACTATCTGAATTCCTTTTTCATGCGCATAGGCTACAGCCAGCGACCCTGGGTCGGCTATACCTGGACAACCTGCTTCTGACATAATCCCCATATCATTTCCTTCAAAAACAGGTTGCATGATACGTTCCAGTTCCTGTCCTTTTGTTTTTTTATCCAAAATTTCAAAATTCAGTTCCTCAATAGAAATCCCCAGTTTCAAAGAACTGATAAACCTCCTTGCCGTCCTGATATTTTCAACTAAAAAATAATGCGTGTTTTTGATTACCTCTTTCACTTGAGGACTGATCACATCCTCAGCTGTACCCTCCGCTAATACGGTAGGAATTAGAAATATTTTACCCAAGGAGGATTTTTCGGTTTTCATAGGGTAAATATGGGGAAAATAATTTAACAATATTTTTTACTAACTTTAATCATTTATTCTTTCAACCAAAATTTAAAGAGATGATTCGTCCCATTCTTATTTCGTTGTTTCTTTTAATTCTCCCCTTTTCATTTGTATCTGCGCAGACTGGGGAGAACCTCATCGATACCCAATATCAATGGTTCGGGAATAGACTGGTATATTCGGCTGCTGGTCAGAATTTGACTTTTAAAGACTTGACTGCCCTTATGGACAATTTCCCGGAGGGAAAGACCTATATGGAGATTGCAAGGAAAAATAAAAAAACAGGAGCTGTTTTATTCGGATTAGGAATTACCGGAATGTTAGTGGGGACTTATTTTTATTTGGAGGATAACAATTCCGCTCCTGTTATTTTTTGGCCATCATTTGCCGTTGGCTTAGTTGGAGGCGGATTATTAGGAAGCTCAAGATCAAATGTACAGAAAGCGGTCAATGGCTATAATCAAATGCTTTACAAATCAAGATCAGGAATGACCAAATTAGATTTAAAGTTATCCCCAGTAGCAAGTGGATTGGTCTTGAGGTTCTGAAAACAAATATTTCTTAAACGCTGTATAAATTACTTTAAGTGGTGAGACTTAAAATGTGTTAAAAATAGAATTGCAATTGCAAATTCTGAAGATTTGATGTCCGGACTTCCTTGATTTTTCGATCAAAAACACCATTGTCTTAGCAGAAATTCATTATATTTTTATATATTTTGAATCTATCCAAACAAACCCTATGTTCAAATTTAAGCATTTGTTAGCCTTGACTGTTTTGTTTGCAATCACCCAAAGTTTCTCCCATGCACAAGAAATAAAGGCACTTGTCGGGGGCACTTTGATTGACGGTTTTGGTGGTCCTCCTTTGCGAAATTCAGTCATCATCATCGAAAATGAAAGGATCAGGGAAATTGGTCAAGTCGGTTCCGTCCAAATACCTGAAGGAGCTGAAATCATTTCTACTGAAGGCATGTCCGTCATGCCGGGACTTTGGGATATGCATGTTCACCTGATGATCAATGGACACAGCAATTACACACACTGGGACAGCACCTATATCGGGATTTTTGAATCCGTCATTATGCCTTCTTCGGCCCATCAGCTTTTATTGGCCGGAGTCACCAGCGCAAGGGATCTTGGTGCTCCTTTGGAAGCAAGTATCAATGTCCGTGACAGAATCAATAAAGGGGAAATCCCAGGACCAACTTTATATGTTTCAGGGCCATTTATCCAAAAGGAGCCTTATCCTGGAACCAAAGCCTTCCGTTGGGGAGTAAACGGTGCAGCAGATGCCCGTGCCAAAGTAAAAAAATTGATAGATGCAGGGGTGGATGTCATCAAGCTGATCGATCATGATGAAATGACTTTTGAAGAGGCTAAGGCTGTGGTGGATGAGGCGCATAAATACGGCAAACCGGTGATTGCCCATTCCCATAGACCGGATGAGATCCGCATAGGGCTGAAAATCGGTGTGGATTGCTTCGAGCATACAGGTCTTGCTTCCGCTCCGGAATATCCTGAAGATATCATTGAAATGATTACCGAAAGAACAGCAAAAATGAATATGGGACCTCTGTTCTGGACCCCAACCGTCGAAGGTCTTTACAACTACGAATATACCCGGAATAATCCCGAAAAATTAGATGATCCCTCCTGGCATTTAGGACTACCTGATTCGGTCATAAGGGATATCCGTGCTTCTTTAAGATTTCCTGGTAGAATGTCCTACTTTCAACTGACTCCAGTGAGAAAGCCTACCTTGGAGAGAAAGATCAATCAATTGAAAGATGCAGGCGTGGTCATGATGATCGGTACCGACAGTGGTATCCCTATGAAATTCCATAGCCAAAGTACCTGGAATGAACTGGATGTATGGGTTAATGAATTTGGTTTTGACCCCATGCTGACCATCAAAGCAGCTACTTACTGGCCGGCTGTGTCCATGCGCGTAGGCCAGGACTATGGCAGCATCAGTGAAGGCAAATATGCAGATATCATTGCTGTCAGGGGTGATGTGCTGCGTTATATCAGCTTGCTTCAAAATGTGGATATGGTCATCAAGCATGGAAAGCGGGTGAAATGATTGCCATTTAAGACCTTTGAGGTTTTAAAAACCTCAAAGGTCTCCCAACAAATTATCCACTTAAAGAATTTTGATATTATCACCCATCGACTTTGGTTAGGAAAAACAATGAGATTTGTCCTTTTTTAATTTTTATACTCTTTAGAAAAAAAATTAACCGGATAATTGTAATACTTTTTAGTTTCTACCCAAAAATCTTCGAGGTCAAAAGACCCCAAAGATTTTTATTTTTTAAAAAAGGCCTTTACTGTCTCCACCACAGCAATTGGCTGCTCCGCATGTAACCAATGTCCTGCATTTTTGATATAAATGATATGACTATTTGGAAAAAGACTTTCTATTTCTTTTTTGTCCTCTGACCGAATATAATCAGAGTTTTCTCCTCCCATAAATAGGGTAGGTTTGCTAAAAGTGTTATCTGTTTCCAATGCCTCACCCACATTTGCTATTTTCTCAGTAATCACAGGAAGGTTTATTTTCCAAACAAATCCTCCATTATCCCCTCTACCGAGACTTTTTAGCAGGAACTGTCTGATGCCGGGAATTTTTATGTGCTGGGATAAAATATCATCTGCTTCCTTTCTAGACTTTAGCGTCTCAATGGGAATTGCATTTAATCCTTCTAAAATATGTTGGTGATGCAGGGGATAAAATCTGGGTGCAATATCTGCTACTATGAGTTTCCTTACTTTCTCCGGATACCTCATGGCAAAATTCATGGCCGTCTTTCCTCCCATAGAATGCCCCATAAGAAAAGCTGAATCTATTTGTTGATCTTCCATGAATTCCTTCAAGTCTTCCGCCATGACATCATAATTCCAATCCTCACTTTGCGGGGAATCCCCATGATTTCTTTGATCAAGGAGGAATAAAGTAAAATCACTTTCGAGTTCTTTAGCTATGCTGAACCAATTGTCGGCAGAGCCAAACAGGCCATGGAGAATGATCAATGGTTCTCCCTGGCCTGTTTTTTTAAAATTTAGTTTCATCTATTCTTACTATAATTCAAAATTTCTCCCATCATTCAATAGGAAATCCCTTGGCTGCATACCAAATACCTCCATAAATATGCTGGAGAAAGTTGTCGCTTAAAAATGCCCAATCCGTATGTCCTAATGCCGAATAGAAAATCCTTCCCCCATCATACTCATGGGTCCATGCCATGGGGTGAAATTCTCCCATTCCTTCTGTTGGCTGCCATGAAAAATTGGTGTCATAAGAGGTTTCATCTGCAGTAATCAAAACCCTTACATTAGGATTGAAGTTTTTGAAAGCATACAATTCATCAGTCCAGAGCCATTTTTCAGGAAGATGGTAAGTTGAGGGGTGCTTACGGTCCACCACGTTAAGTCTGACCGACTGAATATACGGATGGTTCATAAATTGTGCCCCAATCAATTTGGTGTACCAAGGCCATTCATATTCTGTATCGGTGGCACTGTGGATACCCACTATACCCTTTCCGCTTTGAACGAATCTTTGGAAAGCAGCCTTTTGCTCATCATTGAATATAGTTCCCGTAGTGCTCATCAGGATGATGACATCAAACCTCTTTAATCTTTCATCGGTGAAAATATCCGCGTCTTCAGTAGAATACACTTCAAATTGATGGTCTCTTCCCAGTTTTTTAATGGCTACCACACCATCTGGAATAGACTGGTGCCGGAATCCCTTTGTTTTACTGAATACCAGGGCCCTGAACTGATAATTTTGTCCATTGGATTCAATGCTCGAGCCAAGCAATATGATGCAGGCGAACAGAAATGCGGTGAAATATGTTTTTTTGTTCATTGTTAATGTGAAATTGAGGGTAATCAATATTTTATTTTACCAATTCGAATCTGGCGGAAGCATCTTTCAGTGAATAGGCATTGAAATGCCACCATTCAGATCCGATTCCTGTAAATCCACCATGTTTCATTACTTTCCTTAATATCTCCCGGTTGCTGATTTGCTCTTTGGTAATTATTCCTTCCCTGAGCATTTCGGCTTCCCGGTCCGGATAGGCAGGGTAACCAAAATAGTCATAATGGGTCCCCATATCCAATGGCTCCCCTGTTTCAGCAAAGGCCAGGGTCAGGTCCACAGCAACTCCAAAGTTATGAAGGCCTCCAACTTTAGGGTCAGCCACATATAAAGGCTTGACACTGTCAGGTTTGTCAAGACTGTCCCAGAGAATCTGCTGTACGCTAAGGGGCCTCACCCCATCATATACAAGGAAAGTCAACTCAGGATGATCTTCCTTTAATTTTTCATAGGCATTTTTAAGCATATCCGCTACCACTGGCTGTAAATAACACCTTATCAATTCACCATAGACATCCTGTCCAAAAAAATTGTCTTCAGTGGAATATTTCAAGTCTACTAAAATACCAGGGATAACATCCTCAACATCCACCAATCCAGCATCGATAAGGCTTTGCTCAAGTGGTCCGATTACTTCTACTATTTCGAACTCCTCATCATCAATCACTATTTCTGAAGATGAACCCAAATTGATCTCATCAGCTAAAGGTTGTTCATGTATTTCCTTTTGTTTGCACGAAATCGACCAAAATAGAGGCAATAGCAATAGAACTGAAGTTTTACTTTTCAAAAGCATAAAAATTATTGATTTCTAGTGACAATAGTGGCTGAAGCTTGGGCTGTTGGCAGGATTACGATATCAGCTAATACTACATGGGGAGGCCTACTGACCGCAAATGCAATGGTTTCTGCAATGTCTTCCGCACTCAGTGGCTGAAGTCCCTGATAAACAGATTTTGATCTTTCCTCGTCTCCTTTAAAGCGTACCATAGAAAATTCAGTTTCGACCAAGCCAGGATGAACACCGATAACCCTGATCCCATAAGGATTTAAATCCATTCTCATTCCTTGCGTCAGGGCATCCACTGCATGTTTAGAAGCACAATACACATTTCCTTTTGGATAAACTTCTTTACCTGCAATTGAACCTAAATTGACTATGGTTCCAGATTTTCTCTCCACCATGCCCGGGATGATTTCTTTGGATACATAAAGGAGTCCTTTGACATTGATATCCATCATAGCATCCCAATCATTGATGCTTCCTGTTTGTATAGGATCAAAACCATGGGCGTTCCCAGCATTATTGACAAGGATATCAATTTTTTTCCAATTGTCAGGTAAAGTAGCTATTGCGTCTTTCACTGCTTCATGGTCCCTTACATCAAAGTTTAAAGTAAGGGAATCAACTCCCTCTTTTGATATTTCTTTTTGAAGCTTATTCAGTCTTTTATGCCTTCTTCCAGTAGCAACAATATTATATCCCATTTGGGCCAATGCAATAGCCGTAGCCCATCCGATTCCGGAAGTAGCCCCGGTGACCAATGCGATTTTCTTTTCCATGTCCTGAATTTAAAAATTAAAGTACGCTAAATGAAACAATTCATAACTTTCAATTACAAATGGCTAAATAAAATTGTAAACGATTCCCCAAATTGAGATATCCAAGATATATGTCGATCTCTTGGCTTTGAATTATTTGACCCAACAATAGAATTAAATTATCAAATCGGATAACAAACACTTCCAACATATGAATAAATCTGAATATTCAAACCTTATCATAGGTAAACTCCAATGGATTGGGAAACTTAAATTTAAATCCTGTATTTAAGATTTTAGCAGCAGAAATTTCTTTCCATCCACTACCTTCATTTTCGTAAGACTTTGGAGGAGGAAAGCCAAGGTCCAAAGCGTTTCTTTCATAAATTTCTCTTCTTTTGGGATGAAAAGGAGCTACCCCGTTGAAGATCTGATTCCATAGGCCATTTTCAATAATCCATATCACCAAATTCACAGCATCAACCTGGTGGATATAGTTGACCGGAGTGTCTCCTATTACGCCTTCTTTTCCTGAAAAATATTTCCCGGGAATCCTGTCAAACCCCAGCAATCCTCCAAACCTGATAATGCTTAGATCATAGCTTCTCTCCTTCCCAAATAAGTGTTCTGCTTTTAACAGGGATTTATGACCTGTATTTTCCATTGAGATTTCATCCTCTTCCCTGGCGATTTGATTTTGATCGGGATAAACGGAAGTGGAAGAAACATAAATGACTTTTTTAATCCCTTTTTGGATTACTATTTCTTTTAAAAATTTCATTTGCTCAGGGTAAAAAGTGGGGGGGGAACTTCTTGTCTTTGGGGGAATATTGATAAAAAGTATATCTGTATCAAACAATTCATGAAAACGATCACCCACAGGATGAGGCTCAAAATTAAGCAATTTGGCTGAAATTCCTTTCTTGTTTAATAGTTCTACCTTTTCCGCTGTTGTACTGCTCCCTTTGACAGAATAACCTAATTCCTGAAATTTTATGGCCAATGGCCTTCCCAGCCAACCTAAACCTATGATACTTACTCGGGTCATGATAATTATATCTTTTGGGGAAAATTTATTATTTTGATATTCTCAAATGATTGAAGAAGGGTATTTGAACTTTTATCATGCCAATTTTAAGCATCTTAACTATGAGGACAAAATTATGCAGTGTATTGTTCATTTTTCTTTTTTTGGGATCCTGCAAAGACAACAAACCAAAAAATGAATTAGAAGGAAACTGGTATGGGTTTGATTCTGATTCTTCCTATTATGAACTTTATATTTCAGACACCCTGATCATCCTTAACCATGAGAATATGGGTTTTGCTGAATATATTTATAAGAGAGATGGAAACAGAGTGATTACGACCACTCCCTTGTTTTTTGAAAGGGTTTGGACACTTAAAGATATAAATGATACCCTGTTTATCCTTTCAGATACCCTGGAAACCCATCATTACCATAGGCTCATGGAACCCATTGATTTTTTTGGAAGTATTGTTGATTCTTTAGAATACATAAGCTTTAAGGAAAAGTTTTCTGAAAGGATCAAAAATCACAAAAAATAAAAGGCTACTAAAAAAATCTAGCAGCCTTTTACAATTTTATATTGGAAACTTAAGGGACAATCCCTTTACTGTTTTTCCTTTTTGGGCATGGTACCAAAAACAAAATCCCATAAAGGAGAACTCACACCATAGGCAACATCTGGATCTTTATAGTGATGGATTGCATGGTTTACCCACAGGTACTTGAAGAAATTCTTTGGGGGTTGATAGGCATGAACAATATAATGGACAGCCAAATAAGCAGAATAGCCAATCATAAATCCTGGAAGAAAAAAAAGTCCATAGTCACCCATAAGAAATGTAAATGCATAATAAAAAATAATAGCATAGGCGATAGATATGAACGGTGGCATAGTCAATCTGTCTTTGTCCTTTGGATAATCATGATGTACACCATGTACATTGTACTGAACCTTATCCTTTATGGGTGAATCAGGTTCCATATGATAAAAATACCGGTGCATCAAATATTCCACTAAGGTAAATCCCAAAATCCCTAACAGCAAAACCCCTAGGCCTATACCCAAAGGGATATCTGTGTTTGTCACGGCAAAATAAAAAGAAACAGTGCCAATAACGAACCAAAGTGATATTGGAATGCTAATATGTGTTCGGGTAAGCCTTTCCAGAATAGGATTTTGGAACATTTGTGCAGAACCATTATTATCCGGTCTATCTAATCTTCCAATTTTTTTCAGTGTAGTCATGTTGGTTTAATCTAGGTACTGAATGCTAATAAAGATTTCCTTCTTTAATCTTAATGGGAAGAAACTTAATTTTTCGGTGCAAATTTAATCTGAAAGATCTGAATTACAAATCCTAGCATCCTCTTAAGAGGATGATTTTAATCATACATTTATAAGTTTCCTTTTTGATTTTTCTATGGTTTCTATGTAAAATTTTTCATACAATGGAAGAATTTTAGCTACATCAAATTCCTTTGCTCTTGCCAGTGCATTGGTTTTAAACTTAGGTAAGTTTCTGTCATCCAATATTTCTAATGCTTTCTCGGTCATAGTGGTCACATCCCCTATATTACAAACAAAACCTGTTACCCCATCTACATTCAATTCAGGTATCCCACCAGCATTGGAAGACAAAATAGGCACTTCACAGGCCATGGCCTCCAAAGCAGCCAATCCAAAACTTTCTTTCTCAGATGGCATAATAAAAAGGTCAGCAACAGAAAGAACTTCTTCTACGGCTTCTAGTTTCCCCAAGAAACGGATATCATCACATGTTCCCAAATCCCTACAAAGTCTTTCCATCTTATCCCTTTCCGGTCCATCTCCTACTAAAAGTAGTTTTGCCGGTATTGATTTTCGGACCTGATAGAATACCCGAATTACATCCTCTACCCTTTTCACTTTTCTGAAATTGGAAGTGTGAACCAGTAATTTTTCCCCATGGGGACAAATTGCCAGCTTAAAGTGCTCCTTTTTCTGTTTCTTAAATCTCTCTAGGTCTATGAAGTTGGGAATTACCTCAATGTGCGTTTTAATTTTGAAATGTTCAAAGGTATCTTTTTTCAAATCCTCTGAAACAGCTGTAACACCATCTGATTGGTTGATACTAAAGGTAACCACAGGTTCATAACTTGGATCCTTTCCGACCAAGGTGATATCTGTTCCATGAAGCGTAGTGACTACTGGGATGTAAATTCCTTCTTCTTTCAATATCTGTTTTGCCATATAAGCAGCAGATGCATGTGGAATTGCATAATGTACATGAAGCAGGTCAAGTCCCTCATACTTTACCACATTCACCATTTTACTTGCCAGAGCCAATTCATAGGGGGCATGCTCAAAAAGAGGATAACTTTTGATATCCACTTCATGATAATAAAGATTTTCACTAAAAAAATCCAATCGGGTAGGCTGACGGTATGTAATAAAATGAATCTGATGCCCTTCTTTTGCCAAGGCTTTTCCTAATTCAGTTGCCACAACGCCACTACCTCCAAAAGTCGGATAACAGACTATGCCAATCTTCATATTATATGGTTTTTAATAACACCCTTATTAACACGACAAGAGCTACAATTTGTTCAATTTGACCACAAAATCCTTTATAAAGCTCAGGATTTCTTCATTGCCTGGTAAATGATGTCATGTATTTGGGTCCTTACCCCGTCCTTTAACAAGGTATTGTTGTTGGCATCAGGATGGACTCTATTGGACAAAAAGACATAAATAAGGTTATTTTCAGGGTCCGCCCAAACGCAGGTTCCCGTAAAGCCTGTGTGACCAAAGGTACTTTTTGGTGCCAAGACTCCGGCACTTCCTCCCTTTCCCCTTTCAGGCTCAGGTTTATCCCAGCCCCATCCTCTTCTACTTTGGTTTGATTGTCTTTTTGTAAAATCCCTGATGGTATCTTCATCCAATAATTCCACATCTCCATATTTGCCCCCATTAAGCATCAGCTGCATCATGACCGCCAAATCATTGGCCTTCCCGAACAATCCGGCATGTCCGGCTACTCCACCATACATGGCTGCTCCAGGATCATGTACATATCCTTGAATCAGTCGCTTTCTAAAGGTAATATCATCCTCTGTTGGCGCTATCCACTCCTGTGGATATTTCATTGTTGGATTGAAAGTCATGGTATGAAGTCCTAAAGGATCATAAATATTCTGACTCACAAATTCATCCAAGGGCTGATTAGTCACTTTCTCCACCAAAGCTTGCAGTAAATACATAGTCAGGTCAGAATACACATATGAATGCTTTCTTCTGCCCGGTTCGAGTTTCCGTAAATCAGATTTCACTGTCCAAATCCAAAGACTGTCCCTTAAGGAATTCATGGCAAACATATCATTGGAGACAGGAATGGAAAATCCTGGCTCAGGTTTATCTCTGTAATATTCTTTTTTCCATGACCCTGCTTCCACAGTTTTGGCATAATGGGGAATGAATGCCACTAAACCGGCTTCATGGGCCAAAATGTCTTTTAAAATTAAATCCCCTTTATTGGTGTTCTTTAATTCAGGTACATACTGGGAAATGGGCCTATCCATATCAATAAGATTCCTGCTGGCCAAAAACATGACTGCCTGAGTAGTGGCCAAAACTTTGGTAATTGAAGCCAGGTCATAGACTGTTTCAGTTGTCACAGGCCTTGTTTTTTTATAATCATAATGCCCATATGCCTTTTCAAAAACAACCTGCCCATTTTTTGCCACCAATACCACCCCTCCCGGGAATGCCCTCTTGGAAATACTGATCTCCATTACTTTGTCAATTTCGGCCAGTTTTCGGCTGTCCATTCCCTGGCTCTCCGGTACAGAATAGGATAACCTCCCCATTCCTTCAAGATATCCTCCATTGCCCATCCGAAGTTCTTCACTCACCGAAACCGGAAGTATTCCATAGGCATTTCTTCCACCGAAAATCACTTCTGGTACCAAGGTCTGGGTAAACTCATTGTTCTCAAACGCGATGATATTATGGGGAAAATCACTTAGGTTTTTTGCCCCGTAAACATTGCCAAAAACAACTGTGACAACCGTTTTTTGTTGACTTAATTTCCTGATAAATTGGATATCGGTATTATTGATACCAAAGCTTCTGCTTGGATTATTGTTAATGCCCATGAGGCCTACAATGATCACATTATGTTCCCAAAGCTTTTTTTCTACAGAGGCTAATGTGGCTGCATCTGCACCTTTAGGAATTTCAAAGTGGGAAAATCTGGTATATTTATCCAATTTCTTTTGGAACACTTTACCATCTCCACCTATGGTCAATGAGGCAAATTGCTGAAGATCCAAATACTTTAATGGAAGCACATTGTTACGGTTGGAAGTGACGGTAATGGCTTCCGCAAAAAGTTTTTCCACCAATAATTCGGTCTCTGGACTGTTCAGTCTATTCAGGAGGTTTTTAGTTTCTATTTTTTTATTTTGATGTAAACCGGCCCAGTATTTAGCTTTCAAAACCTTTCTAACCCTGTCATCTACTTCCTCTCTGGTGATTTTCCCTTCTGCTATAGCCTGCATGATCATGGCCTTAGCTTTTGGAACATCCTGTGAATAAAGGAGTATATCATTCCCTGCCAATAGGGCTAGCATGTCCACTTCTCCAGGTTTATAAAATCCGGCTACGCTTTTCATATTCAGAGCATCCGTGAACACTAATCCATTGAAGTTCATTTGAGTCTTCAACAGATCCGAAACAACATACTTTGAAAGTGTGGTCGCTTTATTGCGCTCTGAGTCTAAACTTGGAATATGGAGATGTGCAACCATCACGCTCATGAGATCCTGATCTATCAACTCCCGGTAAGGATACAGATCAATGTCCTTGATCCTGGTTTCTGAATGTTTGATGACAGGAAGGGTGTAGTGGGAATCAGTTTCTGTATCACCATGTCCGGGAAAATGTTTTGCATTTGCCATGACCCCATGATCCTGCAATCCTTTCATGTACGCCACCGATTTTTTTGCTACCAGCCTTTTCTCTTCCCCAAATGCTCTATACCCAATTACCGGGTTATTAGGATTGGAATTTACATCAACCACTGGGGCAAAATTGATATGCATACCCAATTCTTTGAATTGTCTGGCCATTTCCTTGCCCATCTCATATATCAAATCTTCCCGGTGCAGGGCACCTAAGGTCATCGCTTTGGGAAAAGTAAGTATAGAATCCAAACGCATATTGATTCCCCACTCTGCATCCATGGCGATGAATAATGGAACTTTGGAAATGGATTGATAGTAATTTGTCAGGTTAGCCTGCCTTACAGGCCCTCCCTGAAAGAAAATAAGCCCTCCAAGATTTTGCTCCCTGACTAGCTTGGCAATTTCTTCTTTATGACGGCTGTCTTTGTTGGAATATGCTGCCACCATAAATAACTGGCCAAGCCTTTCTTCAAAACTTTGGGACCTAAAGACGCTATCAACCCAGGACATCTGCTTCCTTTGATCTTTTGCCGCAAGGGGGTCTCTATCTTCTCTATTTCTTTCCTCTCCGGGTTTTTCCAACCCCATCACTGCATCTGCCTGAAAAATTATTACTAAAGCAGTCAGTATGCCCCAAACTTTTATTCGCATGCCCCTATTTAATTTTTATTGCTTAAATTTTAAAATAACTTTGTATGAATATACATCGTTTTGTACAAACATACATTAAAAACCAAAAGCACAAGATCAATTTTGATCAAAGGCTTAAGTTTTTATCTTAACGTCAAAACAACAATTCGAATTGAGTAAATCATGAAATTCCCCCAAATATTCAGAACTGCCCAACCCATGCGATTTGATATCAAACCAAGGTATTATGACCCGGTTAAAGAGGAAATCGAACAGCGGACGGCAAGAATCAAAAAGGAGTTACAAGCTGATGGAAAATTACCCCTGGAAGAAGGAGATGAAGAAAATGTAGGATTATACCATTCTTCCATCAGAGGATCATTTACCGGTGGAAGCCAAATAAAAGGCAGGTACAGTTCTGCTCTTAACAGCGCAGGATTGATCCGTCTTGTTATTTTCGTATTACTGATCGGAAGCCTTTTTGGATATATCTATTACGGAGCGGAAGCTATTTATATTATATTATACCTGCTGGCAGGAATTTCTCTATTGGTTGTATTTTTTAAGTTAAAACGAAACCAGCGGCAATGAATGACATTATACAGCTTCTCCCAGATGCCATCGCCAATCAGATTGCTGCAGGGGAAGTAGTACAAAGGCCTTCCTCGGCCCTCAAGGAACTGATGGAAAATGCAGTTGATGCCGGAGCCACCCATATTCAGGTCTTGGTAAAAGAAGCAGGAAAAATGCTGATCCAGGTCATCGATAATGGAAAGGGGATGAGCATGACTGATGCAAGAATGAGTTTTGAAAGGCATGCTACCTCTAAAATAAGGACCTCAGAAGACCTTTTTGCCATCAGGACATTTGGATTCCGTGGAGAAGCACTTGCATCTATTGCGGCTGTGGCCCAAGTGGAGATGAAAACGCGTCAAAAAGGGGAAGAACTAGGAACTTCCATACATATAGAAGGTTCAGAAGTAAAAAAACAGGAACCCATATCCTGTCCTGAAGGAACCAATATTGCAGTGAAAAACCTATTTTTCAACGTTCCTGCAAGAAGAAATTTCCTGAAATCAAATCCTGTCGAAATGAGGCATTTGGTTGAAGAATTCCAAAGGGTGGCTTTATCCTATCCGGAAGTGGGCTTTTCATTGACCCAAAACGACATGGAACTTTTTACCCTTCAGCCTGGAAAACTCAGCCAACGAATTGTGGGCATATTTGGAAAATCCTACCAGGGTCAATTGGTTACCTGCCTGGAAGAAACCCCACACCTGAATGTGCGGGGATATATCGGAAAACCGGAACATGCAAAAAAAACCAGAGGAGAGCAATTTTTCTTTGTCAATAACCGCTATATCAGGAGCAGCTACCTACACCATGCAGTGACCCATGCCTTTGAAGGCTTGATGCCAAATGATATGCACCCTTTCTATGTGCTTTTCCTTGAAATTGAGCCTTCACATATTGATATCAATGTCCACCCGACGAAAACCGAAATCAAATTTGATGATGAAAGGACTGTATATGCCGTAGTGAGGTCGGCAGTCAAACAGGCTCTTGGTGCACACAATGTTGTCCCTACCTTAGATTTCTCTTTGGATGTGAACTTTACAGAAAACTGGAAATATAATACGCTTGATCAGAAAGAAATAGGCAAAGAAAACACCTACAAGCCTGATAGCCTTGCAAATGAAAATTCTTATAAAACTTTCCAAACCCCTGATTTCCAAAGAAAATCCGTATCCGGTTGGGAGCGGCTGTTTGAAGGCAATATTTCCTTACCTGAAGTGGAACAGGAAAGAAAAAGTGACCGGGATGAATTGGATTTTCTCACATTTCCTTCAAGGGCCAGTGAAATAACTACAAAATCAGGATTGGAATTCCCGAAGTCTTCTGAATCAACCGGTACTACCTTTCAGGTGGAATTAAGTTATATTGTGGCCCAATTGTCAACTGGTCTTCTGATCATTGATCAACAGGTGGCTCATGAAAGGATCCTTTATGAAAGATACCTCAGGCAGCTTGGACAAGCGTCTGGAGCATCACAACAAGTTTTGTTTCCTCCGCATATACAACTGAGCCCTTCAGACTTTGCACTGGTAATGGATATAAAAGAAGAACTTACCAGTTTAGGATTTATATTGTCAGAATTCGGAAAAAACACACTCTTGATACAGGGCGTACCTGCAGATATTCAGGTCACCAATGAAAAAACTTTGTTTGAGGGTTTATTGGAACAGTACAAACATTTCAAATCGGAATTATCCCTGGATAAAAGAGAAAATCTTGCCCGTTCTTTGGCAAGAAAATCCTCAATAAAAAAGGGCAGCAGGTTAGCCTCCACAGAAATGGAGACAATTGTTGGGCAATTGTTTTCCTGTAAAAATCCCAATTATGGGCTTTCAGGAAATAAAACATTTGTCAAACTCGATATACATAAAATTCAGAGTTTCTTTACCAGATAAAATATGTTCAGAAATCTTACCCCGGTTGTCAAAAACCTACTTCTCATTACTGTGGCAGCCTACGTTGTGGCAGCCTATTTTATGCCCCAATTGAAGGCATTTTTTGCCCTATATTATATCCATAGCAACAGGTTTATGCCAACGCAGTTTCTCACCTACATGTTTATGCATGCAGATGGTTGGCATTTGTTCAGTAACATGTTTGGTCTTTTTATTTTTGGCCCATTGTTGGAACAATTTCTTGGGCCTAAAAAAATTCTGGTTTTGTGGATGGTTTGCGGTGTAGGTTCTGGCTTGCTGTATTCAGGATATACAGCTTATAGAATGAACCAGATGGACAATAGTATCAGTGAATTTTATAGTAGCCCAAGTCCTGAATTATTCAATAAATTTGTGAAAGACAATCCAGGTTTTTTCAAAACAGGTGTGTATGATTTTATTGATGCTTACAGCAGAAACCCTGAAAACGAAACCCTAATCCAAAGAGCCAAGGACAATCTGATGTCTGTGAGGGAAATGCAATCCAATGTCCCCATGGTGGGAGCTTCCGGAGCATTATTTGGAGTTTTAATTGCTTTTGCTATGCTTTTCCCAAACACTCAGCTATTTTTATTGTTTCCACCTATGCCTGTAAAAGCCAAATATTTGGTACTATTTTATGGTCTTTATACCATTTATAACGTAATAAATAATAACCCACTGGATAATGTGGCACATTTTGCACACCTTAGTGGGCTGGTTATTGGTGCGGGTTTGGTATTTTATTGGAAAAAAGACAGGTCTAACTTTTACTGAAAAAACATGTACGGAGGATTCTGGGACAACTTGAGAAACGCTTTCAGGCAAAACAATAATAGCCTTTACAAAATATTGGCGATCAATATTATTGTGTTTTTTGCCATGGTGGTGTTGCGGGTCATCTTCACGTTTTCCGGAGCTGGAAAAATTTATGAAGCTTTCAGGTCCTACCTGATGATGCCGGCAGATATTTCCAGCTACTTGGTACAACCTTGGTCAGTTATGACCTATATGTTTTTCCATGAAGGAATTTTCCATATCCTGTTCAATCTTCTCTTTTTGTACTGGTTTGGATTGCTGGTCCATGAATATTTAGGCAGTAGGAAATTGACCAATCTTTATATTCTAGGAGGCATTGCAGGTGCTTTACTCTATGTATTGATGTATAATATTTCTCCCTATTTTTCAGATGTTCTCCCGGTTGCGAAGATGCTAGGAGCTAGCGCTGGCGTTTATGCTGTAGTGGTCGGCGCGGCGACGCTTGCTCCCAATACTACATTCCATTTAATATTATTAGGTCCGGTCAAAATAAAATATATAGCCATCTTCTATGTAATTATTGCCTTTGTTAATTCCGCAGGCAGTAATGCCGGTGGGGAACTTGCCCATTTAGGTGGAGCGGCTTTGGGATATTTTTATATTATGCAACTTAAAAAAGGTAATGATTGGGGCAGACCTGTACAGGTAATTGGCCAATTTTTCGAGAGGCTTTTTACAAAAAGACCTTCCGTAAGGGTTTCATACCGGAGGAAGAAGACCTATACTTCAGCAGAGGGATTTTCAACTGGAGGAAGCAGTACTAAACCAACAAGTTCAACAGGGAGCTCTCCGTCCCAGGAAGAAATTGATCAAATTCTTGATAAGATTGCTGAAAAGGGATATGATGGATTGACCAAAGAGGAAAAAAGAAAACTTTTCGAATTCAGTAAAAAGTAAACTTAGTTCCCTAGTCCAAAAACCAATCCTATCCGCAAAACAGGTTGCCTTGTATTTTGGCTTTGAACCTTGAATTCAGTATTTATTCCCCAATTTCCTGAAATCCTAAGATTTGCCCCTATACCAAAATTTCCACCTGGCCTGCTTACGGTCTCCCCTGCCATTCCCGGCTGGGTATTGATCCAAAAATTACTATATCCTCCCATGACATATAATTGGGAAGAGCCACTGGTCAGGTAATACCTGAGGTCCATGTTCAGGTTAGAGGATCTTCCCACTGGAGGAAACCAAAAGGTGAAATTAGGAGCAAGGGAAAACTTATCTATAAACAGATATTCAATCCCGGCATGCGCTCCAAAATAATCAATAGATAATTTATAATCCCCACCAAATTGATACCTTACATCTCCTTTCTCTTGGGCCTGAGAATTAGAAAATGCTAAAAATGCTAAAAAACAGATGATATACTTTTTCATAGGTTGAAGATAAATAAAATTCAAAAAGCCCCAAAAAATTGGGCTTTTTGAATTTATGGGTTAATTTCCTGTTCCAGGTAAGAAAGTCTTCCGGATTTATCTATCCCTTGGACTACTACTTTATATTTTTGAACAACATCATTGTTAAAAAACTCAATATCTGCCTGGTTACCATTCCATATGATTTTTGGGTTCCAAAATAAAGTGGATCTATAATCTGGAGCAGGATTGCTTTCATTGTCATACCTTGGCATATAAAATTGCCTTGCAATAGAATACCCTGGAAATCTCAGATTGAATACCCCATCTCCCATTTCCCCAATTCCTGCAAATCTTTTTGTATACAAAGCTATTGCACCATTTGCTCCCTGGGTCCCAAAAACAGCAAGAGTTGCAGCATCTTTAAAAACTTCTACAGATGCCAATTCCCTAGGACTTATTGAGCCTGCAAATGAAGGATCGATAGGTGAATTGTCCAATAATACCAAAGGAGCACCACCGGCTTCAATTGAACCCACACCCCGGATCTGAATGGTTGGGGCACCGCCCATTGGACTTGGAATTATTCTCACGCCTGCAAACCTTCCCTGCAACAATTGCCAAATATCCACATATCCCTCAAAACCACCTATATCCTCCGGTCTCAATGAGGCATCTCCTTTTCCATAAATCCTGGTAATTTCCTCTTGGGTTGGATCAAATTTTTCGGATTGTACCACAAATTCATCAATTTCTACCACTTCCATCTCTCCATATGAAGCTGTTGCAGCTTTCCTTTTCTCCACATTTTTTAAATACTCCCTAAGCACTGGTGAAATCTCAAAAGCATTAATCTCAGGATTAAATCCTTCCCATTGCTCATATTTGGACAAGGGGGGATCCAGCTCCAAATTGACGAGCTCCTTATGTCTTCTGTCATTGGCCGAAATGGTCAATAATGTGGTATCCTGAAAATCAAGATCATCGATGATGAATTTGCCATTTTCCCCAAATTCAACAGCAATGAAATCTTCCTGCTTTCCTTTGGAAAAAACATTTATTATTCCCCCTGTCAAACCTCTTTTTCCTTCGGATTTAGGCGAAACTGTACCCGTTATGTTTATTCCCTGCTCAATGAAATTCTTATTTTCTATTTTCCCCTCCAATACACTCTCCCAATTGAACCTTCTCCATCCATGTGTCAACATGATCAATTCAATACCTTCATCATCTCTTTTATCACTGAAGAATTGTTTGGGTTGGTGAATTCTCCCTTTTAACTCCGATTCAATTTTTAGGTATGAAATGATATTGGAAGTAAGGGAATAAGGAACCTCATTGGCATCCGTCACCGAAACTGAATAGTTGCCTCCTTCAAACCCTTCCCCTTCAATTTCCAACTTCCATTTGTTCTTCCCTCTGGCCCGGGTATTTACCTCATCAATTTTTAATTTTAATTTCAGATCTTTTTCTTGGGGAATAAAAACCAAGCGTTCGGCCAATGGAGTCCCTTCAGGTTCAAAAACTGTTACCTGGTTGATACCCGGTGCCAACTGATTCTTATTGATCCTCGCCCCAGTGACACCATTGGCAAGGTTAATCACCTGCATGTGGCCTATCCTTCCTCTGGCATGTATCACTAAAAGCCCTTCTCCTGAAGGTGAAATTTCATTGAAGGCGTTGGCTTGAATAAGCACATTCAAAAGGTTTTCTTTAGAATTATCAACCGCCAAATTGACACCTGTGGACTTGACCTGGGGAAGCGGTATCTCCAATTTGCTTTCCCCAATTTGAATATTGGCACGATATAACTTCCCATTCTGTGGAGTAAAAGAAAAAGAGCCTAACCCAGACTCATTCGTATTAAAAACCACTTCCTGTCCGTCCACATTGACCGAACCTGAAAGTATAATCGGTGTACCATCAGGGTATACCGCCCTAATGGCTACCTTATTGTTGAATCCCGATACCAAATCCCCTCCTTCAGGCAAAAACTGAATGTCCATCATGGAAGCAGGAAAAGGAAGGAGGAATTTCCTAGAAATACTATATTCTTCATTTTCCTTTTGAGTCAACTCAATGGCGGTTACTTGTTGCAGATCCGATAGAAGTAAACTAAAATCCAAATTATATGCCCCCTCATCATCTAGCTGAAATGAACCGCTTTTTAAAACCCTATTCCTGTTGAGCACTTCATAGATGATGGTTTCCCCTTTTAAAGGTTGTAATGAACGATTCAAAGCTTTAACCATCGCTTGGTATTTCACCATATTTCCTGCTTCCGCCATTTGGAATTCCACAGAAGGCTGAAACTTTAGGTTATAGGGCTCCAATATTTCAATACTGAAACGGAAAACAGCCTCTCTTCCAAAGCCCCTCAACCAATGGGAGTAAGCATGAATATGATAAATTCCCTCCCTCATGTAAAAATCCAATTTAAAATCCCCATACCCATGGCCCTCTTGAATCTGTACTGTCTTTTGTTGAAGGAGTGTTCCCTCATTGTCCAAAAGGTCCACATAAACCACTTTACTCAGGGGAGAAGGGACATCAGGACTACCTGCAGTTAAAAAAACCGAAAACCATACATTGTCACCCGCGGCATACAGGTTTTTATCCATATGGACAAAAACCTTCTCTTCCGGTACATCTTCTACATAATATTCCATGTAACTGAGTATTTTTTCAGTTAAATCTGAAATACCGCCAGGTTTTTGAAATGAAGTGAAAATAAAAATAAAAGGGACAAGCAAAAATGACATTAAATAAGGAGTTCTTTTCATTATTAAATAATTAGTTGGTTTAATCATATAAAAGGCAACCCAAATTTTACGCTGAAAACTAAACTTTTGTTTAACCAAAACTCAAATTTATTCCTTCTAAAGTTTTGTAAAATTTGAAAATGCCTCAAATATAACTAATTATTACTTTATATCTTTGACTATTATAAAAAAATATAAATCCCACAAAAAATATGGTTAATAAAATTATATAGAGAAAATATTAGCTTATTTTGATAGTTTACACAAGTTGGACCACTTCATTCTTATTGGCCAGTTGGCCGCAAGCAGCATCAATATCCTGACCACGGGATTTTCGGACTTTGGCAACAATCCCTTCATTTTCAAGGATTCTGACATACATATCCACCGCCTCTTGGGAAGCTTGCCTGAACTCACCTTCATCGATAGGGTTGTATTGAATAATATTCACTTTGGAAGGAATGATCTTACAGAATTTTGCCAGGGCTTTGGCATGCTTTTCATCATCATTCACTCCCTCCCAGATCACATATTCATAAGTGACTTTTCTTTTGGTCTTTTGGTACCAATACTTCAGTGCATCTGAAAGGTCTTCCAAGGGATTTACCTGATTGATAGGCATCAAACGACTACGGGTTTCATTAATGGCCGAATGCAAAGAAATGGCCAAATTGAATTTGACACCATCGTCTGCCATTTTTTTGATCATCTTTGGGATTCCAACTGTGGATAATGTTATTCTTCTCGGAGCCATCCCCAATCCTTCCGGAGAAGTAATTTTATCTATGGCATCGATCACATTGTTGTAATTCAATAAAGGTTCACCCATGCCCATAAAGACAATATTTGTCAAAGGGCGTTTAAAATAAGTCTCTGCTTCCTCTTTGATAGCTACCACTTGGTCATATATTTCATCTGGATTCAGATTACGCATCCTTTTCAGACGGGCAGTAGCACAAAAATTACAGTCCAGACTGCAACCAACCTGGGAAGAAACACAGGCAGTAATCCGTTTGGAAGTGGGTATCAATACCGACTCTACAATCTTATCATCAAATAGCTTGACAGCATTTTTGATGGTACCATCCACCGAATGCTGCATCAGGTCTACATGGATATGATTGATCTCAAAATTTGCCTTCAACATCTCCCTGGTCTCTTTGGAGATGTTGCTCATATCATCAAAGTTTTTCAATGACTTATTCCAGAGCCAATCATATACTTGCTTTGCCCTGAATTTTTTATCCCCCTGAGCAATGAAAAAATCTTCAAGTTGTTCTAAAGTGAATTTTCTGATATCCTTTTTTATGGTGTTTTCCATGATACAAAGGTAAGAAATAGATTATGGAATTTGGCTGATTCTTAAGAAGTAACAAACAAGGATGAACATTGGGTTCAATTTAATGATAACAATCCTTTTTACCAGTGATACCATTATTTAGACACAGAATCAATTTATTTTCAGACATTTAATCAGAAAAAAGTATTTTTAAAACCATGGAACATATCAACAACCTTCTGAAAAAAATGACCAAAGAGTTTTCAGACTGGGAAAATGCGGGAGACCAAAGACATGTCTTTCTTCAGTGCTACACATTAATGAGCAGTAACATGTATTTTTCAATTCAGAAAAAGCTTTTTTCAGATCCAGATTGGGTGTCTATTTTGCTTGTTCGGTTCTCGGATTATTATTTCGATGCCCTAGACCTCTATCAATCAAACCACCCTAATGTACCTTCTGTCTGGAAACAAGCCCATGATGCTGCCAAAAATTCTGATACCCATGTACTTCAAAACCTGCTCTTGGGAATCAATGCCCATATCAACTATGACCTCCCCTTAGCACTATACGATTGTTTGGAAGATGAATGGCCATATTTACAAAAAGAGCATATTGAATTGAGGAAAAATGATCATGATCTGGTCAACAAGATAATTTCCAGCTCTATTGATGATGTTCAGGACAGCATTATCAAACCAATAGCTCCAACCTTGGCTGTTTTAGACAAATTGATGGGTAGAATGGATGAATGGCTACTTTCAAAAATGATAATCTCATGGAGAAGTGATGTATGGAAAATTTCCCAACTTCTTCTGGAGGCTAAAAATCCTGAATTGCGGGAAGAAATCAGACAAAGACAGGAATACCAAGTCCTCAAAAGAGGTGAACAATTGATCAATCTTTTTTAAATAAACTAAAGTTTGATGGAAACTTAGTGCATTTCTTTTGTCAGTTGACTTTCTAAAGCAATCAATTTGTCCCTTATTTCAATGATGCTTTCCCATTCTCTATCTCTCTCTCCATGTTCGATTCCTACATATCCGTGGTAACCATGGGAAAGTACTATTTTCATCATGCGCTCATAATCCAAAGCTGCCTGGTTACCAAAATCATCAAATGTTGTAGGCTTTAAACTCACACCTTTTGCCAAATGCATCAACTCATCCACACCTCTGTAAGAATCATAGGATATGATTTTACCTTCTTCATTATGGATCCGAAAATTTCCAAAATCAGGTAAACTTCCGGCCCTTGAATGTCCCGTAAGTTCCAACATTCCAACCAACCATTTGGCATCACTGGAATAACCACCGTGGTTTTCGATAATAACATGAATCCCATAATCATCCGAAAATTCACATAATTTTCGCATACCATCAGCACAAAGTTTCATCGCTTCTGCAGCCATCTGCGGATCTGCTGACCAAGGAACTTCAGTATATGCATTGATTCTGATAGAATGACAACCTAAGAATTTGGCCGCCTCCACCCACTTTTTATGATTTTCTACCGTTTGAAGCCTGTCTGAAGCCGATTTTGCTCCAAGTATTCCTTCCCTATCACACATAATTAAAACCTGGGTAATGCCCTCATTCTCACATCTAGTATTCATTTCCCTTAGGTAATTTTTGTCAGTGGCCTTATCCATAAAAAACTGATTGACATATTCCACCGCATTGATACCATGCTGCTTTGTAACCAAAGGAAAATCCAAATGATCGAGTTTACCTGAAAATATCAATCGGTTTACAGACCATTCCGCCAAAGAAATTTTAAATAATTTTTCCTTAGAAGTACTAGGAAAACCTTTGGAAGGAAAGCCTAATCCCAATGCTGCAATTGCCAATCCTGATTTCTTTATGAAGTCTCTGCGCTGATTCATCTTTTATGTGCTGATTAAGAATTAAAATTTACCCAAAGGTTTTTTTGAATCAAAACAAAAGGTATGAATTATGAAGAATGGTGAAGATGGTTTTTGTTAATAATCCGGAATCTTAAAATAACATGGGGGTCCTTCATTCCATGGAGCTCTTTAAGATAGAATGAATTCCTTATTTTTACTTAAAACAATCAAAACTATAAAATTTGTGCACTCCTTAAAAAAAGTCCTCCCCTTCATTTACTTCTTCAAAAGGAAATTTTCCAATGCAAAATTATGGCTGGGAGTTAAGTCAGGATTGATAAATTCTTTGGTAATTCTACCCTACAAAGGTTTTGGTAACCAAAATGAAATTTACTTTTTAGGGAGAGTTCTAAAAGACAGGAAATTAGGTTTCTCCAAGCCCGATGATAGCAAGTGGAAAAATTTTGTAAAAATGTACAAACGATTTATGTCTTGGGAAATTCCAAGTGTAAGGATAAAGGTATCATTTCAAGGATATAACCAAATTGTAGTTTCGGATGAAGAAGGATATTTTACCGTTCATTTGAAATCCAATAACGGTTTTGAAATAAAAAAATCCTGGAATGAGGTTCAATTGGATTTATTGGATCAAATTGGAAAAGTTCCCAATCCAGTAACCGCAACCAATAAAATCTTCATTCCTATTGGAAAAGTGGATTATGGGATAATTTCAGATATTGATGACACCATTGTTCCAACAGGTGCTACCAGATTATTTGAAATGATCAAGACTACATTTCTTGGAAATGCACACAGCAGACTTCCCTTTCCCGGAGTTTCCTCCTATTACCAAGCATTGGCAAAGGGATCTGACGGGATAGACAGTAATCCTTTTTTCTATGTTTCAAGTTCTCCTTGGAACCTCTATGATTTTTTAATGGAATTTTTAGATGTTCATCAAATCCCAAAAGGACCTCTCATGTTGCGGGACCTGGGTTTATCAAAGGAACAATTCATTGCAGGAAGTCATTGGAAACATAAACTCAAACAAGTTGAGAAAATTTTTCAAATCGAAAAAAACCTACAGTTCATCCTGATAGGAGATTCCGGACAGCATGACCCCGAGATCTATTTAAAGGTGATCAAGGATTTTCCGGGAAGGGTAAAAATGGTCTATATAAGAGATGTATCTCCCAAAAGAAAAACTGCTATGAAAGAGATCCAACTGGAAATGAATCATCTGGGCGTAGATATGTTGCTGGTCAAAGACACCTTGGAAGCAGGCAGACATGCGCTTTCAATGGGCTGGATCTTACCATCAGACCTGATTGAAATCCAGGAATCCAAGCAAAAAGACGAAGCCTTGAATTAAGGGTATTCCCCTTGGTAATTTAGAATTACTTTTGAGAATAGGGCTAACTTGATTTTCTACTAGAATGGGATAGTTGTTACTTACCTCATCACTTAAAACTATCATCTATTTTTCATGCCAAACAATGGCCTGACCCAATTCCACCGCCTGATCAGAAATTCATAAATCAACCAGGCAATACCAAAGGTTCCTAAAACCATTACAAGAAATTTTGGCCAAAACCCCCAATCCAAATGCATCAAATAAAACCCTATTGTAATGGTAATTGTCTGATGAAGGATATAAAATGGATAAACCGCTTCATTGGCATATGTCAAGGCTTTACTGGATCGATTGAAGTAAGCGGCAGCATATCCAAAAAGGGCCAGAATCCATGCCCAAAGGTTGACAACTTTCAAAAGGGCCTCAATAAAATGGATCAATGTTGAATCCTCATAGGCCAATCTAAGTCCCACCATCCCACTGAATCCCAGCAATCCCAGAAAAAGGTATTTTCTACGATTGGTTTCCACAGTTTTCCAAAAAACATCTTTGACCGTAATCAGGAGGAAACCATAGAAGAAAAATGTGATATAATTGATCACATTGAACCAATCTCCCCACAAAGCATGAGTGGAAGGGAAAAAAGGCTCTACCAAAGATTCCCAGATATATAAAGGAATCACCAACCAAAACAATCCAAAGGGTTTGGAGGCCATCATACTTGCAAGCCTGATAAACCCGGAACCCGGATTTTTTCTCAGATAAAGAAAACCAGGAATCAAGATCAGGGAAAAAACCAACAGATAAGGTAAAAACCAAAGGTGATGCCATGAAAAATTTCCCTCCGGATATACCCCAATAAATGCATGTGATGGCCAAAATTCAAAGTAACCACCAAAAAACTGTCCCTTGTCAATCCTCTCAAAATAAACCTGTGGAGGAACAACCAGTATTATGCCCACGACCAAGGGAAGAAATAAACGCTTGACCCGTTCGGTTGCAAATTGCCCGCCAGTTCTTTTTGAAAGGGCATAATAAGTCCCCATCCCGGAAATTACAAATAGAATAGGCAATCTCCATTGATTGACAAAAAGCATGGGCCAACGCAAGTCAGGATAAATGATATCATTTTTGATATGCCATCCCCAAGGCACAAAAAACATCCCCACATGATACAAGATCAATAATCCGAATACGATAACCCTAAGCCAATCCAAATCATACCTTCTCATAGTTCCTTTGATTTTTTCCAAAGCTAAATTGATTTGAGATGCAAAAAACTTCTGTGTGACGGGCATCAAGCATTTGTGATGAAATGCAAAAGTAGTCCATTTTATGCTCCGGTGTGTACACCACAAAGGGTTCAAAAAGGTAATTGAAAATAAAGCTCATCAAAAAGAGGATTATGGCTAAATACCAAATATTCCTCCCTTTAAAATAATAAGGATAGGGTTGGCTAATAAACTGAAAGAATTTTCCACGCATTTTTAATGGTCTTGGCATTTTAAAAATAATCAATCTTCAATACCAAACCAGCCAATTCCAAAAGTAAAATCAAATTCGTTCAGTCGAAAAATTGAATCAGAATAAATTTGAGGAATATTTTCAGTTTTCCATTGATAATATTTTCTAAATTGAAAACCGTTCCAAAATTAATCGTGACCAATAACAATGGATCAAAAAGAAACTGATAACAACTACAAAGGGATAATTGTACCTATGGTTACCCCTTTGCATTCCAATGGGGAATTGGATAAAAAGGGGACAGAAAGACTTATCCGACATCTTATACATGGTGGAGTCCATGGAATTTTTATACTTGGCACCACAGGGGAGGCCTCCAGCCTTAAACCGGCTCTGACAAAGGAAATGATCGAACTCTCATGCAAAGAAGCGAAAGGAGAAGTGAAAATTTTGGTTGGAATAAGCCATACATGTCTAGATGTGAGTGTGAAATTGGCTCAAATTGCAAAGGAAAATGGAGCCGATGCAGTAGTGGCTTTGACTCCTTATTATTTTTATTTGGATCAAGAAGAGTTGGAGCACTATTATGTCAAACTTGCTGATGAAAGCCCATTACCGGTTTTTATTTACAATTTTCCAAGGATGACTAAGTTGAATCTTGAGCCGGAAACTGCTGAAAAACTTTCCAGGCATCCCAATATAATAGGAATTAAGGATAGTTCGGGTAATGGAGTTTACCTTCAAAAACTTTTGCAAATCAAGAAGAAAAGGCAAGACTTTTCCATTTTTGTAGGGCCTGAGGAAATGCTTGCCCAATCAATCCTTACAGGGGCTGATGGTGGCATATCCGGTGGGGCTAACATCTTCCCTGAATTATATGTCAGCATGTTTGAGGCCTCCAAGAACAAGGACTGGGGCCAAATAGAGAAATTTCAGGAGATCATTATGGAAATTTCCCAAAAAATCTATGCCGCAAGTCCCAAAAATTCAGCCTATTTCAGTGGGGTTAAAGAAAGTCTTTACCATCTTGGTATTTGTGAGCCGCATCTAGCATCTCCCATGATTGGAATTGACGATAAATCCAAAGAATACATTTACCAACATCTTGATACCATTCATTCAAAAATCAAAAAACTGAAATTTTAAAACCCATTATGGAGCTATCCCTCATTGACCTTGCAATTTTTTTTGTATACATGGCAGGGATTGTGGGTTTTGGAGTTTCTTTTTATTTTAAAAACAGAACAGGGAAGGATTATATCACAGGAGGAGGCCGCTTACCTGCCTGGGCTTTAGGTATGTCCATTTTTGCAACCTATGTAAGTAGCATCAGTTTTTTAGCCCTACCGGGAAATGCCTATCAGTCCAATTGGAATTCCTTTGTTTTTAGTTTATCAATACCTTTTGCAGCATTAATTGCTGTGAATTTTTTTGTGCCCTTGTACAGAAAATTACAAAGTCCATCAGCCTACACTTATTTTGAAAATCGTTTTGGCCCCTGGGTAAGGATATATGCTTCCATATGCTACTTATTGACCCAATTGGCAAGAATGGGAGCCATTTTATACCTGTTGGCATTGCCCATGGAAGCTTTATTGGGCTGGAACATTCCAACAATTATCGTTCTCACAGGACTGCTGGTAATGATTTATGCCATGATGGGAGGGATTGAGGCAGTGGTTTGGACTGATGCCATTCAGGGTATAATCTTGATTTCAGGGGCTATTGGATGCTTATTCCTCATCATTCTGAGGATACCAGGAGGAATAGATCAAGTCTTGGAAATTGCAAAAAATGATCATAAACTTTCACTTGGTAGTTTTTCCTTAAATTGGAGTGAAAGCACGTTTTGGTTGGTTTTGATTTATGGTCTGTTCATCAACCTTCAGAACTTCGGAGTTGACCAAAGCTATATCCAAAGGTATATTGGAGCAAGATCAGAGAAAGAGGCCAAATTATCAACCTGGTTGGGAAGCTTGCTATATGTCCCTGTATCCCTTCTGTTTTTCATGATCGGAACCGCATTATATGTCTATTATCAAATAAATACCCAGCTATTGCCCATAGAACTTTCAGGACTAGATCAGGCAGACAAAATTTTCCCCTATTTTATCGTTTCTTCATTACCTGTTGGGTTGACAGGATTACTGGTTGCTTCCATTTTTGCAGCCGGTATGAGTACTTTGTCTACCAGTATCAATAGCTCGGCAACGGTTATTTTAGAAGATCACTTTAAAAAATATCTTTCTTCATCACTTCCCCAGCAATCAGAAATATCCATCCTCAGGACTGCTTCCTTTGCCATGGGACTTGCCAGTATAGGCGTGGCATTGGCATTTAATGGGGTATTAAGTGCTCTGGATGCCTGGTGGGCTTTGGCATCCATTTTCAGTGGGGGGATTTTGGGATTATTCCTCCTTGGTATCCTCACCAAAATAAAAAGCAATTTACCCCCTGTATTGGGCGTCATTTTAGGTCTTATCGTTATCGGATGGATCAGCCTAAGTGATTTTTTCCAAAGTCTTGGATTCCTTTCTTTAACAATCCATAAAAACTTAGCCATTGTCCTTGGGACGACAGCTATTTTCTTTGTTGGCTTTTTTGTAGGACATTTAATTAAACCTTTTAAAAAACCTTAATCCTTTTTCATCAGCAAAGGACTTTCAGGAAAAGCATCAATGACATTACCCTCTCCATCCAATGAAATCAAACTGAATTCCCTACCCTCTAGTGTCAGGATAGTGAATGCCCTGGTTTTAACGGCCTTTTTCAAATACCAGGTATCTACTACATTATGAATATCCCTGGGCTCAACACCCCACGCCCCATCTCCAACATAGATAATCCCGGATTGATCAATCTGCATATTTTTTAGTGGAAAGGTTCTTTTGTAGGCATGGTCATGGTTTTCAAAGGCAATTCTTACGCCGTTTGATTCAAATATGGGAGGCCAACTTTCCCTTACCAAGGTTTGTGTAAATCCTTCATAATCCCTTACAGAAGGATAAGCGGGTACGTGGTAGATGGGGATTTTATGAAGTACACCCTTTCGGTCGGCCAAAGTCTTTTCCAACCACCGTGTTTGTTCCCCCAATACAGGATTGGAATGTTCAGTATCCAGAATGATCAAACTCAGGTAATCCCCAATATCCAATACATTATATCCAGGTTGTCCGGGAAAGGCAAACAAACTGTAGAAATATGGGGCCAACCTGTAACGGTAAGCATCGGTCTGTTCATACCCTTCATGCATATTATAATATCCCCCGACCACTTCATGATTTCCAATGGCTACAATACATGGTAGTATCCTGTTGTCTGAAGTAACCATTGTTTTGGAGTAAGCATCAAACCAGTCATAAATCCTCTGAATATTTTCTGCTAATCCATTTTCATAGGCCATATCTCCTCCTATAATGACGAAATCCGGTTCATAGTTGGCTGCAATTCTGTTGGTTGCTTCCAACCATTCCTTACGATGCATGGAATCCCCTCCAATGGCTATTTTTAAGGAAGATTTGTCCAAGGTCGCAGGCAAGGTTCTGAAATAATAGATACTGTCCAAACCGCTGAATTTAATTTCGTAAGCAGTCTCAGCCTCCAGGCCCTGTATGCCTACACGATGCACCAGTCTTTCCGAAAAGGGAAAAGGCAAAACCGTACTTTCAAACTCTTTCCAAGCTTCGGTTCCTTTTTTCCTAAACTTCAGGGTCTCAAACTCCATTTCATTGGAATGCCAATCTATGGTAATGGTACTGGTAGGATCATCCTCCCAAGTCAGGTAAAAAGTATAGGGTGGATTTTGTGCAAAGAGTAAATTGGAATAAATGTTGGCAGCGATGAATATCCCAATACCAAGCCCAATGGCTAATAGATAATACCTAAATTTCATTTTTTCAATATTTAAAGGCAAAGGATTACATTTCCATTTTACTAATGAAAAAGGATTGTTTTCATCAGTTTTCCATCCTCTTTTTCATGGCTAAATATACCCCATTTGTCCATCCAAAACCATCCTGAACAGGATATTCTCCTCCGCCTGCCTCCAAGCTTAGATCCTCCACATTGTATTTTTCCATCATTTTCCCAGTCTGTGAAAATACCTTTTCATTCAGATTGGTCCACCTCGTTGCTAATTCCAATGCCAAATCCCTTCTTCCATAATTCCAAAATGCTTCAAAACCTATCCATTGAAGTGGTGCCCAACCATTTGGAGCATCCCATTGCTGCCCGGATTGGATATTGGTGGTTACCAAACCTCCAGGCTTCAGGAAATTTTTCACCGTAAAATCGATTACCCTTTCTGCCTGTTCTTTGGAAGCAATTCCTGCCCAAAGCGGGAAAAGCATGGCCAATGAGGGCCTATTTACATGTTCCTTAAACTTTATATGGTAATCCAGAAAAATCCCTCTTTCCTCATCCCAAAAATACCGGTTGATACCTTCGATCCTGTTTTTTCTGTTCCTTTCAATATTATTGGCAATGTTTTCATTGCCAGCCAGCCTGTTAGCATATATGAGAACTCTTTCAGTCTCAGATAACAACACATTTAAGTCAACAGGAATGATGGCAACTGTTTGAATCGTTTTTAGGTCCAAAGGATCATAAAGCCAACGGGAACTAAAATCCCATCCTGATTCACAGGCTGCCCTTAAATTCCTGAAAATCTTTTCCGGATATCTTCTACTTTCTTCAGACAAACTTATATCCTCCTGAAATGATTCTGGCCTTGGGGTATCTTCATCATCAAAATATCTGTTCATAAAGGCATCCTCATCCAATCTCACAACCCTCTTATATCTTTTCCCAGGCAAGTGAAGTTCTGTATCCCCTTCCACCCAAAACAAATATTCCATCAACATTTCAGGAAGATATTTTTCAAGTAGGCTCTCATCCTTTTTTACTTCGGCCAGTAATTCAACCATTTTAGCAAAAAAAGGTGGCTGAGACCTGGATAAAAAATAAGTGCGGTTACCGTTTGGTATATGTCCGACTGTATTGACCAAATGGGCAAAATTGGCAACCATAGAATCAATGAGGTCAATTCTTCCGGATTCTTTCAAACCCAACATAGTGAAATAACTGTCCCAATAATAAATTTCTCTAAATCTACCTCCTGGTACTATATAGGAATGGGGCAATGCCAACAGGCTTGAATCTATTTTATCTTCATCCGGCTCTCTCTTCAATAGGTCCCATTGATAATGAAGTCTCTCTTCAAGGTTAAGATTTTTAGGAATTTCAATTTCCTTCGGTTCATCGGGAAGGATAAAATTGGATTTCACAAATTCCAATAAGTCAAAATCCTTCATTTTAGCCTTTTCGAAAAAGTCCAATAGGATGTCTTTCGCAGGTCTTAAAGGGATACAGTCAACGAAGGTTTTGGAATCCTTGAAAATACCGCTCATCTGAACGGCATCAAACAATTCCCAATACAATTCTTCCGGGGGAGTATATCTATGGAAACTCATCTCGATCTGACTTGTCTATTCAATAAAATCAAAACTAAACATAACAAGGTAATGGGCAACAAAGAGAAATAAAATGCGTTGGTGCCGCCGTATGCTTCAAAAATATGTCCGGTTATTATGGAACCTGTGGTACCCCCCAAAGCTGAAAAAACAACGATGAGGCCTGACATGGAACTTTGCATATATTTTGGCAGTGCGCTTAACACTACGGAATTGATGGTAGGATAGATAGGGGCAAGAAAAACCCCCAAAATAGGGAATAGATAAACCACAAATGGGGCATTAAACCAAGTGATTGTTTCCAAAGCTTCCGGTAAATCAGAGGTCAGCGGCAAGGTCAACAATACACAAATGCCTACTAAAATGGTGCATACCAAAGTAAAAGTCAACCAATGGACCTTTTTCAAGACTATTCCTGCCAAAAGCCGGCCAACCGCTAAAGCACCCGCCAGAACTGCTCCGGCCTGAATGCCCATACTTGCCGGCACCCTAAGGACATCCTGATAAAATGTCGGAGTCCATGTCATGAAACTTTGCTCTATCAAAACAAAAAGGAAAGCTGAGGCCGCAAAAACCAAGACCAAAGGTTTGATGACCAATTTCAGCATTTCCATGAACTCCTCCCAAGGCTTTGTTTCCTCTCTTTTGGATTCAGATTCATTGATTTTGGCAAAAAACAGCAAAAGTGCTGCGGATAGGGTCATGGCCCCCAAATACCAATAAATATTCAGCCATTCTCTAGAGGTAGGATCTGCATCGTTAACAAAGAGACTGAAGAATATATTACCCAAAAGCACCCCTACCATAAAAAAGCCTTCAATGGTACTCATTAAGCTGCTATGTTCCTTTGCATTTGATGTTACCAGACCGATCATGGCAAAAACAGAAACTTTAATGACAGCAAATGAAATCCCAACTGCAGCAAAAAGCATTTTAAAATACCAAAATTCATTCGCTGTAACGGGCATCAGGAAGCAAATGACGGCCACCAAAAACAAAACCGTCATCATACCTTTTTTCAAACCAATTTTTGGAAGCAAAGATGCTACGATAAAAGAGAAAATGGCAATAGGTAAATCTTTGAATCCTTCCAGTACGGAAGCCTCTGCTTTACTTACATCAAAGGTCCTTTGTACTTGGAGAATAACTGCCCCAACTGAATTTAACAAAACGGCAAAAACCATATAGTTAACTATCAGTGAAAGCCTAATCAAAGCTCTTGAAGTCATGTTGTGGTTTATTATTTTTGGTTAATATCTAATTTGGACAATTAAATAAAAATAAACTACCAATCGCTTAAAAAAATACCAAATTACTTTTCCAATAGGTACCAGCCATTGGGGTCTACTACTATCGGTACTGAACTTTTGACCAGTGTCGGTTTACTTGAAAGAAGATGCCTCTCATTACCATTGGAAGTCTGGATTTCCACAGGCATACTGAAATTGATATTGTCTAAACTAACCAGATACCCCTTATTACCCTTGCCTCTTATTTTGACTTTTGGAAGCCTGACGGTCTTTAGGTATAGATCAAAAAAACCCTGCAAATCTTCCTTTCCTGAATAATGTACAGTAAATTCAATGAAATCCGAGGTTTCAATCAGGTTCTCATAGGTAAATCTTTCATCGGATGTAAATGCCTTTAACATGGGAAAAAACAGGTCATCTCCAGTGAAATATCTTAAGGAATGGATAATAAATGCCCCTTTAGTGTAAATTTCCGGATGATAAGCAAAATCTGAGGTAGCATTTCGTGGAGAAACAACAGGCCTTAAATTTCTGATCCCCGCTTTTACCGAAGCCACCTTCTTATGGTATTCTTCCTCCCCTCCATGTTCTAAATAAAAAAGCCAATCACCATAAGCAGTCAACCCTTCATGGATCCAAAAATCTGCCCAGTCTTTCACAGACACTTTATTTCCAAACCATTCATGCCCCAGTTCATGATGCAGCAACCAATCATACCATACATTACCGATTCTTTCAAACTGGAAATTATTGCCATATGCATTGATGGTCTGATGTTCCATTCCAAGATAAGGAGTTTCAACAACCGCTATCTTATCATCCGGAAAAGGATAGGGTCCAAAGAATTTTTCTTGGGTCTGAGCAGAAGTATTCAGGACCTCCAATAAATTTTTAGCCTTGTCCCTGTTTTGCTGCAATACATAGACCCTCATTGGGATCTTTTCCCCTTCAAGACCTTGAAACAGAGTAGATTCCTCATGGAATACCCCAAGAGTGAAATTGACATTATAATTGTTGATTGAATACTGGGTGGTCCAATGATAAGTGAATTTCTCATTGGATTCTTTGGTATCTACCAAGCGCCCATTGGATGCCACAAAATAGGGTTTAGGAACTGTAAAAATAAGATCGACGCCGTTCACAGGTTCGCTCGACGGATGGTCAAGGCAGGGCATGAATATTTTGCCACCCTCATTTTGTGAAGAAAGCCCCATCCAATGATTCCCAAGGTCATCCAACTCCCAAGTAAAGCCTCCGGACCAAGGGGGGCGGATTGCAATCGGTGTTTTACCTCCATAGTAAATCTCAACATCCTGGCAGGTACAATCATTTGGAAAAATATCCAAAATGTCTCCTTGATGTGAAAAACCAACCTCTTTCCCTTCCATCAGCACTTTATTCACCTTAAATTCTTCAATCAAATTAAGCCGAATGGTATCCAATTTTTCCTGAGACTGAAAAGTGATTCTGTTTTTCCCCAAAATCTCCTGCTCTTCAGGGAATATCTCTAATTCCAATTGATAATGCATCACCTGGAATTTGCTCTGCAAGGGATCTATGGGTCCACCCCAGGTCCAATTCTTCTGAATTTGGGCATTTGTAAATCCTGTAAAAAGGAAAAGGATCAGTGTAAATTTACTAACTGAATACTTTAGCAGATTTAATTTCATATTTTTTCCGATTCAGAATGAGCTGCTGACCCAAGATAATCAATATTTTGAATCAGATCAGATTCGCTTACAATAAAAAACTCTATACCTATCTCCTACCTTTGTGGCAATTAAAAAATCATCTCCCCCATCCTTCAATCTGAACTTGCTTTTTATTTCATCTGCAGATAAAGTAAAATTCCTGGCAATAACATTTACTTTCCCGGAAGGAAAGCTTTCCTTCAATTCCTTTTTGGGTTGGTTGAATTCTCGTATTACTTCAAAAATACGACCTGGGATATCGGTATGAACGGTATCCGATGTGTAAAGATGACTATTGGGATGCAGTTTATCCAACCCGAAATTTTGACCAAAAGTCTTAAAAGCCCCTGCCTTCAAAATTACTGCAAGCGGTTCTATGATATAGGACTTTACCTCGGAATATTTATTGACAGCAAGCTCTTCTTGTTCAAAAGAAAAATTAAATTCCTGCTTACCTGTGGGGGAAAGATCCACACAATGGATCATCCTTGTTTTGATCTTTTTATTTTTTTCCCAAAACAACAACACTTCCTTTACTTCATTTTTGACTGAAATTACCCAAATATTCTGGATGTCAGGAATCTCAAGAATTGCCTGTTTCAAATCCAACATGGGGGAAGTTTTGACCAAAATACTATCCCCTTTTCCTTTCAACAACTCCCAATTTGATACCAAATCCGGTTCACAATCTGAAAGTCTGTACAACTTTTGGTTACGGTCTCCCCTTCTGGCAGGATCCACAAAAATCAGATCAAAAGTCCGATCAGAATCGGAAAGGATTTGCAAACTATCTCCATAAAAAGTTTCAAATTTCTCCTCTCCCAAGACCTCCATATTGTAGCGGAAAATATCAACCAAATCCCCATCCCTTTCGCAATAGGTGACTTTCTTGAAATTCCTGGAAAGAAAATAAGTGTCCACTCCAAATCCACCCGTCAGGTCAATCATGGAATGTCCATGTACTAAGTCTATTTTAAACTGTGCTGTTTCTTCAGAAGATGCCTGTTCCACTGATATCCCTTCAGGAAAAAAAAGTGAAAAATTATGGGACCAATTGGGAAGTTTTTTCCTTGCTTTTTGTCTGGACTGAATCTGGTCTACAGCCATTTTCAGATCCACATTGGCTTTACCTTTTAGCGCCAAAAAAAGTTTAAACGGATCTGAATCCAGATATTCCTGGACAAATTCCCTGATCTCATCCGTATAAACCTTGGCAATTTTCAATTTTAATTTTATGAAAATTCATACGATGATGTTGCTTCATCGTATGAATGGTATCGGTTTAAACTTAAGCCATGCTGTGCTCTACTAAATATTCAGCTATCTGAACAGCATTTGTTGCAGCTCCCTTTCTAAGATTATCTGCTACGATCCACATATTCAAGGTGTTAGGCTGGGACTCATCCCTTCTTAGCCTCCCCACAAATACTTCATCTTTCTTATGTGCAGTTAATGGCATAGGATACACATTATTGGCTGGATCATCCTGAACAATTACTCCCGGGGTTTTGGACAAAATCTCCCTAACCTCATCCAGGTCAAAATCCTTTTGGAATTCGACATTTACTGACTCGGAATGTCCTCCCATTGTTGGGATCCTTACCGTAGTAGCAGTTACCTGAATGCTGTTATCGTTAAAGATCTTCTTGGTCTCATTGATCATCTTCATCTCTTCCTTGGTATAGCCATTTGGCTGGAAGACATCAATATGAGGCAATACGTTCAAATCAATTTTATGTGGATAAACCATATCTGCAGTTTTCCCTGCTCTTTCAGCCATCATTTGGTCAACCGCTGCTTTACCTGTTCCGGTAACTGACTGGTAAGTAGATACAACGATTCTTTTGATTCCATACTTTAATCTCAATGGGTTCAGTGCCAATACCATCTGAATGGTTGAACAGTTTGGATTAGCGATAATCCTGTCATCTATTCTAAGGTCTTTTGCATTGATTTCAGGTACCACCAATTTTTTTGTAGGATCCATTCTCCAGGCTGATGAATTGTCAATGACAATTGTTCCCACCTCAGCGAATTGAGGTGCCCATTCCAGGGAAGTGCCTCCACCAGCAGAAAATATAGCGATATCAGGCTTCTCAGAAACTGCCTGTTTCAATCCCATGATGGTATATTCCTTACCCTTAAAAGTCATCTTTTTACCGGCAGACTTTTCACTGGCCACAAGAAGTAATTCATCAAATGGAAATTGGTGCTCATCCAGCACCTCGAGGATTTCTGAGCCTACCAATCCGGTAGCTCCTACAACGGCTAGTTTCATTTTTGTTACAAATTGTTTTTTACAAATAGACCGCAAAGGTAAATGAAGAATTTTCAAAAAAGATATAATTACCTTATTTAATTACTTATTTTTCAAGTAGAAGCCTGTTTTTATGCCGGGTTTTCAATTTTTCAACCTTAACCGATTATAATTGGACAAATAATCTGCGTTTTTTTATTTTTCAGCCATGAAGCCTAGATTTTTGGTAAGGGTTTCAATTGCTTTTTCCTTACTAGGTTGTTTTTTTAACCGAAACACTGTTTATGGACAATTTCAGGATTTTGAAAGCAATTTTACAATCGTCAACCATCCTGAAGCATTTTTACCTGAGTGGTCTGCCAATGAAGTGCGAAACACCGCGGCAAGGGTTTTTCAGGCCAATGGTGAGGGAAGATTCGGATCCAGGGCTTTGGGAGTACAACCCATTAGTTCCTTCACCGGGGAGATTTTTACCAAACTTAACCCTGCCAATTATGCAGACCCAAAAATCGCTTTTTTCGCAAAAAGTCGACAAAATGGGTCGGGCAACCGGCCTGCAGTGGTTGAAATTTGGTTTTCCCAATCAGGTTATGAGACATTTTCCCATCAGGTTCCTGTAGGCAATGAAAGCACTTTCCCCAACCAAAATCTGGAATATCGTTTATTTGAAATAGCCATTCCGGAGGACTTCAGGGATCTGGAGGAACTATTTATAAAAATAGAGGTGAAATATGGACCAGGAACAGGTTCTTCAGCTAGGTTTTTTATGGATGAATTCGGAATCTATGATGGCAAGGAGATCGTTGATCCTATAAAAATAAAAAAAGCCCAAATTTTAAGCCCTTTTTCTCTTGAATTGGTGTTTGATAAGGAAATAGAAGAAGCAAATCCTTCCCAGGTCAACATATCCGACATAAGCAACATACTGGTAAAGCATCCTACGGATACCTCTCTTTATATCTTCTCAGAACAGGCATTTGAGGAATCCAACATACTTTTTACCCTAGAAAATTTAAAAGATAAAGCTGGCCAGGTCACCCCGGAATTAAAAGTGGAAATCGAAAATTCCCATATTGGCTTAGGGGAGTTAATTTTGATTTCCTCAAAAACCATTTTGGTCAGCTTCAGTCAGCCATTTCTGGAATCATCTATAAGCCAGACATCCCATTTTCTGGTTAACGGCAAACAGCCCATATCCATTGATATAATGGAAAATAAATTTCAAGTTCAGTTGGATTTCGAGGAAGATTTTCAATTGGGAAGTGTTCTGGTCCTGGAAGCTAATAACATTCAGAATGCTAAAGGTGAGTTTACAGAGGCCACCTTGATAAAATCATTTTTTTACAGGGATTTTATAGAAAATCATTACTTAACAAATCAAGATGAACTGATGATTTTCCATAAAATTGAATTAGATCCTTCCTCTATCACACCTGAATCTTTTTCCATAGAGGATGCTCCTTCAATCCAATTCGAAATCCAATTTCCCCAACCCACTCAAATTGTATTAAAAAGCAATGAATTATTTGAGGAAGGACCAGTATATAGTATACAAATACCTTCAATGTTGAGCAAAAGAGGATTTCCTGTCCATGCCTCAAAAAGGGAATTTGTATGGGATAGGACCCCTCCGGAATTGGTAAATGTACTTCCTGTAGAAGAAAACAAAACCCTTCTAGTTTTCTCTGAATCCCTGGATCGGGTTTATGCTTCAATAACCTCCATTTATTCAATCGATGGCATACATCCCTCTGATCTTCTATTTCAGACTAATGATAGCCAATTAATACTTACTTGGCCTTTTGCTTTTGAGTCAGAAAAAACCTATTCGCTTCGAATTGAAAAAGCTGTAGACCTATATGGAAATTTTTTGGAGCATTACTCATTTGATTTCCAGTTTGAAGCTTTACCACAGATTGCATTCAAGGAAATTGTCATCAATGAGGTCATGGCTGCCCCTAGGGCCAGCAACAGCCTTCCCAATGCTGAATATGTGGAACTTTACAATACCGGAGAACGGCCTATATATCTGGGAGGCTTTCAATTGGCCAATTCAAGGAGGGAAACAACCCTGCCTTCTGCCGTTCTGGAACCAAAATCCTATCTAATATTAGTTCCTAGAGCGAGTGCGCATGAATTTGAAAAATACGGTGAAGTGATCGGCCTGACCAATTGGCCAACCTTGCTGAATTCTTCGGACCAGGTAAAATTAAAAGATACCAAGGGAATGGTGATCGATAGCCTTGAGTACAGTACAGCATCCTATGGAGGAAGTGCTTTTGCCCAAGGGGGATATAGCCTTGAAATTTCCAACCCCTACCTAACCTGCTATTTACCCACTAACCTCAAAACTTCACAGGACGAAAAAAGGGGTACACCTGGAAAAATGAATTCAGTTTATGAACTAACCCCTGACCTGACCGCTCCCCGTTTTTTAAATTCCATTATGGTGGGAAGCAACAAAGTGAAACTATCTTTCTCGAAAATTCTAAATCAAAATATCCAAAATGTGTCTTGGAGTTTTAAGCCAAATCTCTCATTACTGAAAAGCTATATTGATGAAAATCCTTCAGACATCATCTTGGAGTTTGCAGATGATCTAAAGGAAGGTGTAAAATACTTTGTTACTATTAATAATTTAAGGGATTGCAGCGGAAACATGTTGGACAAACAGGAGGAAATCTGGTTTGTAATGCCCTTACCTGCCAAAGAGGGCGATCTCATTATTAATGAAGTCCTCTTTAACCCAAGAACCAATGCTCCCAAATTTGTTGAAATTTATAACCGTACTGAAAAATATATTAACCTGAAAGATTGGAAACTGGCCAATCTGAATTCAAATGGTGAAATAGCCAATAGAAGAACCCTTTTCAGTGAGGATTTCATCTTGGAGCCCTATTCTTTTCTGGTATTCACAACGGATTCGGAAAAACTTAAACAGGAATATCCCAAATCCAAAGAGTCAAGATTTTTTACTTTTTCTTCTTTACCAAGTTATCCCATATCCAGTGGAAATGTGATTTTTCTTAACCCTGATGAAAGTTTAGAAGAAAGACTTAGCTACTCTGAAAGAATGCATCACCCCCTTTTACGGGAAAGAAGAGGGGTTTCCTTGGAAAGAATATCTCCCAGGAGCCCTATCGATGATCCTAACAATTGGCAATCGGCCTCTGCATCGGAAGGTTTTGCCACTCCGGGATATAGGAACTCTCAGGCATTTGAGGGGCAAGAAAAAATAGGGATTGATATCCATCCTAAAGTCTTTGCCCCGGACATGCCCGGTCAGTCTGCATTTGTTACCATCAGTTATAAAATGGAGCAATCCGGAAAAAATGCCAGTATGAGGATCTATAATGTTACCGGTACGCTTATCAGGGAGATCTGCCAGAATGCAATTTGGGGAAATGAGGGATTTTACCTCTGGGATGGGACAGATATGCAAGGGAGAAAAGTAAGGCCCGGGCATTATATTATCTGGATAGAATTATTTGATCTAGAAGGAAATGTCAATCAAATAAAAAAAACTGTAGTTGTTGGAACATATTTTTAATTACCAATAGGACTTTTAAAAGAATATGAGTAATTTAAGAAGGTCTTTGATCAACCTTAATAAACTTATGGCGTCTGACCTGATTACAAAAATTTTGAATACCTATTTTATTGAAAAAGGGAAGACTCTTGAAGTTATACAAAGATACTTAAGCGTCAAGTACAAGCTGATAATGGACAAAAAAGTGCTGCAAAAAAGGATAGAGAACCTATCCTCCTATTAAAAACCGCCCAAGTGGCGGTTTTTTTATTTTTGAATTTAAAATGCTAAGTGTATTTTAGGGGACTTTTCAATCGGTCTGTTTGATTGGAGGAGATTTTACCATTAAAAAGTTAACACTATGAGTCAAGAAGAAAAAACGGCCTACTCACCTGAAGAGCTGAAGGAGTTTGAGGAAATTATTCATCAGAAACTTGCGGTTGCCAAAGAAGAACTCACGTCTTTGAAAGAAACTTTGAGTAAGAAAAATGACAGTGGCACTGATTTTACCGCATCAACATCAAAACTTTTAGAAGATGGCGCCGACACCTTGGAAAGGGAAAGTCTGAGCCAGCTTGCTGCCAGGCAGCAAAAATTTATTATTAATCTTGAAAATGCTTTGATCCGTATTAAAAACGGAACCTATGGTGTTTGTGTGGATACCGGAAAACTGATTGCTAAAGAAAGATTGAAAGCAGTACCCCATACCATGCATTCCATTGAAGCCAAGCTTGCAAAAAAATAAATTGGAGTTTTTACACAAACATATAGAAGCCCTGATTTTCTGTTCCCCATCTCCGTTAGCCCCAGATGAAATCCAAAAATGCCTAACGGAGATGTTTGAAACAGAAGTTCCACAGGATCATATCCTGGAAGCTATCAAAGTGCTGCAGGAAAAATACCAGCAGGATGATTTTTCATTTGCTTTGGAACATATTGGAGGTGGTTATCAATTTTTGACTAAACCGGCTTATCAGGCCAGTATATCCATTTTGCTTAAACAGCAGTCCCAAAAGCGGCTTTCTACCGCCCAACTCGAGACACTTTCCATAATTGCCTATAAACAGCCTGTGACCAAAACCGAGGTTGAACATATCAGAGGGGTAAGTTGTGATTATTCCATCCAGAAACTATTGGAAAAAGAACTGATCACCATCAAAGGGAAATCAGAGAATGTCGGAAGACCTTTGCTTTATGGAACAAGTGAAAAATTCATGGAATATTTTGGGATCAATCATTTGAGCGATTTGCCACTTCCCAAAGATTTCAATCCGGAAATCAACCAAATCGGCGAAGAAAAAGATCAGCTTTCCGATTGATGGACCCTTTTGACCTCTGCATGGGCTGAAATCAGATATTTTCTTCCAGTCTCCAGTTCTGCACAAAGAATCCTGGTTCTCCTGATATGCTCTTTTTGAAATTTCCTTCCCTGCAATTCAAAAATTTCACCTTTGGGTAAATCCACTAAAAGAGATTTTTCATCTAAAACATTTTTATCATAAGCCTTTAAAACTTTGCTCAAAAATAAATCAGCCCCAGTGCTTGCCTTGGGATTTTTAAAATGTCTTACCAAGGCCACCAAAATATCTTTAGGAAATACCTTCTCCGACATTACCGGTATCATTAACTTTCTAAAAGTATTCTTCCACTCTTCTCCATGGGGCTTTATACTCAAACCATGTTCTTCAAATGCCCTATAGTGTGCGACCTCATGGATATAAGTAATCAGAAACTGAAAAGGATTAAGGTTATGGTTAATAGAAATCGTTTGTAATTTTCTGTCCCTTCTATACCTGAAATCCCCAAGTTTTGTCAACCTCCCTTTGGTTATAAAAAAATTGAATGGTTTCTCTTTCCAAAGTTGGAAACAATAAGCAACAGCTTCTTCTGGTAAGTATTTTCTAAAAGCAAGTAGAAATTTCTCGTCTTGGTTCATCAACCGAAATATAAGTCAAAAAAAAAGTCCCACCATAAGGCAGGACTTTTTTTCTTTAGAAGTTTGAATTAACCTTCAACAACTTCTTTTACTTCTTCAGTAACTTCTTCGACAGCTCCTTCAACTTCTTCAGTAGCTTCTTCAATTACCTCTTCAGTAGCTTCTTCAGTTTCTTCGATTACTACTTCGATTTCTTCAGTAGCTTCTTCAGACACTTCTTTGTTTCCGCAAGATGCAGTGAACAACATTCCTGCAACAGCGAATAATGCAAATACCTTTTTCATGTGTTTGGTTTGTTTCTTTATAAGAGGCTGCAAAGGTACTGATATCCATTCGATTGTCAAGTATTTTTGCAATTATTTTTTATTTCTTTTTATAAGTTATTTTTACCGGAACTCCTTCAAAATCAAAGTTTTCTCTTAACCTGTTTTCCAAATACCTGGTATAGGGCTCTTTGATGTACTGGGGAAGGTTACAAAAGAATGCAAAAACAGGATTTTTGGTAGGGAGCTGTGTAATATATTTTATTTTCACATACTTCCCTTTGTAGGCTGGAGGAGGATATTTCTCTATTTCCGGCAATAAAATATCATTCAATTTTGAGGTCGGCACTTTTCTGGTTTTATTTTCATAGACCCTTACTGCCAGTTCGATGGCCTGAAAAATCCTCTGTTTGGTCTCCACGGAAGTAAAGATGATCGGTATCCACCTGTTTACCCCCAATTTCTCCAACATATCTTTTTTGAGATTATCCATGGTCTTGTGGTCTTTTTCAATCAAATCCCACTTATTCACCATTATCATGATGCCCTTGTTGTTTTTGATACCCAAGGTAATCAAATTGATATCCTGGGCTTCCAGACCACGGGTGGCATCCACCATGATGATCAATACATCCGATTCCTCTAAGGTCCTCAAAGACCTCATTACCGAATAAAATTCAATATCCTCCTTAACTTTGGCTTTTTTGCGGATTCCGGCTGTATCGGTAATGATAAAATCTTTCCCATAAAGCTTGTAACGGGTGTGGATGGCATCCCGGGTAGTCCCTGCCTCATCGGTTACGATGGATCTTTCGGTACCCAACAGGGCATTGAGAAAAGAGGATTTGCCCACATTTGGCCTTCCCAAAATGGCGATTTTTGGAATACCTGCATCAGGATCTTCCACTCCTTCATCCGGAAAATGCTTGATTACTTCATCCAAAAGGTCACCGGTACCACTTCCGCTGACAGCAGCTATTGGAAATACCTCATTATCTCCCAATCCCAGTCCATAAAACTCTGCCGAAAGCATGGCTTTTTCCGGGCTATCTGCTTTGTTGGCTACAATGTAAATGGGCTTTTTTGTGCTCCTTAAAACATTTGCGAATTCTTTGTCCAAATCCGTTAACCCATCATGGCAATCTACCACGAAAAGTATCACATTGGCCTCATCAATGGCCAATTTTACCTGTTTCCTGATTTCTGCTTCAAATACATCATCAGACCCGGTGACATATCCTCCAGTATCGATGACAGAAAAGAATTTACCCCCCCACTGGGCATGACCATAATGCCTGTCACGGGTCACCCCACTGACGTTATCCTCTATGGCCTTTCGTTCCTCAACCAATCTATTAAAAAAGGTAGATTTACCCACATTGGGCCTACCCACTATTGCTACAATATTTGCCATTATTTCCTATGCTTTATTGGTCGTAACCAAATTTCCTTAATTTGTTTTTGTCTTTCCTCCAATCATCGGCCACCTTCACAAAGGTTTCCAGGAAGATTTTCTTTCCAAAGAACTTTTCCATTTCCTCCCTTGCCTGGATTCCTACCCGCTTCAGGGCTTTTCCGCCTTCCCCGATAATGATTCCTTTTTGGCTGTTCCTCTCCACGTATATGACAGCCCTGATCCGGATGATTTTCTCTTCTTCATAAAAATCTTCAATTTCCACTTGGGTGCTGTAGGGGATTTCTTTTTTGTAATTCAGGAAGATTTTCTCCCTCACAATTTCCGAAGCAAAAAAACGCTCCGGTCTGTCGGTAAGTTCGTCTTTATCATAAAAAGGAGGATGAACAGGAAGCCTTTCCAGGATTTCCTGCAAGATGCGCTCGGTATTGAAACTTTCGGTGGCTGAGATGGGGATAACCGCTTCAGCTTTGATTCTTTGGGTCCAATAAGCCGTCACTTCCTCCAATTGATTCTCTTTGGAAAGGTCAATTTTGTTGATGACAAGTAGCACAGGAACTCCTGAATGGTTGATCTTTTCAATTACGTCTTCTATTTCGGTGTCAGTTTCAAATAGATCGGTTACGAAAAGGATCACATCTGCATCCTCCAGGGACATATGGACAAAGCTCATCATATTTTTGTGCAACTCATACTTGGGCTTCAGCATGCCCGGTGTATCAGAAAACACAATCTGATAATCCTCATCATTGATAATACCCATAATACGGTGACGTGTAGTCTGGGCCTTGGAGGAGATGATCGAAAGTCTCTCACCGATAAGCACATTCATCAGGGTGGATTTGCCTACATTGGGTTTCCCTACAATGTTGACAAAGCCTGCTTTGTGTGTTTTCTCGGTCATGACAATAATTTTTCTGCAAAGGTACTTCAAATTTTCCGTGCAGTCACATTAATTTCAGAATAAACCAAAGAAAGTTTGGAATAACACCTTGAAAATAGCCCAATTACGAAAAATAGAAGCTTATCGATTAAAAAAAGCATATTCCAATAAGCACCTAATTTTCAGGAAATCCCAACGTCCAAGTCTTTCTTTTCAAAAATTAATTAAAACACTTATTTGGATTTTAATCCAAAAACCCCTACTTTTGTACCACGATTTCAGCGAATGGCTGTTAAAAATTAGAAAATCATTTGATTAAAGATATATCGCGGGATGGAGCAGTTGGTAGCTCGTCGGGCTCATAACCCGAAGGTCACAGGTTCGAGTCCTGTTCCCGCTACTCAGAACCCCTTATACGTTAAGTATTTGGGGTTTTTTCTTTTTGGGGTACAGTCTGGGGTACACTTTATTTCAGTTTGCTTTCATCTTTGACTAAATCCCATAAAAGTAAAAGCGACTTTACCTTGTCATGAATTTGGATAGAGACTCCTGAATCTGTCTTTTTCAAGGTTTTAATAGTTGCAGCTTTTCCAGGCTTAACCTGACTTACTTTTTTAAGACTCCAATCATCATTGAAAAATTCTGTAATATCCGAGAAAGCTATTTTTACGATTTCTGCTAATACTTTTTCTTGGGTGACACCATTCCTTTGAAGGATTTCAGAAGATTTGGATTGAATGTACTTTTCAATGTTAACTTTTGTCAACATTCTTGAACCTTGTTGCCGTGCGGTATTCTCACTATACCCTGCAAGTTTGGCCGCTTCAGTGGCGTTGAATCGTGCTTCACCAAGGTAGTAGTTGGCAAATCGATATTCCTTTTCTGTCAATTCAATCTGATCCTTATCGGCCTGAATTTGGTGCTTCATAATGATTCACGATTTAACTACAAGATAGTCAATTACCTGTATTCCTCGTATGCATTTCGGACAGAAGCTAATTCTGAAATAAAATCATTCGAAATAAGATCATTGACTTTAAACCAATCTAAAAGCTCTTCATCTTGAAGATCCTCCCAAGTCAGGTCATAAAAATGATTTTTCAAACATAAACTTCTAATCAACCAAAATGCTGAAGGAAATTTTGTTTTATCCAGTATCCTAAAAACCTCAGCATCTATCCTATGCTTTCTTGTGGCTGGATCTTTTACATTTTGCAAGGAATCTGGAGGGAACGAAATTAAAAACTCTTCCAACTCCTGTCTTAAGAAAATCTCTGCCTTATCAATTGAGTCTTGCACCCGTTTTTCCAGTTTTTTTGAGTTTTCTGCAATTAAGCTTTCAAGTTCTCCCAGTTCCTTTTGATATGCTTCTTTATGATTGATTGATAAAATTCTTTTCCCCTTTCGGACCGAACAAGGCTTCAAATATTTTTCCCTGATTTCTTCCAACTTCTGCTTGATTTGATTCATTTCATTCCAACTGTTAGTTTCTTCTCTTTCAAATAGGTTATACCTAGTTTTCATCTTAGCCTTGAGCGCCTCATCTTTAAAAGGTAAAGCCGAGGAAGGAATGGTAACAGATTTTTCTGTAATGTTTCCACCCTCCAGGGACAATTCCACAAACTGAAAATGATTATTATAAACACTGATTTGCCTTTGCATATCCGGCAGTACAATGGGTTTAGTTTCCAGATTCGTTGCTATCTCCTTGAATTTCTCTTGATCGAAGGATTCTAATGAAGAAAGAGGAGGTTTAAAAATCAACTCATCGAATTTTTCAGGGAAAAATGTTTTCACTATCTCTTGCGACAAATTTCTTGGAAGTAAAATTGCATTAAAACCCTCTGGCCCTCCAGAAATAATTCTGCTTTCCAAAAAGAGGCAATACCCAACACCATCAATTCCCAAGTAGCAAATCTTCAATCCTTTACACTGCTTCAAGGACACCCCAGCTGACAGAAGTTGATTTACACCCTTAACATCACCATATCCCTCCCTGAAAATTTTCTCTTGATTGTCCAAACAAATCCAAATCTTAATTTTTTTGTGATCTTTAATGTTCAGAAAAGCAAGTGCCCACTCATCATGAATAGAAGGTGAAATAAAAACTATTTCAGATTGAACTGATTGGATTATATCAATCATAGAGTCCCATCTTAGTGAAATAACTGTTTCTGGCATGATGATTTTTTTAATGACAAATATTCGCTCCAATTAAAAATACTAAGTGTTGAGTGTTTTTTTTATTAATTCAGAACGCATGACTTTACTAAATAGATGTATTATGAAAAGAGGAATAGCTCTTTAAATTTAGAAATTTTACCCCTTAACAAGAAAATACGCATCCCGAATCACCTTTGAAATCAATTTTCGCCGTTCTTCTAGGAATTCCAGATACTCCATTTCTTCCCAGTTTTCCGGCAAAGCATGCCAGTAATACATTTGTTCCTTTTCTCCCGGCTTCAGTCTTTCAAGGTAAAATGGCAAGTATTCTCTTGGGTGTTTAGCTGAGATGTTGATATTATCACTCCATTCGACCAAAGCATAATTGGCAATCTGATTCCGAATAGTCTGATCAAGAAAACCATTCTTTTCCAACCATGACTTTGGAAACAAATGATGGCGTTCCAATGCGGATTTCTTGCTTCGCAGACCTTCCTGCAACAGATCAGAGGTTTTCAACTTGCTAAACAATCCTAAGGCCCCAAGGACGTACTGAGCAGCATAAAATCCATACAGCGAAGGGGAAGTGGATGACGAGGTTGCCAAATCCAGTGGCAGCCTGATTTCCCAAAAATCATCCGTTAGCTGAGCATCAATGATATCTTCCAATATTTTCTTGAATTCTGCTCCTGTTTCTATACTTCGCAACTTGGCCAAATCAATTTCCATCACAGTCTCAGGAGAGCTAGTATATCGCTGGGTAATGGAAGACATGAAAAACCATTTTGCAATCAGGTTTTTCAACTCATACAAATCCATCTTGAAATCCTCCCGGCCAATCAAAAAGAAAATGTAAGAGTAAAGCAGGTTGTTTGAAGAACTGATGTAATCTTTTCGTGCAAATCCGGCTTGTTTGATTGCTTTGATGAATTCGTGCCAGTTTACGACGTTTAACACTTTGCTTTGCGCTTCTTGCAGCTTACCAAATTGCAAAGTTCTCCGCTCAATGCTGAATTCACCAGTATCCAGGTCCTTTCCACGGAGGATACTGTATACATATTGGAGACGGGCACGCCTGAAAGCCAAACCGACTCCTACACGCAACATTTGATCAGGATCGGGATCAATCAGGTAATTGAATGGGGAAGCGGACTCTTTGCTTGGTAATCGGCATAATCTGCAAAATTCCTCCAGGTCTTTGCGACCTTCTTCCCAAAACACGCTCATCAAGGTCAGGATAAAGTCTGCTTGATTCAGTTTCTTTCCTTGTGAATTGATTCTTACAAACACGTCTGCTACCTGCTCCTCATCGATTTCTGAGGAAAGTTCTAATGCAGAAAACGGATAATTTTCTAGGTTTTTAAGATTATTAAAAGACTTCCGGATCTTTTTAATTTCTTCCTTCTCCAACTCCTTCACCTGTGACAAACGCTCAATAAAATCATCTGTGATCTCGAAAATATCAGCCTCCGGACTCCAAACCCTAGAGATGTTGTGATAGTATCTAGGATTCTTACGGATAGTCGCATCCGGAATTTCAAACTTTTCATCCAATGGATTGAAGGCAATAATGATGTTTGCTCTTTCGTAGTTTTCCCGGATAACCTCCTGCCCCTTGATCACTGCATACAGGGAAGTCAAGCGCTGCTGTCCATCGACTATCAAAAGAGAGGGATGTTTTTGTTTGGTCACAGTACCTATTCCTTTGGTGCCTTCTATGTTGGCATTGGCCCAAAAAAGGAAATATCCCACAGGATAGCCCTTATACATACTGTCAAACAAGTCCCGAACCTTGGTATCCTTCCAGACAAAAGGTCGCTGAATATCAGGAAGACCAATCAAGCCCAAATCAATCTGCTGGATCAAGCCGGCCAAATTGTAGTTTACTTCTTTAAAAAGTGTTGCCATGGTTTATTTTTTTTTATTCTTATCAAGTATTAGAATCCAAGTAAAGAATAAGTTTCCATTTTCACCCTCTTCAATCCAAGTCCCTTTCAAAAGGTGTTTTTTAGAATTTTCAAATAGTTCGCATTTTACTTCTGCGGCGAATTCGCCTGAGTCACTGTTTTTGGCGACCCCAGCATAATTATTATCCTTGTAAGGTTGAAGTTCCAGTGAATAAGCTATCAAGTCACCTGTGTTAAAGTCTGCGGGTATGGTATGAAACCTTATTAATTCAGGACTTACAACCCAAGAAACTTCCTCAACCTTGGCGACCGAATGCCAATAATCCGGGTCATCGGAATTCAAAATCTTGAAATCTCCTAAAAGCCAATAAATTTTTCCTGTTTCCATTTTTACCTTCGTTTTAGTTTTCCGTGAATGTTCCAAACCAACTTGTCGCTGTTTCTTGAAATCAGCCATTCCTCGAGCGGCTTTCTCATGTAATCGGGTTCAATTCTCAAAAAGCTAATACCAATTCGCTTTCCATTCAATAAAGCTTCTTTCACCTTTTCAAGCTTGGCGCCTGTTTTAACATGCTTATCAACAAAATGGTTAAAAAGCCTTTGCCTTGAAAGTGAAGCTGACGAATGCTCAACATAGATAGGCCTAGGCTCTAAACCATCCGAAATCCAGATGCAATAAACAATCGGAAGATTTTTAACTTGATCTATTACTTCCGATATATTCATGCAGGTAAACGGAAGGTCATAATTAAGCCAATGGATACTACTTTCTGAAAATAGGCTACTTTCAGCGCTGTGGAAGATTCCTTCAATTTCCTCCCGATCAAATTCAATGTTTTTCATCAATCTTCAATTACCGGTCCATTGCCAAGGAATATCACCTCATAGGTCCATTGATAAGAACTATAGATGAATTTCCCTCCTCCCTTTAGATCATTCAGCTTTCCTTTAATCAGGAAGCGTGTACCAACAGGATATTCTTTTTTTAATTCTTCTGGACAAGCGACATGAAGGGAGGTATCAAACCCTGCTTGCCCGGAAGTACTTTTCGGCAAATAACTTTCTACTTCAACCAGATGATATTTTTCTCCTTTGATAACCATAGATTACAAATTTTATTTTTTGATCAAACCATTTAAAATATTCCAATGTCTACTAATCTGTCCACTGATTTTATTGTTATTCATATTCTTAGCGGCTTTCTTGGCATAAGTAAGGAAGTTACCATAGTTGTAATAATCTGACTTTTCAAACTTTGATGATCTTGGATCCCATATCCATTTCCTAATCCTTTTTGCACCTTTGTAAGAAAACTTTTTAAAGATTCTCCTCTTGAAAAGCTCTCCTTTTGTTTTTGAATATCGCTTTGAAGAATAATACCTTGCCCTTCTAACATACTTCTTCATTTTCCTGTAAAATCCTGACAGACTCGCTGATTTCAAAAAGGCGTGTTCCCCATCAAACTCGAAACCTAGGTAGACAAGGTTTTTGTTCCAGTTAATCTCTTTTTCAAACTCTTGACCACATTTGATACGACCTTCATTATCTCTTTCGAAATGAAAAATCTGTGTTTTTCTCGGCTGTATCTCTAAACAAACTTTGGCAATTTCCGAGTACACCAATGTTTCCAATGCCGATTTCATAGACTTTGGGCAGACGACTATTATGTCGTCAGAATACCTTCGATACAACCCTTTTCCAGAGATAAAATCATTGACTGCTTTATCAAAATGAAGGAGATAGATATTCGCAAGTACCGAGCTGATCGGTGAGCCTTGAGGAATTCCGAAATTTCTAGGAACAACACTTCCGTCTTCGAGCTTTTTGGTTTTAGAAGGTTTCAAAAGCTTTCCCTTAACTTGTAAAAAATCATCTTTAGTACAAAATGCGACAGCATCCTGGTTTCTGAGGTATTTGATTTTCACTATTGGCTTATTTTTGATCGGGCCTAGCGAACCATCTTTCCTGATCTTTCTTGTTATGATTCTATCCTTGAATTTCTCAAAAATGTCAACGATGTCGATATAACTAAATCGGGTAATATTCTTGAAAACATTGAAATGATCCGGGGTAAGTTCACCTTCATTCACCACATCAACATTCCTTACAACTTCAGCCCATCTTTCTCTAAGCAGCTTATGGTTTAGGTTGTCAAAAAAGCTGGATATATCAAAAGCAATTACTACAAATTCAGTCTCTTGGTATGATCTAATGAATTCAAAAGCATCATTGGCAAAGTCAATATTGCATTTGTTTGGCCCATCGGTTATTGATGGATCGACCGGAATTGACCTATAGGCATTAACTACTTCGGCCAGGTTATAAAATGGCTCCTTGATTTTCTTCTCATAGGCCTCAGCCAAAATATGTGCATAATAGCTAAAGACAAGAGAATCCAAGTGACTAGCATAATATAGCTCCCTTGCCTTCTTATCCTCTTTCCTTAAGACCTTACTGCCTTCGATGAATTTTGGATCAAGTTTTCCGGAATTTTCACTATAAACTTTCCTGAATTTTCGAACAGTTAGAGATTTATGAATAAAAGGCAAAAATCGATGCTTTGCTATTTTTGCTGGATTTGTAATGTATGGTTCAATCCATTTATACCGATCTCTCACATCTAAGGGAAGACCTATGTGAGGATACCGTTTAATCTTGAACCAATCCTTTTTCTTTTTCATAATTCAAAAAATAAGCAGGGGAGACCCGGCGAAGCTGTGCTTTTCAAAAACCAAGAATGGTTTTAGGAAGTGTGCATGCTTTTTCGACACTTGGAAAAACGCCCCAAATACCGCTCCGACTCAAGCTGGGTAGCGAAATTATTGTTGTATATTATCTGTTAAGAATATGAAATTCTCAAAGAAACACACACGTCACAAGAATTACCGAGTAGTCAAAAGACTCCTGGTTCACATCGTTGCTCGCCTCTTATTGGAAATAATCCTAAAGAAATTTGCAATTATGGAATTCCTTGACACCAACCGTTTTTCTTTCGATCAAGTTGGGCGTAACAAGAGAATTTCTTCTCTATACCAGTAAACGCACACTTCAGCTCTCCCACTGCTTAAGCTTAAAGTTACAATTTAATTTCAACACTCAAAAGAAACCTTCAACACTGCCTTCCAAAGGAGTCTTTGATCTGAAAACTATTCCTAAAGCAGTTTCCTAAACAATATATCTTGCAAAACTGGAGAATAGAATCCCTACAAGGATGAAAAGCAGTCCGGATAAAGCCCAAAAAAAATCTTCCATATGGATTGATTCCAGTTTTGAACTCACCTGACTGATTTCTGAAGTGAATTTACTATCCAATTTTTTAATCCGCTCTGTAAGAGTAGTATCCTTTTTTGATATTTCTTGTTCGACCAAATCCATACTTTCCCTTAATGACTCTTGATTTCTTATTATTCGTTTTAGCCTCTCTTCAACTGGCAATGAAGGATCATCAGGACTCCAAACAGAAGCTTTTGCACTCAAAAGAGCCATAGGCGCTACAATAGTCCCTGCCATTACTCTAACATCTTTCTTCCACCTTGGGAACCTTTTTAACCATCCAACAAAAAGGTCAAATAATGATGGAAATGAAAAAACTTCTCTCAGCTTTAGGAATATAGCTATTCCATAAAGAGCACCTATGATCTGAAGTATTCCTCCGCATAATTGAATCCCTTCTTCTCCTAAGGGTTTCCTAAACAAAAAAACTACCATGGAAGGAACGATTACGATCGTTATTGGATATGACTCAAATAGCCAGTGACCCAATCTCTTTAAATAATGTATCAATCTTTTCATACCAAATTATCTTTCAAAAGCCTCCTTCATGACCGCCTGCATCAGCATCTGGGCGTGCTGCTCGCTTTGATTGATTTCCTCCTCCAAGGCTCGACACTTTTCCATTAGGCTTTCTACTTTCCCTACAATGGCTTGTTGTTCCTCTAGAGGTGGGAATGGAACAGGAATTAGATTAAGATTGCCTTGACTTAATTTTGGCTGAAAGCCACCCGTTATAAATGGCGTTAGGTCTATTCCGTTAATAAAATCTCGAATGAATTTCTGAGTTATTTCTTCGATAAACTGAACTGAGTGAGCATGATTATTAACCCAGAATTTTCCTGAAGCTTCAAAAGCGACAGGCGTTGATCTAAGCCTCAGATTTGAACCATCTTCCCCAATTAAAAGGAATTTTCCGTCATGAGTAAATCCATCAATTTTATCAATCACACCGGAAGCACCATAGTAATCATAAAGTTTATTTTTCGATTCCCGCTCTCTTTTACTAATTGGCTTTCTTAGCTCATCCCTGTTAATTGATATGGTTTGAAACCTACACCACTCCCATCCCTCCGGCAGTTCAAAAGGCTTTTCAGAATCGGTAATGGGAGGTAATGGCTTTTCCTTCTTGATTTTCTTCTCTTTAATCAGTTTGGCTTTTTCTGCTTGGATGCGCTTAAGCAGTTCGCTGGCTGGCTCCAAGGGTGCTTGCTGTGACTGTCGAAGCACCCGCCACTCTTCGGTCAATTTGCCCTGAATGGCTTCCTGAAGGATGGATTGTTTGAGTTGGGAAAGAAGGGTTTTTTGGCATTCTATTTCAACCAACAGATTTATACTCACCTCCCTAATTTTGAGAAAGTTTTTTTCAATCTCTTTCTGCTCATCTAATGTTGCCAAAGGTATTTCCCAATTAAGTACATCTTTCGGTCTTATCGCTGAATAATTGGTTGAACCCTTGGCTTTGATTTGTTCCTGGATTATTTCAGTTTGAATGATTGCCTCTAGATATTCTTTTCGAATTTTTCCAAAGTCCACATCGAACAAAAAATAATGGCTACTTACTATAGATCCATCTAAATCTTCAGGAATAAAACCATATCCCCCAACCTTTGCATCCATTTCAGCGACAATAAAATCACCCTTTTTACAAACCTGTTGCTTCTTGGTCTGAATTAAAGCCCCAATTTTTATCTCTCTTAAAAGGACCCCTTTTCTATTTGTTTGGACACGACAAAGCTTATAAGACTGGTCATCAGATATTTGAATAAACTCCTTTCGGTGTTTTAATACCTCACTCAATTTCACAATTCTCATCTTCTTAATCTCCGCTTAAGTCCGACAAGATTTTCTGACTCCTTTGGAATGAATCCTTGAGCATTTGCCTTAATTGGTCACTGGAGTATTTTATTTCTTCTTGTTTCTTAGTTGGATTCTTTATATCCAAATCCCAATCTTTCAAGTCCTCCACATTCACTTTCCAGGCTACTTCGCTTTCCACCCGACTGTCCCACCACTCGATCAGAGGTTGGAATTCTTCAAATTGAATGGACTTGGTTTTGGAATAGCTTTTCTGTCCCTCTGGCAGTCGGTGCTCGTAGTACCAGATTTCTTTGGTAGGGCTGCCCTTTTCGAAAAAGAGCAGGTTAGTACTCACCGTGGCCGGGAAGAAGGTACTCTGAGGCAGGCGGATGATGGTATGCAGGTTGGCATCTGTAAGGAGCTTTTCCCGGATACGAGCCTTCACTCCTTCCCCCGTGATAGAGCCGTCCGGCAGGACGATGGCGCAGCGTCCGCTTGGCTTGAGCAGTTGCAGCATCAAGATCACAAAGAGGTCGGCGGATTCCTTGCAGCGGAAGGAGGCCGGAAAGTTAGTCTCCACGCCGTCAGCGATACTGGCCCCGAAAGGAGGATTGGCCAGAATCACATCCACTTCGTCTTTGCGGGAGATGCTGTTGTATTCTTTTTTGAGGCTGTCGATGTAGTGGTAGTCGGGCACGTCCATCTCGTGCAGGATCAAATTGGTAAGTCCGAGCACATAGGCGACGGGCTTTAGTTCCCAGCCGGTGATGCTGTTTTGGAGGATTTGCTCGTCCTCCAGGGTCTTTACATAGTGGTCCCGCACATGATCGATGGCTGCAGTAAGGAATCCTCCCGTGCCGGCAGCGGGGTCGAGGACCTTTTCGCCCAGCTTGGGATTGGTCATCAGCGTCATGAGTTGGGTCACCGCACGGGGCGTGTAGTACTCCCCTTTGTTGCCCGCATCCCGGAGTTCTTGCAGGATGCTTTCGTAGATATTGCCAAAGATGTGTTTGTCCTCTGAGTTGTTGAAGTCGATCTCGTTGAGCTTATTGATGACCTTGCGCATCTCGTAGCCCGACTTCATGTAGTTGTTGGACCCGTCAAAGACCTCCTTGACGATTGCCGCTCGCTTGGGTTGTTTGGCATCGCTCAGATTTCTCAGACTTACAAAAAGTCCGGTGGTCGGATGATCGATGAAATTTAGGAGTTCGTCCCCGGTGATGCCCTCAGGATTGGCGGCCCAGTTTCTCCAGCGAAAGCGGTACGGAATCACGGATACGTAGTTGTCCCGAATGATTTCCAGCTCTTGGTCTTTGTCATCCATGATTTTGAGAAAGAGCATCCACCCGAGCTGTTCGAGTCGCTGTGCATCACCGGAGATACCCCGGTCCTGACGCATAATATTTCGTATGCTGCTGACGACAGCACCTACATTGGCCATAGTTTTTGTTTTACGCTAATTCAATATTGATTACTCTGTTACATAAGGCATCCCAAAAAAATACCCTTTAACGGGTATTAAAAAAGGATTTACCAATACTCAGTTACATTACCATTACATAAGATTAAACCCAAAATGGAACATACTTCGCATACTTTTTAGATTTACTCTCAGGATCATAATCCTTGATTAAACCAGATTCGATTGAATCACTGATTATTCTTGATGCCATGGGATAATTTTTCTCATCAATCCCAAACCTTTCCCTTAAACTTTGATTTGTCATATGCTCACCGGAAACATATTTAAGGCATGCGTGTAAATAGCAAGCCCTTACTTTGTCCTGTTTATCCATTTGCCTTGATGCTCGATGCCCATACAGGATCACACGGGTGTAATTATCTCCTACGATAAACTCTGGAGCGGGTAATTGATAATACTCACATTCAAAAACCACCTTATCGATACCACTACCTCTTTCCTCACAGATATTCAGTCTTCTCATAAATCTTGCTAGGGTTTCATTTCGGCTTTGTGGGCTATGATCAACAAATCTGAGTGGGTCGATCAATGGTTTTCCTGGGTTTGTGATTTCAATTCTATTTTCGAAAATCTCAATCATCGGAGAAACTCCCTTCATGCTGAAATCCTGATGGATAATGGCATTTGCCACAAGCTCTCGAATTGCCAAAATTGGATACATGGATACCGTCTTTCGAAGCGCTTTACCAATTTCTTCATTACTAGGAAGTTGATCTTCCAGAAATTTTACAAGGCCTTCAAAACCTACTGCAAGTCCTTTTTTACCGATTTGTTCCTTCTTAGTTTTAATTCGGTTGTTTCCTTGATAAATAATTACACGGACTGCTTTTCTACTTAATTTTTCAAATAGATCTATCTCCTTGGCAAAAAGAAGTGCTCCAAGATTTGAAATACTAAATTTCTTACCTTCACGAAGGATAACCTTTTCTTGAATTAACCTGTCAAATATTGAATTTCGATTTGAGGGTAAGGGCAGTTGCATTAATTCAAAAAAATTCGGAAAATCAATAAGTCCTAAAACTTCATCTTCATTTAGCCCGACTAAGGCAATTTCTTTTTCAAAAACATAATGATCATCCCTTTTCCAGATTTTTCTTTCTACTTCAGGGTGATCGTCAAGAAGCTTCTTATAACTTCCAATCCGAATGTAAGGAGTACCTCTAAAACTTACTGGAGTACTTTTTGTTGCTTCAATTCTAAATGCTACAACCCTATTGCCTTCTAATTCAAATTCTAAAATATCAAAGTCAATCCTAGGGTTTAATTGAGTTGCCAACCAGTTTTCAAGCTCTTGATTTCCCTTTTTTTCTGTCTTTGGTTTAAAAGATGTTCCAATAATCTTCCTTGTATGATCCTCAATCCCATAAATCAAATATCCATAGGGCACTTTATAGTAACATGCGCTATTCGAAAGCGCAGATAAATATTCACCAATTTCCTGAGGATCTGAGTTATCCTTTTTGAACTCAATCCATTCACACTCCTCACGAAGTTGAATAAGATCTATTATTTGATTAAAATTATTATTTATTTCCATTAAGCCCCTGTTTTATACAGCTCATCTTCCAGTTCCTTAATGGCCCGATCGTAGTCTTCTTTTGATCCAAAAGCCCGAATCAGTTCCAATGGAGTGCCAATAGATCGGAATGGATCAAGTTTGAGAATCTCGGTGCTTTCGATATCCTTCAGGCCTTCATCGGCGTACTTGTCAAGCAGGTTACTGAGGATGGTTTGGGCTTTTTTACCATACTTGGCAAAATAGTTCCGTTTTTTGACATTTTCGGCCCGCTCCTTTCTGGTAAGCGGCTTGGCATCAAAAGCCACATGACAAATCAGGTCAAAAGGATCCCATTCAGTTCCCACTTCCTCCTGGAGGGATTCGAAGAAAATACCCTGGGATTCCAGTTCTTCCAGAATTGCTTTCTTTTTCTCGGCTTGATTCCAATGGTTAAGAAATTTTTCAAGGGATTGGTATTGCTTCAAAATATTGGCTTTAGTGTAATCTGTCAGATTTTCCGTGATGATTTTACCATCAGCATCTAAGTATTGAACCCGCTCATTGATAACTTCGACCTGAATTCCATTTACTTCTATTTTCCTTTGTGGAGGTGTAGAATTTACCATAGATCCATCTATTTCTCCTGTGTCAGCAACCCCTGTCGGTGGGAATTCTACATCATCTACCTCCTCAGGAAGATCAGATCCTTCATCGTCAATTCCTTCCAAATCATCTTCTTCGTTCACTTGTCGGATCATCACCGGATCTCCATCAAAAGCTGGATCTGCAAACAGATTAGTTACATTTCTGAAATCCATGATAGTAAAATAGGTCTTTCCATATTCCTCATTGATTCGTGTTCCCCGGCCTATAATCTGTTTGAATTCAGTCATGGAACCGATATTGCTATCCAATACAATTAGTTTGCAGGTCTGGGCATCCACTCCCGTAGTCATCAGTTTGGAAGTCGTAGCAATGACCGGATACTTTTCCCTTGGGTTGATGAAATTGTCCAGTTCTCTTTTTCCCTCCTCATTATCCCCAGTAATCTGCATGACATACTTGGAGTTTTTGAGCACTTGTTCAGGATTGGCATTTGCCAAAGCAGTACGCATCCCCTCTGCGTGTTCAATATCGACACAAAATACAATTGTCTTGGCAAAGGCATCATTTCCTTTCAAAAACTCGGTGATTTTGGCAGCCACGAGTTTCCTTCGTTCCTCAATGATAATATTTCGGTCAAAATCAGTACGGTTGTAAATACGGTCTTCTACGGGGTTTCCGTCTTTGTCCAGGTAACCTTTTGGCGGTCTCCATCCTTCCGAATCAACATCCAAGGTTACTTTGATGACTTTATAAGGAGCCAAAAATCCATCGTCAATCCCCTGCTTGAGGGAATAAGTATATATCGGATCTCCGAAATAATGCTGATTGGAAACCTCGACTGTCTCCTTGGGTGTTGCGGTCAAACCGATATGAGTGGCTGTTTTGAAATAATCCAAAATCTGCCTCCACTTGCTGTCTTCCGCAGCAGAACCACGGTGACACTCATCTACTATAATCAAATCAAAGAAGTCAGGGCTGAAATCTTTGAAAGCATCAGGGATTTCCGGATCGGAATTGCTCAAGCCTTGATACAATCCCAAAAAAATATCAAAGGCTTTATCGGCCGAATCAATTCCACGTTTTTTGTTAGAAACCAAAGTTTCTTTTCCATCTACATTGACTAATTTCTTTTTGATCACAGTCATGGCATCCTTGAAATGCCTGAAATCTCCCCGAAGGGTCTGATCTACCAAGGCTGTTCGGTCTGCAAGAAAAAGAATTTTTCTTTTGGCTTTGGACTTGAATAGCCTGAAAGCGATTTGAAAAGCAGTGTAGGTCTTTCCTGTCCCGGTTGCCATAACGAGAAGAATACGCTTCTGACCTTTTGCAATGGCTTCTATAGTACGATTGACTGCAATGGTTTGATAATACCTTGGAGATCGGCCAGAACCGTCTTGGTAGTATTCTTGAGTAACGATTGCTTCCTGTTCGGGAGAAGTGATTCCTTTGTAAAGACAATATTTCTTCCATAGGTCAGCTGGACTTGGAAAATCATTGAGACTAAGTGCCCATTCGATTTTACCTTCCGTAGAAGTCTTGTCATGAAAGAAAAAACCTTCTCCATTGCTACTGAATACAAATGGAATATCCAGTGTGTTGGCATATCCCAAGGCCTGCTGAATACCTGAACGAATGGTATGGGAGTTATCTTTGGCCTCGATTATGGCAAGTGGTATATTCTTTTCCAAGGATTCATAGTACAGGATATAATCTGCGAATTTGCGTTTACCTCTTGCGGTCATTCTACCCTTGACATAGATCCGACCGTCAGTAAAATACACTTCCCGACGTATCTGCGTCAACTCATCCCATCCTGCACGCACAATCGCCGGAGTGATAAACTTCTCCTTCACATCGGATTCAGAAAAGATTTTTTGGCTCATCTAAAAAGTTAATTTTAATGGGAATTAATGCAAAATAAGGAAAACAAATGAATTATAAAGGTTAAAACACAAACTCAATCACAAGATTATGAATCTAGAAACGTTTTTTAGTTAGATTATAACTTAAACTGAAATAGGGTGCTGTCCCAAATCTTTCAAAAGTTGGCACCGAAGTTAAACTTTCGGATACAAAAAATCGGTTATTGATAATCTCAACCTGATTAGACAACCTTCGCTCTTTTCCAAAGACTAGCCCACCATTCAATGAGACTTTTGATTTCCGTCCTAATAAAAAACCAAAACCTACCGCATACTTTGGTTTAGTATCCAAAATTGAAATCCCAATTCCAACCTGAGGACCAAAACTCATGAATCCGGAAAATTTATACGTCAAATGCGCCAAACCTCCGATAGCAATATCCCAATTTGAGTAATCCTCCTCCAATACCTCCTTTTTACCTTCCATCGCTGGGCTCAAAGAATAAGGAATATCTACTAATTGACTGAAAATAAACCCAGTAGAAAAGTCAAAATTCCACATTTTATAATTCACGAATTCTATCTCACCTTTATATAGCGTATCCTTTTTGAAGGTATCGATTATTGAAATCTGGAGATCTACTCCATCATTTTCCGCTTTAAATCCCTCAGTAGTTATAGACGGCTTTGCTTTCATTGATTTTTCCAAGAAGGCTGCTTTGTTCAAAAAATCCTCTTTATCAATTACTTTCCTTATGATTTGTAACTCTAAACCCAATTTGAAATCCTCTTCATTTAAAGTGCCATTTTCCAATTTTTTATTGAACCAAAGCGAATATTTCTCAGCAAAATAGGATAGAAAAATGATGTTCTCTTCTGTCTTCTTTAATGTTTCTCCTTCTAAATTAATGGGTAATTTGTCACCAATAATTTTTCTTACTATTGAGTCTGAAGGGGAAAATCTTGTCGCCTTAAATACTTCCTTGGATAGGGAATCAACTAGTTGAAGAAATGAATAAGACTTTCTTACTGCATCAATTTTTGTATTTAGTTCATCATAAACCTTTCCAACATCACCACTTGTACTAATTCCGGGAAACCCAACTTTTAGAGGCTCACTAATATTTGATTGCAAATTAAAGGATTTGGGTTTAATCACTGCTTTTATGTGTGCAGAATTAACACCATCAACAGTTAGCCGATAATTCTCCCCAAGTTTGAGTTTTCGACTTTTCAGGTCAATTTCCTCTATCATCAAGCCATTTCTATTGAATGAAAGATTAATGGTTTTTTGCGAGAAACTTGGATAAACACCAAAAAAAAGACAGCATAAAAACAGCAATCCAAATAGCTTAAAGTTATGATTCATGGTATCAAGATTTTATAAAAACAAAAGTTGAGGAAAAAAAGCTAGAAGAAAAATACCCTAAACAGGGTATTTTTTCAGAATTACAACTAAAGAAATCTTTGGGGACTTTTTTGAATCAGAGCCAGTATGCCTAATTTTTGTTTTGATGCTTCATTGATTATTTCACTAATCCATCAGTTGTATGCAATTGTAGTTTTTTGAATGTTAAGTTTTGCTAAGTTTTACAATTTCAAGTGTTTCTTTTTTGTTAGCATATTTTACTGTTTGATCGAAATGGAAAAAAACTTGACAATCTATTGAGATCAACAAGTTGTTAAGTTAAATTTCCTGATGATCGCCAACAATTCATGTTTTTTGTTGATCATATCAACAACTTGTTTTGTTTTTAAGTCAAGGAATTGATTGGATTTAATACAATCCCAAATTGCAGGATACCCCAAACCGTTGAGCAAAATACCGTTTTCAATTTTTAAAGCTTGAATATATTCATTCGAAGAGTTGAAAATCAAATCTTTACCTTGTAACACATTCTTTTCAATTGATAGATCCTCCAAAGTTGAAGGGCGAAATGGACTTAAACGTGGAATTTGATCCCATGACAAGTTTTTTCTGAACTCACTTTTAATTGGATGTTTTAAACCATCAGAAATCCCTGATCTAATCGCATTTATTTCCTTTTTTTGAATCTGTTTTGAATCGATATGGCGGTATTGGCTTAAATATGCTTCTATCAGTGTCACTTCGACTCCATAATCTAAAATTCCTCCTGCAATATATCCCCCTGCTAATCGTGCAATTTTTAGCCTTGTAGCATGCCTTTCTCCAGATTGCGCATTCTGAATTTCTCTAATCATCCAATTGAGCAGCTTATTGCTACTTTCTATTGACCCCGGAAAAGCTGGTTTTATAAGCTTATCAGTAGGGTAAAAAAAAGATGTTTTAAAGAGAATGGCATTGTGATTAAAGTATGCATAGGGATCAAAGGAATACCCTCTTAAGGAAGCAACATTCTTGGGTTTTTCATCAAGTCTAATCCCGAAACTTTCAAAAGTCTTATTTATTGCATCAAAATACTTTTTATGCATCTTTGGATCTCCCGGTATCGGTATTAATCCCCATAGCCCTTTACCGGAAACAGAAAGACCCAGATAAGCAATATTCTTAATTTTTATTAACTCATTTTTGTAAATCTCAATATCTTCAATATCCAACCCATCGACATCTATTTGAATTATACCGGAATGCTTAATGATGTGATCTTCTGATCTGTAGGAAAATAAACCACTAGGAGTTATTGCGGGTAATTTTGATTTGATCTGGTCTCTTGTTGATTTATCCTCCAAAAGACGTAATTCTTCAACTTTCTGCTTGTATTTGTTTGAATTTAGCCAAGTCAAAAGATTTACCTTTTGCGGATTTGAAGGGGTATTATAATTCTTAAAACAGCTTACCTCTACATTTAATACTGATTTCATTTTGAACTTATTTACTTTGTTAAACAAGTGTTTATCCAACCAATTGGGTAACTCAGTTAGTTAGTGTCTATATATAGGGCACCTTACCAACTGAGTACACTAAAAATTTTGGTTAAGAACCTAGAGATAGGATATAATGATTAATTGGGGAATTCCTGTTCCCACTCGGCCTTATCCATTCCTGATCTAAGTAATAAGTCCTGAATTCTTTAGCTTTATTATCACCAATATTATATTGAGACTTAAGAAATGCCACTACATCTTTGCCCTTGGGTTCAGGGTATTTTTCAAATAACTGTTTTAGATTTGCCCAATGTTCTTCAGCAGAAATAAGATGAGGAACCAAAGCTTTATTTTCATTTTTTTGTCTAGGACTCCAATTTTCAATAATAAATGGCAGCCCATTTTCATCGACGGAAAATGCAAATGGTTCCGGTTCTTTATCCCTACAAAACTCCGGTTCTACAATTGAAATTTTTCTATCACTTTGATCTAGGGTTACTGATAAAACTGTTTCTGCTTTGTTTACTAATTCAGTTCCCACATGGCCTCTAGCATTGTTGTCTCCTTTGTTTTGATGCAAAACAGTGATAATATGGATATTCTTTTCTTCTGTCCATTTTAATAAGTATGAAGCAATTTTAGTAGCCTCTTCCTCATCATTTATCGACATTACCAAATCCCGGATGCCATCAATGGCAACAAAACCCAAGTCAGGAGTATTATTGATCACATAGTCTATTATTTTTAATCTATCTTGTACTGAATGCTTCCTTAGGCTATAGCTATCAAAATTTTCTGGATTAGTTTTCCCAGCAAGTTTACAAACACGTTTATGAAATTTTGAAACGTGGTATTTCGATTGTTCTGTATCAAAGAAAATTACTCGGTTCCTGTCAATTGGTAGTTGTCCTTGAAATTTGTTGAATGCATTGCCATTAATCACAGACGCCAGAAACATACTTATGCTGAAAGTCTTTTTGCTTTTTGCCTTTCCAATGATCAGGGAAAAATTGCCCAAAGTACCTATTACCCCGTTTCCAGATTCGAAAAACATAGAAAGACACACAGGGGGCCTTTTTATTTCTTCTAGAGGATCTATTTTTGATTCTCTAATAGCTCTTAATATTGGGTTGGATTCTATTTGGTGAGAAGTAGCCTGCTTTCTGTCTTCATCAATTGACTTTTGAATATTCTCCACTATTCGGTTTAAATCAGACTCTTGGGGAATTCTAGGTGTTCTTTTTAGTTCCATAAGCCAAAGGCCTCCCCTCCTTTTATTAGTAAAATTTCAATATTTAGAAATAAACCATTTCGGAAAATTTTTGTAATTTTGATTACTGCTTTTGATTGGACCCAATAAGCAATAATGGCATTAAACGGATCTAATCCGATTAATGCCAATTCTTTTTTAGGCAACATCGGATTAGAATTTTACAGTTTTTACTTCAGTGAGTGCTGCTTCAATATCAGATTCTTTATATAAGACTCTTCCTCCAATAACGTAAGACTTTATAAGGCCAGCTTTTGTCCAAGACCTTAAAGAGACTAATGATGTTTTAAGCCTTTTGGCAGTTTCTTTCCTAGAAAGGAATGGGTCTGGCTTAGGTTGCTCTTTTGGAAGATGATTGAATTTTTCAAGAGCTTCTTTTAAAGAATTATGTATGATCCCCGTTAGCTCTTCTTTGGTTATTAGAATGATTTCGCTCATAACATTTGAGATTAATTATGCTCAAATGTGATAAGGTTGAAAGCGGGGAAATTGCGGGGATTCCGCAAAGTGTAAAAAATGATTAATTAGATTTTTTGAGGCTTTAGATCCAAATCGATCAAGATTTTTTTTACAGCCTTTATTGAATCCGCATTTATTGGATTTTTTTTATTATTTGTCTCTATGTAACTAAGAGCTTTTCTAATAGAGTTGACGTCTTTTTTTTGGTTATTATCAATTATGATTCCTATGAGATTTGCAAGATTTGTTGCTGTTAAATTATTGGATTCCTGAAGCCTTTGCTTTAGCAGATCGATAATCCCGAGTTCATACAAAAGAGTGATTTTATGAGATAAATATCTCAACTCTTCCAATGTGAGCGTAGGGCTTAAATTTATTTCTGAATTTATCGATTCAATCAAATCTTCAATTCTTCGAATAACTTTATGTGCAATTGAAGCATTTAATAAGTCATTTTCAACTTTTAATGTTATAAACGCACCTTTTTCGGGAATTTCAAAATTCATGGCTTTATGATAAAGAACTGAATCAATAAATTTCAAATCCCATTCATAAGGTCCTTGAATTATTTTTACTCTACTTATACCTCCAATTTTTGACTCATAGATCTCTAACTGCGAATTAAGAAATATCAACCGGTCTTTTAAATCTTCAATTTTTTCTAATTCCTTATGAATGAATCTTGTTATCCAAACAAAATTTATTTCGACTATTTTTTGAAAAGCCTCAATTTTTGCGTCAATAACTTGGATTCGACTCTCAGGAAAATCATACTTATCGAAGGGATTCCCTTCCCAATTTTCTGGCTCACCTTTAAGCCAATCCTGAAATGAATACCTTGCCATATTATGTATTATTCGTTTTTTCCCAATGATCCAAAAGTCTTTTTGCATTTTCCTCTGGAGTTACTTTAATATATGCCAAAAAAGATTTCTCAGTATTATGGCCAGTGATTTTCATTAAGCTGATTGCAGGAAAGCCACTCTTATAAACATTTGTTGCGAAGGATCTTCTTGCCGTATGTGTTACCACGTGGTTGTACTTTTTGTCCCTTTCCTTAAACTTTAATCCACCTCTTACTCCTTCAACATTGATATTTATATCCAATATATCGATCCTTTTTGCAATTTCTTTTAGGTTTTTATTTAGGTGTTGATTGGAGATAGCCCGGGGCAAATTGTATTGATTTTTCTCTAGAATTTCTCGCACCATCCGATGGATTGGGATAATTACAGGAGTTTCTGTTTTGAAGGTTTTGATTTTGATAAAGTCTCCCTCAATATCTTCTGGTTCGATATTAGTGAAGTCGGAGAAGCGAAGTCCAGTCCAACATCCTACAATGAACAGGTCCCTATCACGTTCAAGGTGTTTATTTTCTGAAAGATCAAGGTTATAGATCGCTTCAATCTCTTTTTCAGTTAGATAAATGGAGAATCCAGGTACTTTGGGGGCTTTGAATTGTTTGGATTGAAAAAAAAGGTTCTGGTTGAATCCGTTATCAGTTGCCCATGTTAAAAATGTTTTAATAACCTGTATGTACTTTCCAAGGTTGTTTAAAGAGAAAGCCTTTTTGATTGTCTTCTTTTCCCCATTCGGTTTCTTCTCTGAAATCTCTGTGTTCAAATATTTGACATATTTCGTGTAGAAGGATTTGTCAATAGATTCAAAGGTAAGGTGGTAAGTTTTTCCAAACTCCTTTAATGATTTCAATACAGTATTGTATTTCTGGATAGACCTTCTGTCAAACCTTCTTCCTTTTGGAGTAAGTCTTGTTCCATCCTCTGACTCTTTGATGAACTGTTGGAAAAAGTCTAGGAATCCAAGGTCCTTTTTTTCTTCCACTTCATCTGGATTAAAATTTCTTCCCAACTCAATGTCAAGTTTGGCTTTTAATTCCTCCGGAGAAGGAAATCTTCCTAGCTCTGTTTCTAAAAAAAGAAAGGCTTTTTCCGCACTATCCTTCAATAGTTTTAAGGAAACATTGAAAGCTTTTGCTTGCGGGAATTCTTTTACATGTCTTGCAAGTTGTTCTTTTTCATTCCAGAATTTGGGATGAATTGCTTTTAGTGAGGGGTATTTTACTCGGATAGATCCGTAACTGATCAAAAATAGGATTGGGGTCTCACCATCCTTTTTTTTGTCACGAAGGTAAAAATTGAATTTTGCCATGACTGCTTGAATTGATTGGACAGCCCAAGATAATCAAAAAATATAATGGGGCACACTTTGGGGTACACTTTTTATTAATTTATTTTATTTTGGTTTATCCTTATTTAATTCAAAAATACTTATTTTTTATTAATTATGGCATTTTACGATAAAGTAAAGATAAATCAAATTAACATATATATAGCCCTGTTCCCGCTACTACGAAGCCAGGCAGAAATGCTTGGCTTTTTTTGTTTCTAACAATTTCTTGGAGGGCTCCTATTCGCCGAGGCGGACACAGTTCGAGTCCCCCGCCCGTACCGATTGGTACAGTCGGGCGGGTGTTCCCGCTACTACGAAGCCAGGCATAAATGCTTGGCTTTTTTTTATCTACTTCTCTAGAAGAGTCTTATTCTCCTCGGCTTACAGAAGTTTTAAATAAACTTTATAAATTAAACAGTTGACAAAATTGGTTTAGCCATCTTACAAATAAACTTTATCAATATAGGTCACTATCGGTCAACGATCTGTATTGATTTTACTGACTAAGTTTTGGTTAATTTTTTTAGCTTTATCTATATTATCACTTTTTATTTAATGGAAGAGAAACTAATAACTTTGACACTTCTACTTTTGGGGCTTTTAATGATGTGGCTTATTAAAAGATGGTTTTTCTTAATTAAAAGAAAGCGAAGGCGCACTTATTACAGGAATATATATCTCAATTCAGAAGAATGGGAAAGAAAACGATTGCCACAAAGATGACCTCAACCTGATTCACACTCTTCGTAAGAATGGCTTGAAAACCGAATTTCTTCATTACGCCGTCAAAAAGCCACATAGAGACAATTGGGCATATATTAATTTTTTACAAACCCATGACATCATCCTCATGCCGACCTTGGGTATTGATGAAGACGAATAGGCGTTTGATCAGCTTGGCCATTTCTTCCCGACATATCTAAATAATAATCGTATTATTCCACTCCGCTCAGAAGACATCATCCAACATGGCGGAGCCTTGAATTGTGTCAGTTGGACAGTGGATGAGTTTTAATTTAAATTCAACGCATACCGCACCGACCTCCCTGCCCCGGATTTGGTCAACATACCCTGCTCAAAGAGATATTGCAGGTCCCTGGTGGCTGTGGCTTTAGAAACTTGGGTAATGGACATGTATTTTTTGGCACTCATGCCACCTTGGAAACCCTCAGGCCCTGCATCAAACATTTTGCCTAGAACTTTTGCATGTCGTTCTTCCATGAGGTCCCGAAACCTATCAAAGAACTTGACCTTGTTTAGTAGAAAACTTACCAAAGCTTTTGAATCGCGCTGTGCAGTGATGATAACATGAATAAAATAGCGGATCCATTCCGTAATCTCCAGGCCACTTTGTGAGATTTTAAGCGCTTGATAATAGGCATTTTTGTCCGATTCAATCGTTTTGGATATACTTAGCAAAACCGGTTTTCCAAGCCCTTGTGACAAGACTTTTTCAGCCAGCGCCCTCCCTATCCTTCCATTCCCGTCCTCAAAAGGATGAATGGATTCAAAATACAGATGTAAAATGGAAGCTTTCAACAAGGCTGTGCCAATAGCATCATTTACGCTCAAATCAGCATGGCTGTACCATTTTACCATTTTCTCCATTTCTTCGGGTACACGAACAGAAGGAGGGGCTTCAAAGTGTACTTGTTCCCTCCCTAGTGGACCTGAAATCACTTGCATCGCTTCTTCACCTGCCCTCCAATTTCCCACCAGAAGGTTTTTAGCATAGGGAAATAAAGTCTGATGCCATTTTTTGAGCATTTCTAAAGTCAAAGGTTCTTTAAAGGTACTTCTAACTTCCACCATTAATGCAGCAATCCCCGCCGCATAACGGTCTTTTACTTTTATGGGTGTTTTGTTGAGCCCAAGTTTATTCTTAATAGAAGACATGACATCTTCACGACTGTAAAACTCACCTTCTATTGCAGCACTTTTGATCGCCTCAGAAACCATAATATTGAGCAAAGTTTCCTCTTCCAAGTCCTTGGTGAGTCCCTTTTCCATCCCGTTAAGTTCTGCCCATTCTAATGCGAATTCAAGAAATAAGGGTTGGAGGACTTCCAAATCATATTTGAAATTCGGCCAATCTTGATATTGCCAGTTGTAGGTCATGAGCCAATTATTTTACCTAATCGGCTCAAATATAACATTATTTTGAGCCGATTAAAAGAATTTATTGGCTCAGGGCTTTTTCTAATCCAATTTATATCTGGTTTAGATATAATAATTTTTTACTTTTTGGATTGAAATGATCCTATTTTTTAAATGAGTATAAAAAATTAAATTATATACGGCTTAGACTGAAAGTCCAAAGTGATGTCAATTATTCCAAAATCAAGCTAAAACATAATTTTCTTGCTCTTTAACCAATTTTATCCATTGTACAATTATGCTCAATTCAAAAATGAAAACGCAAATTCTCCATGCACTCCCAGTTATTGCAATACTCATGATTCATACTATGATCGATGCTTGGGGACAAGGTTCAAATGACTCCGAAAAGGGAAAAATTAAAGTAGCTGCCTACGATGGAATTTTGGCTGCAGGTTTTGTGGATGGTGGCGGTTTCACAAATTTTACCGGGCCTAACATCAATATGACTTATGGAGATTCCAAATATATTCTCAGTGCCTTACCCTCTTTAAGGTACAAAAAAGACAATTCTGAACCCAGAAATGCTTTTGTTACGCCTAATCTTGGCATTGGGTTTACTTATAGTTACAAACTATTTGCCATTCAGATCCCTCTATTCTATAACCCAAAAACAGCAACTGAAAATGGAAGCTGGCATGTCGGGATAGGGTTGGGTTTGCGTCTCAATTATTTATAGAAATAAAATAGATACATTGAACTTTGGAAAATGAGAATTTCGATGACCAAAATGACTGATAAGAATAATATTACAGGAGTCATCTTAGCAGGAGGCAAAAACAGCCGGATGGGAAGTGATAAAGGTCTCCTGCAAGTTGGAGGTAAAAGCATTATGGAAAGGCAGATTGAAGTACTCCAATCTTTGGTGAAAGAGATTATCATCATCCATAATGGGAACAATTATGGCCATTTAGGAGTGAAAATTTTTAAAGATATAATACCGGATTCCGGCCCAATGGGCGGGATCTATACGGCTTTGATGGTAAGTCAGACATCCAAGATTTTTATCCTGAGCTGCGATATGCCTTTTATCAGTTCTGAACTGGTAAAAATGATTTTTAACGAAGCTGATAACTGTGACATTGCCATACCTCGGCATGGGAAAAAGCTCGAACCGCTTTGCGCCGTCTACGACAAATCTTGTCTTGTAACATTCAAGGAATTACTGGATCAAAAAGCCCTCAAAATGATGGATGCTTTAGATTTTTTTAAGGTAAATGAAATAACGGTACCACAGGAAATATTGGCCACGCAACCATTTGCCAATATCAATACCCCTGAGGACTATTTGAAAATTACTTCAACTTATAAGATTTGAACATAATTTTTCCAATTATCTATAATGTCACTAAAAACTATAAAAAAAATTTACCACATAGCCACATAGTTCACATAGCATGGAGAATCAAGAGTTAATTTTTAGATTGGAGGCTTGATCCTCCTTTACTATGTTTTCAAAATTACTTTCCCGCCTTGAGGGATCAGTTGTGGTAAAAATTTTGTTTTGTTTATAATTTACCTCATAGACTTTAAAGTTAACATAGCTTCGTCATCTATTATCAAAATGTCCTCTTGATACCTGGCTGTGATTATTCCTATGGTAAACTGGTTTTGACTTGATGCATCAAACTTTATACTTCCCTTTACTTTTCCGGATATTGACAGCCACTACTTTGTATTCCGGACACTTGGCTTCTGTATCATGCTCATCACTGGTGATCTGATTCAGCATCACTTCTGGAAAGTGGAAAGTAGAACTCAGAACCCCAGGTTTAACCTCCTCCGTTATCCTCGCCTTCAGATCCACCTTCCCTCTTGGAGATTCCACACAGACCATATCCCCATCTTTGATAAAATGCCTTTCTGCATCTGCCGGATGGATCATCAAGGTATCCTCGGTCAGCAATTCCACATTTTTAGTTCTTCTGGTCATCGTTCCTGCATTGTAATGCTCCAACTCCCTGTTGGTCGTAATGATGTATGGATAATCTTTTCCATATTTTACTAATTCCTGGCTTTCCTGAAAATCGAAATAATGGAATTTTCCTTTGCCCCTTTTGAATGAATCTGTATGTAAAATCTTGGTATCGCTACCATCTGCAGCTACTGGCCACTGCTTGCCATTATCACCCAATTCCTGCCATTTAACCCCGCTGAAAAAAGGAACAATCTGAGAAATCTCCTCCAAAAGGGTTTCCGCATCATAATCCGGTTGGGCGTACCCCATCCTGTTCATAATATCCACAATGATCTGTCCGTCACTTTTGGTGCCTTCCAAGGGTTCCACCACCTTTTGAACCCGCTGAATCCTTCTTTCCCCATTGGTGAATGTGCCGCTTTTCTCCAAAAATGAGGCACCTGGCAGGACCACATGGGCATACTTAGCAGTTTCTGTTAAAAACAGCTCCTGCACTACTAAAAGCTCCAGATTTTCCATCGCTGCGATAACCTTGTTCGTATTCGGATCGGTCTGCACCACATCCTCACCCATGAGCCACAATGCCTTCAAATTACCCTCAATGGAGGCTTCAAACATTTCCGGAATTTTCAAACCCTTGCTGAAAGGAATTTTGGTTTTATAAAACGTTTCATACTGTTTGTTGATCTCAGGATCATAGGCATTCAGATAACCTGCTCCCTGATGGGGCTGACAACCCATATCAGCTGCCCCCTGCACATTATTTTGACCTCTCAGTGGATTGACTCCAACTCCTTTCCTGCCGATATTTCCTGTAATCAAAGCCAGATCCGCAATCTGCATCACCGTATAGGTTCCTTGGGTATGTTCGGTTACTCCAAGTCCATGGAAAGACATGGCATTTGGTGCTTTGGCATAAGCCAAAGCTGCCTGCTTCACCAGTTGTTTATCAACTCCTGTGACACTTTCCAATTGGTTGATATCTAAATTCAGGATATGTTTTTTGAATTCCTCAAAACCTTCTGTTCTGCTCGCAATAAAGTCTTTGTCCATTGCATTCTCCTGAATGATATAGTACAACATCATATTCAGCAAGGCCACATTCGTTCCAGGTTTCAATTGAAGGTGATAGGTGGCATAGCGTGCCAGTTCGGTTTTGCGGGGATCGACCACAATGGTGGTTTTGCCCTTCATGGCAAACTGCTTCATCTTCGCTCCCGTAACGGGATGTGCATCTGTAGGATTGGCACCAATGACCAAAATACAATCAGTATGCTTGATTTCATCAATAGAATTGGTAGCCGCTCCCGTCCCGAAAGCATTCTGCATGCCCAATGCGGTAGGAGAATGACATACCCTGGCACAACAATCAATATTATTGGTACCGATCACTGCACGGATAAATTTCTGCATCAGGTAATTCTCCTCATTGGAACATCTTGCTGAGGAAATCCCTGCAATGGCATCAGGGCCATAGTGCTGTTTGATAGCTGTCAGTTTTTCGGCAATGTAATCATATGCCTCATCCCAGCTGGCTGGCTCTAAAACTCCATTTTTTCTGATCAGAGGAGTCCTGATACGGTCCGGATGGTTATAGAAAGAAAATGCAAACCTTCCTTTCAAACAGGTATGCCCCTGATTTACCTCTGCATCGTAGGGTGCCTGTATGGACTTGATTTTCCTATCTTTCACCGCTACTTCCAGATTACATCCCACTCCGCAATAGGTACAGACAGTCCTGACTTTTTTCTGCGCTCCAACACTCTTGGATTCAAAAACATCGGATATGGCTGAGGTGGGGCAGGCTTGGGCACAGGCACCACAACTCACACAATCGGAATCAAAAAAGGTGGTGTTATCACTTTTGATAATATGGCTATCAAAACCACGGCCGGCCATGCTTAGTACAAATTCGCCCTGAACCTCATCACAGGCCCTGACGCAACGGAAGCAGTTGATGCATTTGGAAAAATCAGAAGTCATATAAGGATGACTGAGGTCCTTTTCCCTGTCCAGATGATTTTTGCCCTCCGGGTAACGTACCGATCTTATGCCTACCTGCGCAGCAACTGTCTGTAGCTCACAGTTGTTGTTTACTTCACAGGTCAGACAGTCCAAAGGATGGTCGGTTAGGACCAGTTCAATGATATTTTTGCGAAGTCTGGAGATTTTTTCTGTATCGGTATAGATATAGGAATCGCCAAGGGCAGGCGTATGACAGGAAGCTACTGTTTTGGTATTCCCGTTTGGCTGCAAGGCAACCTCCACACTGCAAACCCTACAGGAACCAAATGGCTCCAAATTGGGTGCATCACATAGGGTAGGCACATGGCTTCTTCCCAAATGCCTACGGACAAATGACAAGACAGTCTCTCCTTCCTGAAGGACATATGCCTTATCGTTAATGTAGGCTATTTTATTCTTCACCCCACCGTTTCCATTCAACCTGTGGCCCATACCAGTATCATTCTGTAACTTCTCCATGGTCCCCATTTTTAATTTTGATCATTTGTGAAATACACCCTTAACTCATCTTCAAAATACTCCAGCGCATTCTTTACCGGCAGAGGCAATCCTCCGCCCAACATACACAATGAACCTATTTCCAAGGTCTCCAGCAAATCATCCATAAGTTTCCTATCGATGGTATAATCTGAAGTCCTGGCTTTATGTAGCATTTCTTTCCCTCTGGTAGAACCCAATCTACAGGGGAAGCATTTCCCGCAACTTTCATGTGCCGTAAATTCAAACAAATGCTCGATGTACAAAATCATCGGGAAATTTTCCGGAATACAAATAATGGAAGCATGCCCCAAAAGAAAGCCCTCCTGACTGAAAGATTCAAAATCAATGCTGAGATCCTCTATCTTAGAAACAGGAACAAGACCTCCCAAAGGTCCACCGATATGCATGGCTTTCACCGCTTGCTTAAAACCACCTCCGAGTTCATGAACCAACACGGATAAAGGAGTCCCCATATCCACTTCATAAATTCCCGGATTTCTGAAATGCCCATCCAAGGACACCAACTTGGTTCCTTTGGATTTTTCTGTTCCGATAACCCCATAAGCATTTCCTCCTTTTGAAATGATAAAAGGCAGGTTGGCCAAAGTTTCCACATTATTAACCACCGTCGGCAAATTGAACAGACCTTTTTGCGCAGGATAAGGCGGTCTTACCCTGACTTCCGGCCGCTGACCTTCAATGGAGGAAAGTAAGGCAGTCTCTTCCCCACAGATGTAAGCCCCTTGGGCTTTGATGATTTTAAAGTGAAAAGAAAATCCAGAACCGAGAATATCTTCCCCTATCAATTGATGCTTTTCCATCTCGGAAATGGCACTTTCGATTATAGCAATGGATTCTGGATATTCACCCCTGATATACAAAACCCCAACTGTGGCATCTGCTATATATCCGGCGATGACCATACCCAGCAAAACTGAATTGGGGCGTTTTTCCAATAAATACCTATCCGAATAAGCTCCGGGATCCCCTTCATCTGCATTACAGACAATAAAACGTTGTTCTGCAGGAGTGTTGCGGCAGGAGTCCAACTTGATGGCTATCGGGAATCCTGCTCCTCCCCTTCCTCGCAAACCGGATTTTTTTAACTCTTCGGACAACTCAGCAATAGGTTTCTGAAAACAGGATTTCAAGATCTCTTCATAAGACGAAAAACCCTGAAATTGCAGGGTCAATACAGGAGTTCCATATACCCCAACTTGATAATTGTCCTCTAAACTGATCTCTTCATCCAGGATTCCCTCAATTTGATCAATGGCCTTTCCTGAAAAATTTTTACCTCCATAATGAAAAGCAGCATTTTCATGACATCTTCCCAGGCAGCACATTTCTCCGATTTCATGGGCTTCAAAATACCGGGATAACTTTTCCTTCAACTCAGGCTGCGTTCCTGCACAAAGACAGGCGCTTCCATTGCAGACATACACTTTTTTATGCTGATTTTCTGGTTTGAGAAAATCATAAAAAGAAACAGTGCCATGCAGTGTTGCCTTGCCCACCAGAAATTCCTGCCTGATGCGTTCCATATCCGTATCCTGTAGCAGACCTGTTTTTTGAACAGCATTACCCAATTCTTCAAAGAGATTGGTGGAAAGCCCTTTTCGGCCTGATAAATAACTTAAGTTTTTTGACATAAGCTGCTTTCTTTAACCCTGCCAGAAGCCACCAATTCGTTTGGATTAGGTATAACAAGCTGATGGGGATTGGAGTAAATGGTGAGTTTTTGATCACGGCAAAATGCCATGAGGGTGATACCTGCTTCTATGGCCATATCAACCGCCAGCGTGGATGGTGCAGATACTGAGGCCAAAAACGGAATACCTGCAGACCTCGCTTTATTCACGATTTCGTAGGAAATCCTGCCGCTTACGGTAAGGCACTTGGCATTTTCCAAAAGACCTATATTGAGCAGTTCTCCGATCACTTTATCTACGGCGTTATGCCTTCCTATATCTTCCTGAACACTTAACAATACCCCGTCAATCCCAAATGCTCCCGCAGCATGTGTACCTCCACTTTGTTTGAAATCCTTCTGATGTTGGTTCAATTTCAGGAACATCTCATTGACAAAATCAACATTTAATAAGTCCTGATTTTGAACCTTACCACAATCTAAATCTTCCAATGTCGTCTTACCGCAAAGCCCGCACGATGAGGAAGAAATCACATTCCTTTTTCCTGAAAAATCCGTCAAAACCAATTCCGGGGAAACGCAGACATTTACTGAAGTAATGCATCCTGATGTGTTTTTCTCAATGATTTCCAATTCCGGCTTACAGGAAATATCCCTGATGACATTTTCTGTAAAAAGCAGTCCACGAACCAGGTTCTTTTCATTACCTGGAGTTTGCATGGTAACTGTAAAAGGAATCCTGTTTATTGATATGCTCAAGGGAACTTCAACGGCAAGTGTGTCCTCAACCTGAGAAAAGCTGTTGTCCTGATAGAAAATACCGTGATATTTTTGAACACTCATAGCAAATTAGGATAATTTTCAGGTTACAGATTCTGGCTTCCAATTTTTTCATTCAATTATTATTGAATAAAACATAGAAATAGATCGAGTATAATCTGACCTACCTTTATATTCTGAACCTTAAGATAAGCAATTATGAGTGGTTTTGCAGGATAAAACTCAGCCCAAGGTCCATATTCTCAAAACTAGTTGCTCGAAACCAATTCAGCTGGTCTCAAGTTCACCTTCGCTTTTCCTTCCTTTGAAAGTATCAAAAAGGCCATGAGGAGTGAAGCTGCGAGATAAATACCCACTACTACTGTAGCTCCAGGAATATACTCCTGTAAACCAAACCAACCTCCATTCCAATAAATCAATCCCAAGCCTACCACAAATCGAATGATTTCTGCAGGAAGGGCTACTCTGGCCTTATCCATTAGACTGGTATAAGCAAAAATCGAAACCATCATAAAAATGGCATACAGCATCACTTCCAGGTATTGAAAATTGACAAAGGCTACCAAGACGTGGAATACCATTGCAAAATTTACTACCAATTGCAGCCATGACCAAGCAAATAATACTTTGGAAGGTTTGCTGTCATACTTGACCTGTTCATAAGCGTTTTTCCAATAATTCCAAGGATACTTTTCAGCTACATCCGCAGGCCTCCAACCAGTTGGCATAAACCAAATTCTCAGCTTGTCCCACCAACTTTGTGTTCTCCAGGCATCCTGAATCAAAGACCAGAGATGCACGTAATTTATGATCAAAGGATTCCAGGTATTGACAGGTTTTTTTACCCCATACACAGGTGGCTCTTCATCCAATTCCTCCTGAAATGTTCCAAACAGCTTGTCCCAGAAGATAAAAATCTGTGAAAGGTTTTTATCCAAATAGATATCATTGATGGCATGGTGTACCCTATGATGGGATGGCGTCACCAGGATATGCTCTAGGAAACCCATTTTACCAATCAGGCGGGTATGATACCAAAACTGGGCGAATAAATGAATTGGGGCAACTATGGCTACCACTTCTCCGGGTACACCCAAAAATGCTATAGGGATATAAAGGAAAAAATAAATACCCACAATAGCAGACACCGACTGCCTTAGCGCACAACTCAAATTAAACTCTTCACTGCTGTGGTGTACAATGTGCCTGTTCCAAAAGGCATTGATCTTATGGTCAAAACGATGACTCCAATATCCAACAAAGTCCATCCCAATAAATGCCACCACATATACTAACCAAGTACTTTCTATATGAAAAAGTGCCACTTTATCTACCATCCAGCCATAAGATACAATAGCTATTGAAAGGCCCATCAGATTTTTCAAAGTATTGGTCATCCCCGAACTTAGACTGGATATGGTGTCCATTCCATAGTTGATGTGTCGCTTCATCCTTCGCGCAGCGATTTCTTCAATGATAATCAAGATCAAAAAAAAGGGGATAGCGAAGGTTAGGGCTTTGGCATACAATTCCATAGACTCGGGGTTTATTGCTAATACAGATGTAAATTACGCTTGTTTGGCCTTTTTCACAAATTAATTAAAATTTGTATTACCAGTACAATCGGCAACAGGATTCCAAGGAATCTAATGCCTTTGTTGCCTGATTTTCTAAACTAATCCAGTTGGCTTCTATGGAAATATTTCCAGCATAATTTAATTCTATCAATTTTTTGATATAGGTACTATAACCTCCATCTGAGAATCCAGGAGGTTTCCTACCCTGTTTTTCGGACACATGGATATGTTTGATCAAATGGGCATGTTCCGAAAGTTCTTCTTCAGACTCATCTTCCATCATCATATGATAAATATCTGCCATTAATTGAAAATTCGGATGGTTGACCTTTTTAACAATTTCAGCACCTTCATGCAAGGTATTAATGAAATTGCATTCAGTTCTATTAAACGGTTCCAAAACAAGCATCATATGGTACTTTGAAGCCAATTTCCCCAAATCATGGCATAAAATTACCATTTGGTCCTCAGCTTCAGACTTTGAAAATCCTTCCGGTATTGATCTTGACCCCCTACTACCAAATGCTATCATTTCCACTTTGGCTTTCTTGGCCCTACCGAAAACCAAATCGGCATATTCCAGTATTTCATCATGATGGATAATAGGACCTACGGATTTCAGTTTGTCAGGTAAAAACCCTATACAATTCCTGACCGGAATCCTATTATGACTTATCCGGTCCAATAATTCATCGAATTCTCCCTCACTTCTATGGGGAATTAAAAGGTTTTTTACAGCCTCTTCAATAAAACTATAGCCATGTCCAGCCAAGAGATCTGCGTGGACAAAACTTGTACAAATACCAAATTGTGTTTTGAATTTCATATCCAAAAATAATAACCAGGGGCAAAAAAATAACCAAAGAATAATCCCCCGTAGGTATAAAAAAATAAGATTTCAAAAAGTTGCTTAATCACCCGCATGCTAAAGTATGGCAATAAACAACTTCTGGAAATACCTATTTTTAGGTATTTTTAAAGGGAATATTCAATTTATTCTTTTCATTTTTCTGTTAAAACCTCTAATTCACTGACATTCAGGGGAAGCCAATTCTATGAAGTAAAAGGGAAATCAGGTATCCTTTACACACCTAAACCCAACATTTGAAGTTCCACTGTCATATGCATGTCCTTGCCTGGCAGAAGGCCTGTAATTGATACAATAATCGTCAGCACAGAGAAAAGACCCCCCTTTGATCACTTTTTCCATAGCATATGGGTTGGTTGGATTATAGCATTTATTGATGGCACTGTCCAGAGCAGGTGCTTTTCCTGCAATCCTGCTGAACTTAATGGCATCAAACCAATCGTTGGTCAATTCCCAGACATTCCCAATAATATCATATAGGCCAAAAGCATTGGGGGGGAAATTTTTCACGGGAGCAGTTCCCAAAAATCCATCCATTCCTACATTATTATGGGGAAATTCTCCCTGAAAAGTATTGGCCATAATCATTCCATTGGGTTGAAATTCATTTCCCCAGGCATACCTTTGATGCTCTTTCCCTCCTTTTGCGGCAAATTCCCATTCGGCTTCAGTAGGTAATCTTTTGCCTGCCCATTTGGCAAAAGCCTCTGCATCTTCGAAAGCAATATGGACGACGGGATGGTTCTCTTTTCCTTTGATATCACTTTCTGGCCCCTCCGGATGTCTCCAGTTGGCACCATCCACCCATTTCCACCATTGGCTTATGTCATGATTGTGGGTAGGTACAGCATGAGATGGTGGAGAAAACACCAAAGAGCCCGGTTGCAACTCTTCTTCGGATAGCTGTGGGGTTCCCGGAGGCAACTGCTTTTTTATTTCTTCCCAGTCAATTTTTCTTTCAGCCACAGTGATGTAACCGGTTTCTTCCACAAATACCGCGAACTGGGCATTGGTCACTTCGGTCTCATCCATCCAGAAACCCTTGACTTGCATTTTAACGGCCGGTCTTTCAACAGGATAGGCTTCTGTTTCATCTGTACCCATGAAAAAAGAGCCTCCCGGTATCCAAACCATACCCTCAATTTTTTCAGATGGCACTTCTTCAGCTATTTCCTTAGCAGAATTTTCAGTATTTGAATTGCAAGCCAACAAGCTTAGAAGAAAAAATAATTGAATAATTGAAATAAAGGATAAATTTTTCATGATATTTTAAGACATTCCTAAAGGTAATTAGCTTATAAAAGAAGAACAAAATTATTTTATATGAAATCCAGAATGAATTCGGTCGACCGCCTTAGATTACTTTTTGAAGAACAAATTAATGTCATGCCCATTGCAGAAAATCTGGTTCTTCTTGATCTTTCCAATTACAGAGAGGAAATGGAAAAAAGGAACTTCCATACTGCTATTGTGAATGTGGATGGAAATTGGATGAAATATGACGCTGGGGATACAAATCCCACTCCACTGACCGAAGAGGACTTTATGGATGCTGAAACACCCTTATTAAAGGCGTTTCGCATGTTGGTGGAGAAGAGAAGGTATTTTATCAAAGATGATGAAGGACATCCCGCCTATATTGTTACTCGGACAGATCTGGATAAAATCCCTTTACGAATTGGTTTTTTTGGGGTAATCAGCCTTTTTGAAACCCATCTTAAAAATCTGATCCGAAAATACCTTCCCAATTGGGAAGAAAGCCTTTCTGAAAACAGGTTAAACCAGGCAAAAAGTCTTTATGAATGGAAAAAAGGCAGAAAAGAGGAAATTGACCTGGTCCAATGCCTACAATTCGGTGATCTCGGATCGGTTTTTTCAAAGAACAAGAGATTTAAAAAGTTTGACCCCTCCCTTAGCAGGGATAATTTTATCCAACAAATGAATGCCCTTGGGAAATTAAGGGATGCCTTGGCGCATTCCCAGTCCCACTTAGGTTTTAGCTGGAAAGAAATTGACGATCTGATCATTTTTGTCCGAACCATCATCGATAGAGAGGACCCTGTTTTTGAAGATTGATTATTCCCAGGCAACCCTTTTGGTTGATTCTGCATTTTTTAAATAAAAGCCCAAAAAAGATTGGTAGATAAAAGAATCATAGACAAAGCAGTCAAAGGCGACCATAAATCAGAAAGACAGATTTATGAGCTTCTAAGTAAACCTTTGTTTATGATGTGTTTGCGGTATCTCAAAAATCAAGAAGATGCTGAGGATGTGCTAACTCTTGCTTTTGTAAAGGTTTTTCAATCGCTTTCAGGCTTTGAATTTCAAGGTCCGGGTTCATTGGTAGCCTGGGCAAGGAAAGTAACCCTTAACGAGTGCCTGATGTACCTACGGAAACAAAAAAGGAGTCCAATGATGGTTGAGCCTGATGAGCATGTCAGGTCAATTGAAGAAGGTGTAATAGACAAATTATCGGCTGATGAGCTTTTTATTTTGATTCTACAGTTGCCGGAAGGATACAGGACGGTATTCAACCTTTACGAGATAGAAGGTTATGCTCATCATGAAATCGCGGAAAAACTAAATATCAGTCTGGGTACTTCAAAATCCCAATTGAGCAAATCAAAGGCCTATCTAAGGGAATTGATCAGAAAAAACGGAGGGGAAAATGCTACGAAAATCATTTGAAAATATAGACCAGAGAGCCAATATTCCGGAAGGTATTGAGTTCAGAAAGGAACTGATCTGGGAAAATATCCAAAAGAGTTCTTCAAAGAAACGTTCATGGAGATGGATTTGGTTGGCTGCCTCCTTGTTTCCTCTGCTGCTTTTGGGAATCTGGATGGTAATACCTTCACAAAAAATCGAAACTAATTATCTTTTGAGCCGGGTAATGCCGGAGAATTATATGGAAGTACCGGTTTATAAACCAACTTTCAAAGAGAAAAAACAGGGAGAAATAAGTATCGTCGCTAAAATCACCCTTAAGGATTCCATTCATATCCGGGAAAATAACCCAGTCGCCTTAGACAGTTCTGAAGCCATTCAGTCAAAGGAGAACTCCACAACATCAAGACCATCGATTGTATTTGAATACTCTTCAAATGAACCGGAAGTCAAAAAGTTAAGTCCTGCGGCTGAGGCACTCAAAAATGCTTTGGCAAAAACCAAGGTAGAAGGAAAAACCGAAGAAAGGATCGTGGTTGAAAAGTTAACTTTTGAACAACAGATTCAGGCAAGGAAACATTACCAACAAGAAAATGCTTCCAAACATAAAACCAAGCAATCCGATGAAAACTAGAATAATTTTGTTTTTTATAACTTTAGCTATGGGGGTATGCCATAAAAACTTTGGTCAAATTCCTTCGGATTTGTTGTCACTTCACCCTAATTCATGGAAGTTCCCCCATAAAGACCTTTCCTTTTTTTATGACCAGGAAAATTTAAGTTTGAAATATGGTCATGACACTTTGGAAGTGTTTATACTTGGTAACAAAAAAATTGCTTACAGGTGGCATGATATCCAAAGGCAGAAGGATTTTAATGGGTGGTACGGGTTTGAGGCTGACATTGATCTTTTAATGGAAATGTTAGAGAAATTAGAACTGAATTTCACGGCCAACAATTATGAAATTGTTTTCAGCCCAGAATCAGAAAGAATAAAGACTCGGGTCCTTCCTGAAGCAAGATATGCCATAGTCGGAGAAGAAATGCTTCCTGTTTTTCGGCATAAGATTACCCTTACTTATTATTCCTACTTGATGGAAATTGATTTTTTCCTTGGGGAAATTGATGAACTATTAATTCTAAAAAGTTCTGGTATTAATGATGTAATCAAATCCCATGCATCAGAAAATTATTGGTATAAAGAATATGTCAGAAAAAACTTCAACAAAGCTTTGATAATAGATGAGGAAGGTAATTTCAGGATAGACACTTTCCGTTCTCGGGAAAACCCCTACTATCCCCGAACAAACCTTGAACTTGGTGCAGGGTATGTTTTTGGGTATAGTGTAGGAATGAACTTTCAGCCAAGGGTCAATTTCAGGTTAAGGACAAAAAAGACAAATATAAATAAACACACTCTCTTTTTGGCATTCAATGGTCTTCTGTCCCATATTCCGGATGGCGAAAAACCATTTGAAATAGCCCAGGATTATTTTTTGGGTGTAGGGCAAGAGTCTGACCTGATAGGCAACAATGTTGCAGTCATGCTAGGTTTTCGGATTTTTGGGTATAATGGAATATTGGAGAATAATAATGTTATGTTCAAAATTGATTTTTCGGTGACACCAAAATTAAAGATTTTTTGGTCCCTTTACCAATCTCCCAATTTCTCTCAGGATATCCCAAGCGCTAATTTTTTAGGCCTCAATTATGTGATTTTTTAACTTACAAATCCTCCAATGAAAGACATCTGTATTCAATTTCAAAACCTTGGAATTTAAAAAGTAAATGCTCCGATTTTTTCATCAAGGAAGGTAAATTAAACTTTTCTTTGTTCAACTTCACTTCTGCAATCATTAGTTTCTTTTCAAACTCATTGACGGCAACAATATCGATCTCATTTTGGTTACCTTTTTCCCAATAGGTTCCAATCTTGGAATATGCTTTAGTTTCTTTAAGTTTTTGATAAAAATATTTCTCCAATACAAAGCCAGAATAACCTGAAAAATCTCTTTTTACAATCTGCTTGATCAAATCGAAATTCTCTATTTCAACGATACTTCTGTACTTGTAAATAAACCTGAACCAAAAATTCAGAAAATTATCCTCAATCCTGTATTTAATCCGGCGACTAGAAGGTTTGGATAGAATCGGCTTTATTTTTTTGATGATCCCAAATTCATTTTCAAGTCTTTCCAAATAGCCTCCTATGCTCATTTCCAAAATGGATTCGATTTCAGGTCTAGAGGTTTTGGAAGAAGCTATTAAACTCAGTATAGAGAAATAGGTAGAATAATCTCTCCCAAATTCCTCAATAAGGACATGCTTACCTTCTTCCACCATTAATGAATTGGATTGAAAAATTTCATCCAGCATATCATCTAAATTAAAGGCTGAAGCATTAACCATATTTTCAAGATATTTTGCAACTCCTCCAGTTAGCGTAAATAATGCAAATAAATCGGATGGGCTGTAACCAGGTTTGTGATCAGCTAAAATTTCTTTGATAGTTTTTGTACCAAATGGCTGAAGTCGAATTTTCCCTGTTGCACGGGAAAAAAGAGGTTCTTTGGCATCCTCAAATATTCTCTTCATCATAGAATAAATGGACCCACAGATAATTAAATTAATCTTTGACTCCTCCTTTTTACTGTCCCAGATATTTTGCATATCACTAAAAATTGTGGAATTGATATTCAAAAATTCCTGGAATTCATCAATGACTAAAGTAAATGGATCTTTTACAGCATGATCCATCAAAATCCCAAAGATGTCTTTGAAGGATTTCAACTCCCCATACCATGAAATATTCAAATTGGTCCTTATTATTTCTGAAAACTCCTCTACCAAAAGGGACTCTGATTTTTTGGCAACAAAAAAATACAAAGCTTTCTTCCCTTCTATACTTTTTTTGAGAAGTGAAGTCTTGCCAATTCTTCTCCTTCCAATGACTAAGGTAAGCTGAGCTGTAACTCTTGACCTTTGTTCCTGTTTTTCCAAGAAAACTAATTCTTCTTCTCTATCATAAAATCTCATAATTCAATATATTGCAATTTTCATTACTGTAATGCAAATTACAGTAATATTCTTTACAATAAAAAATTATCAATGAATCAGAGAAGTATTGGATTAAAATCTCCCCACCTCAAAAGCCTTGATATCCATAGGAGAAGTGTTGCCTTCATGAAGGTCGGCAAGGATTTTCCCGGTGGCAGGTGCCATACTTACCCCCATCATGCCATGACCGGTACCAAACCAAAGATTTTGGTAACCAGGCGCAGCTCCGATGTAAGGAATACCATCCGGTGAACAGGGTCTTAAACCTTTCCAGATCTGGTCTTTTTCAGGAAATTTTGATTCAAAATCAGGATAGTACCGGTTGATGGATTCAAAGATTCCTTTTACCCTGTTGATATTTATGGACTCATCGGTCCCAGCAATTTCCATAGTACCTCCAAATCTTACCTGCTTACCATAGGGACTGACAGCTACTTTCATTTCAGTAAGAATCGCTGCCTGTTTGATTTCAGGTTGGTTTTCCTGCATAAAGCTGTAGCCCTTTCCCCCCATCATGGGCAAATTAAATCCAAGTTTTTGGGCAAGTTCCGCAGACCAGGCACCACCACAAAGTATGAACTTTTCCGCAGGCATGCTCCCCTCTTCCGTGAGTACAGCGGTCACTTTACCAGCATTTTTCTCAAAGCCAAGTACTTTCCTGTTGGGCAGGAATTGTACACCTTTTTCCAGAAGGTATTTTTTTAGGAAATTATATAAGTTGGCAGGAGAAAGATGGGCATCTCCAGGAAACATCACTGCACCTCTGGCTTTCACTTCTAGATTGGGTTCAATTTTGGAAATATCAGATGGGCTGAGTACTTCTGCTTCCAGTCCATGCTTTTGGGCTAAATGGGCAAATTCTATTTCCTCCTTTTCTACCTCAGCTGTTTGGTAGAGCATCATCAATCCTTTTTCTGCCATTTCCAGGTCTACGGCATCGGAATGTTGCAACCTAAACTCCTGGTACAAAGCCTTACTGAGTAAGGAAATATTTTTTAAATAAGGAATGGATTTTTCAACGTGTCCGGCATTGGCAGAACGGTAAAAGAGCCAAGACCATTCTAAGAGCTTTCGGTCTAATTTCGGATGAATGTAAAAAGGACTTTTTGAGGAAAACATCCAGGCAATCCCCTTGGCAATCATACCAGGAGCAGAAAGTGGAATGATATGACTGGGCACAATCATACCGGCATTGCCCGTAGAAGTTGTAACTTTCATATCGCTTTGGTCGACAATGATGACTTCAACCCCTTGTTCAATTAGATAATATGCAGTAAAGAGGCCGATAATGCCCCCGCCGATGATGATGGTTGGTTTCATTTGATGTGATGTACCATGTGTCCAATACAAGGTCCAAATATAATCCGATAAGACAGACAATATGTACAATGTACCTAGTAAAATAAGAACCTGATTAACGGGAATAAGTTGTCCAAATTAGCAATTTGTTCATTGCTATTTTGGACTGTAAAGATAATATTTAGTGGGTAAGAAAAGTTAAGAAAAATTGACAGGTACTGATACTTTATTGACGCCTAATTACTTAACCAAAACTTTCTGATGGACAATGGTTTATTTCAAAAAAATTATTGGATGTTGTAAGGAGTACACTTGGCAATAATCTGATTATTAAATTCCCGATCGTTTTTTAAAATGTCAAAAAAGCTATTCAGGTAATTCTTCGCAATTTTGAAATCATTTGAACTTATTTCTTTTTGAAAAGAATTGAGGGTTTCCGTAAAAATCTGTTCATTCATTAAAAATTGGTTTTTAACATATTGAATGAGATCTGATTCCCGGCAAATCCCTCTATAAAGTCTTTCCGTAACCGACTTGATAGGAAGATAATCATAAGGTAGGGCATAAGGTGCATTAACAAAACCTGAAAGGTCAAAGTCATAGGGAACAGGCACTTTTTTTCCTCCTTTAATATCCATGATTTTGACGTTGTGCTGACTGGTATTTGACCAATCTGTATTCCCAATCATAAAAGCGAAAAAATCCTGCTGTAAAGATAAGGTGTCATTAATTGCGTTGGGCAAGGTCAACTTGGCTTTGGATATTTTTGCATCGAATCTTTTAGCCAAATTGTCATCATCCTCAATAATAAATGCCTTAAGATTATATGTTTTGCTTTTCCTGTTTTTATTGTCAGTCAAGGTGAGGTTAACCAATCTGGTCTTGAAATGATAGGGTGTGACTGACTCATAAAACTTATAACAAACATATTCCTTCATGATTAAGTCATTGAATGCAAAGCTGTATTGACAGGGAATCACAAGTTTCAAAGCCTTATCTTCCCTGAAAATTGTATGATTAGAATCTTTCTTTTTGATTTTCATCCTTATGGGAGGAAACTGACATTTTTCCCTTCTTGAATTTCCCCTTGCCCTGAGGCTTACTTCCAAAGAATCCCATTCCCCTTCTTCTGTTAGGTACCTGAGAAGAGTGGAAAAAAAAACCGTGTCTGACTTTGATAACTTTAATTCTTCAAGGGATGTTACCAATTCCAATTCCAAAGGCTTCTCACTTGAAAAAAGTGGCGAATCCTGAAAGGCGAAACCAATGAAAGTCTTACCGGACAAAAAAAATACCAGAGTAAAAACAAGGTAAAATCTATAATTCATAGAAACAGCATTAAATAATTAATCCTTTTTTTTACTGGCTACATTTCAATAATCTTTTTAGCTGAAATCATTTTTTCCACATTCGTGAAGTTTGTAGAGCAATTATCAATTGGTTCTACATTTTGACAAAATTTGTTCTGAAAATAATTTATCACTTTTGAGAATCGCGAAAAAATCCTCCATGTATTTCTTAATATCGGAAACCTCTTTAGGACCAAGTTCGGATTCAAATCCATTGACCACTTGCATGATATTGGATTCAGCTGCAAGGTATTCCTGTCTCACCTGTTGCATGGCTGCCTCTGACCTGCAAAATCCACGATATAGGCGTTCTCTGACACTTGATATATTTAACATTTCGCTTGTGGTTGAATAATAGGAATTCACAATCCCACTCATATCAAAATCATAAGCAACAGGAACAAAATCATTGGTTGGCATTTGTATAATCTTGATGTTATGCTGTGCAACAGCAGACCAATCTGTATTGGCAATCATAAACTGGAAAAAATCTACCTGGACTGCAGCAATTTCCTGTAACCTCCCTGGAAGGATTTGTCTTCCTCCTGCTATTTTCCCTCCAGCTCTTTCCGCTACCAGATCATCATCCTCAATTAAAAAAGCCTTTACTTCATAAGATTTTGGATTCTTTGTGCTTTCATCTGTCAAAATCAGATTTACCGCTCTTGTACTGAAAAAGAAAGGAGAAACCTGCTCGTTCATTTTATAGCACATGTATTCCTTGACAATCTGATCATTGTCAGCTTTGGCATTTTTACATGGAACCACAAGCTTGAGTGCCTTATTACCCTCAAAAACCGTCCCATTGCCATCTTTCTTTTTGATCTTGACCCTAATCGGAGGAAAAAAACATTGATTCCTTCTGAAATTTCCCCTAGCCCTAATATCTACCTTAATAGAGTCCCAGGATCCTCCAGGAATCTTATAATGCATGATTGAGGGAAAATAAACTGAATCTGCTTTTTCTTTTTTCAAATCCTTACTCGAAAAACTTAACCGCATTTCCAAAGGCTGACTCTCGGAAAATAAGGGCAATTCACTTTTTCCTTGCCCATTTGCATATCCCTGAAAAATCAATAACAGGAATAATATGAGGTTAATTCTGAGATGGTATTTCATAGAGGTGGTTTTTCTATTAAATATCGTAATTCGATCTTTATGAACCAACTCTAACCCGTAAAATTCAGTGACTAATTGAAAGAAAATGTGACACTTATAGTAAAAAGTTTGATCTTAATCTAACCTGCATTTTTTTAAAATATTCATTTCAAAAAGTCTTTCATTTTTAATGATAGCATAGAATTCTTCTAAGTATTGATGGGAATCTTTAAAGTGGCTTGGGGAAAGTCCCGAACTGAAATTATCAATTTCCTTTTTCAGTATATCCTCTTTCTCCAAAAATTCATTTCTTACCTTTTCAAAGAGTCCTTTATCCCTGCAATAACCTAGATAATACCTTTCTTGTACAGTTTTAACAGGTATTCTATCATTGGGAACGGCATAGGGAGCACTCACAAAACCTGAATTATCAAAATCATAAGGCAAAGGATAATATTTATTTCTTCCTATCTGTAAAATTTTAACATTATGCTGCACCCTGTTGGACCAATCGGTATTTCCAATCATAAACGCAAAAAAATCCTGCCTAACAGCGGTAGTATCTTCAACAGATTCCGGAAGTATTTCCCTGGGAGTCACAATATGACCCTGAAATCTTTTTGCCAAGTCATCATCATCTTCCAATAAAAATGCTTTCAAATGATAAGTATTGGTTTTTCTTTTCCCAACATCTATCAATGTCAGATCAACCATTCTTGTTCGGAAATGATAAGGACTGATATGTTCATATATTTTATAACATACATATTCTTTAACTATCAATTCGTTATACAATTCCATTGCCCGGCAGGGAAGAACGAGTTTTAAACTTTTATTCTGTTGAAAAATTGTGCCAAGGGCGGCTTCTTTATTTGTTTTTAATCTAATTGGAGGAACCGTACAGTTTTTTCTTCTAAAGTTCCCCCGAGCTCTGACTTCCACTGGTATGGAATCCCAAGGGAGTTGATTATTGAATCGGTAAAGGAGCATCGAACCAAAAAAGACGGTATCTGACTTTGAATTTTTCAGTTCGCTAATATTTATAGCCAAGGAAATCTGAATCGGATCTTCAGACTCAAATAAGGCCTGATTTTGAAAACCAAATGCGCCATGGCAAATAACTACCCATAAAAGAAACAGCCGATATATGGCATGCAATACCATCACATATGGTTTTTATCCAATTGAAATCCTTTCAACTGTATATCGTCTACCCCTATTTGGTCAAAAGGGTTTTCCAACTGTTCCTGAATATTAAACAAGGAAATAAGGATAAATGAGGTCAAAAAAGCCAGGGTATAAACTAAAATAGGCTCATGGAAATCATTTGATTGGTTCAGATTATAGTAAATAGCAGGAGTGTAAATCAAAGGAAAGATAAAGATAAAAATCAGGGTATAGGCCCTGATAACCAATGGCGTTCCATGAAGCTTTACTGCTGCTAAAAACTCAATGGACTGATGGACATCATTGAGATATCCATGACATCTCATGGCACTGGAATAACTGAATTTATCCGATCTGTTGTCTATAAATCTGAAAATTTTGACAATCTCTTCTTTTGTCCTATCCAAATTTAAAGATTCAGGTCCGAGGTACCCTAGAAAATAGGTATTGATATTATGGATCACCTGGAAAATTTCATCTTTTTCAGCTACCTCTAATTTACTGTTTTCATAAAAACTTGAATTCAGGGAAATCAACCCTGCTTTAAATTTGGCCAAATATTCCAAAGCCCTTTCTCTTCTTCTGAAAGCACCCCTTATGGTAAAAACCAAAGGAAAAACAATGGCAATACTGATAACAGTTAAATCAAAATTGTAGGAAAAATCATACTTCAGGGTGACGAAACTGACAATTATGGTAATCAGAACTACCAAATAAGTTCTATGATCAATAATTGATAAGTATTTTTTCATGAATTACATTCATTTCTTTATAGAAATTTAGGCTATTTCCTCTAATAAAAAAAAGGCCCTTTTTGTAATCTTTTAAATAATTCAGAGTCAAAAAAAGTGATTTGGCAGTGGAATGAGAGGAAAAAAAAATAATTTACCTGACCGATCAATTCATTTATTAAATAATATTTTGAAAAGGTATGAAGTAAATCAAAACGAGATAGAGATCTTGAAATTCAAAATTTCCAACCTCTTTAATCCACTACCTTTCTTTCATCATTTTGTCAAATTTTGTTTTCTCTCGTATCTAATCTCTTGCTTCTCTAAATAACCTGAAAACCATGCACATAAGGATCTTCATCATCTAAAAAAATTGTGTTATAACCCGTAATGATAGCCCATCCTTCAATACTTGGAATGATAGCAGGTTTTCCGCCAATCTCAGTTACCGCTTCAATCCTTCCAGTAAACTTGGAACCAATAAAACTTTCGTGAATAAAATCCTGTCCCGGTTTTAACCAACCTTTGGCATACCATTGGGCCATTCTGGCCGAGGTGCCGGTTCCACAAGGTGAACGGTCAATTGCCTTATCTCCATAAAACACCGCATTTCTTGCTGTACTGCCCTCGTCAATTATTTTCCCTGTCCACATCACATGGGAAAGGCCTCGAATTTTAGCATATTCCGGATGAACAAAATCGTATTTTTCATTCATTTTATTCCGGAGGTTCCTGGCCATTGAAATGAGTTGCTCTGCCCTAAAATGCTCTAATCCAGGAAAATTTACCTGTGGATCGACAATACAATAAAAATTTCCCCCATAGGCTACATCTACAGTCAGTCTGCCTAATTCTTCAATTTCTATCTCAAGGTTTTCAGCTGCCAAATAACTTTTGACATTGGTTAATTTGACAGATTTCACTCTCTTGCCTTCTTGTTTATATTCCACTAATACCAAACCAGCAGGTGCTTCCATCCTTAGAAAACCGGGCGTTTTGGGTTCTATGAGTCCCTCTTCTATGGCAATAGTTATCGTTCCGATGGTCCCATGTCCACACATAGGAAGACATCCTGACGTCTCTATAAAGAGTACTGCAAAATCATTTTGCGGATCATGGGGCGGAAACAACATGGAACCCGACATCATATCATGACCTCTGGGCTCAAACATTAGACCTGTCCTAATCCAGTCCAAATTATCCAAAAAATACTGACGCTTTTCCAACATATTGGTCCCCTTCAAAAAGGGAACACCTCCGGACACTAAGCGAACCGGGTTGCCACATGTATGGGCATCTATACATTGAAATGTTTTTTTCATGTCTAATTGATATTTGTAGATATTGGGATATTATGATATTGGCCTACTACAATTGAAAAATATCCGAAAATATCAATGAATATCCACCAATATCAATTTGTGATTAAGGTTAGGGCAGGTTTCTACATTAATTTTGAAAATTCCCATCAACAGTCCTCCAAATCCCAAGTGGATTTTCTTCCCTCAATGCATCAGGCAATAAGCTATTGGGCATATCCTGAAAGGCAATGGGCCGGGCAAAACGTTTGATTGCATAGACACCAACGGAAGTACTGCGGCTGTCAGTGGTAGAGGGATAAGGTCCTCCATGTTGCATGGCATAACCCACTTCAACACCGGTAGGTACTCCTTTAAAAAGCAATCTTCCACATTTCTCCTCCAGTTGGTTGATAAGGTCAACTTTCTTGGCCAATTCTTCCTCCTCACCCCATAAGGTAATGGTCAATTGGCCATGCAGTCTTTGGGCAATGGCATATAACTCATTGAAATGCTCATACACTACCATCAAAGCAAATGAACCAAATACTTCTTGTTGAAAATGGTCATCTTCCAACCAGTCTATGGCTTTGATTTTTGCCAAGGCCGGAAATGCTTTGATCAGATCCTTGGCTTCCACGATCTGAACCCACTCCAACTCCCTTCTTTCCTGCAAAATAGCAATGGCATTGTAGTATGCCGAAGCAATACCCTCATGCAGCATAGGTGCGGCAACGATTTGCTGAAGTTCCTGCTTCACAGCTTTGGCGAATTCTTCTGCATGAACCCCTGGAACCATTATCAAACCAGGATTGGTACAGAACTGCCCTGCCCCTAAGGTCAAAGAAGCAACAAATTGCTTGGCCAGTCCAGAGATATCTGATCCCAATTTTTCTTTCAAAGCAATGATGGGATTAACTGAACCCATTTCGGCAAATACAGGAATTGGTTCTGTCCTTTGATTTGCCGCATCAAATAGGGCTTTACCACCCGCAAAGGAACCTGTAAATGCCACAGCCTTAGCCAATGGATGCCTGACCAATGCCTGACCGGTATCTATGCCACCTTCTACATGGGTGAATATTCCTATTGGAAGGGAGGAATCTATTACTGCTTTATGGATGACCTGCCCTACCAATTTCGAGGTCTCTGGATGAGCCGGATGAGCTTTATATATCACAGGACATCCGGCAGCGAGAGCAGAAATCGTATCCCCTCCGGCTGTTGAAAATGCCAATGGAAAGTTACTTGCTCCAAAAACAACCACTGGGCCGAGCGGCGTCAGAAATCTTCTGATGTCCGGCTTTGGAACAGGTACACGTTCTGGATCCGCATGATCAATGGTAGCCTCCAACCAACTTCCTTCTTCAACCAAATGGGCAAATAGTCTAACCTGCCCTACTGTTCTTCCCAATTCACCGGTGATTCTTCCTTCAGGTAAATTGGATTCTTGAGAAGCAAGGCCAATCAATTCTACTTTTTCTGCTTCCAACCCATCTGCAATTCTCCTTAAAAAAGCTCCTTTTTCTTTGCCAGGAAGATTTTTATAGAATAGAAAGGCAGATTGGGCAGATTCAAATATTTGGTCAAAATTCATGGTTTTTGGTTATTAATGATTTAGAGCTTAAATGAAAAGAAAGCAGAAATATAAGAGAAATATAAACTGTGGGCTAGTCCTAATTATTTTTATTTCGCTATCCGGTCTTTAGGATAAGAGTATTTTTGCTTTCCTGCGACATGTAATAATTTCATTCATTTAATACACCATGGTATTTACAATATTTGGCCTATGTTCCAAACCCCTTTTGATAATATTCTCTATCTTTACCCTTTCTTCGCCAACCAATGTCAATCTTGGGGCACGTACCCATTCGGTACCAATACCTGCCATTTGTTCGGCCAATTTGATATACTGAACCAATTTCGGGTGAATATCCAGTTCCAATAAAGGCAAAAACCAACGGTAAATTTTTAAGGCTTCTTCGTAATTACCTTCCTTCACTAGATTATATACTGCAACAGTTTCTTTGGGAAATGCACAAACCAAGCCGGCCACCCAGCCATCAGCTCCCATGACCAGTTCTTCCATCGCCAGGGTGTCCACACCGCAAAGAATTTTGAATCGGTCCCCAAAGCGGTTCCTCATTCTGGTCACATTGGAAATATCACGGGTAGATTCTTTAATTGCTTGAATGTTGGGGCATTCGGCCAATTCCTCAAACATGGCCAAGGTCACCAAAGTCTTGTAATCTACTGGATTATTATAAATCATAATGGGAAGGTCCGTGCTATTGGCTACTGTTTTAAAATAAGTGACTACCTCTCTGTGATCTGCTGAATAGCGCATCGGAGGAAGCAACATTAAACCTGATGCCCCCATTTCTTTGGCCTTTTCTGCCCAGAAAACAGCATCCCTAGTGGCTCCTTCAGCTATATTTAAAATAACCGGGACCCTACCATTTATGTGCCTAACTGTTCCGCAGGTCAATTGGATTTTTTCTTCCAAAGAAAGCACCGATGATTCCCCTAAAGTCCCACCAAGAATTATCCCATGAACTCCGGATTCCAATTGAAAGTCCAGATTCTTAAAAAACATGTCCATATCCAAGCTGCCATCAGGATGAAACTTGGTAGTTACTGCCGGAAATACGCCTTGCCAATTCATAGTTATTGATTTTTCCCAAAGGTAAAGTTAAGACTAACTTTTTTCTTCCACACAATTAGTCTTTACTAATACTATATTGATTTTTTTGAAAATTATTTGCTCTCAAATTAATAATATTATATCAAATTAGCACTTAATAAAATCGCCAAAAGGCTATAAGAACAACAATTTATTCAAATTTCTGCATTCTATTTATGAAACGAAAAGTCATCCCCTTTAAAATCCCTAAGTCAAACAAAGAATTTGTCCGATTTCAAGTGGATGCAGCCAAGTATTTTTATGACAAATTGCACCAACATCCTGAGTGGCAGTTGACTCTAATTAAAAAAGGTAAAGGCCATCTTATGGTAGGAGATTATCTGGGCAGGTTTGAGCCAGGAGATATGTTTCTTTTTTCAGCCAACATGCCCCATGTGTTTAGGTCTGATCCTGAATTCTTTGACCTTACTTCTGATAAATTCTCTTTGGGATTTTCACTTTATTTTGATTTTCAGGTTTTGGGGAAAAGTCTACTGGAGGTAGAAGAATTTTCAGGATTACTCCAATGGAAGCAACATACCAAAGGATGCTTCAGGGTAGTAGGGGAAACCAAATCAAAAATCCTTGATTCCCTTAACGATATTGGTGAAAAAGAAGGTTTAAAAAGGATTTTATTGGCTCTTCAGATCCTCAATTATTTGCAAAAAAGGGAAGATATGCTATTACTCAATAAACTTATCCCATACAAAGATTATTCAGAAACCGAAGGAAAAAGAATGGGGAGAGTGATGTCATATATTCTTTCAGAAAGTCGCCAAAACATTTCATTACAGGAAGTCGCAGATATTGGCAACCTGAGTAAAGAGGCATTTTGCAGGTTTTTCAAAGAAAGAACAGGTAAGACTTTTACCGAATTCCTTACCCAGGTCCGTATCCATCAGTCATGCCAGTTATTACAGGACTCTGACCTTTCCGTTTCCCAGATAGCATTCCAATGCGGATTTCAGAATCTATCATATTTCAACAGGGCATTTAAGAAAGTACAAGGGGAAACTCCAAAGGAGTATAGATCAAAGTTATTATAGTGATTATGATGAGTTTGCCTTTGACATAACTTTTATGAAATTTATTTCTACATTATATCCTCCTAAATGTATTCAACACGTTTCAGTCATGAAAAAAAGTTTAGTTTCCTTACTACTTAGTATTTTAATTTTCGGAACTTCATTTGCCACAGAGCTCTATCCGGCTATCAGCAGCTATCTGGCAGACAAAGGAGCATTGGCCAGAAAGTACAGTAACCCACTATCCGATGAATATTTTCAGCGCTTAGACAAACTCTATAAAGACTGGTTAAAAGCCCTGGAAAACATGCCCTATGAGTCTTATTCTTTGGATGGAAAAATGGATTACCAACTTTTCAAAAACCATCTGGAAAAAGAACTTTTCTTCCATGGACTGGCCTATGAGGATTTCATGCAAGTAAGTCACGTAGTGGATTTCAAGGCTGATCTGGAAAAGTTCTACCAAAGCAGGAGGATGGCCATTAAGCCAAATGCCCAAGAACTTGCTGCTTCCTTCACTAAAACCGAAGATACAATTAAATCCAATTGGGAATCTTTAAAAAAGTCAAAGCCTTATGATTCCTGGCAAAAGGCTGATCTGGCCTCCCAAACCGTGGATGCTTTACGGAAAAGTACAGAGGAAGCCTACAATTTTTATAATGACTATGATCCGGAATTCACCTGGTGGATGAAAAAACCCATGGAAAGCATGAATGAAACACTTCAGGGATATGCAGCCTTTTTGAAAAATCACTTTGAAAATACTGTGGTGAAGGACGATGGATCTGGAATCATCGGAAAACCAGTTGGCAAACTGGCTATTGAAAAAGAATTGGCCTATAATATGATTCCATACACTGCAGAAGAATTACTCAAAGAAGGGGAAAAGCAATATGCCTGGTGCGAAGCGGAAATGATCAAAGCTTCAGAAGAACTAGGATTTGGCAAGGATTGGAAAGCAGCCCTCGAATATGTGAAAAACACGTATGTGCCAGCCGGGGAATGGCCCCAAATGGTCGCAGAGATGGCAGAGGAAGCCATTGAGTTTTTGGAGTCAAGAGATCTTTTGACCATTCCGGATATGGCCAAGGAAACCTGGAGAACGACCATGATGTCTGCTGAAAGGCAAAAGGTAAGTCCTTTCTTCCTTGGCGGGGAAACCATCATCATCTCCTATCCCACCTCCACCATGACGCATGAAGAAAAGATGATGAGTATGCGTGGCAACAACCCGCATTTTTCCAGGGCAACCGTTCAACATGAACTGATACCTGGACATCATATGCAACAATTTATGAATCAACGCCACTTTCCGCACAGAAGGGTATTCAATACGCCATTTTGGGTGGAGGGCTGGACCTTATATTGGGAATTCAATCTTTGGGATAAAAATTTTCCTAGAAACGCCGAAGATAGGGTTGGAATGTTATTCTGGAGAATGCACCGGGCTGCCAGGATCGTATTCTCGCTCAATTACCATCTTGGCAAATGGACACCTCAGCAATGCATAGACTTCCTGGTGGACAGGGTTGGTCATGAACGTGCCAATGCAGAAGCTGAAGTCAGAAGGTCCTTTGAAGGAAGCTATGGTCCCTTATACCAATTGGCATACATGATTGGAGGCTTACAGGTGTATGGATTAAGAAAGGAAATGGTAGAAGGTGGCAATATGAGCGAAAAAGAATTTCACGATTTCTTTATTACCCAAAATTATACCCCTATAGAGCTGCTCAGGGCAAGAATGAAGGGTGATATTCCAAAGGATTTCAAAAGTAGTTGGAGGTTTTTGGATTGATAATCATTTATTAAACTACAAGAGCCTTTTCTCATGTATAAGAAAAGGCTCTTCTCTTTTTGTCCAGATCATTACTCAAAAATGTTCGGTTTTTTCCAAACCAGTTTCAATTACCTCATCTTTCATGACGTACCTTTGCAAACTTTCTCTAAGCTTCTGATATTCATCAATTCTTCCCTTAATGAGATAGCTGTCTTTTCCCGAACTCTGCATAGCCCCATAAGCAGCAAGAATAGCCGTAAGGCCTACAGTTGCAGCAATAAAGCCACCAATTTCACTGCCGGCATCTTCCGATTTTTCACCACTGAATAGATAAACTACCCCTCCTATAACAGCTCCTGCCAAACCTAGCGCTCCTCCCCTCATCGCCCCTTTCTTAGCTGCGTCCTTTTCATTAAACTTAAGAGTTCGAATTTCCTTAACCGGAATTACAAGGTAAGTACCTCCTTCAGTCCGCATAATAATTTGATCTTCTCCCAAATCCAGCAAATTACCCATTATGGTTTCACTTTTGTCCATTTTATTAACCCATACTAAATAAATATCCTTCGGTTTTTGCTTTGCTTTTTGGGAAAAAGCAAGGGAAGGAGAAGTGAGCATAATGATTAAAAGGATTATAAATTTGTCCATTCTTTATATAGTTGAAAATGCCAGCTAAATAAAAAATCTAGTTTTCTTATCACCTTAATTTTTCAAGGTTGAACCTCCCAACTCCTAGCAGGAATCAACCTAAATTTAAAAAAATTACCACCTTCATATTTAGAATATTATCTCCTATAGAGATGATTTTTATCACAAAAAAAGACCATACCAAAACAAAGTCCAATTAATCAAAACACAATTACCAAATGTCAAAATTTCAATGTTTTGAACTTTGCAAGTTGGATTTTGAAAATTGAAAATTAGAAATTGGTAATTGGTAATTGGTAATTTATCAAACCCCAAACTGCCTTAAGTGGTGGTCTAAATGCATCCAGACAAACTTGCCCCAATACTTGTGGTTCAGAGGGCCCAATCTTGGATGTACAGCTTCCATTTGGCTTTCCAGGTTGGAGAATTTTTTGACAATATGAAAAAACTTGGATTTTTCTTCTTCAAATAATAGAGCATCCACTTTACCCCTCATATCAAACTTTTCAGGTCCTTTTGCATAGCGGGGGAATTCTTTTTTGTAATAGAAAAAATATAGCTTCGCAAGCTTTTGTTTGAATGTTGCTTTAACAGAGGCTTTGGGGGCTTTTAAAATCGATTGATGCGCCAAATTACAATGGGACAGCATCTCTGTTACATTCATTTTGCCCCACAATGCCTGACTTTGTGGCTGAAGTTGATCTGCCCTTTCAAGGATTTCCCTTACCACTAAAGGGTTTAAAATAGTTTTCTTCATTGTTAAAAATTATTCACATCGCGAATAAACCTCCAACATAGCAAAAGATAGGCCAACTTCAACACTGAATTCCGTATTAAATTATCCCATTTGCTATAAAATATCTTAACTTTGCGCCTGCATTTCTGAGAAAGAGCCACTTGTCCCATAGAGAGGCAATCTTTATCTGATCTGCTTGTTTTTGAAAAGGTAAGTTGCCTGTTCAAAATTTAAAAAAAGCAAGGAATACCGTGAAAAAATACCAGGAGTACAAACAAGTTGATTATCCACAGATAGGAGAAAGCATCCTGCAATACTGGAAAGAAAACGATATTTTCAATAAATCCGTAGCCAACAGGGAAGGAGCGGAAACATTTACCTTTTTTGAGGGTCCCCCGTCGGCAAACGGAACACCGGGTATCCACCATGTAATGGCAAGGACTTTGAAAGATATTTTCTGCCGGTATAAAACCCTAAAAGGTTTTCAGGTGAAAAGAAAAGGAGGATGGGATACCCATGGACTTCCTGTGGAGCTGCAGGTTGAAAAGGAGCTGGGAATTACTAAAGAGGATATCGGAAAAAAAATCTCTGTTGAAGAATACAACCAAAAATGCCGGGAGACAGTAATGCGGTTCAAAAACGAGTGGGATGACCTTACTGAAAAAATCGGCTATTGGGTTGATTTGGATGATCCCTATATCACTTTTGACTCTAATTACATTGAAAGTCTTTGGTATTTATTGAAGAAGCTCTACGAAAAAGGGTTGCTCTATAAAGGTTACACCATTCAGCCATACTCCCCGGCAGCCGGTACGGGATTAAGTTCCCATGAACTTAACCAACCTGGTTGTTACAGAGATGTCAAAGACACTTCCATCACCGCTCAATTCAAGCTTAAAGGGCAGGAAAACACCTATATTTTGGCTTGGACAACTACTCCATGGACATTACCTTCCAACTCTGCCTTGGCTATAGGGGAAAATCTGGATTATGTAAAAGTGAAAACTTTTAATCCTTACACCTATGAACCAATGACAGCTATTCTTGCCAAAGCAAGAATGGGGGCTTACTTTAATCCAAAAGCAAAAGATCTCACCCTGGAAGATTTCAAAGCCGGAGATAAATTAATCCCTTATGAAATAATTTCTGAATTCAAAGGAAAAGATATGTTGGGTTGGGAATACGAACAATTGTTCCCAATTCAAGGAATCGCTTTGCCCTATCCGGCTTTCACTGTTGTTTCGGGAGATTATGTCACTACTGAGGATGGTACGGGGATTGTTCATTTGGCGAAGGCCTTTGGTGCAGATGATTTTAGAACTTTGGTGCAGAATAACGTCCCCGGAGTTTTTGTAAAGGATGAACTGGGCAATGAGGTACCAGTGGTGGATAAACAGGGAAAATTCCTCCCTGTAGTAGGAGAATATCTCGCCGCCAAAATGAAGGAACATGGTATACATGCCCACAAGAATTTTGGTGAAAATGATTTTTATGTTAAAAATTACACCGATGATGATGAGCAGGCTGCTGAATATAAAAACACAGACATCATCATATCCATCATCCTGAAAAATGAAAACAAGGCCTTTAAGGTTGAAAAATACGAACACAGCTATCCACATTGCTGGAGAACAGATAAACCTATCCTTTACTATCCTTTAGAAAGCTGGTTTATAAAAACCACTGCTTACAAAGACCGGTTGGTGGAACTCAATAAAACCATCAACTGGAAACCGGAGGCAACCGGTACAGGAAGATTTGGCAATTGGTTGGAAAATCTGGTTGATTGGAACCTGAGCCGATCGAGATTCTGGGGTACACCTTTACCAATTTGGAGAACCGAGGATAGTTCAGAAGAAAAATGCATAGGGTCAATTGCAGAACTAAATGAAGAAATTTCCAAGTCAATTTCAAAAGGTTTTATGAAGGACTCTCCTTTTGAAGGAAAAGAAGTTGATCTTCACAGGCCTTATGTGGATGAGGTGGTTTTGGTGTCCAGCAAAGGAGAAAAGATGTTCAGAGAATCTGACCTCATAGATGTTTGGTTTGATTCCGGGGCCATGCCCTATGCCCAATGGCACTATCCTTTTGAAAATGAGGATATTTTCAAAGCGAACTATCCTGCAGATTATATAGCAGAAGGAGTAGACCAGACCAGAGGTTGGTTTTTTACACTTCACGCCATAGCGGGAATGCTGTTCGATTCTGTCGCTTTTAAAAATGTCATTGCCAACGGCCTGGTATTGGATAAAAATGGCAATAAGATGTCCAAAAGGCTGGGCAATGCCATTGATCCTTTTAAGACGCTGAAAGAATATGGCCCGGATGCCCTGAGGTGGTATATGTTAAGCAATGCCAATCCATGGGACAACCTGAAATTCAACCTGGAAGGAGTGGCTGAAGTGCAGAGAAGGTTTTTCGGAACTTTACAAAACACTTATAATTTCTTCGCCCTATATGCCAATTTGGATGCTTTTGTTTATGCCATGGACAAATCGGTTCCAGTGGCAGAAAGAGCTGAATTGGACCAATGGATCATTTCCAAGCTTCAATCTTTGATTGCAGAGGTGGAATCTGCTATGGACAACTACGATGCCACCAAGGCAACCAGAGCGATCATGAATTTTACGGTGGATCAATTGTCCAATTGGTATGTTCGCTTGGCAAGGAAACGATTCTGGAGAGGAGATATGAGTCTGGACAAACAGGCCGCTTACGAAACATTGTATGAATGTTTGCTGAGCCTGACCCAATTGATGTCCTCGTTTGCACCATTCTACGCTGACTGGTTATATAAAAGCCTGACGGCATCCTCTAAAAATCACAAAGAATCTATCCACCTTACGGATTGGAGAAAGGCTGATTATAGCCTCATCAATAAAGATCTGGAAGAAAGCATGGATTTGGCCCAAAGGATTTCCTCTTTGGTGCATTCCTTGAGGAAAAATCCAAAAATCGGTATCAAGGTGCGTCAACCACTTCAACGCATTTTAATCCCGGTGTTGAATGAAAAGACAAAGAAGCAAATCCAACACGTGGAAGAGCTTATCAAATCAGAAGTGAATATCAAAGCGGTCGAATATATCGATGACGCTTCTGATATATTGGTCAAAAGTGTGAAGCCAAATCTACCGGTTTTGGGAAAAAAATTGGGCCCGAAAATGCGCTTTGTAGTTGCGGCTATCAATAGTTGGGGCAAGAAAGAAATTGCTGAAATAGAAAGAAACGGGAAGATTTCAGTAAATGTGGAAGGTGAAAATATTGATCTGCTTTTAGATGAGGTTTTGATCAGTTCCCAGGATATCCCGGGATGGTCCGTGGCCTCAGATCAGGGGGTGACTGTCGCATTGGATGTGACATTGACTGAAAATCTGAAGCAGGAAGGCATTGCCAGGGATCTGGTCAACAGGATTCAAAATCTCCGTAAAGACATGGGGCTCGAAGTACAGGACAAAATAAATATCAAAGTTGCCAGACATGATGATTTGGTCGATGCAGCTCTGAAAAATTTTGCCTCCTATATCCAAACTGAAACCCAGGCACTGACATTGGAGGTCAATGGTACCCTCAGCGAGGGAACGGTTTTAGATATGGATGATTTTGAACTGACCGTTAAAGTCGAAAAAGTATAATAAATAAAATAATCAGCCACAATTGGGGAATTTGACGTAAAAAATCCTTAATCTGTGGCTTTGAATTGAAATCAATGAAATATTTCAGATATTTTGGAATTGCCCTTTTGGTCATCATCATTGACCAAGCTGTGAAAATGGTCGTTCATTACCAAATGGATTTCGGTACACCCGGGCAAATAAAAGTCTTTGGTGAATGGTTTAAACTGCATTACACCACCAATCCAGGAATGGCTTTTGGCATGCAGCTGGGTACTGAATATGGCAAACTGATCCTGACTACCTTCCGTTTGGTAGCCATGGTTGGAATAGGATACTACCTGTACCATATTATCAATAAAAAAATGTCCAAAGGGTATATCATTTGCATTTCCATGATTCTGGGAGGTGCCATTGGTAATTTAATTGACAGTATTTTTTATGGGGTTTGGCTGAATAACGCTCCTTTCAATGCCCCTACGCCTTGGTTTCACGGTCAGGTAATAGATATGTTTTATATTGATATATGGGAGGGTTTTCTTCCTGAATGGATACCAATATGGGGGGGAAGTTATACAGCCCTTTGGCCGATTTTCAATATTGCGGATGCATCCATTTTTGTTGGGGTGGCTATCATTCTTATATTTCAGGGAAGGTTTTTCAATGAAGGGCTGAAACAGGAAAAACCCGAGGAAATTGATGAAATCCAAAGACAATTTATAGAGGGTGAGGAAAATGCTTCTTCATCCAATTCATAAATTATCCACTAATTTCATAATAATGAGTATCTTGGTGAGATGAAGCCCACTTCCTGGTTTATCTTTTTGTTTTGCCTCTTGCTTTCCTGTAGTATTAGGGAAGAGGAACCATCAATTCAGGAAGAGATTATCACGCCTCCTCCAGTAAATAGGTTTAATGTATGCGCATTCGACCTAAGCGATAAGGAAGGAGAATTCCCTTTTATAAGTTCCTGGGAATATATCGGTTTCTGGGATTCAGAATTACGACATATGGATAATGGCACCTGCTTAGGAAGATTTGCTTCATTTTACTTCATGGGCGAAGATCCTGAAAATCCGCCCAAAATGATGCTTGAATTCCTTCCCAAATCATCTGACCCAAATCAATATGGTTGCGAAAATGGGATGAATTTTAATGCCTATGGTCTCCTTTCTAAAGTTACAGGATGCTATTCAGTGGAGATGCCTTCGATTGACATGGCAATAATAGAAAAAGAGGACTACCATCCAGGGGCCGCCATTACTTTAGAAGAAGCATATGCCGATAAGTATTATTTTGAGGGATTGGAAAAAGCTACACATTTTGAAATCCATTCCAATAAACTCTTTATTTTTACTACAGGCCCCACTTCAAGAATGGTGTTTTTGGCAGTGGAAGATTAAAGCTGTTCCCCGCAATATTTGCAATAATTGGAATCTTCATCGAGATTACTGGTTTTACAGGTTTTGCAGAATTTTTTTGTGATTTGTTTAGACTCTCTTTTCACAGCAGTTAATTCTGAGGAAACTATTCCTGTTGGAACAGCAATGATTGCATAGCCCAACAACATGATGACAGCAGAAAGAAATTTTCCGATAGGGGTAAGAGGAGTGATATCACCGTATCCGACAGTAGTCAATGTTACTATTGCCCAATACATGGAAACCCCGATACTGGTAAATCCACTTTCAGGCCCTTCCACAATAAACATGACTGTTCCCGTTATTAACACTACAGTCAAAATAGTCCCAACGAAAAGCTGGATTTTGGTTCGGCTATTTATAAGTGCTTTTTTGAGCGTATCGGCCTCCCTCATATAACGGGCCAGCTTAAATATCCTTACCACCCGCAATAATCTCAAGCCTCTTATAACAACTAAAAATTGGGTGTTGATTAGAAATAAACTCAAGTAGGTTGGGATAATTGCCAATAAATCAACCATTCCATAAAAACTAAAAACATAGCCTAATTTCCTATTGCTCAGCCATAATCTCAAAAAGTACTCTATTGTAAATAAAAGAGTGAAAATCCATTCTAGAAGATAAAATTCCTGATGATACTTCTCATTAAGGGAAGGTTCTGAATCTAAAATAACCACCAACAAGGAGGCTAAGATCAAAACAAGTACCCATAAATCGAAATTCTTTGATGCCTTATCATCATGCTCAAATACAATATGGGCAAGGCGGGATTTGGAAGGAATTAATGACATTTTTTTTCAAGTGATTTAAAATGTAATTTAACAAAAACCATTTAATCCTCATCCCCAAAAACCCATTCATTCCAAAGTAAATCAAGGTTGTCATTGATGGCATCTATATCTACATAATCAAAATCAATCTTCTTTCTTCCTTTGATTCCCAGCCATTCCCTGAAATTTTTGTATTCCGGATGTTTTGGCTCATTAATAGCTTCTGCCAATTGGGCAAAACCCCAGGGACCTCCACAGTCCTCAGGTGGACAAAGTCCTGCCGCTTCAGTACATAAAGGGGTATCGTCAAAATCAGCCAATTCCTTTTTTGTGACTTTTTGAATGGAAATTTTGTGCCACCAATCATCTCCGAAGTCATACCAATACCAGAAGGTTTTTCCATCTGTATAGTTAAGAAACTCCATAAGAGACAACTCCTCTGCTTCAAATGAATCGGAATGATGCCCCGATAAATCGTCTTCATCTATATCATGTTGGACCCTAATTTTAGGTTTCTTTTTCTTGTCACCAAACTGAAATAAATGACAATTTTCCCAGCCCATAGCTACCTGAATGATCAGATGAAGTTCATACATGTCTATATCAGTTGGTACCAAAACCTTTCTGTGAATATTGAAAGGCATATTTTCAAGGTTGATCTTGAGCTTGAATAGTTTTGGGAATAATGGAATTATTTTCGACATATACCTTTAATTTAGGAACAAACAAAAGTAAAAATTAAATCAAGGGAAAGGTTGAATTAAATCCAACCCTTATATTCATTGTAATCGTGGAAATATTAATCATCTCCCTTTCAGCTTTTCTTGTCGCCACCCTGACATTTTTCTCAGGTTTTGGCTTGGGAACGATATTGACGCCTGTTTTTATGGTTTTTTTCCCTGTGGATTTGGCCATCGCATTGACAGGAGTGGTTCATTTTTTCAATAACCTGTTCAAACTGGCCTTAGTGGGTAAAAATGCAAACAAAGATGTACTGATCCGTTTTGGCATTCCTGCGGTAATTTCCGCATTTGCGGGCTCTTGGGTATTGCTCAACATCACGGATTTGGATCCCCTTTTTAGTTATGATATGTTCGGAAAAACTTTTATTGTCGAACCGGTAAAATTTCTCATTTCCATTCTCCTGATCATTTTTGCTTTGATGGACTTGATCCCTTATTTCCAAAAGTTGCAATTCGGTAAAGAAAAACTCCCGATTGGAGGTGCATTGAGCGGTTTCTTCGGGGGCCTCTCAGGCAATCAGGGGGCTTTGCGTTCTGCATTTTTGATCAAGGCAGGACTTTCAAAGGAAGCTTTTATCGGTACAGCAGTAGTGGTTTCCACTTTTGTAGACTTCACCCGTTTGAGTGTATATGCTACAAGATTTCTATCAACCGATCTGATCGATAATATCCAATTGGTTTTGATTACCACTTTATCGGCTATAGCTGGCGCCTATATCGGCAATAAATTATTGAAAAAAGTCACGCTCAAATTTCTCCAAATCACTGTGGCCACTATGTTGATTTTAATTTCAATTGCTTTAGGGGCTGGTTGGATTTAAAATACTTATCTTATTTTTATGTGCTTATTAAAACTTGAATCTAATGAAAATAGAAAAAAATAAAGTTGTTGCCCTTTCCTATGAACTTCATATAGACGACGGGGAAAATGGTAAGGAATTTTTTGAAAAGGTGACCAAAGACCATCCCTTTTATTTCCTTTTTGGTACAGGGCATATATTGCCTGCTTTGGAAGCGGCCTTGGAAGGAAAAGAAGTTGGGGATAAATTTGAGGTATTTATCGATTATGAAAATGCCTATGGTGATTATGATGAAAGTAAAAAAGTAATCCTCCCAAAGGCCAATTTCAAGGAAGACGGTAAAAAACAAAAAGACTTATTAAAGGTGGGAAAGGTTATACCCATGCAGGATGATCGGGGAAATCAATTAAGAGGAGAAATCATAAAAATTGACTACAAGGGAGTTCATATGGATTTCAATTCCCCTTTGGCGGGTTTAGACCTTTATTTTTCAGGAGAAGTAGTATCCATCAGGGATGCAGAACCAGAGGAGATTGACCATGGGCACGTTCATGGTCCTGGCGGGCATCACCATTAATGAAGAATGAAAAATTAAGAATGAAATGATGAAAAAAATCAGAACAGCATTGGTGGGGTACGGATCAGTGGGAGAAAAAATTCATGCACCTTTAATCAGCGCATGTGAGGACCTGGATTTGGTGGCAGTAGTGGAAAGGAAACAGGAAAAGTCAAAAGAAAAATATCCCAAAATCCGCATCTTCAGAAGTCTGGAAGAATTGCTGAAGGCCAACTTTGCTGATCTGATTGTTATCGTTACACCAAATGAGTTTCATTTCCCCTATGCAAAAATGGCCTTAGAAGCCGGAAAGCATGTGGTGGTGGACAAACCTGTGACAATCCATTCTCACGAAGCTGAAGAACTCAAACGCTTGGCAGAAGATAAAAATCTGGTGCTATCAGTTTTTCAAAACAGGCGTTGGGATGGGGACATCCAGACCATCAAAAAGATTCTGCATGAGGGTATTCTTGGCAGGATTGTCCACTTTGAGTCTCATTTTGATAGATTCAGACCTTCCTTGACAGATAATTGGAGGGAAAAGGATGTCCCTGGAAACGGGATAACCTATGATCTTGGTACCCATTTGATTGACCAAACCGTCATGTTATTTGGAAAACCCAAATGGGTCTATGCCGAAATACTCAAACAAAGAACAGGAGCCATTGCAGATGATTTTTTTGACATTTCACTGATGTATGAAAATGTCAAAGTCAGATTGACTGCAAGTGTACTGGTGAATGCTCCTTTACCTAAATTTTTGGTTTTAGGTGAAAAGGGATCTTATGTCAAATACGGTTTGGATGTTCAGGAAAAAGCTTTTAAAGCTGGCCAAAAACCTGAAGGGGCAAATTGGGGATTGGAAAATTCTGATGCCTGGGGAATCATACATTTGGAAAATGCATCAACTTCCTATCCAACAGAACGTGGGGATTATCGGAATTTTTACAGCAATATTGCAGAAACTATACTCGGTCAATCGGAATTGGAAGTTAAAATGGAAGAAGCAATTTTGGTCTTAAAAATCATAGAAGCTGCCTTTTTAAGTAATGAGGCGGGTAGAAGAATAGAACTTTAAATTTTCATTTTTAAGTTCCAGGCAATGAAATCCCTTTAACCCTTCTATACAAAGAAAGGGCAGATTTGTCGGTCATCCCGGAAATAAAATCCACTAAGGCCCTAAGTAAAGGATAAGGATTGACCTGTTCGCCCCAGCCTTCCAAAGGGAAATCCTCAGGAAGTAACCTTAATATGCTCTTATCTTTCCCTGAATATAATTCTGTTTGATAGAATTTGTGGTTCAAAGCTTTTGAAAAGACTTCCAGTAATCCTTCCAAAACCTGGAATCCTGCAGCTTCTTTTTCCAAAACCGGCTTGGAACGGTAAATTTTTTGAATGGATATATTTGAAATCTGGGAAAGCGCTGCGGCTGAAGGTATAATATCCGTCAGGGCCTGATCGAATTCACCTATCAACATTTCTTCCTCTTTATCCTGGAATGCCACGACACATTCCTCTACCAGTTTCCCGATGGCCAAAGCCCTTAAAATAGCCAGCTTCTGTGAATTGGAATTATATTTTTCAAGTTTTCCTGGTTGAAAGGTATCTCCAAGTATTTCAGCCAATAAGGCTATCGTTTCCTCTAAACTTACAAGGCCTAAAGTACATCCATCCTCCAGATCAATGATGCTATAACAAATATCATCTGCTGCCTCCACCAAAAAGGCCAGAGGATGCCTTAACCAGCATTCAGAATTGATCTTGGTAATACCTAGCACCATGGCCAGATGTGAATAATCTATAATCTGATCGGAAAAAAAACCATATTTTTTTTGACTTCTTCTACCTTTAATTCTTTCAAAAATATGGGCTGGTCTTGGGTATTTGGTAAATGCTGCCAAAGTAGCATATGAAAGCTGCAGTCCATTGTCCTGTGAAACAAGCATTCTAAATCCCTGGGCATTCCCTTCAAAATTACAGAGGTCATCCCATTCATTTATTTTAACATGGGGTTGCCAAACATGTCCATATTCATGGTATCTAAAAAAATCTGATATTGCTTCCTCACCGGCATGCCCGAATGGCGGGTTGCCGATGTCATGGGTCAGAGCGGCTGCCGCAACAATTGCCCCAATGTCAGAACTTTGGATTCCACTCTCCTTGATTTCAGGGTACTTTTCCAACAGAAATTCCCCTGCTGATTTTCCTAATGACCTTCCCACACTGGATACTTCCAAACTATGAGTCAGCCTAGTATGAACAAAATGGTGCTCAGGAAGTGGAAAAACCTGCGTTTTATCCTGAAGATTTCTGAAAGGCGATGAAAAAATTATTCTATCATAGTCTTTTTCAAATTCCGATCTAAGAGATTTTTTAACATCCAAATGTTTCTTGGATGGATCAAAACGGCCAGAAGCCAATAACTTTTCCCAATGCATCATAGTCAAAATTACTAAAGCTCTGAGTAATCTTTCCAAAAAATGGTAAAAAAAGAATATTGTGAATTTTTTGGCATAAGCCTTGCTAAACCTTCCCTGTTAAATCATCGCCCTAATTTTATGAAAAATTTAATTAAATCTGCTCTTTTAGCCCTAGTTTCTGTGTTTTTGATTACTGCTTGTGATATGGAAAAGAATTCTGATTCCTCCATAAAAGCAGGTCATGCAAAAGTGAATTTTTATCTTATCGATGCTCCGGCAAATTACGATGAGGTATGGATAGAAGTCCTAAGTGTGGAAGTCCTAATGAAAGGTAACAATGAGGACAATGGAAGCGCTTGGATCAATTTACCTTATGAAAGTCAAGATCAAAAAATTAATTTACTTTCACTTACCGGAGGAACATCTGAATATTTAGGTGAAATGGAAATACCTGCTGGAGAAATTTCCCAGATCCGTTTAATCCTTGGGGATGATAATTACATCATGCAGGGAGGAGAAAGGCTTGACCTGAAAACACCTAGTGCGCAACAAAGTGGATTGAAACTTAAAGTTGACAAACCTTTAAATGAAGGCATTTCCTACGATTTGGTCATTGACTTTGATGCATCCAGATCAATTGTAAAAGCAGGAAATTCAGGTCAGTATATCCTAAAACCTGTTTTAAGGGTTATTGCTGAAGAGTCTGCCACAATCGAAGGTACAGTTTTACCGCTTGAAGCTAGTCCGGTTGCCGTTTCGGCTTTGATTGATGAAGATTCCGTTGGAACTTTTGCAGACGAAAATGGCAAATTTGTAATCAGAGGATTGAAAGGTGGAAATTATACCTTAATTTTCACGCCTAACGAAGGATATCAAGAAAAAGAATTGAAAGACATTATAACAGAACTAGGAAAGGTCACCAATATTGGGTCTGTCGAACTTGAAGAAGTTGTAGAAGAAGTCCCTGCAGAAAGTGAAGAAGGGGAATAAAAAAATCCAGCCCGGTTTTTAAGCCGGGCTTTTTTATTCCTTTTCTTTTAACTCATTTTTGATTGATCTTTTCTATTTTTGGGAGTGAAAAAATCCTTACTGCTTACAATCCTCACACTTTTCATATCCTTTTCCTGTACTGAGGATAATCCTTCAAACCGGGCATTGGTAAATATCTTCATAATTGGCTCTCCGGGGGAATTTGATGAAGTCTGGTTGGAAATTTTGGGTGCTGAGGTCAAAACTACCGGTACCAGAGGCTCTGATAATGCTTCACCGGTGTTTCTTCCGAATATCCAGGGTGACAAAAGAGTGAATGTTGGTAGCTTGGTCAACACCTCACAGTATTTAGTAGGAAGAGGTGAATTTTCTGAAGGCGCCGTTATTGAAATGACATTGAAGTTGGGTAATGACAATTTTGTCATTGTTGGAGGAGAACGTTTCCCATTGACCTTTGCCTCCCAAGAGTCTTCGAGTCCCACTTTTGAAGTTAGCTTTCCATTGATAGGAGGAATCAGCCATGACCTTTTTTTTGACTTTAATACCTTCCAATCAATACAAATCAATCAGGGTCCTGAGATCAGATTAACTCTTGACCCGGTTTTACGAACTTTCACTTCCTTAACCAGAGGAAATATTTCAGGAAACCTCTTACCTGTAGGGCAACGTGCCACTATTCTTGCTGTTCTTGATGACCAAATCAAGGCCTCTACCGAAACACTGCCCAGTTCCGGAAATTTCTCCCTACGTGGACTGGAGGAAGATTCATTATATACGGTTTTTATTTTCCCATTTAACGAATCTTATTTACAGGATACCTTGGACAGTATTCCAGTTTCTGTTTGGCAGACCACGCCATTGGGAAACATCAACTTAAGGCTTAGAGAATAATCAAATGGGAAAGGAAGAACGGTTTATGTTGAGAGCAATAGAGCTTGCTGAATTCGGAAGAGGAAAGGTAAGCCCGAATCCAATGGTTGGCTGTGTCATTGTCCATAATGGACAGATTATTGGGGAAGGATACCATGAAATCTATGGAGGGCCACACGCAGAACCCAACGCGATTTCATCAGTAAAAAATAAAGATTTGATCTCCGAATCAACTGCCTATGTCAGCCTGGAACCCTGTGCCCATTGGGGAAAAACTCCCCCCTGTGCCGATCTGCTTGTCGAAAAAGGGATCAAAAAAGTAGTAATAGGAGCAGTGGATTCTAACCCTTTGGTGGGAGGTAAAGGGATAGAAATCCTAAAAAATGCAGGTGTTGAAGTAATTGCTCATATATTGGAATCAAAGGTAAGGGCCCAAAATAGCAGATTTTTTACCTTCATGGAGAAAAATAGACCCTATATAATCCTTAAATGGGCTCAAACTCAGGATAATTTTATAGCAAGAGAGAATTACGATTCAAAATGGATCAGCAATGTGTATAGTAGACAGTTGGTTCACAAATGGAGGACGCAGGAAGATGCGATTATGGTGGGAACCCAAACTGCTAAATATGATAATCCAAAGCTCAATGTAAGGGATTGGATTGGAAAGAACCCTATCAGAATTGTGGTCGACAGAGAATTAATTCTTGACAGCAATCTTCATTTATTTGATAAAAGCCAAGCCACGCTCCGTTATAACCAGATAAAATCCGGTAATCAAAATAATTTAGAATGGATAAAACTACGGGAAGGCTTTGAAATATCGGATATTTTGGAGGACCTCCACGTGAGAAAAATCCAAAGTATTATTATTGAAGGGGGCGCTCAGTTACTCAATAAATTTATCCAATTGGAACTTTGGGATGAAGCTAGGGTTTTTATTGGGAAGAAGAAATTTGGTGCCGGAATTCAGGCTCCTAACATTAATGGTATTATTAAAGAAGAAATTGACATTCAGGGAGATCTATTAAGGCTAATCTCCCCACATTAAAAAATAATCGTCAATCCGAAAAACTTTATGGCAGAATCAATTTTTATCCCTGAGGGAGCAACAAAAAAAGAAAAATATGAATCCATATTGCCCCAAATTGAATCTCTGATTTCCTCTGAAACGGACAGTTATGCCAATCTTGCCAATGTAACTGCTGTGCTAAAAGAGGCTTTTGATTTCTTTTGGGTTGGATTTTATTTGGTTAAAAAAGACCAGTTGGTATTAGGCCCTTTCCAGGGTCCCTTGGCATGTACAAGAATTGGGCTTGGAAAAGGTGTTTGTGGAACCGCTTGGAAGGAGGGTAAGACCCAACTGGTCCCCGATGTTGATGCTTTTCCCGGACACATTGCCTGTAGTTCCGCCTCCAAATCAGAAATCGTAGTTCCTGGGTTTAAAAATGGTCTTGTCTGGATAGTGTTGGATGTGGACAGTGACCAACTGGATGATTTTGATTTAGAAGACGCTTATTTTCTTGAAAAACTCATGGAATTGGTCAGCAAACACTGTTGAAATCCTAAAAATACATTCTTTTAATCAGACCAATTGGTAATTGGCAATTGGTAATTGGCAATTGGTAATTGGCAATTGGTAATTCCACTTGAATTTTGGAGCTTGAAGTTTGTATTTTTCCAATTCACTTGACTTCCCATTTATCAATATGTTTGGGTTCAAAAGCTATCATTTTGTCCAAAATGTCAGCAGGATTATCCCCAACAATCAATAAATCCAATTGTGCCTGGTGTAAAAACCCTTCTTTCGCAGCATGCTTTAAAAATAATAATAGACCATCATAATAGCCATTCACATTATACAGGGCCAATGGTTTCTGAATATAGGCCAATTGGTTCAAGGTCATAATTTCAAACAATTCTTCAAATGTACCTATCCCTCCTGGCATGGCAATAAATCCATCTCCTTTTTCCGCCATTAGCCATTTTCTGTCCCTCATAGTTTCCACCACAGTCAACTCTGTACATCCCCTGTGGGCAACTTCAATATCAACCAATTTCTTAGGAATTACACCAAATACTTCCATTCCTGCCCCTAGCATAGCATCTGCAATTACCCCCATCAAACCCACATTTCCAGCCCCATAAACCAAGGCTAGTTTCCTCTTGACCATTTCATTTGCCAATGCTCTGGCGGCTTCCGCATACGCTGAGTCTTTTCCTTTATTGGACCCACAGTAAACTGTAATTTTTTTCATAAAGATAAAGTTATAAAAAAAGACTGTATCATAAATGCAATTGAATCCCATAGAATTTATTTGATCTTTCTTTCAGGACATTCCAAATAAAAAAGGCCGTCTCACATTGGAGACAGCCTTTCACATTTCTTTAATTTGAATACTTTATATTGTTTTCTGATTAAGTGCATCGACCAATTCCCTTTTTAATTTCCTCTCCCTTTCTAAAGTATTTTTCCTATGTTGATCAAATTCCTCTCTCGTCTCTTCCAAATCTTTCCTGGCCTTGGAAATCACCTTATGACTTTGACTGTACTGGTAGAGGAAAAACAGGAATGCTCCCAATAAACCAAAAACGATTGTCCACATCAAACTGCTATAGGCAGATTTATGAATAGGCATACCTAAAAATGCAAAGCTGTCCCTGGCCTCTTCAGCCTTCTGCAATTGATCCTGAACTTCCTCAATTTGAGCTTCCATTTTTGCAATCTGATCCTGCTTCTGTTTTAGGTCGATACTGATATTGGCTATTTCTTCCTTAAAAACGTTCAAAGAATCTGTAACATTTTTCCTTAGTTTATCAAGATTTGATTTTTTAATTACCTTGAATTCCTGGTAATTGTTTGAAATGGAATTTATGTAATCAAACTGGCTTGATATGGTCCCGCTGTTCAAGGAACCCCCTTCTTGGGCAAATGAAGCTGTATTCAGACTAAAAAAGGTAATAATTACAACAATTAAGAGATTTTTCATTAGCAATAAGCGGGTTTTGTAATACAGAGCTATTATTTCATTTAGGTTTTTGCCTATTTTTATAAGCTTATCAATAAATATGCCTTTTTTGAATGAGATTAACAAAAATATGACTAGAAAAAATGCATTTTTTAAAGAAATAATAATAAAATTCAATTTAATGTTTATAAAAAAACAATTTTAATATTTGTAATTCAGGGAATTAACAGCAGCCCAACAATTCTATTTAAAGCATAATTTTCAGAAAAAAAACCTTAAATTCAGTCATAAAAAATCTTCCAATACAATAATGAATAATACCTTATTTTTAGAGATTGCAGATTATTTTTTTCTGATCTTCCATTCCTTTTTGATTATTTTCAATTTATTCGCATGGATTTGGATACCATTAAGAAAATGGCATCTTTTCACCATTTCTTTAACTTTTGCCTCGTGGATTATTTTGGGTATCCGTTATGGCTGGGGGTATTGTCCCTTGACTGATTGGCATTGGGAGATACTTAGGAAAAAAGGGCTGACTGATTTGCCAAATTCTTACATCAGCTATTTACTGGAAAGGCTGTTGGGCTTAAATTTTTCCACCCATTTAGTTGATTTTTTGACTTTGGGATTGGCTTTTATCGCTTTGCTTATTTCTTTATTTGTCAATTTCCGGAAAAAGAACGTCTGACTTGGATTTCTGAAAACAATGGAACTTAATCCTGTTTTTAATTTATATTTAAATCATGAGAGCTGTACTATTGATTGGGATTCTTTGTTTGATTCAATTCAATGCAGTAGCCCAATATCAAAAGATTGATAAACAAATTGAAGGAGCCCTCAAAATTTGGGAATCAGGAGATGATCTTGAGGCATATTTGATATTAAGCGAAATTATTAGAGAAAGGCCATTTTATGCGGAAGCATATTACTATAGGGCCATGGTCAGTGAAGATGCCGGAGATTTTCAGGGAGCTTTAATGGATTATAACATTCAACTGGAACTTGACCCAAACAATAAGGAAGGAACATTTGCAAGAGGGCTTTTAAGGTACAAATTACAGCTTTATGAACAGGCAAAAGCTGATTTTAAAAAGCTACTTTTCCTGCCGAAAGGTGAAACCAATACCATATTATATAAAAGGCCATCCTATCAAACCGGGATCAACAAACTTCTAACCCAACAAAGTACTCAGGATGACCTCATTTATTTTCACTTAGGTTTATGCAGTATAGGTTCAGGAGATTATGAGGATGCTATCCAAAGTTTCAATCAAGCACTTAAATTTGATCAATTCAACCCTGACTATTTACTTAATAGGGGAATAGCAAAAAAAATGGCTGGGATGACCCAATCTGCGGAAGAGGATTATTTGCTGGCTCTCGCGATTGACCCCTACCATCCTATGGGACATCAATTACTAGGAGAACTGGCAAGAGAAAGTGGAAATTTTCAAAAAGCGGAAGAATTTTATTCAAAATCAATAGAAGAAGAACCAGAATTTATTCTTCCGTATAAGCAAAGGGGATATCAACGTTTTATAGGGGGCCAATTTGAAGAGGCTTTGGAAGACTTTGAAAAAGTGATTTCACTCCAGCCCAATGATGTTGAAACACTTATTTTGAGAGGAGATGTCCAGGTAAAATTAGAGAATTGGGAATCTGCTATGGATGATTATATGAAGGTTATAGAATTGGAACCTACCCATGCTAAGGCTTATTTTGGAAAAGGAAATGTGCATTACCACAATAATGAATTTCTGGAAGCAAGTGGTGCATATACGCTGGCCATTTATTATCAGGAGGACTTTGGAGAAGCATTTTACCAAAGAGGCATTTCAAATTACAGATTGGACAAAAAAAATTTGGCATGCCAGGATTTAATGGAAGCTATACGCTTTGGTATTGATGCAGCAGAAACAGCTTTAGACAAAATTTGCCGGTAAATCCTGTTTTTTTAAAACAAGCCCCATTTATTCCAAAAAATTCATTTCCGATTTATCAATCAAAGCACTATTTGAAAGTTTAATTTTTACTAATTAATAATTTTATAATCTATTTATTAAATTATATGTATTTTTTTAATTATTTATTTACAAATATTTTAAAGAAAGGAATGTTTTATTAACTTTGAATCATCAACAAAGACAAAAGGTCTTCATACACTGTAGGATGTTGAAACTGGCAGACAAGCCCTCCTGTCTCGGGGGTGGGGATTCCAGCAGAAAGCAAACATGGAGCTCGTGTTTCGCCTAACTGCCCCGTGGAGGTTCGAATCCTTCTCCTACAGCTTAGCTATTAAAAGAAAAAAGGCAGATGGCCTTTCTCTACTCTTGAAAAATTTTATACTGTAGGATGTTGAAACTGGCAGACATGCCCTCCTGTCTCGGGGGTGGGGATTCCAGCAGAAAGCAAACATGGAGCTCGTGTTTCGCCTAACTGCCCCGTGGAGGTTCGAATCCTTCTCCTACAGCTGGTTATTTTGGGTTTATTGTTAATTGACTAAAGCTGTGAGATATTGTTTCGCAGCTTTTTTTATTGTTTAAACCCTACAAATCACTGGGTTTTACCCTTGATGCAATCAATGCAGGCCTATACGAAGCTAAAAATGTTATAGCTATTACAGCTAAACTTGTCCATAAAAAATCAGTCCAGATCATTTTTACAGGATAATTTTCAATGACCGAAGAGGCAATGCCTAAAGAAATCAATCCAAAACTATCCTGAAGCCAGACCAAAACAAATCCTAACACCAAACCAATGATCGCTCCTGTAAAAGCTATGATCCCTCCCTGTTTGACATAAATTTTCCGGACCAAATTTTCCCTGGCCCCCATGGCAAAAAGTATAGCTGTATCTTTTTTCTTTTCAATAGCCATCATGGAAAGGGAAAAGAAAATATTAAATGACGCCACAGCCAAAATAAAGGTCAAAGTGATAAATACAAAAAGCTTTTCAATTTTGATCGTTCTCAATAAACCTTCATGCTGCTCATCGGTATCCTTGACAGAGAATTTATCCCCAAGATGAGCCCTGATTCTAGATTTTACCTTTTGGATATTTTCACCCTCCTTCACTTTGATTTCCAATGAAGTCCTTTTGTTTCCGTAATTGAGTAATTGTTTAACAAACTGAATTGGCGCAATGATGTAATTGTCATCAAATTCTTTATCAACACTGAAAAATGCCGCTGGCTTTAGAAAATTCCTGCTATATAATTGATTGGGGTCAATAGTGCCTGCACTCCTTGGAGCTTTTGGATAAAAAACAGAAAGAAGTTCAAATTCATTCTCAAGATCTATGGACAAAAAGAATCCAACCCCTCTTCCAACAATGGCTTTTGGCTGCATATCGGAGCCCAAATCCAAATTACCCCATACATATCCTCTTTCAAACCTTCCATGATCCAGATAATTTTCAGAAACCCCCTTTAGTCTTGCCAAATGCTGATAATCTTTATATTTGAACAAAGCATTATCCTCAATAACTTCCGTAACAATTTCCACTCCCTCTATTTCCTGAATTGCAAGCAACCATTCGGGATCGACTGGAAATGACTTTCCCTGAACTGATTCAATTTTAAGTTCCGCATCAAACGAAGCATATAGTGACCTCACCAGGTCTTCCAGACCATTAAAAACTGAAAGCACCACTACCAAGGCCATCGTTCCCACCGCTACCCCGATCATGGATATCCGGGATAGGATAGTAATAAAATTCCGCTTCTTTTTGCTTCGGAAATATCGGGATGCTATGAAAAAAGACAGGTTCAATTTGAAATAGAAAATTAATTTTCTTCCTCCTCATCCTCTTCATCTGAAGCTTCGGGAATTTCTAATGAGGAGATTACCTTATCCATATGTTGGGCATAGGAAGCAGAATCGTCCATAAATAGAGCCAATTCTGGAATAATCCTTACACTTTTCCCTATTCTATTACCCAGATGTTTGCGAAGTTCATTCTTTTTGTCATTTATTTTATCAAACACAGGTTTATCTTTTTCGAGTAAAAAACTTAAATAAACTTTTGCCACTCCCAAATCAGGACTAACCAATACCCTTGAAACGGTAACAAAACTGTTTCCTAGCAAATGCTTTGCCTCCTTTTGAAAAATTTCTCCAATTTCTTTCTGTATAAGTTTACTGTATTTCTGTTGTCTTTTGCTTTCCATATTTGATTTTAGTTGCCACAAATTTAGTGAATTAAATGAGTAACCTTTAATTTCGTGGGTCCAGTTTGTAATACCTTAGACTCCTATAAAAATTTTGATCAGTTTTTTTAGAATAAATGATCCTTTTAGGCTATTTGCCCTACTCGGGCTGATGATTTTTCTCAGTGCTATTTATTTATGGGTTTTAAGAATTCCATTACTACAACCCGAACTTACTTGGATGCTCCTTGGGGAAAGGCTTGCAGATGGAAAGTTAATGTACAGAGATGTCCTTGACGACAGTGGGCCTTTTTCAGCAGGTGTTTATTGGCTACTTCATATGCTTTTCGGCAAGAGTTTTTTGATTTATAAAATATCTGCGGGAGTACTCATCTTTGTACAGATAATCTATCTCAACAGCCTTTTCATCAGGTACAAATCTTTTGATGAAATCACCTATATCCCAGCTTTTGTGTTGTCGATTTTGGTACATTTATCCTTTGATATCCTTACCCTGTCTCCTGCCTTAATGGGTTGTACTTTTATTGTTTTTGCACTAGGTCAACTCTTTTCCCAAACCGTGCTGCAAAAAGAAGGAGCCGACTCGGTCCTTCTTCTGGGAATTTATGGAGGTATTGCGGCATGTTTTCACTTTCCATTGATCTTTTTTTTACCCTACATGCTTTTGGCGGGAATTGTGGTCAGTGGATTTACATTAAGACAATTTTTGCTTTCTATTATTGGTTATATTATACCCCTTTTGATATGTTCTGTTTATTTTTTTTGGTTTGACTCCCTTCCTGAATTTTTGAATGAATATATTTTGACTTCCAGGTCATTGGAAGTTTACGTTCATGTTAGATTAAGAGAAATAGTACTGCTTTACTTTACTCCTTTAATGTTTGGAGTAATTGGAATATTGTACAGCACCGTTTTTAAATCATTTAATGTCAATCAGCAGAAACAAATGCAGCTGATGTTAATTTATCTGATCTTTGGGGCGGCCTCAATTTTTCTAGCAAACCGTCGGGCTCCTTACCAATGGATAATACTTATACCTGGTATAGCTTATTTTATTTCCCTGTTGTTTATTTCAATCAAAACAGGGGTTATTTTACAGGTACTGAGCACTGCCTATGTCATTCTGGTACCTTTGACTGGTTATACCTGGACATTCATCAAAACCAATAATGAGGATATTAATTCCTATATAGTCAATCAAACCGAGCAACATCAATTTACAAAAGGGAAAAAAGTTTTGGTCCTTGGGAATGACCTGGCCTATTATTTAAACGCAAAACAAGTAACCCCTTTTTTGAACTACCACTTGTCAAAGGAAATTCTTACTGACCTGGACAATTTTGAAAACCTTGCTTTTATGTATAAAAACTTTACGGAAGAAATTCCGGAAATTATCATTGACGAAGAAGGGGTATTTGCCGGTTTTCTGGAAAAGGCTCCCTTATTACAAAAAAAATATAAAAAATCCGGAAACTACTTTTTATTGGAATAATAAAATAGCTGTCCTTTATCCTTAGGACAGCTTTCCTTACTCATTAATTACAGGAAATTTTATCGACTCTTACCTGATGTCTTCCTCCTTCAAATCCTGTATTGATAAATTTCATTACCATTTTTTCGGCCAATTCATATTCAACAAATCTTGCGGGAATTGCAATTACATTGGCATTATTATGGAGCCTGGCCAAAGAAGCCACTTCTTCATTCCAACATAAAGCAGCCCTGATACATTGATGTTTGTTCGCGGTGATGGCCACCCCATTACCACTTCCACAAATCAAAATCCCCAAATCAAATTCACCCTTATCTATGGCATTACATAAAGGATGAACATGATCAGGATAATCTACAGATGCATCGCTATAGGGCCCAAAGTCCTTTACGTCAAACCCATCATTCTTAAGTTTGTCAATGAGCTTATTTTTGTAGGTAAAACCTGCATGATCCCCACCTATGGCTATCCTCTTAATCATGGTCTTTATATTTCAAATTGTCTTCTAATTCTTTTTGCGCTCTTTTCTTTTCCAATCTTTTGGCTATCTGAATTCCTGCCTCATACAATACCAAAATAGGCATAGCAATCAGAATCTGACTAATGACATCCGGAGGTGTAATAATGGCAGCCAATATCAAAATGACCACGATAGCATGCCTTCTGTAAGTTCTCAGCATTGCCGCTGTGACCAATCCCGACATGGAAAGGAAATAGATAACCACAGGAAGCTGAAACATAATTGCAGAAGCCAAGACCAACATTGTAAGTGTACTCACATAGGAGGTGATGTCAAACTCATTCAGGATAGTTGGGTCCAATTGGTAATTGGCCAAAAAATTAATCGAAAGTGGGGCAAGGATAAAATAACCAAATCCGGCTCCTGCAAAAAAGAGCAAACTTACAAAAAACACTGCTCCTCTGGCCGCTTCCCTTTCTTTCTTATATAATCCCGGACTGATAAATCTCCAGGTCTCCCAAAACAAATAAGGAAAGGCCACCACCAAACCAACAACCACAGATGAGGTCAGGTGCATGGAAAACTGTCCTGTCATTTGCCTGCTTTGAATGGTAAATGGCAGACTATCTATGCAAAGGGCAGGAACGGATAATAAATCAGAAATCTTACAAAGAGTTCTGTAGGTTATGAAATCAATTTTGGATGGTCCTAAAATGACTTTTCCAAATACAATACTTTTTGCAAGAAAGGCTGCCACGGTTAAAATTAATACCGCAGCTACAGAACGAAGCAAATGCCAGCGCAATTGCTCCAAATGGTCCAAAAAGGACATGCCCTCTTCTTCCTCTTCTTCTCTATACTGATCTAAGGCCACGCTTTCAGAAAATTTTTAATACAATGGAAACTGTACCATCCAGTTGTTGACTTCTTTTTTGATCTGACCCAATTCAGATTCATTATCATGGTTGACCAGAGCTCTGTCAATCAAGGATACAATCTTTTTCATGTCTTCTTCTTTAAGACCACGGGTAGTTACAGCTGCTGTTCCAACCCGCATGCCTGAAGTTACGAAAGGAGAGCGGGTATCAAAAGGCACCATGTTTTTGTTGATGGTAATATCCACTTTACCAAGGGTTTCTTCAGCCAGCTTTCCTGTAATATCCTTGTTCCTTAGGTCAATCAACATCATATGGTTGTCTGTTCCTCCGGAAATAATCTTATAGCCCTTTTCAATAAATGAAGATGCCATTACAGCAGCGTTTTTCTTTACCTGTAAAACATAGGCCATATATTCATCAGACAAGGCCTCTTGAAAGGCCACAGCTTTGGCTGCGATGATATGCTCCAATGGACCTCCCTGGGTACCTGGGAAAACCCCGGAATCCAACAATGAGGACATCTTTCTCAATTCTCCCTTAGGGGTTTTCAAGCCAAAAGGATTGTCAAAATCTTCCCTCATCAAAATCAGCCCACCTCTTGGACCTCTTAAGGTCTTGTGGGTCGTTGTAGTCACAATATGGCAATATTCCAATGGATCATTTAATAGCCCTCTGGCAATCAATCCTGATGGGTGTGAAATGTCTGCCAATAAAATCGCTCCTACCTGGTCTGCTATATCTCTTAATCTTTCGTAATTCCAGTCCCTACTATAAGCAGAGGCTCCACAAATCAATAACTTCGGTTTTACTTCCAGTGCTTTAGCCTCCACTTTATCATAATCAATAACACCTGTCTCTTCCTCCACCCCATAAAAATGAGGTTGATATAGCTTTCCTGAGAAATTGACAGGAGATCCATGGGTAAGGTGTCCTCCATGAGAAAGATCAAAACCTAAAATTGAATCACCGGCATTCAAACAAGCTAAAAATACAGCTGCATTGGCCTGAGCCCCGGAATGAGGTTGAACATTTGCCCAAGTTGCCCCGAAAAGCTCTTTTGCCCTGTCAATTGCCAATTGCTCAACCTGATCAACTATCTCACAACCCCCATAGTAACGTTTACCTGGAAGTCCTTCTGCATATTTATTGGTCAAAACACTTCCTGCAGCCTCCATCACCTGCTTGCTTGCGAAATTCTCTGAAGCAATCAATTCAATGCCTACTTTCTGACGGTTTTCTTCATTTGCAATAAGGTCAAAAATGACTTGGTCTCTTTTCATGTGGGATTTGTATTAAGTGCCCAAAAATAGTTTGATTCAATGGATTATCCAATTGAATCTTTTAGGTAAATAAGGGATTTTTGAATTAATCCAACCTGGGTAAGCTTAGCTTATACTTTACTGCAACTAACCGGATTGAAATTATGACAGATATGGAAACCAACATATTGTAGTCTCTTTCCAAACCCAAATAATCCAGAAGCAAATAAAGAATTGCCCCGGTCAAACATGCTGAAGCATAAATTTCTTTACTGAAAAGCACGGGGATCTGATTGACCAAAGTATCCCTGATGACACCTCCCATTACCGCAGTAAACATACCCATTATGGCCGCAATTTCTGGCCTAACGCCTAATGAAAGCGCTTTTTCGACCCCTAATACGGTAAAAAATCCTATACCTAATGTATCGAATAAAAAAAAAGTCTTTCTCAATTTCAAAAGGAATCTAGGGAAAACAAAAGCAGCCAATACTCCCAGAAGAATCGCATATAAAAAATTCACATCCCCTATCCAAACCAAAGGATAAGAACCTAACAGCACATCCCTTAACGTTCCTCCACCAATGGCAGTAATAAAACCGGTAAAGCCTGCCCCAAATAAGTCGTGCTCTTTATCCCTTACAGCCAATGCACCGGATATGGCAAAAACCAAGGTTCCAACTAGTTCAAGGGGATATTGTAAGTCCATGTTGAAATTTTAAATGACCAATTTCCAATTTTAAATTTCCAATTGATCATTGTTAATTAGTAATTGATAATTTTCACTGAAAGCTTTCTCTCAAATACTTCGCTGTAAAATTCCCCTCCGCTTCCATTAAAGCCTCCGGGGTCCCTTCAAAGGTAATATTCCCACCATTTTCTCCTCCCTCAGGCCCAAGGTCTATGACCCAATCTGATGCCTTTATGACTTCGGTATTGTGCTCAATAATGATCACGGAATGGCCCTGTTCAATCAGTGCGTTGATGGAATGAAGAAGTTTTTTGATATCATGAAAATGGAGACCTGTGGTCGGTTCGTCAAAAATGAACAACACGTGATCTCCGGGCTTTGTACCCCCTTTTACAAGGAAAGATGCCAATTTTACCCTTTGGGCCTCTCCTCCGGATAGTGTATTTGAAGATTGACCCATACCTATATACCCTAATCCCACTTCCTGTAAAGGCTGAAGTTTATTGATAATCGCCGGCTTACCTTTGAAAAAATCCATCGCTTCATCAATGGTCATATCCAGAATTTCCGAAATATCTTTGTCTTTAAATTTAATATCAAGAATTTCATTTTTAAACCTTTTCCCTTTACATGATTCACAGGTTAGATGGATATCTGCCATAAATTGCATTTCCACTGTGACAGTTCCTTCTCCCTGACAGGCTTCACATCTTCCTCCATCTACGTTGAAACTAAAAAATGCAGGTTTATAACCCCTTTGCTTGGCCAAAGTTTGGTCTGCATACAAGGTCCTAATAGCATCATAGGCCTTGACATAGGTTACTGGATTGGAACGTGATGATTTACCAATTGGATTTTGGTCAACAAATTCCACTTGCGTGATTTTCTTATAATCACCTTCCAGTTTATCAAATTTTCCTGTTTCATCAATGACGGTACCAAGCATTTTCCCTAGTGCAGGATAAAGTACCTTTTTGATCAAGGTTGATTTCCCCGAGCCACTTACCCCAGAGATTACTGTCAAGGTATGTAAGGGGAATTTGACGCTTAGGTTCTTGAGATTATTTTCCCTTGCTCCTTTAATTACTATGCTGTCCCGCCATTTCCTGTTTTGCTTTTTATCCTGGATTTTTTCTTCTCCTTTTAGGTATTTTGCCGTATAACTATTGCCCCTGAACATCATCTCCTCTAAGTTCCCCTGAAAAACCAATTCCCCTCCCAAAACTCCCGCATCCGGACCGATATCAATAATCTGATCTGCGGCTTTCATGATTTTTTCTTCATGTTCTACTACAATAACCGTATTACCCAAATCCCTAAGGGATTTCAAGACTTCTATCAGCCGGTCAGAATCTCTGGGATGTAAACCAATACTAGGTTCATCAAGAATATACATAGAACCAACAAGGGCAGAGCCCAAAGATGTCGCCAGTTTGATCCTCTGGTATTCACCTCCAGATAGGGTGGAAGTCAGTCTGTTTAATGTCAAATATCCCAACCCCACTTTATCAATATATTCCAGGCGATTTAGAATTTCTTTCAAAAGACGGTTTGCTACTTTTTTCTCATTGTCCAAGAGTTCGAGTTCCTGGAAAAACCTAAAGGCCTTATCAATTGGCATCAAAACAATATCTGTGATGGATTTACCTCCTAATTTCACATAAGAGGCATCTTTTCTCAATCTTGTCCCTTTACAATCCGGACAGGTGGTTCTGCCCCTAAACCTCGACAACATGACCCGATATTGAATTTTATGTGTCTTGGTCTCTAAATCTGCAAAGAATTCATTCAATCCTTTAAAATGGGAATTGCCTGTCCAAAGGAGTTCCTTTTCCGAATCACTTAGGTCTTCATAGGCCCTGTGGATTGGAAAATCAAAGTAAATTCCTTTTTTCAATAGCGGTTCCAGCCATTTTCCAGAAGTCTCTCCTCTCCATGGCGCAATGGCCCCCTCATATACTGAGAGACTCTTATCGGGTATCACCAAATCAGGATCAATTCCCAAAACTGAACCAAAACCCTCACAGGTTTTACAGGCTCCATAGGGGTTGTTGAAACTGAAAAAATTAACAGAAGGCAGCTCAAAACTCATTCCGTCCAACTCAAACCTGTCAGAAAATGTACGTTTATCCTTTCCAGGAATCAATACCGTACAATCTCCGTGCCCCTCAAAAAAGGCCGTCTGTACTGAATCTGCTATCCTGAAAATATTGTCTTCATCCTGATGCCGGATGGAGGCACGGTCAATCAAAATTTCAAAATCACCACTTGGAAGAACTTCAGATCCGACCATGTCTTCCACAAAATAAGGATCCCCTTCCACCAAAATTCTTGTAAATCCCTTTTGAAGCAACAGTTCTAGTTCCTGATTCATTGACCTTCCTTTCATGAGATGAAGTGGACAGGTAATCATGACTTTATCATCTTCGTCAAACTCATGGATAAAATCTACCACATCCGTTACGCTGTGGTGCTTTACCTCCTCACCACTAACCGGTGAAATGGTTTTTCCAATCCTACTGAACAATAACTTCAGGTAATCATATATCTCTGTAGTGGTCCCAACCGTAGACCTTGGATTTTTGGTGGTAACTTTCTGTTGAATGGCTATTGCCGGAGAAACCCCTTTGATATACTCCACATCAGGCTTCTCCATCCTTCCCAAAAACTGCCTGGCATAGGAACTTAGACTTTCAACATACATTCTCTGCCCTTCAGCAAAAAGGGTGTCGAAAGCCAGCGAGGATTTCCCTGAACCTGAAAGACCGGTTATGACAATTAATTTATTTCTGGGAATTGCTACGCTTAGGTTTTTCAGGTTATTCACCCTAGCGTTTTTGATGATGATAAATTCCTTTGGGTCAAGGTTATCTATGGATGGTAAGGTCATTTCTTCAGTCAAACTCATAAACGGCAAAGATACCCATTCAACCGCTCAAATGATAATTTGTTGGAAATATTAAGTCTCAATCTTCCAAATAATATAGGCATAAACAAAAAACCTAAGGATCCTCCATAAGCTGTACAAGAGATATTCTCTTCGTGACATCCCGCCTGCACCTCCAAGGAGTGCTATGGCTGAAAAAGGGATTGGGCTAACACTGGCCACAACTACTAAATAAGATCCATATTTTGAAAACATGGATCTGTACTTTGACATATACTTATTTTTACTTTGCATAAAGGAACTGTGGTGATTGATCAATTGACCAATCGTAAAATTGAAAAATCCCGCACAATAGGAAATTACTGAGAGTATTCCGATGCTTGTAAAATAGGGGCCTATCCAACCTGTTTCCAAAGACCAAAGCATGAAAACTTCAGGTGGAACAATGCCAAATAGGATCTCTGAACCAACAAAAACCGTCATGACCAACTTGGGGTTATTGTAAATTGATCCGAACCATTCCAACCTTTGTTCCTCTGTAAAATTTTGTCGAATCAAAAAAAACAAGGCCACCAATATCCCCAAATAAAGAAGGCCTTTGAGTATGTTTTCAATTAGGAACTTTCCTTTCTCACCTATCAATGGCTTTTTCACCGCTGTTCTTTTTAAAGATTGTACTTCGAGGCAACTATTTGTAAAATTAATTGCTGAACTTAGTTATTCCATCTAACGCTACAATTAAATTTTGGACAAAAAAATACAATTGGGTCTGAAAGAAAACTGGAAACAGTTTACACTCCTGGTCATAATCAATGCGTTCGTTGGGGGGATGGTGGGACTGGAGCGAAGTATTCTCCCACAGATCGCCGAAGTGGAATTTGCCATAGCGGCGAAAACCGCCATCTTGTCATTTATCATTGTATTCGGCATAGTCAAAGCCTTCACCAATTACTTCGCAGGGGCATTCGCCAATAAAATTGGCAGAAAAAATCTGTTGATAATAGGTTGGCTGTTTGGACTTCCTGTTCCTTTTATCCTCATGTATGCCCCAAGCTGGGATTGGATTGTCGCTGCCAATTTACTCCTGGGCATCAATCAGGGTCTGGCTTGGAGCAGTACTGTAGTGATGAAAATTGATCTGGTAGGAGAAAAGCAAAGAGGTTTTGCCATGGGGCTAAATGAGTTTGCAGGTTACCTCGCTGTGGCAGTCGTAGCTTTCCTGACAGGCTATATTGCAGGCGAACAAGGCTTAAGGCCTTATCCCTTCATTTTGGGAATTGCATTGGCTGTTTTGGGTTTGCTGGGCACTGTGTTTCTGATCAAGGACACCAGAAAACATGTAGCAGCAGAAAACACCATCTCTGAAGTACCGAAATTGAGGAATATCTTTTGGGAAACAACCTGGAAACACCCCAATTTGGGTTCTGTCACACAGGCAGGCTTGGTGAACAACCTAAATGATGGAATGGCTTGGGGGATTTTTCCCATACTTCTTGCCAGTAAAGGGTTCAATTTAGAACAAATAGGCATTGTCACAGCAGTTTACCCTGCAGTATGGGGTACTGGACAATTGTTTACCGGTCGGATGGCAGACATCTTTATTAAAAAGCATTTGCTATTTATTGGGATGACCCTTCAGGGCATCGCTTTGATTTTATTCCTATTTGCCCATTCTATGATACATTATTTGGCTCTTTCTGCTGTATTAGGTTGGGGTACTGCAATGGTATATCCAACTTTCCTTGCCACTGTGGCAGAAAATACACATCCCAATGACAGAGCTAAGAGCATTGGGGTTTTTCGGCTTTGGAGGGATCTGGGTTATGCTTTAGGAGCTATTTTAACAGGATTAATTGCAGATATAGTAGGAATAGATGCTTCTATCGCTTTCATTGGAGGCCTAACTTTGGTATCTGCAATAATCATTGCTATAAGAATGGAAAAAAAACGAGTGTAGAAACTGTTCCCTGATAAAGACTTATTCAATTGTTATCCCTTTTTTGACACTTGAAAAAGGACCATCTAATTCTTTCCCATCTCTCCTCATCAATTTTACTGTCAGCAAATAATCCCCTTTTGGCAAATTAGTCACTCTTACGGGAGTGACCTGTCGTAATTCATAATGAAATTCATTTAACTGAATATCCACTTTCAATTTATCCAAATCTATATCTCCACCGACTACAAGAAAATCAATGGTAACTTCCTCCTGTTCTTTAAACTTCTGATTGTTTAGAGGCATATTCAAAACAATATAGGGTTCTGCCTGGTAAGGGAAAGGACGGGTATCCCCTACCATAAAATCCCTATCCACAAAGTTGCCGAATTCCTTTAAAGCCAACCCTTCAGCATCAACCAAATAGGCTACCGCCCGATAGGTACCTTCATTAAGGTCTCTTTGGAAAATAGGAGAATTATACCCAACCGGATCGCCGGAATTCAGAATCATGTTCAATTGAAAACCGCTTAGTCCGGCATCAAAGGGGTAATTCTTTATATTAAACTCGAAAGGAACTTTGCCGGGCCTAAAAATCTGATTTCCCAATGGACTGTACATCTCAATAATCGCATCAGGATAATCATTTTTTTCTTCATAAATGAAAAAACTGATTTCCGGCTTTTGATTTTGTAGACTATCCTCGCTTTGGGTAAGAATCACCATCTCATCTCTTTTTTCCCTAGGGCTATCACAACTCCAGACAAGAAAAAAGGAAAACAGGAAAATCAATAAACAGGAATTCTTCATAGGGTTTAAAGGCTAGAAAGCTAAATTATTTAAATTTATGTGAAAATGACTTACCTTTCAGGATAATTTAATTCCAAATATGACTGAGATTTTATATGATGAAATTCCATCTCTGGATTTATCCGACTTCACTTCCGGGGATAAGGAAAAAAAATCGGCTTTTGTGAAAAAGTTGGGAGATGCATACCAAAATATTGGTTTTGTAGCTATTAAAAATCATGGACTGAGCAAAGACCTGCAGGATAAACTGTATGCAGTTATCAAAAAATTCTTTGATTTGCCAGATGCTGTGAAAACAAAATATGAAAAACCCGAAATCGGCTTCCAAAGGGGCTATACCGGAAAAGGTAAGGAACATGCCAAGGGAAGAAATACCGGAGATCTGAAGGAGTTTTACCATGTTGGACAGGAACTCACAACCATCCCCGATTCTGATCCAATCAAATCAGAATATCCTGAAAATATCTGGCCTGATGAAATTCCCGAATTCGAATCCATTGCCCTGGAAGTTTACAGAACTTTAGAAAATGCCGGCAAAAATATGCTCCGGGCAATTGCCCTGCATCTTGGTCTTGATGAAGAATATTTTGAGGACAAAGTGGTTTACGGCAATTCAATCCTAAGACAGATTCATTATTTCCCCATCGAAAATCCGGATTCTGTACCCGCTGATGCAGTTCGTGCTGCGGAACACGGAGACATCAACCTGATCACCCTGCTCATGGGCGCCTCAGCTGACGGTTTGCAAGTACTGAGAAGAGATGGCAAATGGATCCCCATTACGGCTCTTCCCGATCAATTAGTGGTAAACGTGGGGGATATGTTGGAAAGGCTGACAAACAAAAAACTCAAATCCACCATCCATCGTGTCGTAAACCCTCCAAGGGAACTGATGCATACCAGTAGGTACTCTATCCCCTTTTTCATGCACCCAAGGTCGGAAATGGATCTGACCTGCCTGGACAACTGTATTGATGAGAATAATCCGAAGCAATTCGAGGATGCTACCGCAGGGGAATTCCTGGAAGAGCGGTTAAGAGAATTGGGACTTAAAAAATAAATGGTGTCAGTCCGGAAAGTTCGATATTACCTCTACCTGAAGGATGTATTGCTGCTTTCTGTTACTGCATTTGGCGGCCCTCAAGTCTTTCTCGCCATGGTGCTGGACCTTATGGTGAGAAAGCGGGCCTATATAAAGGAAGAAGAACTCTGGGAGTTGAATGCACTTTGCCTAATCCTTCCAGGACCTACCTCTACCCAGACTATTTCAGCCATAGGTTACCGTATAGGAGGACCGAACTTGGCCTATCTATCACTTTTTGTCTGGATTTTGCCCGCTACCGTTTTGATGATAGCAGCAGCTTTTTTGATTGATTTTCTTCAGGAAAACACGCCTGGTGCTTTAAACTTTGCAAAGTTTATACAACCCATGGCTATTGGTTTCATCATCTATGCCGCACAAAAGACCATATTTAAAATGGTAAAAACACCTGAAGCAACTGTCCTCATGATGTTTTCTGCTTTTGTGTCATTTTTTTACAATTCCCCCTTTGTATTCCCATTGCTGCTTGTGGTAGGAGGAGTCAGTACCTCCTTGAAATTTAGGGAACAACCTAAGGATGAAGGGGATAAAAAACTGGTGATTTCCTGGTCCAATTTTTTCTTATGGGGAGGCGTCTTAGTGGTTGCTGCTGTTGTAGGAGCCATTACCAAAAACCAATCTGTTCTTTTATTCGAAAATTTTTACCGTAATGGTTCCTTGATTTTCGGAGGTGGACAGGTACTCGTCCCTTATCTTTACACGGAATTTGTTGAATTCAAAAAGTTCCTTTCCTCTCAGGAGTTTTTAACTGGATACGGAATCTCACAAGGTATTCCTGGACCTACTTTTAGTATTAGCTCTTATGTAGGTGCATTATCCATGAGAGAATATGGTATCCCAGGTTTACTTACCGGAGGCTTTATTGCAGCTGCAGGTATATTCCTTCCCGGCACTTTCCTAATTTTCTTTGTAATAAGGTTTTGGGATCAATTAAAAAAATACCGGCCGGTAAAAGCAGCTTTGGAAGGAATCAATGCCGTAAGCTGTGGTATGTTGATTGCGGCTGCCTATCTCCTCTTTGAACCCTTAGATGCCAACTTGTTCAATATTTTGGCAATTTTCGGAACTTATTTGTTACTCCAATTTTCCAAGTTAAGTTCTCCGGTAATTATTATTATCGGTATTGTGGCAGGAATAGTTTACAATTGGATCTTTTAGTTTAGGGAATTCAAACCATCTCAATATTCTTTACCAACCAATTTTTGGAATTTTTGTTACCATTTCGCATTTTAGCGGTCCGTAAATGGGATCTTAGCTCAGTTGGTTTAGAGCGCTGCCTTGACAGGGCAGAGGTCATGGGTTCGAATCCCCTAGATCCCACTTTTTTTAAGATCCAATATTTTAATTCCTAAACCTAAATAATTAACCTAAACCTTCCTAGCTTTCAAAAAAACTACCCCAACTAAGTCGGTTTAGAGCGTCCCGACGGAGGTCGGGAAGGTCATGGGCCTGTCTACTGACAGGTAGATTCGAATCCCCTAGATCCCACTTTTTTTAAGATCCAATATTTTAATTCCTAAACCTAAAT
>NZ_JBHUIV010000002.1:0-230264 GCF_042683085.1 Shivajiella indica | reverse complement strand
TCCAGCTCCTCCACTACTTGCTTCTTAAAGCTAATACTGTACCTGTTGATTTCTCGAACCGTTTTTGTCATCTTTTTCCTGTTTTTAGTTTGACTTAATCTGTCAAGCTATTTCAGGACGTGACAGCTAGATCCGACATCTTACATCCCACATCCCACATCGGACTTCCCTCATTCTACATCCGACATCCGACTTAAAAAATATACCTTACCGAAATCGCTACATCATCCCACCAAAAGCCCCCTTCCTCAATGTTAATGGAAGGCTTCCAATCCAGAGAAAGATTAACCGGCGCATTGGGAAAGGCATAATCCAAACCCACAATTCCTGTCAATCCATAGGCAATAGTACTAACCCTATTATCCCCCCAGGAACGATTACTGTTTTTGGCATTCCAGGTACCAAAATGGGCCCCTCCTCCAAAAAACCAAAGTAATCCCTTGACATCCCTTATGTCTTTGTGGATTTCAAAAAGCCCGGTAGTGATAAGTCCACCCCACCTGGTGGCTAAAATCCCTTCAATAGCAGACTCCTGCCCAACAAAATGACGGACTGTCAATCCACTCGAAACACCTGCCCTAATCCCAATTCCTGTGGTATACTGTGCCTGACTTTGATTTGAGATCGCTAAGCCAACAAAAAAGATCAATAAAAAACCTATTCTTTTCATACAATTAAATAATTAACGGTCTATTTATAAAAACATTGCAAATTTAAACTTAAATCAAAAAAAACAATAAAGTTGCTAAAAATTAAGGATCCCGTTTTGAGTAATACAAAGATCCAAGGGAATATCATGGGCTTCTTCAGGAATCCAATCTATCGGATCGAAAAAACTTAACCCTACTTTCAACACCTGATTGCCCATCCCTGCCAGATATTTATCATAATAGCCTTTTCCATAACCCAATCTATATCCCCTTCTGTCATAGGCAAGCAAGGGGACCAGTATCAATTGTATATTTTCTGGACTGACTCTCATTGCTTCTGCAGGTAGTGGTATTCCCCAGGCATCATTTACAAATCTTGTGTTATTAGTAATTTCCAAGGTGTCCAAATTATCTTTTGCTTTGTTCACAATGGAGGTATAAATATGGAGTCCTTTTTCCTGAAGTTTAAAAAACAGCGGAAAAGTATCCACTTCATTAAAACGGTCAATAGGAAGAAATAAGTGTATGTGGTTGATGTTTTCCTTTGAGGACAAAAATTCCAAAAAAAGTGAAATTATCTGATCTGATAAAGACCTGACTTCTTCTTTACTCAATTCTCCCCTCTTTTGCTTGAAGTGTGACCTGATAGTTTCTTTATTCATTATTAGTTTTCAAAATGATAAAATTAAAATCTAAAGGATCAAATTGATCAAATAATTGTTGAATAAACTCATGGTCATTCAAATAGAACCTCATAAAGTTTTCCACTCTTTCCTGAGGACTTTCCCCCGGATATAAGAAATGCTGAATAGCTTCTCTTCTGTAAATAAATATCTCCTGCCTTTTTTCTTCAGCTTTTCTGATTTTTTTTCCCAATTTCTCCAAAATCTTGGTAGCCCGGATTTTTCCTGCCTCAAAAGCCTGGGAAAGGCTTTTTTCCAGTACTTCTGCTTTTCTACCGGTTTCATCAAAAATACCCGACAGCTGTAGCATTTCACTTTCCAAAGTAAAATCGATTGAGGCATGCTTCAAGACAAACTCCTTTTTCCACTCCTCAAAAGGCTGGAACAAAGCCCGGTCTTCCAATCCCAGTTTGGAAATTTTCCTTTGAATGGGAGCGTCCAGCACCAAAGCAAAATTTCTGGGGAGTAGGGCAGGAAAAGGTGTCTTGAAATGGTCAAATACGGATTTCAGCTGTAACCAATAGGATACTTCCGCCGGACCGCCCAAGTAAGCTAAATTGGGGAGAATTATTTCTTCATACAAAGGCCTCAGTACTACGTTAGGGCTGAACCTTTCCGGATAAGTTTCTACCTCAATTTTCAATTCCTCTTCAGTAAAGGAAATATCAGTATTCAACACCTTATATATAGTGCCAACTTTTTCTATCCTTTCCCTTACATTACCAACCATATAAAAGAGGTTAATTTCCCGTGGAAATATCTGGCCTTTGTACCCAAGTTCCTCCAGTTTCCTACTTTGCTTTACCGTAAGTTCATGGGGGGTTTGTTTAAACAGGTCTTCAAAAATTACCGTCTTAAATAAATTTTTCAAAGCCCTGTCATCCCCATCTATAATCAGCAATCCTTTGTCCGCAAACAAATGATGTACATACTTTCTAACAGCTTCCGCCAAATTCTCAGAACTTAAATATGCCTCTTTGAAAAATTCCGGAACAAAGTGGGAAACTTCCCGAAAAAATGTTTTGAAACTTTCATCGATTTTAAACTTCCCCACAGCACCGATTTGATCGGTTTGCCATTGGTACTTTTTACCATCAAGCTTAAAGTAATTGATTTCTTCAAAATCGTGATCTTCTGTGGCCATCCAATAAACCGGAATAAAATGGAAGTCCGGGTATTTCTCTTTCAACTTTTCCGCAAGGTTGATGGTAGATACAATCTTATAAATAAAATACAGCGGCCCTGTGAAAAGATTGAGTTGGTGACCCGTTGTTACAGTAAAAGTTTTATTTCCTTTCAGTGCCTGGATCTGATTTGAAGTAAATTCTGATATTTCCATTCCCCGATATTGCGCTTCCAAAGAAGATACCAATACATTTCTAATTCCCTGATCAAATTTTTTCTCTTGGATTAAAAATTCAAAATTTTCAAGCCTTGGAAATTTATTGTAAAAGGGCTTTAAATCAGGCTTTTCTTTGATATAATCTAAAAATAAAGGGGAAAACTGTCTGGTACACTCAGGTTCAATGGTGGACTTGATCATGGAATTTGGGGTTCAAAGTGCTTGTTTAATGTTCAAATGAATTAAACTTCTCATCAAATGATAAAGTTCGTATAATTTTTTTAATTACAAGAATGGTTAATGCATGGTTAAATATTTTCAAAAATTATGTAAGTGTGGGGGGATGGATGTAGGTTATCTTTGAAAGACAAAAAAATGTAGAGTGAAGAATGATGAATTAAGAATGTCTGGAACTGGACCAATCTACCTATCTGCCAGGTTTTAAGCTTGGATTTTAGTGTTTGGAATTTGGAGTTTGAATTTTCGAGCTTGGATTTTGGATTTTGAAATTTTAAAACGATGTCAACCATAAAAAAAGAAATACCTGTTACCGGAATGAGCTGCTCTGCCTGTGCTGTTGCAGTGGAAAAAGCCTTAGCTAAAAGCAAGGGTGTGAAATCTGCCACAGTGAATTACGCCAACCATACCGCTTTTGTGGAATGGGAAGAGGCTGAGACTTCTGCGGAAATGCTACAGGAAAACGTAAGGTCAAATGGCTATGATTTGATGATTGAAGAAATTCAACAGGAAGAATTGGAAAAAATTCAAATTAAAGCCCATCAAAAGCTTAAAAGAAAAACCTTATATGCCGGCCTACTGGCTCTTCCTGTATTTCTGATCGGCATGTTCTGGATGCATATGCCATTTGGCAATTATATCATGTGGGCCTTGACCACTCCTATTCTTTTGGTATTCGGCTCCCAGTTCTTTATTCAGGCATGGAAACTTGCCAAAAATTTCCAATCCAACATGGATACCTTGGTAGCATTGAGCACTGGTATTGCTTACTTATACAGCAGCTTCAACACTTTTTTTCCTCAATTTCTTATAGATAAGGGTTTGGAACCACATGTGTACTTTGAAGCAGCTGCGGTAATCCTGTTTTTTATTTTATTGGGAAAAACTCTGGAATCAGGTGCCAAGGCAGGAACCAGCGCGGCTCTCAAAAAATTAATGGGCCTTCAGCCACAGGAACTGACAGTGATAGAAAATGGCAAATCTGTACTTAAAAGAACCACAGAAGTTAAACCTGGTGAATTGATTTTAATCAAGCCGGGTCAAAAAATTCCATTGGATGGCAAGGTGAAAGAGGGCAAATCCTATGTGGATGAAAGTTTGTTGACCGGTGAACCCTTACCTGTATTAAAAAGCATAGAGGACAAAGTTTTTGCGGGAACCATCAACCAGGAAGGTAGCTTTACTTTCATTGCGGAAGAAGTAGGAAAAGAAACCCTTCTTTCCCAAATCATTGAAAGGGTTAAAGCTGCTCAGGCTTCAAAAGCACCCATTCAAAAATTGGTAGATAAAGTTGCCTCTGTTTTTGTACCCAGTGTACTTGGAATCGCATTGGTCACCTTTTTTATCTGGGGATTCAGCGGAGTAGATGACGCTTGGCTGAGGGGGATGCTGGCCATGATCACCGTCCTGGTCATCGCCTGTCCCTGTGCTTTGGGTCTGGCAACACCCACAGCCATCATGGCGGCTATGGGAAAAGGAGCTGAAATGGGCATCCTGATCAAAGATGCTGAAAGTCTGGAAAAGGGAAGAAAAATCAACACTTTGGTTTTGGACAAAACAGGAACCATCACTGAAGGAAATCCCCAAGTAGTGGAAGCTTATTTTTTGGATAACTGGAATAATAAAGATTCAGCCTCCATCAAGGCCATAGAAACCAAATCTGAACATCCCTTGGCCAAAGCGATAGTTTTCTATTTAAAGGATGTCATTGAAGAGATAGAAATCAAAGATTTCAAAAGTGACACGGGAAAAGGGGTGAGTGCATCTTGGAATAATATCCATTATAAAATAGGAACCTGGACTTGGTTGGTGGAGAACGGTCTTCAATATCAGGAATCTACGCTTGCCGAAAGTGAAAAGTTAATGGCCGATGGAGCCTCTTTGGTTTTTGTTTCCAAAAATGATACCCTGGCTGCCTATTTCCAAATCAGCGATCCAGTGAAAAAAACATCCCTTGAAGCCATCAAAGCCTTGAAAAAAATGGGGATAGAAATCCATATGCTCACAGGAGACCATAAAAATGCTGCCCAAAGAGTAGCAGCGCAGACAGGCGTGGATTTTTTCAAATCTTCCATGTTGCCCCACGACAAAGCTGCCTATATCAAGGAATTAAAAGCACAGGGTAAAACTGTAGCCATGGCAGGTGATGGTATCAATGACAGTGAAGCGCTAAGTTTGGCTGATCTGAGTATTGCTATGGGCAAAGGTTCGGATATTGCCATGGAGGTTGCTGAGGTGACTTTGGTTCATTCCGACTTGCAACAGATTCCCAAAACACTGGAACTGACCCGAAAAACTGTAAAAATAATCCGCCAAAACCTCTTTTGGGCATTTATTTATAACATCATAGGAATCCCCATTGCAGCAGGTATATTATACCCTGCCTTTGGATTTCTGCTCAATCCAATGATTGCAGGGGCAGCGATGGCTTTGAGTTCAGTTTCAGTGGTCAGCAACAGTCTTAGGCTCAGGTAAACATTTCTTCAATCAGTTCAGTATAAAAATCCTTTGCCTCCATACCCATCGCCCTCACCTGTTGGGAAATCAAGCTGGTTTCTGTTTGGCCCGGAACTGTGTTGATTTCTATAAAAAAGAATTTTGAGGTTTCATGTTCCAGAAAATAATCTACCCTAACAGCCCCTTTGCAATTAAGCTTTTGGTATATTTTTTCAATGATCCTATTGACCCGGGCCACTTCTTCTTCATTCATTCTTCCAGGGGTAATCTCTTCAGTCACTCCCGGTGAATATTTGGCCTCAAAATCAAAGAATTCCTTACTGCTAATGATTTCTGTAGCAGGTAAGACGGTTGTGTTTCCTTTTGCATGGTAAACCCCTATGGAAAACTCCCTTCCGGATACAAACTCTTCCACCAAAACCTGGGAATCCTCCGCAAAGGCCTTATCCAAAGCTTCCTGAAGTTCCTGAGGTGCTTTTACTTTGCTCATCCCTATGCTACTTCCCCCGTTATTCGGCTTTACAAACAAAGGAAGCCTGAGCTCTTTTAAAAGCGATTCTTTATGGGATACTTCATTCCCGAAAAGTTGTACAGACTTTGCCACAAACAATTCAGGGATATCCTTTACAATCGCCTTGGTATAACCTTTATTCATGGTAATTGCGGATGTAAGGGCATCACATGTGGTATAGGGTATGTTCAACATGTCAAAATATCCTGCAAGCTTCCCATCCTCCCCCGGTGAACCATGAAGGATATTGAAAACACCATCAAATTTTATCTTTTCACCATTTAACTGTATGGAAAAATCATTCATATCTACAGGGATTTTTTCCCCACTTGCAGTTTCATGGTACCAATTCCCTGGGAAAATCAGAATTTTGTAAATATCATATTTGTCAGTGTCAATTGTACGGGCTACTACAGCGGCACTTTTCAACGATACCACTGACTCTCCCGTAAACCCGCCGGTAACCAAGGCAATTTTTCTTTTCATAGTCTGTAAAAGTAAAAATCAATCTTCAATTTTCATTGAACTGTAAATAAAGAATCTGATAAAAATTGAGTGAAAATAATTGGATAAGGAAGGTTTTGATTTTGTCTTAAAAAGTACCTAACTTAATGAAGTTCTATGATGAAAATATTCAAAATATCGCTCCTTTATTTACTGCTAAGTTCTTGGTCAATTTTTGTTTCTGCCCAGGGATCAGACACTCCATTTTCTGAAGCGCCATACCTATTTTTTGACCAGGGGCAATGGCATGCCAAATGGGTGGAAAAGGGAGAGTTGAAATCAGAAGAAAATGTGACTTCTGATTTTCTCCAAAATCACTTGGGCCAGGGTTTGACCACGAATCTTTTTATAAGTAATTTCCAATACCAGCCCCCAATTGCCCAGCGATTTAAAAAAGTATCAAAAATTACCGTCATTTCAGATGTACATGGTCAATTCGGATTGACAGTCCAGCTCTTGAAAAACCATGGAGTAATTGACGAAAACCTTAATTGGATATATGGGAGAGGTCATTTGGTAGTCAATGGTGATGTAATGGGTAGAGGTGATGAGGTAACAGAACTTTTGTGGCTATTTTATAAACTCGAAAATCAGGCAAACCTACAAAGAGGTAAAGTCCACTATTTGGTAGGTAATCATGAATTGATGGTTTTATTGAATGACTTGAGGTATTTGAATGAAAAATATGTGAAGGCTGCAGAAATAATGGGAGTCGGCATCAATGAATTATATGGCGGAAATTCTGTACTGGGAAATTGGTTAAGAAAAAGGCCTGCGATAGTTACCATTAATGATAATCTTATTGTCCACGCAGGAATAGCGCCTTCATTTATTGAGAGAAAACTGACAGCCAAGAAAGTAAATAAACTTTTCTTTGACCAGATTTCAGGATTTCATCCTGCTAATGAAAAACAACTTGAAGAAATTGATTTTATGTTAAGTCCTGAAGGCCCTATTTGGTATAGGGGTTATTTTATAGAAAATGAGGTTAGCGAACAGGGAATGGAAAAGATATTGAATTTCTATAAATCAAAGCGGATGATTATAGGCCACACCTCACTGCCAGCAGTTTCCAAGTTGTATAATGGAAAACTTATCGCAGTCGATTCCAATATCAAAGAAGGTGTAAACGGTGAAATATTGATTATTGAAGATGGTGTCTTATACAGGGGAAGTTTGGAGGGGGTGAAATTCAAATTTCCCTGATTCCCTTAATTCATTTTAACTTTTTGGTTATTGCCATTTTTTATACTTTTAGGCCCAAATAAGCTCAAAGAATTTCATGAATAAACTCAAATTAACTGCGCTCCTGTATTTTTTTATATTATGGAGTGGCCAATCGTATGCCCAGCAGAAAAAGAATGTAAGTCTGGAAGATGTTTTCAAATCTAATACTTTCAACCAAAAGTCAGTTTATGGTATCAACTGGATGAAAGATGGCCAATACTATTCTTCTTTACAAAGAGGATTAACTGGTCCAAAAGTGGTTAAAATTAATGTTACTACAGGGGAGGAATCGGAGACCTTGATAGATGGGGGTGCTTTAGGCATCAACTTTTCAAGCTATTCCTTTAATCCGGAAGAGACCAAAGCACTGATAGCCTCAGAAGTAGAAAGTATTTACCGCAGGTCAAGTAAGGGAGTTTATCATGTTGTGGATCTGAAAAATGGATCTTCCCAAAAATTAATGGATGGCGAGAAGATTATGTACGCCACTCTTTCACCTGATAATGACAAAGTAGCTTTTGTGAAGGATAACAATCTTTATTTTATTGAATTGGAAAGCAAGGAGGTTACCCAAATCACATTAGATGGGAAAAGGAATCATATTATCAATGGAGCAGCGGATTGGGTTTATGAGGAAGAATTTTCCATGTCCAAGGCATTTGACTGGTCCCCTGATGGTAAGAAGATCGCATTTATCCGATTTGATGAAACTGAGGTACCTGAGTTCAATATGCAGACTTGGGGCAAACTGTATCCTGAGGACTATCGGTTTAAATATCCCAAAGCAGGTGAAAAAAATGCTTTGGTTAGTATCCATATATATGATCTAGACAGTAAAAAAACAGTTAAAGTAGATACTGGGGAAGAAAGTGACATCTATCTGCCTAGAATTTATTGGACTGGAGATGTATCAACCCTGGCATTTTTAAAAATGAACCGTCTGCAAAACCAATTGGATCTGATGTATGCAAATGCCAATTCTGGGGAAAGCAAATTGATCTTACAGGAAAAAGCAGATACCTATGTAGATTTGGATTACAATGATGACCTTAGGTTTTTAGAAGGTGATAAGGGTTTTATAAGAACTTCAGAACAGGATGGTTTCAAGCATGTGTATCACCATGACAATGAAGGAAAACTCATACGTCAGATTACTTCAGGAAACTGGGAGGTAACCAATTTGGTAGGAGTGGATGAGAAAAATAAGAAAATCTATTATATCTCTACAGAAGCTTCTCCTTTGGAAAGAAATCTTTATGTCATCAATATGGATGGAAAGGGCAAGAAAATCCTCACACCTGAGAAAGGTACTACTTCTGTGAATATGAGCAGGGATTTCAAATACTATATTGCCAACCATTCCAGTGCCAACAGTCCTTTAAGGGTTACTTTGAACGAAGCCTCCGGAAAGTTGGTCAAGGTGTTGGAAGAAAATGCAGAGCTTAAATCAGCAATTGCCAATTATAACATTTCACCCAGGGAATTCTTCACTTTCAATACAGTAGATGGCACTTCCCTGAATGCTTATATGATTAAACCGGCTGATTTTGATGGAAACAAAAAATATCCGGTATTGATGTATGTTTATGGGGGTCCAGGTTCCCAGAATGTGACCAATTCCTGGGGAGGAACACGGGATTTTTGGCACCATCACCTGGCTTCAGAGGGATACATTGTTGTTTGTGTGGACAATAGGGGAACCGGTGCCAGAGGGAGGGATTTTAAGCATATCACTTATGCAAATCTTGGAAAATTTGAAACGGAGGATCAAATCGCCGGAGCAAAACACCTGGGAAGTTTACCTTATGTAGACAAATCAAGAATCGGGATTTGGGGTTGGTCTTATGGAGGCTACATGTCTTCACTGGCTTTGATGATCGGCAATGATGTATTCAAATCTGCCATTGCGGTGGCTCCTGTGACTACATGGAGGTATTATGACACCATTTACACGGAAAGATACCTACAAACTCCTCAAATGAATGCTGCAGGCTATGACAATTATAGCCCAATAACCCATGTTAACAGTCTAAAAGGAAATCTCCTCCTGATCCATGGAACCGGGGATGACAATGTACATTTCCAAAATGCGGTGGATTTGGTGGATGCTTTGGTGAAAGCTGACAAACAGTTTGAAACCATGTACTATCCTAACAGAAACCATGGTATTTATGGAGGCAATACCACTTGGCATTTGTATAGTTTGATGACTGATTTTATAAAGAGAAAGCTGTAATTTTTTGTACCAAGTACAATGTACAAAGTACCATGCTTTTTACTTGGAGCTTGGTATATGGTACATCTTGTCCGCTGCGGCGGATGGTACAATTCATCATTCATGAATCCCCATTACATTTAATTAGGATTTTTGAAGTTTTGGATAATTTGCCTATCTTATTTCGAAGTTGAACCCAAAAAAGCAATATGAGAGAAAGACTGAATACTTCTATACAATCCGTTAGCTTAATTTTGGTAGCTGCTGGTTTGGCCTGGGTGGTATGGTCCCAGGACACCACAATAAAGGACATGTTGACTTACCTGGTAGTGACCATGGCCATTATTGAAGGACTAAGTCTCTATCTTATCGGTAGTGTATACCCGGAGAGTCATACCACTTTTAAAATGGGTATCATCGCTACTTTATTGATTCTTTTGGGAATAAAAATCATGTTGCCTGACATGTTTGTTCCCTTAACTATCACCGTTTTTGCCATCAACTTTTTATATAATTTCTATACCAACAGTAAGCGTAAAAAAGGAGCCTTTAAACGGAAACAAGGAAGAAAGTTTTTATAATACCCTGATTTGAAATCGATTCGGCATATTATTTGAATAACTTGTTTTTTACAAAACAATATGTTGATATGCGCCTAATTCTTATTCTGACTTTAGTATTATTATTTCCTATTTCTCTATTTGCCCAGGCCAAACTGGAAAGGATGCTAGGTGAAAGGGAAAAAATGCATAAGGAGTGGAGAAACTCTGAGAGTAAAAAAAGCGGTATTTTTGGTAACCGAACCAAAAAAGATATGATCGAAACCAATGAGTGGATGGCAAGGATCATAGACAAGGACAATCAGATCATGGAAGAGCTGAAAATGCTCAGTGAAATAGAAAAAACAGAAATCACGTACGAGAAAAACGACTATAAATTCATTTCCCAAAAGCAGGAGAGGGAAATAGCCATTTTAAAAAGGGCCTTGGAAGAAAAGGAGGAGACAGTCGCAGAAAAAAAATCCGATAAGAGAACGTATGAGTGGACCACTTTTATCTTTTTCCTGAGTACCCTCAGTTTTGGTTATCTTTATTTCAAAGGCAGGAAAAATAGGAAAACATAGCTGTTTTTCGAACCACAAAAGGGACAAAAGGAACACAAAAGAGGGAAATTTTAAGTCCCGGATATCGTCGATTACCATCTCAAGAACCTACTTTTGTTGACTTTGTTGACTTTTGTGGTTCGAAAAATATTTTTTAATTTTATATATCTTGAATTTTTAGACATGAAATTTTTAATCTATCAACTTTTAATTTCTTTTTATGGATGTTACAAAATCAAAAATTAAAGACCTTACCTATTTAATTAATGGTGCGGCAATCGAAGTTCACAAAAATTTAGGCCCTGGTTTGCTGGAGAGTGTCTACCACAATTGTTTTGCTTATGAATTGGAGTGTCGGGGTTTACAGTTTCTGTCAGAGATGAGGATTCCTATAGCCTACAAAGAACTATCAATTGAATCCAAGTTAAGATGTGATTTTTTCATTGAAAATTTAATTACTGTTGAATTAAAAGCAATTGATTCCATCCCGCCTATTGATGAAGCTAGGTTAATCAGTTACATGAAACTGTTGAAGTCCCCAAAGGGGATCATTTATAACTTTAATGTGATCAACCTTTACCATGAAGGACAAAAAACCTATGTGAATGATTATTATACCTACTTGAAGGATTGAATTACGAACCACAAAAGGGACAAAAGGAACACAAAAGAGGGGAATTTTTAATTCTGAGATGCTATCAATAAGCTTCATCAGAACCAACTTTTGTTGACTTTGTTGACTTTTGTGGTTCGAAAAAAATATGAAGACCTTAGCTTGATTAAATGATGCAACAGACAAATTTTAAGCAGTAATTAACGAACCACAAAAGGGACAAAAGGAACACAAAAGAGGGGAATTTTAAGTCCCGGATATCATCGATTACCCCCATCAGAACCTTCTTTTGTTGACTTTGTTGACTTTTGTGGTTCGGGAAAAATATGAAGACCTTAGCTTGATTAAATGATGCAACAGACAAATTTTAAGCAGTAATTAATGAACCACAAAAGGGACAAAAGGAACACAAAAGAGGGGAATTTTTAATTCTGAGATGGTATCAATAAGCTTCATCAGAACCAACTTTTGTTGACTTTGTTGACTTTTGTGGTTCGAAAAAAATATGAAGACTTTAGCTTGATTAAATGATGCAATAGACAAATTTTAAGCAGTAATTAACGAACCACAAAAGGGACAAAAGGAACACAAAAGAGGGGAATTTTAAGTCCCGGATATCATCGATGAGCCTCATCAGAGCCTGCTATTGTAGACTTTTTGGACTTTTGTGGTTCGAAAAAAAAAGCATAGGCTGCAAACCTATGCCTCTTTATCTTGAATGTTTTAATATTATTTTAGCCTTGCGATTGGTGTTCTTCCTCCCTGGGTTTTTTCATCGATACTTACCAAAACTTCCGCATCCAATGGCAAGAAAACATCTACCCTAGAACCGAATTTGATAAAGCCAAACTCTCCTCCCTGAACCAAGGGTGTTCCCTCTTTGACATACCATTTGATCCTCCTGGCCAAAGCTCCGGCAATCTGTCTGACAAGAATCTTCACGCCACTTTGGTGTTTGATCACCATGGTGGTGCGCTCATTTTCAAAACTGGATTTGGGATGCCAAGCTACAAGGTATTTACCGGGGTGGTATTTAAAATATTCCACAATTCCTGCAATCGGCGAGCGGTTGACATGGACATTGATCGGAGACATGAAAATAGATACTTGCGTTCTTTTTTCATTCAGATATTCCCCCTCCATCGTTTCTTCAATGACGACGACCTTGCCATCTGCAGGTGCAAAAACCAATTTATCCTCTTTAGGTAATTGTATGGTCGGATTCCTGAAAAACTGAAGTATAATTAAATAAATGATTACACTGACCAATAAAACAACATTTAACAGTTTTTCCTCCTCGGGAAAAGCTCTACCCAAACCAAAATTGAGGGCTACGAGTATAAGCAGTAACCAAAACAATAATTTTCTACCTTCTTTGTGTATAGTCATGCAGTCTAAATTTAAAAGGGTGAGGAAGCTTACTTCCACACCCCAAATATAATAAAACTTTCCTTTTTGCTCTTTTAGAAGCCTCCTCTGAAAGTATAGGTTTTAGCTACTTTATCAATGGCCACAATATAAGCTGCAATCCTCATCGGTACATTATATTTCACTGAGGCTTCATAAACATGATCAAAAGCATCTTTCATGATTCTATCGGATCTTCGGTTTACCCGTTCTGCTGTCCACTTATAACCCAACCTATTTTGAACCCATTCAAAATAAGAAACCGTAACTCCTCCTGCATTGGCCAAGATGTCCGGTACTGCCATGATACCTTTTTCATTGATGATGGTATCGGCCTTGGCTGAAGTTGGTCCATTGGCCCCTTCTACAATCAATTTGGCCTTGATCTTGTCTACATTTTTGATCGTGATCACATCCTCTACAGCTGCAGGAACAAGAACATCTACTTCGAGTTCTAATAATTCCATGGGATCAGTTAGCTTTTCAGCCCCTGTAAAGCCTTCTAAAGTGCCATTATTGCTGTCCCTATAAGCAATAGCCTCCACGATATTGATCCCGTTTTCGTTGTGATAAGCACCTGAAATATCAGAAATAGCCACTACCTTTAATCCTCTTTCTTCCAATAATTGGGCAGCCCAAGAACCAACATTACCAAAACCTTGTACTGCACAGGTGGCTTGGAATGGATTGATTTTCAGTTTTTGCATGGCAGCCAGTGCCGATACCATCACCCCGCGGCCGGTTGCTTCTGTTCTTCCCAAAGAACCCCCTAATACCAAAGGCTTACCCGTAACTACTGCATTCACTGTCATCCCATGGGCTTTGGAGTATTCGTCCATCAACCAGGCCATCTCCCGGGGTCCTGTACCCATGTCAGGTGCCGGAATATCTTTATCAGGTCCGAAAACATCCAGCATAGCTAGTGTATAGGCTCTTACCAAACGCTCAATTTCCCCTTTTGACATTTCTCTTGGATTACAACGAACACCGCCTTTTCCCCCTCCATAAGGGATATCAACCACCGCACATTTCCAGGTCATCCAAGCAGCCAGCGCTTTCACTTCATCAAGATGTACGTCAGGGGCAAAACGGATTCCTCCCTTTGCTGGCCCAAGGATATTGGAATGGATTACCCTTATACCTTCAAAAACGTGGATCTTTCCATTGTCCATTGTAATAGGCAAGGACACAATTACTTGCTTGGCAGGATTTTTCAGCACGTTGTAGACCTCATCGGAAAGGCCCAATTTTTCGGCTGCAAGGTTAAATCTTTCCATCATGGACTCCAAAGGATTTTCTTTGTCCTTTATGGGAGCCGGTTCAATGTAAGCCATATTGGGTTTATTTAGTTGAATTGTTCAATTATGGTACAATATTAATGAGTTTTTTAATATCCAATAGGAGATTTTAAAAGATTTTCAAAAATGCTGCAATAAATGGAGCTGATAATAACAATCCGTCAAAACGGTCCATAAATCCACCATGACCTGGCAGTGACCTTCCGGAATCTTTTATCTCTATACTTCTCTTAAATAAAGACTCAATCAAATCCCCATAAGTCCCTGCAATAATAATGATGGTGGCAATACATAACCACTGCCATTGCGGGATAGAGTCAAAATATTTTGACAAAATGTAGGCCACAAAATAAGCCAATGCTGCTCCTCCCAAAAATCCTTCCCATGATTTTTTAGGGGAAACTCTTTCAAAAAGCTTGGTTCTTCCAAATTTTGTCCCTGCAAAATAGGCTCCAGTATCTGAAGCCCAAAGGATAAACAGGGAACCAACAATTACTTCATAGTGGAAGCCATCATCCACCGAAAAAGCAGCTACATTCAACAAGGCGAACGGAACAGCTACATAAAAAATACCCAAGAAAGTGAAAGCTACCCCTGTGAATGGCTTCTTGTCGGATTTTCGATAAAGTTTGATAAAGAACACCAGGGAAGCCAAAGGGAAAATGAGAAAATAATATTTATCATCCAGGTGACCTAACCCAATCAAAAATGACAGCGTAAATATGGTAATTCCCAAAAATGTCCCAAAACTCTTTAAGGGAAGCATCCCATCAAGCCCTGTCAACCTATAAAATTCCATTTGGGAGAATCCCAGAATTAAACCGAAAACCAAAAAATAAAGCCATGGACTGATCACAGAGCCTGCTATGATTATGGCTGCACCAATAACTGCTGTAATAATCCTTTGGGCAAGATTACTGTAATTACTGATATTAAATCTGTCCCGCATTCTAAAAGGAGATCTCATTCTTTACTATGTTTATTGCTTTTAGGGCTTCTGTGTATGGCACCATCACCTCATATTGACCGTGAATTTGGTACACCGATTCTTTTTTATTTAAAATGACTGCTTGAATACCGCAATCTTCCAAAAAACCCTTTACAATTTCAGCCCTGACCGGCGATCCGTCTTCAAAGACTTTCTTCCAATTCTTCATCAAGTTTATACTTTTTGCCTTTTTCTTTAAAAACCTTCATACCAAGGAGAAGTACAAACAACCCAATAATAGCGTATGGAAGGGAAACCTGTCCGGTTTGATCAATATCAAATTCAATTTTACCAAGCTTACTTAAATAAAGTAATACTACTGTAAATGTGTTGTTCAAAATATGGGCAATTATCGGATAAAACAAACTACCGGAATATAAATAGAGGTACCCAAATATGGCACCTAGCAACATCCGTGGGAAAAACCCATAAAATTGAATATGGATGGCTGAAAAAATAAAAGCAGTAATCCAAACCGCCAAATGGCCATTTTGAGTATAAATAAGCATCTTTGGCTGAACAACCCCCCTAAAAAACAATTCTTCCCCTACTCCTGCAAAAATCCCGATAACCAATACAGCTACTACAAATTCAAAAGGGTTTTCAAAATCAGTCAGGAATTTGGTCATCACCATCCTTTCGTCTTCTGTTCTTTTGAAGAACTCCTCTAATTTTCCCATACTCTCCGGTAAATGCATATTTGCATTCCAATCAATGATCAGACTATTAAAAAGAAGGGATCCAAACATAATGAGGAGTAAAATCAAAAATCCGTTGAACTTAAAGCGATCTATTTGTTGTTCAATTCCGAAGTCCGCTTTATCAATCAATTTTGCAATGATTAATGAAGCAATAATAAAAGAAAGTCCTGAACCAAGGCCTTGAACAAAATACATGGCGTATTTGGCATTTGGGAAATCGCTTGGTGAGGTGAATAAAGCCAACATCTCATCCAAAGAGATATTGAAAATCGGAGGAACAAGCATTAATCCCAATCCCTGCAACAAGATCATTACTCCCACTGTTATCAATAAAACGATAATTAAAGAAAGAAACCAGGATCTTCTTGAAGCTATTGGGGCTTTAGTTTTATATATCTGCATAATTGCGGTAAATTTACAGGAAAATTACAATTGAAAAGTGGTTAAGATTGGAAACTTAGAATTGGGGGAATTTCCCTTGTTGCTGGCGCCAATGGAGGATGTAAGTGACCCTCCCTTCAGGGCAGTTTGTAAGGAAAACGGAGCTGATCTGATGTTTACTGAGTTTATCAGCTCTGAAGGATTGATTCGTGATGCTGCCAAAAGCCTTCAAAAATTAGATATTTTTGAATATGAAAGACCAATAGGTATTCAGATTTTTGGAAATGAAATTGATTCCATGAGAGAAGCTGCAGCCATAGCAGAGGCTGCTGGTCCTGATATTTTGGATATCAATTATGGATGTCCGGTACATAAGGTGGCATGCAAAGGCGCTGGTGCAGGAATTCTTTTGGATATTGACAAAATGGTCTCCATGACATCTGAAATTGTCAAAAGGGTCAATATTCCGGTCACCGTTAAAACAAGATTGGGATGGTCCCATGACACCATCCGCATTGTGGAAGTAGCGGAAAGGTTGCAGGATGTGGGTATTCAGGCCATAAGCATTCATGCAAGAACCCGTCAACAAATGTATAAAGGTGAGGCAGACTGGTCTTACTTGAATCTTGTAAAAGATAATCCGAGATTAAACATACCGGTTTTTGGAAATGGGGATATTGACAGCCCAGAAAAAGCAAAAGAATACAAAGAAAAATACAACGTAGATGGAATGATGATCGGAAGGGCTTCAATTGGTTATCCCTGGGTATTCAATGAAATCAAGCATTTTCTTGAAACAGGGGAAAAGCTTTTAGGCCCTGATTTGGAAGAGCGAATAAATGTTACCAAGAAACATCTGGATTTTTCTGTCAAGTGGAAGGGTGAAAAGCAAGGTATTCTGGAAATGAGAAGACATTACACCAATTATTTCAGGGGTATGCCGAATTTTAAGCCTTACCGAACAAGGATGGTAACCGCTGACACTTATGAAGAAGTTTCAGCAATATTAGAAGAGGTAGGAGAGGTATATGCAGATTATCTATTTTAAAATTTTTACTATTGGTTGAGAAAAAAGAAAAAATTTTCTCAACCTTCCCATCTCATTCCTATGTACTCCCATTGACCTATTCATGACCAGAGATATCCAAGCCGAAAGTTCCCTCAAAGCATGGGGCTTTCTAATTATTTTAGCCTTGATTTGGGGAAGTTCATTCATCTTGATCAAACGAGGGCTTGAAGTGTTTTCTCCAGGAGAGGTAGGGGCATTCAGAATTGTTGCAGCAGGAATGTTCCTGTTACCACTTTCATTGCCAAGGCTTAAACAGCTTAACCGAAAACAAATCAAATACCTGGTAATTGTCGGATTGGTAGGCAGCTTCATACCTGCATTTTTGTTTGCTAAAGCCCAAACTCAATTAAGTTCCTCATTAACAGGGGTATTCAATGCCATGACCCCTTTATTTGTGGTAATTATTGGGGCCTTGTTCTTTAATTCCACCATTACCAGAAGGAATGCGATCGGTTTATTTATCGCCTTTGTTGGAGTGGTAATTTTACTCACTGTAAAAGAAGGAGCAGGATTTGGCTCTTTTTATGACATCAATGCTTATGCGTTATTTGTTTTATTGGCATGTGCTTGTTATGGATTAAATTTGAATATCATCAAATTTAAATTTGTGACCTTAAAACCAGTCGCCATCACAGCCATTTCATTATCTTTAGTATTACCTGCTGCTTTAATTTATCTTTTTGCATTTACCCGTTTTTCTTTCAAGATCCTTCATGTGGATGGAGCTCCTATGGCTGCCTTCTACCTGGCAATATTGGGCATTGTAGGGACAGCCATTGCCCTGATATTATTCAATATCATGGTCAAAGTAGCTACTCCAGTATTTGCAAGTTCTGTAACCTATCTTATTCCTGTGGTAGCTATCATGTGGGGTATATTGGATGGAGAGGTTTTGCTAGCCGGTCATTATGTGGGCATAATTGCAGTGATTTTAGGCGTTTGGATCGGCAACAGAAGATAAATTACATTAATCTTCTTCCTTTCTTTTGGGAATTTTTGGTTGCCCTAACCCTACACTTCCCTTTAATCCGGTAACTGTTGTTTTCCACCAATAATTAAAAATGAACCTCTCTTTATCCCTTGGATAATAAATCTTGGAAGAGATTTTGGTATTCAGGAATTTCCGTGGATTATTTGACCTTACTGCAAAAACATTTAAAACAAAAGTTAAAATACCTTTCCTCCCCCTCCCTTTTTCCAAAGTCCTTTCATCCAATAATTCAAGGTTCAAATCATTATACAAAAATTCCATGCTTCCTACAGCATCTCTGTCATTGGCCACAAACGACCAATCCGCGCTGTTAACCCGGCCTTCTCTAACCTTTACAAAAGCATTTGGTTTTAAAATGGAATTGATAGATTCTAAATCAAATGCACCCAACTGGGCATTTATTTTCATTGGATATGGAAACTCATAGAAAAGCTGGCCCTGAAGACTTATTTCAGCCCTTCCATTGATTTTTGCATTGGCCAAAAGCAAAGATTCTTCCAAAAGAAAGTTTTTCTCATCAATTGAAGTATGGAAAGGTATCAAAGAAGCACTGAGTTCATTGAAATACAGCTGCCCTGGAACCATCCCCTGTTCAGGAAATTCCATATACCTGATTTGCGAGTTTTCCACTAACAAGGTATCAACTTTCAGTTCAATTCCCGCCTTTTTCATAAGCGCCTGAGGCATGGGGCGTAAGACATTCTTTGGCCTTTGATATCGCTTATCCCGAAAAAACTCACCATCTGCATCAAGAATCAAAATCTTGGACGCCAATAATTTTTCCTCCTCAAAAAGCTTGTCCAAATCAGGTTTACTGATGATCACCAAGGGAACCTTAATTTGAACCACATCTGTTTGTTCACCTACGATCCGGCCATATTGATATTTTCCATATCTTGGTAGATACTCCAGATTTTCCATTCTGATTTCCTCATTGCTGACTGTAACCAAACCAATGCTAACCTTATTGAGACTGTCCTTTAAAAGCAACTGAAAATCCGGAAAATCCAGTTTGAATTTTTTCCTGAGCAAATCCTGTTCTCTGATAGCCTCCAATTCACTGATGTTAAATTTCAAATCCTCCAACGACAAGTTCAGTTTTTTGATACCCTTTGGTTCCGCCGAACCGTCTTTTTGAAACATTGCAATATTTCCTTCAATAATTTCAAAATCATCAATCTGAAGATTTTCAATGATTTCAGTTCCGGGTTCTTTTATTTCCCCGGGTTTTGATTCACTCTTAACCTGGTCTACAAATATTTCAATGTCAGGTCTGAACAAGCGAAATTCTGAAATCCATAAATCTTTACTGCTTTGGATTTCTGAAAGGGATTTGGTTTTAATCAATGCCGTGGGAATATGTCCTGAGAATACAGGTTTTCCGGGCTTTCCTGAAAGGTCTCTTGGGATAATACGGAAATTATCTACCAAAACCCCCTCATACCGGGTATCCAACTCCACTTTTGAAAAAGTAATCTGATGAACACTATCTGCAAGGGTCAGCCAAAATTCATCTATATCCAATGACATGGCGTCAAATAAGCCTGTTATTTCACTTTTACTTACTATTGCCGAATCCAATTTGAATCCATAAAATGATAAATCAATACCTGTGTTGATCAATTCACTTTGTACCCCTCCCTCCCTGAATGCCAGACTAAGCTGGGCTTTTTCTGCCTGTATGGTGTCAATTTCTACCACATCGATTGTCTTTGGAAGATTTCTTTCCCTTCTCTGTCTCCTAGAGGCAGGTATATCTTCCAAACCTAAATCTTTATTGATCAACACCTGTACATCAGATCCTGAAAGCCTTACTTTCTCCAAATTCAACGTGTTATCAAACAGAAAAGCCTCAAGGTCAACTCCCTGAAGAGACATTTCTGGGATGACAGCAGTCACCCTTGTCCTATCCTTAAAAATTCTTCCGGGATTCAAGCGAACATTGGAGGCCAAAATTTCTTCTCTTGCTGAATTAAAATTAATGCGGTCAGCAAGAATATTGTATTTCCCATCTGCTATGTTAAATACATAATTATTCAGATTTAAATCTACTTCTTGGGAAAACAAAAACTTGAGTTCCTCTGGGGCCGAATCCTCATTAATCCTGAATTTTTTAATAGAAATGGAAAAATCGTTTTCATAAAAAGCTTGCATTCTATCAGCTCCAAAATCTTCGTAGTTTAAATTACCTCTTTCAAGTACCAAGGAAGCAACTTCCACCTCTTTGAAATAATTTATTAACAATTGTAACAACTCCCTTTGGTCAACCTTTTCTCCGTCCTCGTTGGGAGGTAAATTGGTATATCGATAAATGCTAATTTCTGGTGAAGGAACCGTAATGCTATTTACTTTTAGGATTTCGTCAAAATAGGCAGAAGTAATATCTACACCTTTGGCATAGAATTGTGGGACAAAAATGTCTAATGCGGTGCTTTTACCATATCGGTCCAGAATATTTTTAATGTCATCTGTATGGTGTGGGCGTATGGTAAATCCATCCACCTTAATAGCAGACGTTTTTGTGTCCAAAAATACCTTATCTGCTTTGAAAACATGAAGGTTGTCAGCAAGTTTCAACAAATAATCCTCAAGTTCCAACTGAAGGTTTTCAGCCCAAAAAAAACTTCTGGTATCAGCATTTTCGGTCTGCCTATCAATAGCAAAATTTTCCAAAATCAAATTAATTTTCCCAAATGATAAACTATCCTGTCTACTTCTAAGCTTATTGTCTACTACCAGAGATCCATCTCTGATTTCAAATTTCTTGACATAAATCGCATCAAGATAATCAGCATAGATAGAGGATATATCAAATGATTCATCCTGATCTGATCTTTTTTCCTGCAAATCCCTCAATAAAATTTCAGGACTTTCAACCATAATACTCTTCACATCAATAATCCCTTCATTATAAATTTTCTTCAGGTTCGCATCAGTAATTGATAGATGAGGCACGTCAAAATCAAGAATTGTAACACCTTTTTCAGCCACCTTCCCAAGGGTTGGAAATAATTTGAAACCCTCAATTTTGATGACATCTTCCTGGGATGAAAGTCTCACAAATTCGCTTTTAATATGATGTACACTATCCCCCAAAACCAGGTCAACATGGTGCAATTCCACCATAGCCTGATCCGCGTAAAAAAACTGATTTCTTTTCTTTGACTCGTCAGGTCCTATGTAAAAATCAGCCATATTTAAGTCTATTCTAACCGCATTGATCCTATATCCGTCTCTTTCATTGACGTTTCTTTGGGAAAAAATCCCATTTTCGATCTCAAATTCAGACACTTCAATAGACGACAATATCCCTTCTATTAAATGGTACAAATCAAAAGGCTGCTTTTCCCCAACAGCATCAATTTTACTCTTTTTCCTCACATAATGAACAAATTCCGGTTTTTGCAGCTTCAAACTTCCAACTTCTACTTGCGAGGTATAAAAAACCTTATTGATATCTGCATCCTCTAACCTCAGATCCTTAAGGTCGAGCTGAAAATAAGCATCCGAATACTGGTTAAAGTCAGGGATAATTTTAAGGTCCTGGACTGTAACATATTGGTCCAGGGAAGAAATTTTTACTTTTTCAGCAAAAACTGTATGTACACTATCGGCTAAAAGGATCTCAAAATTTTCAAAGTCAAAATCAAAACCTACAGCATTCAGCGGAGTTAAAGGGTTTCTTGTCTGTAACAGCTGAATATCTTCCAAATAAAAATTCGTATTCTCTGCTTTAATTCTCCTTTGGGCTATAAAATTATTCAGGAGCACATCCGCCTCATTAATTTTTAGGGCCTTGATTCGGATTTCATTGATGCGGGAACCCAAAAATGATTTTTTGATTTCTTCCTGCAATATGTTCAAGGGGCTATCTTCAAGCTCCTGTTGTTCAAAAATATCTTCAATTTTCAGACTGAAATCTATACTTGGATTGGTTACTTCTATATTTCCAAATACAAGTTCCCTTTTTCCAAATAAATAATTTATTCCGGTGATTCTAATATCAGGCAACCCGATTTTATAATAGGCTGTATTCTCTTTTCCTTTAATATTCTCCTCTATGGGAATAATATTCAACCCTTCAAAGACTATCCCTCTTTGGATAAATAGGATAAAAAAACGGTCAAATTCTATTTCGTATTTCTCATCTGAGGCTATTCTTACTTTTTCTTGAAGATAATTTCTGAGAAGGAAATCCGATCCAAAGTAAAAAATAGCCTGTAAAAAAGCCAAGACAAGAAAAATTGATCCTGAAATCCTGATCAACCTTCCTTTTTTTCTTCCCTTGGTGATTTTATCGTTAGTTTCCTCTTCCATTTATAAAAAATTCAAGAGTAAAAGTAATACAATTGGATTGGAATCGGACAGGATGAACAAACCTATTTTAACCAAAACCAAAAAGAGGTAAAATGCTTAGGTCAATACGATAACCTGACAATTTACCTCTTTTTTTTGATTTTTACTCAATCCCAGCTGTAGGAGAAGGACTCGAACCTCCACGGGGCGGTTAGGTTACATCAGAGCTCTTGACGCACTTTATCCACGGATCCCCACCCCCGAGACAGGAGGGCTTGTCTGCCAATTTCAACATCCTACAATATTGTTTCTGTCTGCTTTTCTAGACGGGTCAAAATTAATAAAACGAACCATTTATTAAAATAAATTAAACTTTTACAGCATTTATTTACATTATTATCAATAAAATGCATGAATAAATACGCATGCGATATTTAAAATATAAAAAAAGACATTTTCATTAAGGATTTTTCAATCAAAATTGGAGCTTTGAAAAGCAAAAAAGCTGTGAAACAGAATTTCACAGCTTTAGTCAATTAACAATAAACCCAAAATAACCAGATGTAGGAGGAGGATTTGAACCTCCGAAGGAATTATCCTTCGCCAAATAAATAAATCCTACATGATTTTATGATACAAATTTAAGACCAAAAGAGAGATATTAAAAATTTTGCAAATATTTAGATCAAAATTTACAGTAAATTTATTTTTATGGCTAAAATTTAAAAATTCATTATCCGTCACCGATTGCGGAAATACTGAATTTGAAAACTTGTTAAAGAAAATCAAGTTTCCCAAAAGATAATTTGGTCTTGAAAGGAATTAAAAAAGGTGCTGTTTTTAACTATTCAAAGTAAAAACAAGGATTTTTCATAAAATTAATCCTCAAATGTGACGTATTTTTCCCATTTATCAAGTACTGAGGAAAAATCTTCCGGTAAAGGTGCTTCAAAATACAGGTGTTTTTTGGTCACAGGATGCACAAAACCAAGTGACTTGGCATGAAGAGCCTGACGTGGCATGATGGCAAAGCAGTTTTGGACAAATGATTTATATTTGGAGAATTGTGTTCCTTTCCTGATTTTATCTCCTCCATACATGGCATCATTGAAAAGAGGATGTCCCATAAACTTCATATGGGCCCGTATTTGATGGGTTCGACCCGTTTCGAGGTTACATTGGATCAAAGATACATAGCGAAGTCTTTCCAATACCTTCCAATGGGTAACAGCATGCTTTCCCTGAGAGCCATCCGGATAGGCATCCATCACTTTTCTATCTTTGGCACTTCTGCCTACATGGGCAATAATGGTACCCTCATCTTCCTGTAGCTCACCCCAAACCAAAGCCAGGTAAGCCCTTTCAATGGTATGATGAAAAAACTGATTGGCCAGATCTGTCATGGCAATTTCAGATTTGGCAATGACAAGAAGTCCGGAAGTATCTTTGTCAATCCTGTGAACCAGTCCTGGCCTGCCGGTATTCCCGGGCAATGTTGGCAATTGATTGAAGTGGTAAACCAAGCCATTGACAAGGGTACCTGTCCAATTTCCATGGGCCGGATGAACTACCATCCCTGCCGGCTTATTCACTACCAAAAGGTGCTCATCCTCAAATAAAATATCCAAAGGGATTTTCTCAGGTACTACTTCTGTATCTCTGGGAGGTTTTTCCAAAAAGACCTTAATTTCATCTGATGGCTTAATTTTGTAATTGGATTTTGTAGGTTTCCCGTTTACCAATACATTGCCTAAATCTATGGCATTTTGAACCTTATTTCTTGTCGCATTGGCAACTTTATCCGTCAGAAATTTGTCTATTCTCATCGGGCTCTGCCCTTTATCAACAGTGAAATTGAAGCGCTCAAAGAGCACCACTTCATCTTCATCATCGAAATTATCCGTTTCAAAATCGCTCAACATAGCACAAAAATAAGTGCATTTCATAAAGTTTTTGATATTTGTAGAGGAATAAGGTAAAAGAATGCTAATACCCAATGAAATTACCACCCAGGAATTGAATCATCCTCTTTGGAAGAATAGAAGTATCCATCTGTCAATAAAAAGACTGGATCAGGTGCATCCATTGGCTTCGGGGAATAAATTCTTCAAATTGAAGTACAATCTTGAGCAGGCCAAAAAAGAGGGAATTAAAACCCTATTGACTTTTGGAGGTGCATTTTCCAATCATATATATGCAACAGCTGCTGCGTCAAAAGAAGAGGGTTTTGAATGCATTGGAATCATCAGGGGGGAAGAGACTTTACCACTTAACCCAACATTACAGGCTGCCATGGCCTTTGGGATGAAATTACAATACCTTGATAGGCAATCATATCGGAGGAAAAATAATCCCGACTTCTTGAAGCAATTGAGGAATAATTTCGGGAATTTCTATCTGATACCTGAAGGTGGAACCAATAATTATGCGGTCAAAGGAACTTCTGAAATACTTCAGGAGAACGATCAATTTTTCACCCATATAGGTACCTCTATTGGAACAGGCGGTACTTTCGCAGGCCTTGCAGCATCCTTGAAACAAAACCAAAAGCTCTTGGGGTTTTCATCTCTTAAGGGAGAATTCATCCATTCAGAAATAAATACAATCCTTGCAAAATTTCAAATCAATCCGAGTGGCCACTATACCGTTTTGGACAGTTTTCATTTTGGAGGGTATGGTAAATTCACAAATGAGCTGTTGGACTTTATCCGTTGGTTTTATGATGAATTTGGAATACCCCTTGACCCGGTTTATACTGGGAAAATGATGATGGGTCTTCTGGATTTGATCAAAAACAACTATTTCCCAGCAGGGTCAAACATCCTCGCTATCCATACAGGAGGCCTTCAGGGTCTTACTGGCTTCAACCATCGCTTTGGCCTTTCCCTGCCTTTATGATTCTTTAGAAAGGTATAAATCCTCTTTTTCCTGAGGGCTGATCTGGATAACATTAGCCAAAACCAGCCTTACCAGGGTTTTTGAAGCCAAAAATCTGGGTAATTTAGCCAAACGTTGAAATTCCCTAAGTGTAACTTTTCCATGTTCCGCCAATGCTTTCATCAATATGGTTTCCTTGTCTCCATAAGTGAAAACCATATCTTTGGACTGTTTTCCCTTTCTAAGAATTTCCCACATTTCCTTACTTGCCTGAATACTTCTATCTGCTACCCTAACAAAGGCTCTTTTCCTATTATCCTCTAAGATATAATGGGGCCGCTCCGAGGACTTTGGAATTGAAAATACAGCCACCCCTTTCTTGGGATTGAGCTTAATTATCTCTACTTCATACAGCAATTGGGGCTTGATTAAGTCTTTTATAGCTTTTTGCATCACAAAAACCTCTTCTTCAATAAATCGCTGACCACTTACCGTCCCATCATCGTCCACCCCTATAAGTAAACACCCCCCTTCGGTATTTGCCATAGCAATTATTTCTTTGACTATTTTGTCAGGAAATGCCGCTTTCTTCTTGAATTCAACCTTCAAGCCTTCTCCCTGCTGCGCTATTTTATTGACCTCTTGAAGCGTCATGTATAAATTGGGATTTCGAATTTCGGATTTGGGAATTCTGATTAGGGCTTATTGATTAACTCAATGGTATGAATTACAGCTGTTTGTATATTTTGTATACTTTGTAATTTTTCAAATTGATAATTGATAATTGATGATTGGTAATTTTTCACACCCCTCTATTAAGCTCTTCCAACCTGTTTTTCAGACCTTGCCATTCATCTCTAAGCCTGGCCGCTTCCATAAAGTTTAGTTCTTTAGCAGCCTTCTCCATGTTCTTTTGGGTTTGGACAATGAGTTTTTCCAGTTTATCCTTGCTTAGGTATGGGATAAGTGGATCAGCTGCTACCATTGCTTCTGCATCTACCCTATCGTCATATATTTTGGCATTTTTCTTGGAATCAGCAACCTTGGTTTGGCTCAGAATTTTATCCTTCGACTTTATGATTGTTTTTGGAACAATACCATGCGCTTCATTATAGGCCAATTGCAGGCTTCTCCTTCTTTTGGTCTCATCAATGGCCATTTTCATGGAATCTGTAACCTTATCCGCATACATGATCACCATGCCGTTTTCATTTCGGGCCGCCCTTCCAATTGTCTGTACCAAACTCCTTTCGTTCCTTAAAAACCCTTCTTTATCGGCATCCAGGATAGCCACCAAGGATACTTCAGGAAGATCCAGCCCTTCTCTTAGAAGGTTTACACCAACCAGAACATCAAAAATTCCCAAACGTAACTCCCTCAATATTTCTACCCTATCTAAAGGTTTCACTTCTGAATGGATATACCTACTCTTGACTCCTGCCCTTTCCAGAAATTTCTGTAATTCTTCTGCCATCCTTTTGGTCAGGGTAGTCACTAAAACACGATCCCCCACTTTTACCCTTTCATCAATTTCTTCAAGCAGATCATCTATCTGATTGGCACTTGGCCTTACATCAATAATTGGATCTAATAATCCGGTGGGCCGAATGATCTGTTCTACCACAATTCCTTCTGTCTGATTCAATTCATAATCCGCCGGAGTGGCACTCACATAGATCACCTGATTGATCAAATGCTCAAATTCATCAAAATTCAGCGGCCTATTATCAAGGGCCGATGGAAGCCTGAAACCATAATCCACCAAATTTACTTTTCTGGCCCGATCCCCGCCCCACATGCCTCGGATCTGAGGAATCGTCACATGGCTCTCATCAATTACCATTAAGAAGTCATCGGGAAAATAATCCAATAAACAGAAGGGCCTGGTGCCAGGTTTTCGTCGGTCAAAATACCTGGAGTAATTCTCCACCCCGGAGCAATACCCAAGTTCTCTTATCATCTCCAGATCAAATTCAGTCCTTTCTCTTAACCTTTTTGCCTCAATCAACTTCATGTCTTTTTCAAAAAAAGAGACCTGGGCCATCAGATCATCCTGGATTTCATGGATTGCTGTGTCAATGACATCTCTTCCCGTTACAAACAGGTTTGCCGGAAATATAGAAATGATTTTTTCATCTGAAACCTTCCTTCCGCTTGCCGGATCAATCCTTTGGATTGCCTCAATTTCATCTCCCCAGAAAAAAATCCTAAAAGCAAAATCTGCGTAGGCCACAAAAATATCCACTGTATCTCCTTTTACCCTAAAAGTACCATGGGTTAATTCGTTGTTTGTCCTGCTGTACAGAATGTCCACCAATTTGAACAACAATTGATTTCTTGGTATCCTATCCCCTTCCTGTAGCCGGATCACATTTTTGCCAAATTCATCAGGATTACCTATACCATATATGCAGGAAACAGAAGCAACAACAATGACATCCCTTCTCCCTGAAAGCAGGGCAGAGGTAGCACTTAAACGTAACTTTTCTATTTCATCGTTGATGGATAAATCTTTTTCAATGTAGGTGCCTGAGGTAGGAATAAAGGCTTCAGGTTGGTAATAATCGTAATAGGAAATAAAATACTCCACCGCGTTTTCAGGAAAAAACTGCTTGAATTCACCATATAGTTGAGCCGCGAGAGTTTTGTTATGGCTTAGGACCAAAGTGGGTTTTTGGACATTTTGAATAACATTCGCAACGGTAAAAGTTTTCCCAGATCCGGTAACACCCAACAAAACCTGCGATGGTTCTCCCCTATTAATACCTTCTGTCAACTGCTGAATAGCCTGAGGTTGGTCCCCTGTGGGTTGATATTCGGAAATAAGTTTGAATTCCATGGTTCAAAGCAAGTTAAGCAAAGTATAACAAGAATAATGGGTCAAATAGTTTTGTTCACTATAAATTATTCTTTTTCCAGCGTTTTGAATTTTTCCCAGTTATAATATAGGAAATTGGTTCTGAGAAGAATTACCAAGAGTAAAGGGACAATACTGGCATGGAAAGATTGCCAACCAAAAATCCAAAAGATTAAGGCAATATTGGCTAAAATCAAGGCAAAGAGCAGGTATTTTTTTACCCAAGACTTTATATTATTTCTCAGCAAGGCGAAAGCCAAAAACAAATGCCCAGGAAATGCCCAAAGTATATTCCAGTTATATTTTGTCTGGGAGTGAAAAGTGAAAAACCAAAGTAATACAATCAATAAACCAAGCAACCCTAGGACTGAAAATAATATGATATCGAATCCTTTAAACAACCTTTTCTTTTTGAAGCCAAGAAAGGTCAGGACCATGACGCCTAAAGCCAAAATCCACCAAACAAAATAGGGGTTAAATAACTCCATCGCACTTTCCCTTTCAGGGAATTCAAGGACAACATGACTGGATTTCACCAATGGCCTATTAGGCCCATCCCCAACAATAATAGCCCTGGCAAATGCTGCTTCCATGTAGTCTGGGAGGAACTGCTTTTCCCTTTCTTTTGCATTTACATCAATGACTGCGCCTAATGCCAAGTCAATCCCAAAATCTGCCCAAGGGAGAGGATAAACATACTCATCAATCAGGTTTCTGAACGTTTTGTTCTCGGGGTTAACCTCTTCATTCCAATCCAGCTTTTTCCCTAAGATACTTTCAAATGCATCTCTGATCCTTGTGGCACAATTATCATAAAAGAAATCATAGCGGTAAAATCTGTTTTCGGGTAAATAATTGACCTGAAGGAATTGTACCAACTGTCTTGCCTGTTCCGGGTTGAGGTCCAATACCTGCTCACGTACATTCCTTTGGTAATAATTGTATTCGTAAAGAAATCTTTCATAGGTGGAAACACTCAGCATATAATCCAAGGTCCTTTGGGTGAATTTTACATAGAAAAAGGGCGTATTGAAATCAAATGTCCCATAATTAAAAACAAGATCCTGATTATTTACCCTGTCCAAGACCCTGATGGCACTGTGGCCGAAAGCAGAATACAATTGATCTCCAGGATCACAGGTCAGAAGGCTGATCTGATATTCCTGCGCATTGGCCAAAAAAATAAACGAATAAATAAACGGATAAATGATGAACAGTTTTTTTAAATGGGAGCGCATGAAAGTAATTTTATATAGGATCAAAACTTTTTCAAATAATGATTTTTTGGACGAAAAGAAAACTATTCAAGTTAACTCGACTGCCACGAATTTACAGCATTCCGATATTTTTTTATTGGATTGTTTTCATAATATCCTTCGATTTGTTGGCCCAGGTTATTCTGGAACCTGGGGATTACAGGACCATTGGATCAGGAAATTACAACAATCATGAAATCTGGGAAACTTGGGATGGTACAAATTGGATTCCGGCAACAGAAAAACCCAATCAGTTTAACAATATTTTTATTGACCAAAACCATGAAGTACAACTTTTGGCAAACGAGGAAGCCAACAATGTTTATTTGTACAGTGCAGCAGGCCCCGGCAGAAAACTCAATTTGCAGAATTTTGAATTACAGGTTTATGGAGCATTGAGGGCTTTGACTAAAATTGGAAATGTTTTTCATACGAATAATGTCACCAATGCATTGATTGACTGGATTTATCCCGAAACAGGAAAAATTGTATTTAAAGGATTCTCCAGGAATGTAGTGGACAGGGCCACTTGGAGCGCCAATACTACCAACAGCCGCTTCACGGTGGTGTTTGATCCGGAACCAGGGGAAACCTTATGGGTAAATTCTGCCTTCAAGGCAAATGCTTTTATCATTCAATCCGGGACAGTGGTCCAAACACTCAATACTGCTGGAATTCCCGCGTGTTCAACCTTTTCATTTAACAATCAGATGATATTCAACGGAAATGGGCCTTATGGAGATCTGATTATTGAACCTGGTGCAACATTGGTTTCTGAATGTTCTTCGCCCTTAGCCCAAATGATTAGAAGATCTGAGACAATTCCTGCTTCCTTGATGCATGTGAAGCCCGGAGGGAATCTTGTATTCCTTGGCAATGATCCTTTAATCGATGCTGAATTGATCTTATTTGAAGGAAATGTAATTTACCGGGCATCATTAGGGAATCAAAACCTTGCCAGGACCACCTTTCCTTCTTCAGGCAATCCATTTATTTACCATAACCTTTTTTTTGAAAATGGATCTGATAAAATACTCCCTGAAAATCTCTCTATTAGGGGTAATTTAATCGTAGACCCGGGTGTAGCTATCATTGAAGCAACTGTTTCGAGGATAACTTTTGATGGAGACGGCATTCAGGAAGTGCAGGGTTGGGAAGTAAATATCGAAGAAGTGGAAATAAACAAACCCTCCGGAAGCCTTTCCTTAAACTCCGATCTCAGAACAAAAGGCAACTTGATCATAAAAAATGGTCAGATTGATTTCAATGGCTTTGACTTGTATATCAATACAGAAGGTAATGGCAGTCTTATTTATGAAGGCGGTTCATGGCTCAATTTACATCACCTTTTCTATCAAAATATCCCTGATGTGCTGGGGGAACAAAATGCAACTTTTCCATTCGAAGACGCATACCAGGGAGGTATCAGGAAAGTCCAACTGACGGGAAATTCCCCTGGAGGAAATTTAAACATCCGATATATTGAGATTCCAGGGGCCAATTGGGAACCCTTGTTTTCAGATACAGACGGGACTCCTATGTTATATCAATTGAACAGTTACTTTGAAATTTCAAGTTCAGCCTCTGATAATTCAGAAATTGAAATGAAGATTTCAGCTGAAAATTTAATCGTGGATGATGTGGATGACCTGCGTATCGTTAGCAATGGTATGGCTTCTCCTGGAATTCATTTACCAGGTCAGGATCCGGTCAAACTTTGGGGGAGAAGGCTGTTAGCTTTTGAAAATTTGAATGGACAAACTTTCACCATAGGCAGCTTCAGAGAATTATCGGTTTTACCGGTCGTTTGGTTGAATGTCCGGGCAACATGGGAAAATCAGGGTGAGACCCTGATCTCTTGGTCTACCGCAAGGGAAAAAAACAATGAAAAATTCATCCTTTTCAGATCCCTGGAAGGCATTACAAATTTTGAGCCCATAGCTATCATTCCTTCAAAAGGTGATAATCCTGAGCCACAAGAATATCATTTCAAACATAAAGAGCGGTTCAGCCATCCAGACATTTACTTCCAGATTGCCCAGATTGATCTGGATGGCAAGGAAAGTTACAGTGTGGTATTTAGGTTGGATGACTGGCAAAAAACGGAAGATGCTAAATTATTGATTTGGCCCAATCCCCACCAAAATGGCAAATTAAACATAGAATTCCCAAAGAATTGGCATGGGGAGGATATTTCATTCCAGCTATTTGATAGCAGTGGACTGCTTTACTCACAAGGTTCTATTTATGAAGCAGACCTTGAAAAAGATCTTGAAAACCTTCATGAAGGCATCTATTTCCTGGTTTTTAAATTTAATAATGAAATTCAGGTGAGCAGAATACTTAAAAGATAAAGCCTTTTATGACCATTTATAAAAATATCAAGGAAGGTCTCGAGATCAATTAGGATTAATTCTTTAAATTGGTTGTTTAACCCAAACCTGACCTATGACCCTTGTATTTGTATTGATCAGCATTCTGGTATTGATAGTCTTGATCACCTGGCTGAAGTTCAATCCTTTTATTGCTTTTTTGATTTCCTCCATTCTTGCAGGATTTTTATTGGGGATTCCGGCTGAACAGATTGCCGGCTCAGTCCAAAAAGGAATAGGGGGCTTATTGGGAGATCTGGTCATAGTGATTGTAATGGGGGCAATGCTGGGAAAACTTGTTGCGGAAAGTGGTGCAGCCCAAAGGATCTCCGATGTGCTCATGTCTATTTTTGGAGTAAAAAATGTAACCTGGGCAATGATGGTGACCGGTTTGGTAGTGGGTATCCCATTATTTTACAATGTTGGATTTGTCTTATTGGTACCTTTGGTCTTTACTGTTTCATATAGATTTAAACTTCCGGCTGTCTATGTTGGAATGCCATTATTGGCTGCGCTTTCAGTTACCCATGGATTTCTTCCACCACATCCTTCCCCTGCTGCACTGGTAGCCCAATTCGGAGCCAATATGGGTTTAACCTTGGTATATGGGCTGATCATTGCTATTCCTACTATTATTGTTGCTGGGCCATTCTTTGCAAAATTCCTTAAAAAAATTGATGCCAAACCCTTAGAAACTTTCCAGGCCCAACCCAAACCCGAAGAAGAATTGCCAGGAAAATTCAACAGTTTCTTTTCGGCTCTTTTCCCAGTTTTTCTTCTGATTGGCACCACGATTCTAACCTTTCAAATGACAGAAGGCCATTGGTTGCTACCTTATATCAAATTTGTTGGGGACCCTGGCATGGTGATGTTGATTTCCCTATTGATCGCTACCTACACATTAGGGATCCATATGAAATCAAAAATTGCCGATCTGATGGATCTCTATGTGGTCGCTTCCAAAGATGTCGCAATGATTGTGCTGATCATTGCCGGTGCGGGTGCATTGAAACAAGTATTGATGGACTCCGGTGTTAGCCAAACTATTGCGGATTCCCTTCAGGGATGGGATGTTCACCCTTTGGTATTGGCATGGACCATCACAGCAATCATCAGAGTATGTGTAGGTTCTGCCACTGTTGCTGGCCTTACTACAGCCGGGATTATTGCCCCGATTGTCATGAGCGGAAATGTTGATCCTAACCTTTTGGTATTGTCAATAGGGGCAGGAAGCCTGATGTTTTCTCATTTTAATGACGGTGGTTTTTGGCTGTATAAGGAATATTTCAATGTCAGTGTCAAAGACACAATCAAATCATGGTCATTAATGGAAACCATAGTGGCTGTAGTGGGTTTATTGGGAGTGATGGTATTGGATCTGATTATTTCATGAAACCAAACAAAGAACACCAAACTCTTTCAAAGTACCTTTCTTTAGCTATCACTAATTGGAAAATCAGGTCTCTTGAAACAATTTTATTTCTTTACAGAATTCAAACATCTAAATTGATAACCAGAAAAAATGAATACAGCTGAAGAAAATTTTGCAGGTTTAGGCCTTAACTTACCCCCTGCGCCAAAACCGTTGGGCGTATATAAGCCTTGCCTGATCGATGGGAAATACCTCTATTTATCAGGGCATGGTACAGTTCAGGCTGACGGTTCCTTAATCATTGGGCGAATAGGGGAAGATATGGATATTGAAGCCGGAAAAATGGCTGCCAGACAGGTAGGGCTGGCTATGCTCGCTACCATCAAAGCCAATATTGGCTCCTTGAATAAGATCAAGCGGGTAATAAAAGTATTAGGAATGGTGAACTGCACCCCTGATTTTGAAAGACATCCATATGTAATTAATGGATGTAGTGAACTTTTTGCCGCTGTCTGGGGGGAGGAAAATGGAATCGGTGTGAGAAGTGCCGTGGGCATGGGGTCCTTACCAGACAATATTCCGGTAGAAATTGAGGCCCTTTTCGAATTGGATATTTAACATCAAACTCAAATAAAATCTTTTGGTAATTGAATATTGGTAATTGAATATTGGTAATTGATAATTGAAAATTTTTATGTTCACCATTGATGCCCATCTTGATCTCAGCATGAATGCCCTGGAATGGAACAGGGATTTAAGAAAGCCCATCACAGAGATCAACAAAAGAGAGAAAGGATTAAAAGACAAGCCTGATAGAGGAAACGCAACTGTAAGTTTGCCGGAACTCAGGAAAGGAAATATAGGGCTTGTGGTGGCCACCCAGATAGCAAGATTTGTGGATAAAGACAACCCTTTGCCAGGATGGAATTCACCTGAACAGGCATGGGCACAAACCCAGGGTCAATTGGCTTGGTACAAATCAATGGAAGATCTGGGTGAGATGGTGCAAATAAGCAATCTGGATAGTCTTGAAAAACATTTACATCTATGGTTACATGAACTTCCCTGGTCGACCAAACCCATTGGCTACCTTCTTTCTCTCGAAGGTGCTGATTCCCTTGTTAATCTTTCTTATTTGGAAAAGGCATATGAATATGGATTAAGGGCTTTGGGTCCTGCCCATTATGGCCCTGGAAGGTATGCCAACGGTACAGATGCAAGTGGAAAAATGGGACAAAAAGGCTTGGACTTATTAAAAGAAATGGAAAGGCTGAATATCATTTTGGATGCAACCCATCTGTGCGATGATGCTTTTTGGCAGGCCATGGATCATTTTCAAGGACATGTTTGGGCAAGCCATAACAATTGCAGGAGTCTGGTCAATCATAACCGGCAATTTTCCGATGACCAAATAAAAGTGCTGATTGAAAGAGGCTCAGTTATCGGAGGTGCATTAGATGCTTGGATGATGGTTCCAGATTGGGAAAGAGGCAAATCTGACCCTTTAAAAATGGAATGCAATCTAGAAAAGATGATTGACCATATGGATCATATCTGTCAAATAGCAGGCAATGCAGACCATATCGGTATCGGTTCAGACCTTGATGGTGCTTTTGGAAAAGAGCAATGTCCCTATGACCTGGACAGCATCTCCGACCTTCAAAAAATCCCTTCACTTCTTTCTAAAAGAGGTTACACATCAAAGGAAATTGAAAAAGTGATGTTTGGTAACTGGTTACGTTTTTTACGAAAGGCCTGGAATTCAGACAGCGTCTAATAAATCGGAAATCAGCTGTTCAGATCATATTATGAATCAATAAATTAGCCGTTTCTGTAAATCTATTTTGTGCATTTCAGGAATATGTGCCAAATTAAGGGAAACTGTGTTTGGACCTAAAAAAAGGATCCAAACTGACTAAAACCCTTAGTAACCTATTAATTTAACCGAAAGATGAAAATCCCGCGGTTGTTGCTTCTCCTAATGCTTTCGGCCTTGATTTTTTCATGTGCAAAGGAAAAATCCATTGATGGAAATGCCCCTTCCCCACCAAAAAGTCCAAAGGAAAGTCTCAAAACATTTCAGATAGAAAAGGGCTTTGAAGTCCAGTTGGTGGCAACTGAACCCTTAGTACAGGATCCCATTTTCATCGCTTTTGACGAAGATGGAAGGTTATGGGTAGTGGAGATGCGAAGTTTTATGCCGGACATTGAGGGAGAAGGAGAATCACAGCCTTTAGGGAGAATATCCATTTTAGAGGACAGTAATGGGGATGGTATGATGGACAAAAGCACCATTTACCTGGACAGCTTGATCATGCCAAGGGCATTAGGACTGATAAAAGGAGGAGCCCTGGTGGCAGAAAATAATGCTCTCTGGATTACCTATGACCTGAATGGGGATTTGCTTGCCGATACCAAGGAACTTTTTGATTCTACCTATGCTCAAAATGGGATTCCGGAGCATTCAGACAATGGACTTTTGAGGAATATTGACAATTGGTATTACAATGCCAAATCCAAGTTAAGGTATAAACAGGTCAATGGGGAATGGCTAAGGGACATTACAGAAGCAAGGGGGCAGTACGGAATGAGTCAAGACGATTTTGGGAGGCTCTTTTACAATTACAACTGGTCCCAGCTACATGCCGATTTAGTACCTCCGAATAACCTTGGAAGAAATGTAAACCATGTTCCTTCCTCAGGGATTGACCATGGTTTGACCCTTGATAGAAAAATATTTCCTATCAGGCCAAATTTGGCTGTCAATCGTGGGTATATCCCAGGTACTTTGGATAAAGATGGAAAATTATTGGAATTTACGGCAGCATGTTCGCCTTTGGTATTTAGAAGTAATCTTTTTCCAAAGGAGTATTATGGCAATGCTTTTGTCTGTGAACCTGCAGGAAATCTGATCAAAAGAAATGTGGTCAAGGAAGCTGGAATTATTTTGGAAGCGTTCGACCCAAATTCAGGGAGGGAATTCCTTGCCTCCACTGATGAGCGATTCAGGCCTGTCCACTTAACTATAGGACCGGATGGTGCTATGTATGTCGCCGATATGTACCGTGGGCTTATACAGCATGGGTCTTATGTCACTCCTTACTTAAGAGAACAAACCTTAAAAAAGGACTTGGTCTTACCCATACACATGGGAAGGATATGGAGAATTGTTCCGAAAAAATGGAAACCATCTCCGACCCCAGCTTTATCGAAAGAAAGCACAGAAAATCTGATCTCCCGACTTTCACATGATATTGGTTGGCAAAGGGATATGGCACAACGCCTGATTGTGGAAAGAAATGATAAATCCGCTGTTCCATTATTAATGGAAAAAGTAAAAAATGGAAATAACGAACTAGGAAGATATCACGCCCTATGGGCACTTGAAGGGTTAAATGCCCTTGAGTTTGACTTCCTTTTTGGACTCCTGTCAGATCCATCTCCATGGATCAGCAATACTGCTCTGCGACTTCTAGAAAATCAAATTTCCGAAAATGAAGCTAACCTTTTAGAACTTCAAGAATATATGGTTTCGACTGTTGCAAAAATAGGGAAACAAAAAGGACTTCAATATGCATTGAGCGCATATCTTCTGGATGATGAAAGTTCATTTTTTATCTTAAAAACCATTATGGAGAAGTTTGGAGAGGAAGCACTTATCCGGGATGCCGTGATGAGCAGTTTGAGTAATAGGGAATTCAAATTTCTCACCTATTTATGGAATGAAGACAGTTGGTCAAAAAGCAGCGCAGATAAAGAAATATTTCTGGAAATGCTTACCACTTCGGTCATCAAAAAGCAGGACCGGGAAGAAATAAAAAGTTTGGTAAATTTGCTTGAAAAGCCGATAAATTCCGGAGACTGGAAAACAAAAGTTACCCTCAACAGTATGGCCATACAGGCAGCAGAAAATAAAAATCTGGGACTTTTAACCTACAGGCAAATTCCCCCACTTTTTCAAAACCAAGACCTGCCTTTGCCTGCCAACAAAGTTCAAATGCTGAAAAGGATGTTTTCCTGGCCGGGGCATACCCCACATAGCAGCGAAATGCTTGCAGTAAGCTTAAATGAAAATGAACTGAAGCAATTTGCTATAGGAAGACAGAAATATTTAGCCAGCTGTGCAGGTTGTCATGGGTCGGATGGCACAGGAGTGAATAGGATGGGGCCCCCACTAGCTGGATCGGACTGGGTAACAGACAACGAAATCAGGTTATCCTTGATCATATTACATGGTATAGAAGGACCGATAGAAGTTTCTGGAAAGACCTACGATTCCCCTGAAATCCTACCGGTGATGCCTTCCCATTCCACCATGGATGATGCCAGTATAGCTGCCATCCTTACCTATATTCGGAATGAATGGGGAAATCAGGCTCCGGCAATTAGCGGTAGAACCGTATCTACCACCAGGCATACCTCCCAGGGCAGGGTATATCCTTGGAATGTTGATGAATTAAATAAACATATGGAATCCCTATCTTTAGAGAAACCTAAATAAAAAAAACTTTACTTTACCTTAGACAATGAACCCAGCCCACGAAAATCAATATACAGTAACCACAGGTAGAAGAAAGTTTCTTTATACTGCTGGATTGTTTGGTTTGGCCTTACATTTTCCTCTTCCTTCATACCCGGAAATACTCAAAGGGGAACGTATGGGAATAGTAGTGCACTCATATGGTCTAAGGTGGAATTCCAAGGCAAACAGTCCAGTTTATCCACCATTTACCAATGCCATGCAATTATTAGAACATTGTCATTCCATCAATGCTGGAGGAATACAGGTAGGCGTAAATGGCTGGACCCGGGAATTTGCGACTGAAATCAGACAAAAAAGTGAAACTCTTGGGCTTTTTTTGGAAGGAAGCATTGGCCTTCCAAAATCAGAATCAGATCTTGAAAATTTTGAAAATCAGGTCATCCAAGCAAAAGCTGCCGGAATCAGCATTTTAAGAACTGTTTGTCTTGGGGGAAGACGGTATGAAACTTTTAATTCCGCAGAAGAATTTGAGGCTTTCCGAAATAGTTCCATCCAATCTCTTCAATGGGCCAAAGAGATTGTCAAAAAGCATAAAATGAAATTAGCTGTAGAGAACCATAAAGATTGGAGGGCAGAGGAAATGGTTGAACTTATAAAGTTAATGGACAGTGAATGGGTTGGGGTAACATTAGATTTCGGGAATAATATTTCCCTATTGGAGGACCCGACTTATGTCATCCGGACTTTAGCACCTTATGCGTTTTCTACCCATATCAAAGACATGGGAGTAAAGGCCAATGACAATGGATTTTTGCTTTCAGAAGTCCCTCTTGGAAAAGGGGTGGTTGACCTGGGACAAGCTGTGGAAATACTTCGAAAATATAACCCCGGGATTAAGTTTAACCTGGAAATGATCACTAGGGATCCTCTTGAAATACCCTATTTAAAAGAAAAATATTGGGCTACATTCCAAGATCTGCCTGCCAAAGATTTGGCAAACATCATCAACATAGTAAAGGAAAAATCCTATCCGGGTTCTTTACCAACCATCAGTAATTTGAGTAATGAAGCCCAGCTTGCATTGGAAGAGGAACATATCTTACAATGTCTGGAATATAGCAGAAACAATTTAAAATTGATTTAAGGGAAAATCCCTTTTTAAAATATCTTTTCAATCAAAGCCTTAAAAATGAAAAATACAGAAATAAGTGAACTGCCTGGAATCCGTCTATTTAACCTAACAGGAAGAGCTGCCATCATCACTGGAGGTTCCAAAGGACTCGGGTTGGCCATGGGTGCCGGGCTTGCCTCAGCAGGTGCAAATCTTATGCTTGTAAGCAGAAATAAAGAAGAAGGTGAAAAATCAGCCAAAGAATTGGCTGAGGCTTATGGGGTTAAGGTAATTTATTTTCAGGCAGACGTGAGTGTGGAAGAGCAAGCTGAGGCCATGGCTGAAAAAGCTATGGAGGAATTTGGGAGAATAGATATTCTCATAAACAGTGCTGGTATCAATATCAGAGGGGGAATCAATGAGCTCAGTTTGGAGGATTTTCAAAAGGTCATGGACACCAATGTGACCGGAACCTGGCTTTGTAGCCGGGCAGTTGCCCCATTTATGAAAAAAGCCAATAAAGGTAGTATCATAAACTTGGCCAGTACCCTTGGATTGGTAGGGTTGTCAAACCGGACTCCTTATACTTCAAGTAAAGGGGCTGTAGTTCAGATGACCCGTGCTTTGGCCTTGGAATTGGCTCCATTCAATATTAATGTGAATGCGATCTGTCCTGGTCCGTTCCTTACAGAAATGAACCTGCCTATTGCAGATACTGAAGAGGGAAAAAAGTTCGTAGTTGGAGCAACAGCATTGGGAAGATGGGGAAAACTTCAGGAAATACAGGGAGCCGCACTGCTCTTAGCCAGTGATGCAGGAACCTATATGGTAGGTTCCATGATTACTGTAGACGGTGGCTGGACAGCCAGATAAATTTATCAGGAATAGAATACTTGGGTAATGATAAAAATCAAGGCAATAGCTGTGAATGACATAATTATCGTTCCTAAGCTATGGGTCTTATTCCCTTCACTGATTTTCAGTCCGGAAAGTTGGGTTACAGCCCAGAAAAAACTGTCATTGGCATGAGATATGGCTATGGCCCCCGCCCCCGTTGCCAACACCGCAAATACCCTCATGGATTCTGAATCCAGACCCAATGAGCTTAATAAGGGGGCTACTATCGAGGCAGTGGTGATCATGGCAACTGTTGATGAGCCTTGGGCTGTTTTCAATGAAAAGGCAATAATAAAAGGGAGGAATATTCCCCAGCTTGCATTTCCCATATGGTTACTTACCAAATCCCCAATTCCTGAATTTTGAAGCATTTTCCCGAATACACCTCCTGCTCCTGTAATCAGGATTACCGGGGCAGCAATTAAAATGGCTTCACCGATCCATCCTGAAGAAGACAGTAGTTTTCTGTCGAATTTATCGGGTAAAGTAAACGAAAGGAATACTCCCAGTAATAAGGCAATGACCGGACTACCTAGAAAGGTGATAATGGTGGTGAAAATGCCATCTCCAAAGGGTTGGGACGGGTATTTGGCTATTGATGCCAGGACTATCAAAGTCAAGGGTAAAATGACAGGTAAAAAGGAGGAAAAAGCACTTGGATATTTCCTGTTGTCTTTTTCTTTATCCACAGAGGCAAGTGTTGGCGTTAGGGAAATTTGATAGGCCACTTTTTTAATGAAATAATAACTTGGAATCAAGGTGATCAAACTTATGATCAGTCCCCAAAAAATCACCATACCCAAATCCGCTTCCAAAATCCCTGCAGTAGCTATAGGGCCAGGTGTTGGGGGAACCAGAGAATGGGAAGCGGTAGCACCCAAAGCAACTGCAATGGTGGTAGCGGCATAAGGAACTTTTCCTTTGAGGGACAAAGATTTACTGATAGGGTTCAGCATGATAAAGGTGCTGTCACCAAATACAGGTATGGATAAGACATAGCCACTGAGCAGCATCGCTTTTGTTACTGATTTCTTCCCAATCCATGAAAGGATTTTTTCAGCGATCACAATTGCACCTCCTGTCTTTTCCAAAAAGGTACCCAGAAATACTCCCAATAAAATCAACAAACCTATACTTCCCAAAACCCCTCCAAATCCCTCAGAAATGGATTTGATGATCATATCCCCTGACATTCCGGAAAGCAGTCCATATAAAATAGCTGTAACAAAAAGGGCTAAAAACGGATGGATATCAAATTTTACAATTGCAAGTAAAATGATAGCCAAAGCTAGGAGTATAGTAAGAATAAGTATCATTCCGGGTTTATAGTTGAGGTATTGTTCCAATATAATTAATCTTTGAACAGACTCGAAAATTTTCAGACCGAATTCAACTTAATGGGTTGGATTTTTTTTATAAAAGCCCCAAAATGGGAAATTAATGGTCTATTAAACTACCTAATTCCTGAAAAAAAATTTCTACTAAATTAAGCAGGAATAGATTTTAAAATACAACTTTTGAAACTTTTTAAATCCCCCAAAATTAACCTGGAATAAACTTTCCATTATACCGGGAAAATATTTAAATTTAACAAGCGACTTTAATCTTAATTCACATGAAAAACATAAAAAATTTGACTAAATGGCAGGGGTTATTGACCTTTTTTGTGATATTTTCTTTGTCCTGTGAGGGTCCAGAAGGACCGCAAGGCCCTGCCGGTCCACAGGGTCAACAAGGACCACAGGGACCACAGGGAGAGCAAGGTGTTCCGGGATTGGGCCAGTTCGATATTGTAACCTTTAGGACTACCACAGAAGGTTGGGCTGCTTTGGGGGAGGAAGGAGAACCCGGATATTCCTTAATTTATGAAAAGTCAATTCCAGAAATCACAACTGATGTTACTTCGAATGGTGCTGTATTAGCTTTCGCAAGGATTGCTGAAGATGGGATTTTAAGTATTTGGAGTCCCTTACCTTTTTCTTTTAATTTTGGTGATTGGACCGCTAATTTGTTGTTCATTTATTCCAATTTTTCAACCGAAAACCCTGGTAACTTACAATTATGGGCTTATGATTCAGATAATTTAGCCCCTTCCTTTGGTGGAGGAGAGATTGATATAAGATTGGTTATCCTTTATGGTTCAGAAAGTTCAAGATTAGATTTTGAAAGTCTGAAAGGTCTGACTTGGGAAGAACTGGAAAAAGTTCTTGAAAACTTACAATAAAGATTCTTTATGAAGACAACGTACGGGGGAACATTAGGTATAAAGAAGCATATATGACCTTTTCAAAAATACTTAAATGAAAAAACAAAAGCGGGAAGCAACTTTGAAATGCTTCCCGCTTCGTTTGTTAAAAGCCGTAACCATTAACTTACGCCAAATTACAGTTATTGTGATCATCCATCCAGTTACCCGGATAGCACAACTTTAGATAATAAACCTTTGTCCAGCATTGTTACAAGATGGAAAAGGATAAAGTACTATTCGGTCTCCCGATTTAAACTGTCTACCCTAGGGCTCTAGCTCCATAGTACTTTATCTTGCCTTCATCACCCAAAGTCCGAAATGTTACTTTCGAATCTTTTATCTCTCATTTGGTATTATCAAAATACGTAATTAAAATGCTGATAAACAATTATTTATAATTTTTTTTTATCAACAATATTTCCACAGAATATTTTCAATTATCCACAATTTATTAAGTAAAAACCTACCATTTGATACATATAAATTGCATTGTTTTAAGCTATATGGGAAGGGCAAGGCAATTTTTATTCAGCGTAAATATCTCATATAAGAATGCTTGTTTTAAGTTAAAATCTTGACCCTGAACACTATTGATTTTATTATGCTTCTTTTTGAAAATAAGGAAACAAAATCCTACCTTGGATATTGCCTTTTTAAAATCCGGGAGCGCTTATGAAACCAATTGTACAAATCTCTTTGGACCTCACAAATATCGATGAGGCTCTGGAAACTGCAGCTATGGCCCTAAGAGCAGGAGTAGATTGGCTGGAAGCCGGCACCCCCCTGATCCTTGCAGAGGGTCTTCATGGCGTCCGAAAATTAAGGGAGGCTTTCCCTAAAGTGCCCATTGTCGCTGACCTCAAAACAATGGATGGAGGATATCTTGAAGCAGCAATGATGGCAAAGGCAGGTGCTACCCATGTAGTGGTAATGGCGAGAGCACATGTTGAAACTATCAAGTGTGTGGTCAAAGCAGGCAAAGATTATGGGATTGAGGTAATGGGAGATAACCTGGGCTGTCCGGATATGGTGGAAGGAGCAAAATTACTCGAGGATTTGGGTTGTGATTATGTTATCCACCACATTGGTTATGATGAAAGAAGGGGAATAGCAGCTTCGGGAAAACCTATGCCCAGCCCCCTAGATCAATTGCGGGAAGTAGTGAAAGCTGTGAAAATACCTGTACAGGCTGTTGGTGGCTTGAGTTTGGAGCAGGCTATTCAATGCCCACGACTGGGGGCTCCATTGGTAGTATTGGGCGCTCCCCTGACTATTGACGCAGAAGCTTTTAAAACTGCCAATGGAGACCTGGAGTCATCCCTAAGAAAAATTTGTGAGGCAATTCATAGTCAGGAAAACTTTGATTAAACCCTAACTTAAACAAAAACATGTCTGATAAATCCGTAGCAGTAGTTAACTACGCTGAACCCAAAGGTTCAGTAGAATTAAGGGAAATCCCCATTCCTGAAATTGGTGAAGAAGATATTTTATTGGAGGTTGAAAATGTAGGCGTATGCGGAAGTGATCTACATCAATGGACTTCGGACCATAGTTGGCCTGTGAATTATCCCGTAGTACTGGGTCATGAATTTGGAGGAAAAATCGCTGCCTTGGGAAGTAGGGTAAAGGGATGGAAAGTGGGAGAAAGAGTAGTCAGTGAAACAGCAGCTGTGATTGATTCCCTTAATCCAATGAGCAGGACTGGGCTGTATAATCTGGATCCGACAAGAAAGGGTTTTGGATATGGAGTTAATGGGGCCATGACCAGGTTTGTCCGCGTTCCTTCCAGGTGCCTTCACCACGTTCCTGAACAACTGGGTTTTGAGGAAGCCTGTCTCACAGAGCCCTGCAGCGTCGCTTATAATGCTGTTGTCGGTAATTCCAATGTTAAACCTGGAGACAGGGTTTTGATAATCGGGCCAGGCACCATTGGTATTCTATGTGCAGCAGTAGCAAGACTTTGTGGGGCAGAAGTAGGGATTTTGGGCCTGGAAAAAGATAAATCAAGATTGGAAATCGCAAAAGGATATGGATGTGACCCGCTGATTGGTGATGCAGCGATGGAATGGTCAAAAAAAAGGGATGGACTAGGTGCAGATCTGATTGTGGACGCCGCAGGGGTAAGTCCCACTTTGAAAATTGCCATGGATTTGGTCCGTCCAAATGGTCAGATCACAAAAGTCGGTTGGGGACCTCAGCCCTGTAATTTCTCCTTAGATCCTATCGTGCAGAAAAATGTCAGGCTTCAGGGAAGCTTTAGTCATAATTGGCCTATTTGGGAAAAAGTTATAGGTCTTTTGGCAAGCGGAGCATTGAATGTAAAGCCAATCATAGGTGGAGTATGGCCAATAACAGAATGGAAAAAAGCCTTCGAATTGATGCATGAAGGAAAAGTGGTGAAAAGTGTATTAAAGCCTGTTTAGCATGAGGTTAAAAGACAAAGTAATTATAGTAACCGGAAGTACTACCGGGATTGGAAAGGCCATTGCAAAAGCTGTATTGGCAGAGGGGGCCAAGGTAGTGGTCCATGGACTGGAGGAAGATTTAGGGATTCAGGCAATAGAGGAGTTTGGCAGTGAAAGAACCGTTTTGCTTGTGGAAGACCTCAATAATGATGGCACCCCCCAAAGATTAGTTGATTTGGCAGTGAAAACCTGGGGAAAGCTTGATGCATTGGTTAATAACGCCGCTTGGATTGTCAGTTCTGATATAAACTCCACAGATAAAGAATTTCTTAGAAAAGTTTTGGACATCAACAGCATTGCTCCTTTTCTTTTGATAAAGTCAGCACTCTCTTATTTGGAAAGATCAAAAGGAGTGGTACTGAATATTGGTTCGGTAAATGCCTGGAGCGGTGAACCCAATTTATTGGCTTATAGCGTATCCAAAGGGGCTTTGATGACATTAACAAGGAATTTGGGAGATGTACTCCCCAGAACCCATGGGGTGCGGGTGAACCAGATCAATCCTGGGTGGGTGCTGACCGAAAGGGAAATGATCAGAAAAAAGCAACATGGTCTGTCTGAAAACTGGTATGAAGAAATACCTGCCATGTACGCCCCATCAGGAAGAATACTTTGGCCCTCTGAAATCGCAGCAGCTGCGGTGTATTGGCTGGCAGATGAAAGTGGACCTATCAGTGGACAGGTAGTTGATCTTGAACAACACCCCTTAATGGGAAGGAATGCTCCCAAAGACGCCTCCACCATACATGGTAAATAACCGAAATATCACAACACTATGCCCAAATTAGCTGCTTTTCCAAAAGCATTTATGCATGCGCTATGCAAGGATGGAAGCATGAAATTGGCCAATTGGATTGACATGGCCTGCAAGCTGGATATAGAAGGCTTGGAATGGTATGCGGGATTTCTTGAAATGCAGGATTCAAAAAAATGGCCTATATTCAGGAAAATGGTTGAAGACAATGGCAAAGTAATTCCCATGATGTGCTGTTCTCCGGATTTCACCCATCCCAATAAAGCTTTCAGAAAAAAGGAAATCGAAAAACAAAAGTATTGGATTGACATGACCTACGTCTTGGGCGGGTCTTTTTGCCGGGTACTTTCAGGTCAAAGAAGGCCTGGACTTTCCATTCAGGAAGGAGTGAAATTAGCAGCCGAAAGTATACAGCATTGCCTGAACTATGCCAGAGAAAGAAGTATCACTTTGATATTGGAAAATCACTACAAAGATGATTTTTGGGAATATCCGGAATTCGCCCAGCAGATGGATGTTTTTTGTTTGCTGGTAGATAGCATTGACCATCCCAATTTCGGGGTCAATTATGATCCCAGCAATACTTTTTTAGCAGGAGAGGACCCTTTGGAATTACTGAAAAAAGTCTCCCATAGAGTAGTAACCATGCACGCGAGTGACAGGTATCTAAAGTATGGTACCATTGAGGATCTCCGAAAAGAGGAAGATGGCGCTATCGGATATGCTAAAAGATTGAGCCATGGAGAAATTGGCAAAGGATTGAATGACTATGACGCCATATTTACAGAATTGAAAAGAGTAGGCTTTGACGGATGGATCAGCATCGAAGACGGAGTTGATGGGATGGACCAACTGAAAAGAAGCGTTTCCTTTTTAAGGAAAAAAATAGACCAATACTGGCCAAGAAAATAATAGAATATGGAAGCAATTCATTTATACAGCTCACAATGTATATTGGGAGAGGGGCCTTACTGGCATGCACAGAGAAATAGCTTTTTCTGGGTGGATATTGAAACAGGCACTCTTTTCGAGTATTCAATGGACAAGCGAAAGGTGAAAACATGGAGTTTTACCCATCGGATCAGTTTGGTACTGGAAGGAAAGGAGGATCATTTGATATTGGCATTAGACCTTAACATTGCAAGGTTTAATCTGGAAACAGAAACCCTGGATTGGCTGGTATCCATTGAAGATAGTCTTTCAGGAAACCGGCTAAATGACGGGAAATGTGATGCATTTGGCCGCTTGTGGATAGGCTCCATGAATTTAAAATTCAAACAGGGAGCAGGTTCATTGTATAGCCTGGATCAGAACCTAAGGGTTCAGAAACATTTGGACCAAATTACTATTTCAAATGGAATGGCATGGACCAGAAACAATAAAACCCTATATTTTATTGATAGTCCAACCCAAAAGGTAAAAGCTTATCATTTTGATTTGGAACAGGGTGAAATCCAATTTGACCGGAATGCCATTGAAATCCCTGATTCTCTGGGAACGCCGGATGGAATGTGCATTGATCAGGAAGGCAAATTATGGATTGCCCATTATGGCGGGTCTGGCGTTTACCGATGGGATCCAATGAGTGGCAAATTGATTGAAAAAATCCATTTACCTGTACCCCATATTACTTCATGTGCTTTTGGTGGGAAAAAACTGGATACACTTTTGGTCACCACCGCCAGGGAAAACTTAAATGAATCTCAATTGAAGGAATTTCCATTAAGTGGGGATGTTTTTTTAATCCAAACCAATACGACTGGATTTTTGCCAAATTGCTGTGCATTGTAATACAAATTCGATCGATACAATTTTCAAAAATGAAAAACCCTCTTGTTTGAAGAGGGTTTTTTGGTTTCTTACATTTGAAATCACCCATAAGGTCATCCATGGACAGCAAAATTCTGATTCTTTTGCTACCCCTCCCGCTTTTTGCTTTCTTTTTTAGCTTTTTTTTCAGCCCGCTTTTCTTTAAGATTTTTCCCAGGCTTCTTTTTTTCCTCTTTTTTTACTGTTTTTTCCTTTGACATGGGATTTGAAATTTTAAGGAAGTTAGTAGTTCCATTTGAAAAATCATATAGGAAATGGAAAATAAAAACAAGGCTTTTTGACCAATAGATAAGTTGATGAAAATAATATATTTTAAAAACAAAAACGGGAAATATCCTTTCGAACATTTCCCGCTTCATGAACTGATAATCTTAATCACCAACTCATGCCAAGCTACAGTTATTATGACATTTGATCAGTTTCCTGAATCAAAAAACTTAATGAAATAAGTGCATTCTTTCGAACCACTAAACAATCAAACTTCTGTGGTCAAGCCATCTCAAATTTCGAACATCGCTGTCAAAACTCCTTTGTCTGTTGCATATTTTCAATTAAGTCCGAAATTTTACTTTCGATCTTTTATCTCTTACTTGATATGATCAAATTTCGCTAACAAACCCCTGAAAACCAATTTTTTTGCAATTTATTTACCAACAATTTTTCAACAATATATTTTGGTTTATACACAAAATTTGGCCCTTTATTCACAAATCTAAAATACTTGATATTATTATATAAATAATCTTTCATTGGATTATGGATACTGAAATTCCATGCTTATTTTCGCTCCTCCCTGATTGATGATTTCCAATTTTCCCTGCAGCTGATTGACCATGGTATGGATGATTTGATATCCAATTGAATCCGGTCTTACCTTTGAAGGATTAAACCCTTTCCCATCATCTTCTACGCTAAGCTGTAACTTGCCTTCATTTTCTTTTAAAACTATTCTTATTTCCCCCTTTTGTCCTCCCGGAAATGCATATTTTAGACTATTGGTTACCAATTCATGAACAATCAAGGCCAAAGGCACCATAGTAGTGGCATCCAAATTCAAATTTCCCATTTCCAAAATCAGCTTCACCTGGTCTTCCTTGACGTGATATGTCTTAAATAGCCCTGAACATAATTTGAGCAGATAGCCTTTAACATTTACTTTAGGAAGATTTTCTTTTTGGCTTAGGCTCTTTCCCAGAAGCGCCACGGTTTTGGCCCTTCCATATCCTTCTTCAAAACCATTTCCCGAAACTTTATCTTTATCCTGTAACAGCAGCAAACCGGAGATAAGCTGAAGACTTTCCTCCATTCTTTCATGAGCTTCCTTCAAAAGCATTTTGTATTCAGCTTTGGAAATGGAAAGTGCTTCGTTCTGTTCCAAATTCCTGCTTCTTAGAAAATAAATCAGGATCAATAAGAAAATAAGCAAAAGCAAAGTAATTAGTAAGGCATAAATAGGCGTGTTATTTGGCTCACTAATTTCGGCCCTAGGTAAGTTTTCCAATTCCGCCATTGCATGACGGTGATTTTGCTCAAGCAATTCAATTTTGGATTGATAATGGGCATCTAAACTGGAATATTCTCCTCTTGCCAATGAATCTGCAATGATTTTGAGGTGCTTTTGGTTATCGAGTGCAGCTTGAAACCAACGCATTGATTCATAAGATCGTGAAAGCAAAGAATAGGCTGTTTCTTTTAGCTTTAAAGATTTTACTTCCTTAGCAATTTCCAATAAACGATAGGCATATCCTATGGCTTCACGATACTGTCTCAATTCAAAAAGAAGTTGGGCAATATGGGAAATGGATTCCCCCATCCCAATGGAATCATTCAATGATTCCCTGATTTTTAAACCCTTAATAAAAAATGGATATGATTCTTCTTGAAAACCCTGTTTGCTTTTCAAAACCCCCATTTGATCATAAAAAAAACCAATTCCGCGCTTATTTTCGGCCAAAGAATCAAGTTTACCTTGAATCTTCAAATGAAATTCAGCCGTCCCCAATTCATCTTCCTGATGATAAATCAAAGCAAGCTTGGCATGCGTTTTGGCCATTTCCAAGGTATCATTTACCTGCTCAAAGTAAACCAGTGCCTCCTGAAATCGCTCCTTTGCCATTCCAAATTGGCCTGACTTTTCATAAAATAAACCTAGGCTATCTGCCAAATTGGCTAAAGACAATAAATTGACTTTTTCCTTTGAAAGGGAATCTTGGTTAAATATGTCCTTTTGGGTCATTTCACCTTGAAGGAAAATCCCGATGGCAGTAATCCAGGAAATAATTACAAAAACCTTCATGAGCTGAAAAGCAATTATGGTGAATAATGTAATACTCAGGATTATTCCCCGGCAATACAAAGACCTATAAGCCTGAAAATCTTTATATTATCAAAATAATGAATAATTTACTGCTTAATCAAAATATTGACTGAATATTATTTTTACCCGATTTTGTACAAAAATCAATCAGGAAACAGGGACCAAACTCAACTCATTGAGAAAATTCAGATGCCCATTAATCAATGCTTGGTCAGAACTCATCAACTTTATTTCAACGGTCCCGTCAATTTCAGATAATGCAGCTGCATAAAGACAAAGCAAAGGATTTTCACTGACCACATATATAGGAAATAGACTAAAATCAAGTTTTCTTAATTCAGTTCCAATCAATAAACCGCTCAGGTATTGGTAGTTTTGAACAGGGTCCTTACCCTTAAGGATATCTTTTGACCTGATGGCAAATATTTGATGGAGTAAATCTGCTGATCCAGAATCCTGAACACCTTGGATAAAAGATGACCTATCTACCCCTGATTCAACAGAATTACTGATAATGCTCTTCTTTATCAATAGGTTAAATAGTTCTCCCGTGATGTAGGTTTTGAATTCAGTTGCCTTTGCATTTTGGACAATCACATGTTTGGAATGGGTTCCTGGAAAAATATATACCCCGTCTTTTTTAGGAACATTGGCGCAACCCATCAGCATAACTTCCTCACCGCGCATGATATCCTCTTCAGTGCAAGCTCCTGAAATAATAAAAATAGGATGTTCAAAATCTTCATCAGGTTCAAGATTGGCAAACTTTAACTGCTTTGCGTTTAGGTTAAAAGGAAATTTCATGTAAGGGAGTTCAAGCAAACCTATAGAAGAAGAAGCCATCCCGGAAAGAATAAGGGGTATAGGAGTGACTTCCAATTGGCCCAAAGATAAAATGGCTTTACTGAGGACCTGCTTGTAAAAAGATACCCTTTCAGAATCAGGCAAAAGTGATTGTTTCCACCTAGAATATACACTTGAAATACCTTCAGGAATTATTACTTCCTTTAAGATTTCTTTGGTTTTGGATTCCACCAATCTCAATCTAAAATTTGAAGTCCCCCAATCACAGCTTAAAAATTGCATAAATGATTTTCTTTGGTATTTCCCTAGTCAAATATTCTTATGAAAAAATACTTGGATATATCTGAATATCAAATGCCTGCCTGGTTTATTTTCAAAAGAGCCTGTAAAACATTCTCCTGAATAAACTGAAAATTTTTAGTTTCAACCAATTTTCCGGAAGCCATCCAGGACCCTCCCACTGCAATTACATTTTTAACATTAAGGTATTCGCTTAAATTGCCAAGATTGACCCCTCCCATAGGTATATACAGAATACCCAATTGCCCATAGGGTCCGTTTAATGCTTTCAAAAGCTCAACCCCGCCAAATTGCCCAACGGGAAATATTTTTAGGATACTAAAACCCATTTCATAAGCATTTTCTAACTCAGAAGGGGTAATGACCCCGGGAATCATTTCAAACTTTTGTTCCATAGCAAACCTACAAACCTTAGGATTAAAACCTGGAGCCAAGCCAAATGCAGCTCCCGCATTCACTGCTTTTATGACTTGTTCTTTATTAATTAAAGTACCGGCCCCAACCGTCATTTCAGGAAAATTTTTCCTGATTTGGGCAATAGCTCCTTCTGCTGCTTTTGATCTGAAGGCAATTTCCATTATATCCAAACCGCCCTTGAGCAATGCTTCAGCTATGGGTAAGGCATCCCTTTCATCCTGAATGGTGACAGCTGGTAAAATCCTGTTCTTTGACAAACTTTCTTTTAGGGACATGTTAGTTTGAATCGATAAGCTTTTTGTCTTTACCATCTTTCAAAGCCCAATAATTTTTTTCCAAGATCGGAAAGCACCGCTGTTGTATATTTTGTTCTTTCCCAGTCCCTTGGATCTCCCGGAAAAGCATAACCTGATGGTGCTATTCTATTTTTCCAGGAATTGATCCTCCATTGCCTCAATTCTTCATTGTCTTCCTCAGCAGGCATCATGGAAATATACTGGGCAATACGCACTTTATCTGAATGATTCGCTCTTATACCATGTGGCAGGAGACTGTTGAAAATCAGCAAGTCCCCAGCTTCTAGTTTTACTTTCACAATTTCATTTTCCAAACTCGAAATGTCAGGTTGAAAATAGTTTCGGTCTTTAGGCTGGGATAACTTCCAGGTATCATAATTCCTATAAAGTTCAGGAATACACTGGAATCCTCCCATATTTTCATCGGTCTGATCGGCTAAGGCCAAAACCCCTTGAACATTTTGAGGTTTGGTCTCAGGATCATAATCCCAATGGATAAATGCCTTGTATTCATGACCTGGTCTTATCGGGAAATTGAGATTTGCCCGGTCTATGGTGACCCAAAGTTTTTCGGACCCCCAGATGTCAACAAAGGCATCATAGATTCTTGGCATTTGCCGGTTGTTCCATAATTCCTGATGATTGTAAACCTCCACCATTCCAGTCCCCACCAGTTCTTTCATCTCCATATCCTGATTGGGCCTGGAATACCAAGTACTGGGGTCATCGGGGTCTTTTTCCGAAAATTCCCAAAGAAAGGAAGCCGTTTTGGCAACCTGCTCCCTAGGGACCGCATTTTTTACAATTACATATCCATTCTGCCTCCAGAATTGCCAATCTTCCTCACTCAATACCCTAAGTGCCTTTCCATCGGATCTGTCGTTTAATTTGGTCTTACTGCTTTTGGCAACAGATGGGTTTCCAGGTATCTCTTTGTGGCCACCTTGGGTACCTTCCTTAACAACTGATGTTTGACCCTGTCCTTTCATGGTTTGATTTGGAAGAATTATGAAAATAAGTTTAGAATGTACTACCTAATCTGATGAAAATCAACTCTATTTGAAATTTTCACAGGTTAAAAAACTTTACAAGCAATAATTGAAGTCGGTCAGTACATTCAATCCTCAACAAAATTTTAAAATTATATTATATCATAACAAAATCTATTATGGACGGTCGATTGTTCTTGTGGTATTATTGATAAAATCTGTCTTTACCCATATTTTTGATTGAAATAACTTATTCAAAAATCTTTACCGTCTGAAATTTTACCTAATAGAATCATTTTCTGATGGCAGATTCAAGAAGGAAGATTTTGCGCAAGTAAAGCCTATTAAAACCTATTAAAAAATGAATTTATTCCCAAAAGAGCCACAACTTACCGTTGTTGCAAGGTTGATTATTTGTATTTCTGTATTTTTTATATCTGCCTGCAATTCTGAAAACTCTACTTCACAATATGCCACATGGACCCATTATGGAGGATCCCCGGAGCAATCGAGATTTTTTGATGCAAGGGAAATCACAAAAGAAAATGTCAATCAATTGGAAATAGCCTGGGTTTTTCCAACTGAAGACGAAACACCTTATTTTTTCAGTCCCATTATTGTAGATACAGTCATGTATGTGATGGGGAAACATTCCTCTCTCATTGCTGTCAATGTGGTAACTGGAAAAGAAATTTGGATTCATGCCAATCTCAATGGTCTTACCAGAAGGGGAATCAATTATTGGGAAAGTAAAGACAAAAAGGATAAACGCCTGATCTTTACTATTAACAATACTATTCAGGCCATTGATGCGGTGACAGGAAAATCCATTTTGAGTTTTGGAAAGGAGGGATATGTGGATTTAAGAGAAGGGTTGGGACGTGAACCCAGTTCAATGAGAAGGATTCAGCCCATGATGCCTGGTGTGATATTTGAGGATTTACTGATCATTGGTTCTTCACCGGGGGAGAATTATTTTTCCCCTCCCGGTCATGTGAGGGCTTATAATGTAGTTACAGGCAATATGGAATGGATTTTTCATACCATTCCTCAACCTGGGGAATTTGGCTATGAAACCTGGCCAAAAGATGCCTATAAATATATTGGAGGGGTAAATGTTTGGAGTGAGATATCTGTAGATACCCAAAGGGGCATAGCTTACCTCCCTGTTGGGTCTCCCACTTATGATTACTATGGAGCAGATAGGATCGGAAGCAACCTCTTTGGAAATTCCCTTGTGGCATTGGATGCCAGGACAGGAGAAAGACTCTGGCATTACCAGACCGTTCACCATGATTTATGGGATTATGACCTCGCTTCAGCCCCACAATTGTTGACTATCAACCGAAATGGTAAAAAGGTTGACGCCGTAGCAGTTGCCACCAAACATGGATTTGTATTTGTATTTGACAGGGTAACCGGTGAACCGATTTTTCCAATTGAAGAAAAACCCTTTCCCCCAAGTGAAATGCCTGGAGAAGAAGCCTGGCCCACACAACCCATTCCTTCACTTCCCAATTTTACAAGAAATGAAGTGACCAAAGAAACACTGAACCCCTATTTCACGGATAGTATCAAACAGTTTTGGTACAAAAGATTGGAAATAGGAAAGTCAGGACTTTATATTCCTCTATCCGATAAACATGAAAACATCACCATGCCAGGAGCCTTGGGGGGAGCAAATTATGGGAATACGGCTTCTAATCCGACTAATGGAATGATGTACATACTGACCCAGGAACATGCTTCCATCTACAAACTCAATAAAGTTGAACCTCCAAAGGTAGACTTGTCGGTAAATGAACTCCAAAGGGTAAAAGCCCTTTATAATACCACTTGCCAGACATGCCATGGCAAAGACATGTCCGGTGGTGTAGGGCCTTCCCTTCAAAAAATCGGAGAGCAATTGTTTTATGATGAATTCAGAAGTACAGTGGTCAATGGAAAGGGACAGATGCCGGGATTTGTTCATGTGGATGAAGAAACCTTAAAAGCCATGTACAGGTATTTGGGAGGAAATCCCATGAGCTTCAATTTCCGAAGAAACCTTGAACCTATCATTCCAAAAGGACCTGTGGTGGCAACAGGAGGGGCCTCCATCATACCCGATGAAACCAGGGCATTACCCATGTCAGATTACCCTGAGGAAGTAGATCATCCTTCTGAGCGCTATACTACAGAATATGGGCTGGACTGGCCTGCCTTGGCGGCACCTCCCTGGTCATCCTTGGTGGCTTACAACTTGAATGATGGTTCCATTGCCTGGAGGAAGCCTGTAGGTCAGGATTCCCTATATGTGCAGGGAGATCAAAGTAAGGGCGCTCCAAGTGGTGTACTGAGAAAAGGTATGATTGTCACTTCAACCGGACTGGTGTTTGCTACCGCAAAAGGTGGTAAATTATATGCCTTTGATGCTGAAAACGGGGATCTTTTGTGGGAGGAAACTTTGAGCCATGAAGTAAATGCCCAACCCAGCATGTACTGGTTGGACGGTAAACAATACCTCGTCATCAATGCAACCTCAAATTTTGCCAAAGACAGCTATGACCACTCCAAAAAGCAAGGAGCTTTGCCAAAAGGATATGTGGTATATGCCTTACCGGATAAAAAGTAACCTTTTATTGTAAATAAATCATCCCTATTAGGAACCAGTAAAAATAGAGATTGGTAAATTTTAAGGATTTTCATAATTTGAACCAAACCCATAAAACCTATGAAAAACATATTCATATTGGTAATCCTTTTCCTAACCTACCAGACAAAAGGACAAGACCTTAAAGAGAGGATTATATCTAATGATCCTGAAAAATATAGGGAGTTGTCTGCGGTGCATGAAGGGGCAGGCAAAATGGGGTTTACCCAACTGATCGGTAGAAATGATTTGGCTACCAACTTCCTTTACCTTCATGCCGGGCAAATTCAGGGGAAATCAGGTATAGGACATCATTTCCACCATTCCATTGAGGAAATGTTTGTCATCCTGGACGGGGAAGCAGAATTTACTGTCAATGGCCGTACCTCAAAAATCAAAGCCCCTGCTGTGGTTCCCTGCAAAATGGGCGATTCCCATGCCATTTACAATCCTACCGACAATAACCTTACCTGGCTCAACTTTGCTGTCAGCCGTACCAAGGGAAAGACAGATGCTTTTGACCTTGGTGATACCCGTGTCGGTGCAAGCCTTGATCCTGTACCTTCATTTGTTAATGGAAGATTAGAAAAAGAAAAATTAAAGGGTAATAATCCTGCTTATTCCGGTGAGGGAGTGATGTACCGTAGGGTTTTTGGACCGGAAGTATTCAGCACCGATTGGAATCATGTAGACCATGTGGTTATTCCTGCGGGAACTAAAGGAATTGTCCGCAAGCTTGAAGGATTTGAAGAAGTCTATTATGTCACCAAAGGTAATGGAAAATTAGGCATTGGGAATAGTGTTTCAAGTTTTAAAGCCCATGATGCGTTTTGGGGGGCTTTAGGAGAAAGTTTGAGCTTTACAAACGATGGAAGCGAAGATCTGGAACTTTTGGTCATAGGAATTGCCGCACCTAAACAGAAAAGCCTTGCCATTGAAAGACCACTGATCGAACCTAAAGCCATGGTGCTTCAGATGGAGTTTGTGGTGGATAAAGAAAACGCAAAAGCTTTTGAGGAAATGTATTATTCCATTTATGTTCCTGCCATGGTGGTCCAACAGGGTTATTTGGGTTCCAAGTTGCTGCGCTTGTTCCCTGAAAATTTATCGAAGGAAATTCAGGCGGAACCTACCTCCTACAACTACCAGATCATGATTTATTTTGATACAGAAGAAAACAGAAGGAAATGGGTGGCCAGCAAACAGCATGATATCGCTTGGCCTGCAGCCTCTGGTCTCGCCAAAGAATTCAAATGGAAAGGCTATGATGTGATGGGAGACGATGACAATTATTGATATTTACTTTCTTTATCCAAAATCTTATTCAATGAAAATCAAATTACAGATCCTGGTTCTAAATTTTGTTTTATTGACGGGATGGCTTTCTGCCCAAACCATTTCCAAAGAAGAGATGATTTTCCTTACTTCAGAGTGGAAAGGAGAGCGTTTTCCAGATGGAAGGCCCAAAATACCTGATGATTTATTGGAAAGGGCCAAGCATATCATGATTGATGATGCCTGGAATGCTTTAAGAAATGAAGGTTATCACAACCAGTATGAGGGCGGTTGGAAAATGGTAAACGAAACTTTAATGACAGGACGTGCTGTCACGGCTATGTATCTCCCCAGCAGACCGGATGTGGAAAGGAATATTAAGGAGAGAGGTGCTAAACAAGGCAGGAAAGGTAATACCAATTCCTGGCCGATAGATACCCTTGTTCCAGGTGACCTTTATGTAGCGGATGCTTTTGGAAAAATCGGTGGAGGTCCTATTATGGGTTCTACCTTGGCCAATTCCATCTTCAGCAAATCAGGCAATGGGGTGGTTTTCGATGGCGCATCCAGGGATTTGCAGGAAATCAGAAACATTCCAGGATTCAATGCATTTGTACGGGATTTCCATCCCTCCTTTACAGAAGAAATGGTGCTCATGGGACTCAACACACCTATCCGGATCGGAAATGCCATAGTACTCCCAGGGGACCTCGTCATTGCAACCATTGAAGGTGTATTATTTGTGCCTGCGCATTTGGCAGAAGAAGTTGTCTCAGTTGCGGAATTTGTGGTCAGAAAAGACAAATTCGGTTTTGAAATGGTAAGAAACAATATTTACAGCACAGGGGAAATTGACAACCAATGGACTGATGAAATCAAAATCGCTTTCCTCAATTGGCTTGAAATACATCCAGAGCTGGGTACCATGACCAGACAGGAACTGGATCGCATCATGAGTAAAAGAACCTGGTAAGAACTAAAAAGAGGAAAATCAGAGGATGTTGGCAATTTAACCCAGTATCCTCTGATTCCATTATCTACAACAATTTTACCCCTATAAGTAATTGATATATCCTTCTTTGTTGGTCCTAATTTTAAATACTTTGCTGTAGCTTACGATATACAGGGTTTTCATATCGTCATCCCCGAAACATAGACTCACCGGGAAGGAAGGCAAGTTAATCATTCCAACAAACTTTCCTGTATTGTCAAAAATCTGTACTCCATAAAAGGTGGCAACATAGATATTGCCTTCTTTATCAATGGCCATGCCATCAGCTCCTGAAGACCTCCCTTCCCTATTCAAAACATCTTCTGTCAACAAAACCTGAGCAAATTGACGGCCATTGCTAATGGAGCCATCCTCTTGGACATCGTAAGCCCAGATGAAATTCTCTTTTTCGCTTTGTACAGGATACCAGGATTCTTTATCAAAACAATTATTGATATACAGAGTCTTTCCATCCGGGGATAATAGAATACCATTGGGCATGGCAAACTCATTGGGCTCGGTGATCCTTTTAATTTCACCCTGGGGAGACACATAATATACCGCCCTTCCAGGTTGAAATTTTTCCGCCTCCATGGTGAATTGAGGATCCGTGAAATAAAACCCTCCTTTGGTATCGGTGATAATATCATTGGGGCCATCTATGGGTTTGCCATCATATTGGTCCACCAAAACCCTGATAATCTGTCCTAAACTTGTCATTTCCACCACTTTATGTCCCATCATGTCACATACGAGTAAGTTGTTGTTTTTATAGGGATAAAGCCCATTGGCCTGCATTTTTCCCTGAGTGATATTTCTGTAACTCCCATCAGGCAGCATTTCCACAATAGAGCTTTGCTTAGGGTCTCCGTTCCAGTCCTGGTCAAAATACATGTTAGAAAAATACAGTTTCCCATTCATCCACTTTGGCCCTTCGGTAAAAAATAACTCAGGTTTGGTTTTCTTACCATCGATCAATAATTCCAGTTTGGCATCTTCCGGAATAAATTCATGGAATCTTGCCTTACTTTCATTTGCCTTTGCCAAATAATCAGAACGGGAAGGCCAGAAAATGTCCAAAGCCTCCGCGCCCAAAGCTCCAATATTGGCAGCATGAACATAATTTCCAGGAATCCTGACCACATCAAGAGTTTCCATCAGTTCTGAGTTATCCAAAAGAATTTCATTCACTGTCCCGCGAAGAATAGCCATAATTTGTTCCTCTTGATGAATATGATGACCAAAAGAGGAATTGGGAGGCATGGAAATAAAACTTAACATCATATTACTACCGCCTAACACCCTGGTAAATGCCCCCGGGGCAAGTTCTGTCAAGTGGATATCAAAGAGGTCATAAACCTTATTGGCCTCAATATTTGGGGAATTTAAGCCTTGATACTTCTCAATTTCCTTAGTAAGATCTTTTATGCCTGTTTTCCGGATATACTCCAATTGTGGGGGACTGAATACCTGGCAAATTTTAGCTCCTTCCGAGCCTGCAGTGATGGAAAGTTTTGTTCCCTTTTCCAAATAGATAAAATCCATTCTTGGGGTTCCACTATGGGTACCGTCCTGGGCTTCCCTTTTTCTGGAAGTCATTTTCATTGACGCTCCATTTACCTTTAAGTCAAGGGATCCTTCCACAAGCAATACAAACCTTTCTTCTTCCAATAATTCTTCCGGAATCATTGCACCGGGGTTTAATTCAAGAATAGCAAACATGGCACCTTTACCCCAAACGGTTCTTCCTTTTACACCCGGATGCCATTCAGTTTGTTCAAATGCCTCCAGGTTTTTGACTTTTGCTGCATCTAGATTGGGAGGTACGGTTTCTTTGGGAAGTCCCTCAATTTCCTTTTCTGAGAGTCCATATTGCTTGATAAGTTCCCGGTTTTTGGCTTCCCATTCCTGCCCAGAAGGCTTACAGTTAGTGAAAAGCACAACAAAAAAAACTCCAACAAACAGTTGGGGGCAATTTTTCAGGTTCATAGGTTATCAGGTTTGGTTTCTACTCCAAAAATTACTCAATTAAAATTAAAAAACTTTACCGTTTACAGGAAAATGGCATTTAGTTTTGGATGAAAGGATAGGAATTAACTTATTCTATAAATGCCCGACGAAAGGGTGGCAAGCAGGGAACTTTGGATAGACTAAAAATTGGGTAATCACAGGGAATATAATGAGTTTTACCCATTGGTTTTCTTTTTTTTCCATAGCCATTAAAAATTTATGATGTGGTAATCAGAAAAATGAAATGAACAGAATTCGGGTTTTGCTTTCACGGAAATAACCATATTGGTGTTATTGTTTCACCATATATTGCTAGACAGTCATCAAAAATAAAACTAATCTCATTTCGTATTTAGTGGGAACTGAATCTTTTGGATTTATATTCTCTCAACTTAAAAAACAAATAATGTATTCTCAATTTCATTCACCTCTCTCCTTTTTCAAAATTTCTTCAATTTGGATTTCGAGTGTTGGAATAACATTTTCTACTACAGCCCAAATTGCCCAAAGGTCAACACCAATATAATCGTGAATTAATTTGTCTCGCATTCCAGCAATCTTCTTCCATTCTATATAGGAATACTTTGATCGAAAATCAATATTCAATTTTTTAGTTGCTTCTCCGATGATTTCAAAATTTCTGATAACTGCATCTTGAATTAGATTATTCTGTAAAAATCCCTGCTCACCTATCCCATCAGTATATTCAATTATTCGCTTAATACAAGAATTTATATGTTCAATATAAATTATGGGATCTTTATTCATACCAACCTAATCAAATCTGATTCAATGTAGGGTTTAAGTGATGGACTTACCGAACGCAAAGTAACAAGGTCAACTTTCACTCCAATTAATTCTGATAATTCTTGCTCAAGACCGATTAATTCAAGAAGATCAATTTTCATTTTAAAGTCAATTAAAATATCAAGGTCGCTTTTCTCATTTTCCTCTCCTCGTGCATACGAGCCAAAAACTCCGATAAAGGTTGGATTAAATCTTTCAGTGACTTTTTTAATAATATTCTTTTGTTCTTGGGAAATCATAACGAAAGATAATCTTTTTTCTCAAAATTTCATTCGGCTTGAATTAGTTGATATTGCTTTCTCTTTAAGAAAAGCTAGTTCCTTAAAAGTATTTACGGGAAAGTTGAAATCCAGTTCTGGCATTTATTAGTATCAATGACAAGTTGGTAAATCCAAGTACCAGTTCAGCTATTTGTGCCACCAAAAAAACACTATCAATCTCTAGATAATGGGACCGGTAATAGAGGAAACATGCCAGGAAGATTAAAGTAATCCCGTTTACAAGGATAAATTTCATTCTCTTTTGCTTTTGCTGAACGAAAGGGTTTTTGGATTTGCCTGCCAATTTTCCACCAGTTATTTTCAGCATTGGCATGATTATCAGCATGATGGGCAAAGCAAACAAAATACCTTTTTTTACTTGCTTGATAAATGCCTCCTCTCCCTGAATTTCTGCCAACAAAGAGAAAGTAAAAAAGCATCCAATGGTTAAAATTGCAATGACTGTAGAGATAATATGTGCAATGACAATGACTTCCCTTTTCATGAATATAGATTTTCCAATACAAAGAAACCGGCAAGAAAAATCTTAAAATTGTAGAAAACGAAAATTCTCCATTTCTTTTCTCAATTGGTTGGGGGATTGGCCGGTTATGTTTTTTAATTCATGAATAAAATGTGCTTGGTCAAAATAGTGGTTGTCGTGAGCAATATCTGTTAAAGAGTTATTTGAATACCTCAACTGAAAAGCCACCTGTTTTAATTTGACCAGCTTAATATAATCCTTCGGCGAACATCCTATGAAATCATAAAATTGATTTCTAATGGTCCTGTCAGAAACTCCCAAAAGCCTAGAAAGCTCAGTAACCCCAATATTCCCGGCCCTTTTTTCAATTATTTCAATTGATTGGACAAGGAGAGACAATTCTTTTAGGATTATTTTTTCAAGGAGGACCTTTTCCAATTCTTCGAACATTAGTGCGGTATTTTCACAAGCATTCAGCCTTATTTGGATTTCTTGTTCGGAAATATAAAGCAACTCTTCTGCTGCTATCAGCCAAGACATATCTTTCAAACTTTTTGGAGTTAAGTATGCAAGAAAAAATGGTCGGGCGTGCGCTCCAATGATTTTGACCTTTTCTGTTTGGGGCTCTACAATTATCCTATCTGTGGTCATTCGGGAAAAAACCCAGTTGACTGACTGTGATTCATTACGCGTAAGATTATTTGCTTTAAAGGAATGATTGAAAAAATAGCCTAAGGTGATCCTGGGAAAAGGGATGATAAATTCAGTGTTGAGTGATAGCTTGTCAAGAGGAACATCAATAAAAAAATAATAATCAATAACCGTTGAAAGAAATTGGTCTATTGGTTTTCTTGTGGTGAAGTAATTACTTGTACTCACGGAATAAATTGACTAATTAGATTGTATTAATTGAAAATAGACAGATATTTCAAATACCAAAAACCACATTCACTCGATTTGATTTCATTTTTATTACCCATTCGTCCTGAGGACTGACTGATGTATTCCAGAGGTAAAGGGATTTCAAAGTTTTGATTTCTGCGATTGAGGCCAATCCCTCAGCACTTACCCCGGTGCCATTTAGATTTAAAATCTCCAGCCTGGAAAAGTTCTTTAAAGCTGAAATCCCATTATCCGAAATGGGATTGTTTTCAATCCGGAGCCGTTGCAAATTGGAAAACTGTGCAATCAGGCTTAGATCAGCATCCCTTATCCCCGTTTCGGCCAAGGTCAGCCAATAAATCTGATCTTTAATGGGCAAAAGTGATTGAACCAACTCAGATACCTGACCTTTGAAAGATTCCTTTGTCAACACCACATCCAAGGCACCTGTCTCATAGGATAGCACCCTGATCCGGAATCCCATTTTCTCATAAGTCTTGATTTGAGCTGTATCTATGCTAAAGGTAAGAGCTTTTTCTTCTCCCTGAACATTCAGTCTTGGTTTTGCCCAGGCGATCAGGCCCTCTTCTGCTTCCATTAAAGAGACTTTAGGATCTGCATTCCCTCTTTCTATCCACCAGATAATGACTTGGATTTCCTCCTCCGTCAAGGGCTTTTTCCCTTCGGCAGGCATAAAATCCTCATGACCTGCCGGCAAAGTTACCCTTCTGATCAGTTCACTGTTCTCCACATCAGAGGGTATAATTACAGGACCATTTTCACCCCCTCTGAGCAATGTTTTATAAGAAACCAAACTCAGTTCCCCTTTTGCCTTTCCAGGTCTGTGGCAACTCTGGCACTTATTTTTAAAAATAGGCTGAATCACATCTGTAAATACCTCCGCCTCCTCCACGCTGGCCAAAAACCTTCCTTTGCTTTCCTCCTGTTTTCCCCCAAAAGGTGCATAGGCAGTCAGATAATCTTCTCCATGGGTAAGGCTTCCCCCAAAATGTCCTGTAATTATGAGGGCAAGTGTCAAAAAGCCCAAAACTGCATAATTGATTGCTTTTGAAAATTTAAGTGGGTTTTTGTTCACCCACCAGGCAATCCCGGCCAGAAATACTGTAATCCATCCTGCCACCAAATGAACATCCAAAAGATCACCGTCATAACCACCAGATTGGGAAAGGAAAAATCCCAAAACTGCTCCTATCAGGGCACTGACTGCTCCAATAAGCAAAGCAAAGTTGACAGCTTCCTCTAAAGCTTGCCTATTCCCAAAGACAGCATAAACCTTGAATAAAACTGCTATCATCAAAAATCCAATGGGCAAATGAACCCAAACCGGATGAAAACGGCCGATAAAAGTGATCAGGTCCTGTGTCATTATTTGAGCCTCCTAACTTAAAATTCCCTTTACCACATGACCTTCTACATCAGTCAACCTGAACCTCCGCCCCTGATGCTTATAGGTTAGTTTTTCGTGATCTATTCCAAATAGATGTAGAATCGTAGCCTGAAGGTCATGTACATGAACAGGATCTTTGACCACGTTATATCCAAAGTCGTCTGTTTCTCCATAGGTAAAACCCGGCTTTACCCCTGCCCCGCACATCCATTTGGTAAAGCAGCGTGGATGATGGTCCCGGCCATAATTATCCAGCGTCAGTGTTCCCTGACTGTACACCGTCCTGCCAAATTCACCGCCCCAAACGACAAGTGTATCTTCCAACAAACCTCTTTGCTTTAAGTCTTTGATCAGTGCAGCAGTGGCCTGATCGGTTTTCTTACATTGATTCTTAATTCCATCAGGCAGATTCCCATGCTGATCCCAACCTTGATGGTATAGCTGTACAAATTTCACATCCTTCTCGATGAGCTTCCTAGCCAAGAGACAATTGGCAGCATAAGTTCCGGGGTCCCGACTGTCCTCTCCATACATCTCATACACCCAATCAGGTTCCTTGGACATATCGGTCACCTCAGGAACTGAGGTCTGCATTCGAAAGGCCATTTCATATTGGGCGATACGGGCACTGATTTCAGGATCACCATAGGTATCGAATTGTATTTCATTGAGTGATCTCAGATAATCCAGCATTTCCCTTCGGTCCTGTCCATCATAGTTCTCAGGATTGCCCAAATAAAGCACAGGGTCTTTTCCGGACCGGAACTGGATTCCCTGGTATTGGGAAGGCAGAAATCCATTTCCCCAAAGTCTGGCATAAAGGGGTTGGTCCTGTACGGCATTTTTTGAAACCAATACGATAAAGGCAGGTAGGTTTTGGTTGTCTGAACCCAGTCCATAACTCAGCCAGGCACCCATGGATGGGCGGCCCGGAAGCTGATGACCTGTCTGGAAAAACGTAATGGCCGGATCATGGTTGATCTGCCCGGTTTGCATGCTTTTGATAAAACAAAGTTCGTCTACGATCTCAGCGGTATGGGGCATCAGTTCACTGACCCAGGCCCTGCTCTGTCCATATTGATTGAATTTGAAAGCAGATGCGGTCATGGGAAAAGAGCTTTGATCTGCACTCATCCCTGTGAGACGCTGCCCGTCCCGGACCGAATCGGGCAACTCCTGTCCATGTAGGTCAGTAAGCTTGGGTTTGTAGTCGTACAAATCCAGTTGGGAAGGCCCTCCACTTTGGAAAAGGTAAATCACCCGTTTGGCCTTGGGCATAAAATGGGGCAATCCTGGTAAGCCATATGATGACTCTGAAAGTAAGGGTGAAGCTTGATTATTTCCTGCAAAAATCTTTTCTATTCCTATTAGGGAACCCAAAGCCAAGGAACCAATACCCAAAGAAGTCTTGGTCAGAAACCTTCTTCTGTCCATTTTCTTTTCAATTTCCTGAAGATCCTTATTTGCGGATCTCAATGGGGCATTGTGGTGGTGCTGACTCATCTTATCTTTTGGTTAGGAATGCATCTGAATTGATAATGGCATTGGCAGTTATGGCATTGGCAGCTACCTGAGAGGGATCCAGGTCTGATCGGACCTGATATTCCCCTGCAGCGAGCCAACCTTTCAGTTTCTTTGGATCTGACTTAAATTTCCGGTATTCATTTTCCCTTAACTCCAACAGAATGTCAAGCTCTTTTTGATTGGGCATCCTACCGGTAAGTTTGCGGAAAGTATTTTCAATGGACATTGCAATTTCAGGATAAGCCAACATCTGCTCTCCCAAAACCTTGGAAGCCTCCACAAAGGTCGGATCATTCATCAACACCAAAGCCTGAAGCGGGGTATTGGTCTCTTGACGCTTACTCACGGAAACACTGTGGTCAGGTGCATCGAAGATGGCTAAAGTGGGATGATGCACCGAACGTTTCCAGACGGTATACATACTCCTGCGGTATAGGTTTTCACCCCTATCCTGAACATAATTGGCCCCATTGACTTTCCAAAGTCCATCCGGCTGGTAAGGAAACACACTTTTTCCTCCCACAACCGGATTCAGTAATCCAGCGGCAAAAAGGGCATTATCCCTTATCATTTCCGCCGGTAATCTGACTGAAGGACCCATGGCCAAAAAGGAATTGTCAGGATCAATTTCTTCCAATTCCGCTCTTTTTTTCGAAGCCTGTCGATAAGTGGCTGATGTAACGATCAGCCGCTGCATGGCTTTGACATCCCAACCTGAATGCTGAAATTCCAATGCCAACCAATCCAGCAATTCCAGATGAGAAGGCAATTCACCCTGATTTCCGAAATCCTCAGAAGTTGCGACCAGCCCTCTGCCAAAGAAATTCTGCCAAAAACGGTTGACTGCCACCCTTGCAGTGAGGGGATTTTCCGGGTCAGTCAGCCATTGGGCCAATCCCAGTCGGTTTTTGGGTAGATCCTCTCTCATAGGGAGAACACTTTCCGGTGTTTTGGGAAAAACTTCCTCTCCAGGAAGATTGTATTCCCCCCGGGTCAAAATATAGGTAGACCGCTTGTTCTGCATGTCCTGCATGATCATCATTTCAGGTATGCGCTCTACCGAATCCGAGTAAGCCTTTCTCTGGGCAATCACCACTTTCAGTTTTTCTCTATAAGCCAAAGAATGGTTGTTGAGGTAAAGTTTTTTAAGCGCCTGTTTTTCCTGGGGATTGAGTTGGCTCGGGGATTTAGAAATAACCGCTTTGAATTCCTCAGGTTTGGCAATCTGCAGCACTTCAATGGCTGAAAGTTCCTTTTCATAAACTGAAATTTCATCTACCAAGGCTCCTTTAAGCCCCTTGCCTCTCCATACTGCTCCCACCTGCAAACCGGGTTGCTGCCCATTGAAAAGGATGTCTTTGTACAGGTTGTCACGGGTAGTTTGGGTAGGCATTTCCTGGCCATCAAGAAAAACTCTCAGGCCATCGGCTTTGGAGGAACCGTCATAGGTCATGGTCAAATTGATCCATTGATCCCTTGGAATGTCCTTTTCGGTAATTTTGGTAATGGCATTGTAGGGAGCAGTATGGGCCATCAGCAATTCCAAGCGGTTGTTTTTCAGGCTGAGGTGATAGCCCCGCCAATTGTAAAGTACAGCCCCCGAGCCCTTGTGAAAGATGGCTCCATCCTTCAAATCCATTGGAATAAGAACCCAAATACTTATCGAAAAAGGTTCACTCCGTGAAAAAATACCTGACCTTCCCAAATCCAACCAGGAATCCCCATTGAGTTGTACCCCTTTTCCCCTTAATCCCTCAACATAGACGGGTTTTTGGTTTTTCACCTCACTGCTTTCCATGCTCCCTTTTTGGAAGGGATAAAGTTGGTTTTGAATGGACTTTTGGTCAAAGGAATAAAAGGCTACCCTGCTCGCCGGAAATTCCAGCTTGGCAATATTTTGAAGCGCATTGGAGGTCAACCATGTTTGAAAGGCAACCTCTTCCTCTTCTGCAATCTGAGCCAATTCCCTTTCTTCCTTTTCTTTATGGGCTAGCAGGTAAGACAGCATTTTATCCTTTTCCTCATTGGTCAAAAGCATGGTCGGGACAGGCATGGCATCATCCCAGGAAATCTGCCCGGCCTCATCCACCTGATTGAAAAAACTGCTGAGTTCAAAGAAATTCCTCTGAGAAATCGGATCATATTTATGGTCATGGCAACGGGCACATCCAAGCGTCAAGGCCATAAAAGCCTGTCCCATGGTACTGGTACGGTCCACCACATATTCCACCCGAAACTCCTCCTCCACAATTCCTCCTTCCATATTTTGTGGGTGGATGCGGTTGAAAGCTGTGGCGATGAGCTGTTCCTTGGTAGGATTGGGAAGCAAGTCTCCAGCCAACTGATGGGTGATAAACTGGTCATACGGCAAATTCTTATTGAAAGCCCTGATCACCCAGTCCCGATATGGGGAAGCATCTCTATACCTATCCACGGTATACCCATGCGTATCAGCAAACCTCGCAATGTCCATCCAGTGCATGGCCATTTTTTCTCCATAATGGACTGAATTGAGCAATCTGTCCACCTGCTTTTCATAGGCATCTTCAGAGGAATCTTCAAGGAAGGCATCAATTTCTGCCAAACTCGGGGGCAGGCCGGTCAAATCCAGGCTTAATCTTCTAAGAAGGGTTTCCTTGTCCGCCTCTACGGAGGGCTTGATTTTTTCCTGTTCCAGTTTGCTCAGTACAAATAGGTCGATGGGATTTTTAACCCAGGACTTGTCCTTTACTTTAGGTAAATTAGTTTTTTGTGGAGGAATAAAGGCCCAATGTTTTTTGTAAGCAGCCCCATCTTCTATCCATTTGATCAGGATGGCTTTTTCCCTTGGGCTCAAGGTCAAATTGGATTCCTGGGAGGGCATACGGTATTCAGGATCTTCGGAAATAATTCGGTGAAAAAGTTCACTTTTGCGAAGCTTGCCTGGTTTGATGGCAACCTTTCCAGGAGAATCTTTAAGTGAGGCAAAAGCCATTTCAGGATCGTGCAAACTTAATCCTGCCTTTTGGGCAGCCAGGTCAGGGCCATGGCAGGCGAAGCATTTATCGGACAAAATCGGCTTGACATGAATATTGAAATCCAATGCTTCGGGCAATTCCTCATAGGCAGCCTGAATATCCTCCGGAAGTTCCGGCCTGCAGGAATACAACATCAATACATAGCAGAGTAAACTGAGGATTCTTCGGTTCATTGAAAGACGAATACCCTCTTAAATTATAAGAAAATGAGGAGTTTTCCCACAGGTTATTTTAAGAAATTGGAAAACTATCCACTTGGGTTGTCAAAACAAATAAGAAGATGCTCTTACATTAATGACATTATAAATGTAAAATCTTAATTCTTTAATTTTTTGTAATTTTGACTAAAGCTAAAATTTAGGTAAAAGATTAAACCATGAAAACAGAAATTAAATTTTCAGGAATAAACGAAGATGGCCTTAAGGATTTTTTAATTAATCATAAATATGATGATGTACTCGATTTGGTTAAACAGCTGACATACACAACATCTTTTTTTGATAAACTCAAGGAGGGTCTTGAAATATTATCTTTAGAAAATGCAATTAATCTTAATGTTGGTTTTACTTTAAATTTACCTATAATTCGATTTAATGTTGAAGGAGATGATACCGCTGATAATTCCTTTGACAATAAACTAATTAACGCAAAAAGCATTAAAGATTTAGAGGAGAAATTTGAGTTGTCAATTTTGGAATCTTTACTACAATGGAACCAAGATTTTATTGATTATTGCATTTTCAATTTAACCTCAAAAAATGACTCTATACGATTTAAGGAACTTGCTTCCTATTATTTAAATTATTCAAAAAAAAGTGAGGAGTTTTTGCCGGAAAATTTGGAAGAATTGTTCCTTTCTGAATACTCCAAAGTTGAATTATTAGAAGAAATTGTTTTTCATTTAGAATGTTTAAGAGATTATGAATTCTCAACAGAGAATTTCGTTGAAAGCCATTTTAACATTGAAAGGCCCGTTGAAAATTTTTTCTCAAAATTAACTGGTCAATACAAAAAGGAGCTAGAAGATTATGAAAGGCTGAGGCTAAAGCACTTTGAAGAACAAGAGTTTAGAGAAAAACATGAAGTCGAAATAATTAAGAATTACAAAACATTGATTTCGAGTTTCGTAATTCAAAACATTAAACTTATTGAAAAAAATATTAATGGTTTAAAAGAAAATGAAAGTTCAGATAATCCTGAAATTAAAAGTATTGATTTTTTATTAAAGGAATTATTGGATAAAAATATTATTAATTGCTTATACGAGTTTGAATATGAATTATATATAAAAAACGATTTATTACTTTTAGATTTTTTGACACCTTCTTTTGACGACTTTTTAAAAGAGGAAAAATTAAAGGTTAATAAACCTGTTATCAAGAAGCTTGAAGATGAATATAGGAGAATTTGTATTTCAATACTTTTTGGTTTGACGGAATTGCTCTTTAAAAATTCATTGAACTCTTCTCTAAATCAAATATTCTTAAATGGGTTTGCAGAATACAGAGATAAATCTACTGGAAAACAAACCAAAAGCTGTATTATATCTTTTACGGTATCAAGAAATGAGTTTCAAGAGATCGATCTTAACCACATTGACCTAGTTCTTGCTTTCAAAAGATTTAAAGGAATTTCTGCTCCTAGTATTTCTGAAAATATCCCGATAAGACCAATTTTGTTATTGAATAAAGAGGATAAAAGGTTCATAGAAAGCAAGGATATAATTAACCTTGTCGATGAAAGGACAAATCTAGCTGTAATGCCTTGGGATGATTTTGAACATTTTGTCCGAGACTTATTTGAAAAAGAGTTTAATTTAACTGGAGGTGAGGTTAAAATTACGCAATCGAGTAGAGACGGAGGAATTGATGCCATCGCTTTTGATCCTGATCCAATTAGAGGAGGTAAAATTGTAATCCAATCAAAGAGATATACAAATGTAGTTGGAGTTTCAGCTGTTCGGGATTTATACGGGACAATGCTAAATGAGGGTGCCAGTAAAGGGATATTGGTCACTACCTCTCATTTTGGAGGTGATGCCTATGAATTTGCGAAAAATAAGCCAATAAGTCTAATTGATGGAGACAATCTTTTAAATCTTCTCATGAAACATAATTTTAAAGCGAAAATTGATATTAGAGAAGCAAAAGAAAATACGGGTAACAAGTAAGAATGGTCTTATGAAAATCTTTGTTAAAATATTTAATTCGTATAATATTTTAAAGTCATTTTTGCCCAATCATATGGCCTATTCAGGCCATTCAGAAGAAGAAATCCGCCAAGTATTAGCCCATTCAAATGTCCAAACCACAAAAATTTATCACAGGGAGAGACATGGATTTTCAGGTAGTTTTGAGATTATGAAGAGATTTTTGGAGGGGAAGGGATAAGTTAAAATCAATTTGAACGGTTTGCGAAAAAGATTAGTTGCGGATTGAGGGGAATTTCATTTCGAGAAATAAAGAGATAATTTCGGGTGATAATGTTGATTATCAGAACTTAATAATACACGATGTTATTTTCAGTTGCTAAACTACGCTTCTATATTTTCTTTCCAATATAATTTTTTCTTCAGAAATTTATCCGAGTTCATTCTTCGAAAGAAAACCGTATATCACAGCCCGTCACTTGAACCACCTTTGGAAAGCCTCTCACTTTCACTACAAGTGCTCTTAAACTTATCTTTAATAGAATTATTTTATTCTGCTGTATCTTTTCCCATCTAAATAACAATGAAAATCTTCGGATTCATAAAAATATTCAACCATAGATTTTGAATCCATGTTTTCAGCAGTCTTGATGTAATTGGACACCATGAGTCTAATCTCAGCCTTTTTCTGTGTTTCATTATTCCCTTTCTCATGAACTTTGGAACATCCCATTAGTACTGATAAAAGAGCAATTAAAAGAATCTTCATTTTATTCATATTGTCATTAACGGGATTTAGCTTGGAGACAGCGGGTAGGCATTCTGAGCCGTACCCTTCCAGACTACTACTAGCTTCTTAAAGATACTAAACTTTCAATTTACTCTGAACCGCCCGCCTGTATGCCGACAAAGGCAGGCTGTATCCAAGGTGATTTTATGGCATCGTTTTCTTTTCACGTGGATAAAGGATTTATTCTTATTTGACCACCAACAGCTTTCAATACTTTCATTATTGTTTCAAATTGAGGCTTAGATCCTGTTGATAAGGCTTTATACAAACTTGGCCTACTCATTCCTGTTTCTTCCGCTATTTTGGACATCCCAATTGCTTTTGCAATGTGCCCAAGCGCAACAACTATATCATTATTATTTCCTTCCTCCAAAACAGAATTCAAATATTCAGCAATCATTTCTTTGCTATCCAAATAATCTGCGATATCAAATTTTGATGTTTCCATTTTTTATTTTTTTATCCTTTTCCAAATTTCCTTTGCTTTTTCAATATCCTTTTGTTGAGTTGATTTTTCGCCCCCTAGAAGAAGAATAATGAGTTTGCCTTCTCTTTCCTTGAAGTAGATTCTATATCCTTTAGCATAATCTATTCTCAATTCATAAATGCCTTCCCCAACCGGTTTACAATCCCCAAAATGTTCGTCTATTTCAAGTTTCTGGATCCTAAACAAAATTTTTGCTTTTGCTCTTAGATCTTTCAACTTTCTCAACCACTTGTCAAATTCAACAGTCTTTTCAATAAAATACACTTAATTGTATGTCTTCTTTTGGATACAAATTTACACGATTTTTCTATAATTAAAAAAGTCACTTCGTATTCACTATAGGCTTTTGAAATGTGCCAAAACATTTGATGGTATGGTGTCGTGCGGGATTAGGAGGCAATTTCCTATCAGTTTACACCGACTTTTTTTACGAGCCACAAACCTTCGCAAACTGCTGAAACCCCCAAGCACTATACCATGTGTTAGCGGGTCTTTGTTTTCTATTTGTTCCATTTAGGCAATTTTCCTGTTTGCTCAACAAAGTCTTTTAGCATTTCAACTTGTTCTTTTTTCTGTTCATCTTTTCCTGTTGTTACGTACCAATAAATGTCAAGTGCGTCAGTTTTGTCTTTTAGCAATTGGTAAGTCCATCCAGTTTTTCTTGCGTTTTTGTCGTAGTGCACTCCATTCACTATTTCGTTAAATAGTCCTCCCGAATTCGAGTAACCGATATAAACCAGATTAATTCTTCCATTTCGTAATTCTAAAACTTTAAAAACACCGTCCTTATCTTTTGGTGCATTGCACACTTTTTCTAAGTCTTTGTCTGCTTCGAAAAAGAAATGGTCGTTGTCCGTATAATTTTTTGGCTCTTGAAACATTATCTATTTATTCTTTAGGAGTTATTACTTTTTCATTTGATTCAACATCTTTTAATGTTTTTCCGTTCTTGGTTTTCCATTCAGTAAGCCCATTTGCATTTCTTCCCATTACAATGACGGCTGCAGTAGATGGACTGCTGAAAATAAAGTCGTCCGAAAATTCGTAGTATTCACCTTTGTTGAGCAATACTCCTTCATCAATTAGAAATATTTTTATTGTCTTTCCGAATATCATATGTTAAAGTTTTCTGTTTTACAATGCCAGCTAACTTACTTATTATAACATATTTATAGCACAAAGCCATCCAAATAGGTTGGCTTAAAACTAAGATAAACTTTAAATTTAAATTTGTTTTCTCAAATATTACTTAGAAGTAGATATTAATTAATATCTTCAAAATATCCCTTCTTCCAAAATTACCCATTCCCTTCCAAAAAAAAATCCCCTGTTCGGGGTATAATTGTTCTTTAGAGACAATTAGGATTGTTGACCAATCCTTACTTAGGTTGGAGAATTTTATGCTACCCAAAACCATTTTTTTAAAATATCCAGAGTGACATCAAATGCTTAGGTTATTCACCAAACTTCCTTTTCACAAAAGAAAGTTTCCAAAAAATCCCCCGCCCAACTGCAATCTCAACTGCAATGTTGGGGTAAAGACACAAAAAAAGGGGTGCATAACCCCTTATAAATAACTGATTTTCAGTTTTGTAGCCTCGATACCCGCCCGAACGTACCGTTCGGTACGGGCGGGGGAATCGAACCCTAGCCTAAGGTCAAAGAAGAATATTTAATGGAAACTGGAAATAGGTTTTGGTTTTAAAGGCGCATCTAAAGGATGAATTTTATTGTAACCCAATCTTATATTTCAGAAATCTCCTTCCTGCTGCTGATTTGAAATACTTTTCCCTTTTTACAGCTTCTTCTATTGTTTCAAATTCTTCAAAATAAACAATTTCAAAAGGAATGTATGGGCTTTATTGAATCTGTCATACCTGAATTGTGCTGAAGTAGCCTTTTTTGAAGTTCCTTACAATGGCCCTTATAAAAATAATCATGATGCTTACTTTTTAACACGTAAGCATAAAATACTTCCTTCATCATAAAAAAGCTGAAAAAGATTGTAGCCTCGACAGGAATCGAACCTGTATCTAAAGTTTAGGAAACTTCTATTCTATCCATTGAACTACGAGGCCAAATTAGTTGACATATTTCAAATTTTCTTGTTTAGACTTCTTTTGTCTAACCATTTTAATTGATCCTCATTAAATTAGACTACCTTTTATAGTGTAATCTAAAGTTTAGGAAACTTCTATTCTATCCCCGCCCGGCAGGTGCCAGTCGGGCGGGCGGGCATTGAACTACGAGGCCATGTTGAGACTGTTAGAAGCGAGAGACTAGAGATTAGACTTCCGAAAATCAGTCTTGACTCTTGTCTCTTGTTTCTTGACTCTTAAACGCGTCGCAATTTAAATCATTCTCCCCCATTCAAGCAAATATATTTTCAGGCATTTGCGCTTTTCGAATTAAAAGCGCTATCTTTGCAGTCCAAAAATTACGATGGACGGGATCCATCAATTCACTTAATATCAAAAGAATATGGCAGTAAAAATCAGATTAGCGCGTAGAGGCAGAAAGAAAATGGCCATCTATGACGTAGTAGTCGCTGATGCTAGAGCTCCACGTGATGGACGCTTTATTGAGAAATTGGGTACTTATAACCCCAACACTGACCCTGCATCCATTAACATCAACAATGAGCGTGCTCTTAAATGGTTGTTGAATGGTGCGCAGCCAACCGATACGGTAAAGGCTATGCTTTCTTACAGAGGTGTATTATTGAAAAAACACCTTCAGATCGGTGTGTTGAAAGGCGCAATCAGCCAGGAACAGGCCGATGCTAAATTCGAAGCTTGGAAATCTTCCAAAGAAGCAGCAATCGGAGGAAAAGTTGACAGGTTGTCCAAAGCCAAGGAAGATGCTCGCTTGAAAGCTTTAGAAGCTGAAGCTGCTAAAAACCAGGCCCGTTTGGACGCGATAAAAGCGAAGGAAGAAGAAGCTAAAGCGGCAGCTGCTGCTGAAGCAGGCGAAGCCAACGCTGAGGCTGAATCCCCTGAAGCATCTGCTGAAGGAGAAGAAACCCAAGCTTAATACCCCACAATCGCCATGAACAAAGACAATTGTTTTCAATTGGGCCATATAGCCAAAGTTCATGGACTTCATGGTGAAGTAGGTGTCGTACTGGATGTGGATTATCCAGAAGATTATGAAGACCTCAAACATGTCTTCGTTGAGCAAAAATCCAGGCTGGTCCCTTTCTTTCTTGAACATTTTATCGTTTCGCACGGCAATAAGGTTCTGGCAAAGTTTGAGGATTTTGACACAGTAGAAGATGCAGAAAAACTGGTCGGTTCGGCCCTATTTCTTCCACTTAGTGAACTGGAGCCCCTCAAAGAAGACCAGTATTATTACCATGAATTGATTGGCTTCGAGGTGATCGATGAATCCCTCGGAAAAATTGGGGAAGTCAAAGTCATTTATGACTTGGAAACCCAGGATTTATTGGGCGTCGACCACAAAGGAAAAGAGGTCTTGATCCCTATCCAGGATCAGATCATCCAAAAGGTCGACAAGGCAGTTAAAAAAGTTTACTGCCACTTACCCACCGGATTGCTTGAAATATACTTGGAAGACTGATGCACATTGATATCATCACGGTTGTGCCAGGTTTGTTGGAAGGTCCCTTTTCCCATTCTATTCTCAAAAGAGCAGAAGATAAAGGATTGGCCAGCATCAGGGTTCACAATTTAAGGGATTATGCCAGCGGCAAACAAAAGCAGGTCGATGATTATGCTTTTGGAGGCGAAGCGGGAATGGTCATGATGATAGAACCTATCGCGAAATGTCTTGAGGCATTACAAAGCGAAAGGGAATATGATGAAGTCATTTATATGACACCTGATGGAGAAACCTTCAACCAGAAAATGGCCAATGAACTTTCTCTGAAGGGAAACTTGATCATATTGTGCGGACATTATAAAGGTGTGGATGAAAGAATCAGACAAAGATTCATCACCAGGGAAATCAGTATAGGGGACTTTGTCCTCTCAGGAGGTGAATTAGCAGCGGCAGTTGTAGCCGATGCCATCATCCGATTGATCCCCGGCGTATTGAATGATGAAACATCCGCCCTGACAGATTCTTTTCAAGATGGACTGTTGGCTCCACCGGTTTACACCAGACCTGCCGAATGGGAGGGAATGAAAGTACCGGAAGTGCTTTTATCAGGCCACCAAGCCAATATCGAATCCTGGAGATTTGACGCATCGGTTCGTCGGACCAAGGAAAGAAGACCTGACCTTTTGGAAGGGAAAGATTTCTAAGACGATAATAAGAAAGCAAAAATTCAATTGAGTCTAACAAAGACCGTGTTGAGACACGGTTGCTACAAGCAAATAAAATATAAAGCTATGAGCGATCTATTAAAATTTGTAGAAGCGGAATACAGTGAGGCAAGAGCCAAATTCCCTTCTTTCAAGGCTGGAGATACCATCAATGTACACGTGAAAATCACTGAAGGTAACAAAGAACGTATCCAGCAATTCCAAGGAACTGTTATCCAAAGAAAAAACCCTAATACCAATGGTGAAACTTTTACAGTAAGAAAAGTATCCAATGGTGTGGGTGTAGAAAGAATTTTCCCAATCCTTTCTCCTTCAATCGAGAAAATCGAATTGCTGAGAGAGGGTAAAGTGAGAAGAGCCAGATTGTTCTACCTGAGAGGCCGTCAAGGAAAGTCTGCCAAAATCAAGGAGAGAATCAGACACAGCAAATAAGATCAACAGAATCTTATTCAAAAAGGGAATCCGGTTGGGTTCCCTTTTTTGGTTTTGGTTCAATTGGAAAAGAACAAATCCCTCTATCAGGAAAAAAAATCTCATTTTTAACCCTAGTTCCTACGATTGGAGATCCGAATTAAACATTCCCTAAAAAATCATTAATGTTTTGGGTTTCTTGGTGCTTTCCTTTGCGGTTCAAAAATTCCTTATCTCCTCAAGAACTAATATCCAAAACATACCAAGCTCCATTCTTTTTACTTTTTACTTGGCTCATATTCAATCTCTGTGCCTTCTCGGAGTATCTCGGTGTAACAAAAAGCGAGGCATCCTTTTACCTTTTTACTTGGCTCTTTGGCGATCGAATAATCCAAGTTCACTTGCTATTGTAACTTTACTTTAATCTTAGAATATAGGTTAAATTTATTATCTTTGCACCCTGATTTTCAGAAACCATACTAACCTTTCATGACCTGAAATGGTTGGATTACAGAAGAAAAACCAACATGAACAGAGAAGTACGTGTACGATTCGCTCCTTCCCCAACAGGGGCTTTACATATTGGAGGTGTAAGGACTGCCCTATATAATTACCTTTTTGCCAGAAAAACAGGAGGAAAATTCCTCTTGAGAATCGAAGATACTGACCAAAACAGGTTTGTGCCTGGTGCCGAAGAATATATCAAGGAATCCTTGGATTGGTTGGGGATTTCTCCAGATGAAAGTCCTTGGAATCCCGGGGATTGCGGACCTTACCGTCAATCTGAGCGCAAACCTATGTACATGCAATATGCCATGGACCTGATTGAAAAAGGTCATGCCTATTATGCTTTTGATACTGCCGAAGAACTCGAAGCCATGAGGGTTAGATTGACAGCCGCACGAGTGGTATCTCCACAGTACAATTCCATTACCAGAACCCAGATGAAAAATTCTCTGACCCTTCCGGAAGATGAGGTCAAAGCAAGGCTGTCATCGGGAGAACCCTATGTGATCCGAATCAAAATACCCAGGAAAGAAGAAGTGAGACTGAATGACCTGATCAGAGGCTGGGTGATGGTGCATTCCTCTACCCTTGATGATAAGGTATTGATGAAATCAGACGGAATGCCCACCTACCATTTGGCCAACATTGTTGACGATCACTTAATGAGAATCACCCATGTAATCCGTGGTGAGGAGTGGTTACCTTCGGCACCTTTGCATGTCTTGCTATACAGATATTTGGGTTGGGAAGATACCATGCCCCAATTTGCGCACCTCCCTTTGTTATTAAAGCCGGATGGAAATGGCAAGCTGTCAAAAAGAGATGCGGAGAAGCACGGGTTCCCAGTATTCCCTATGGATTGGACAGATCCCAATACCGGCGAAAAAGCCATTGGCTTCAAGGAGCAAGGTTATCTCCATGATGCTTTCCTCAACTTTCTTGCATTTCTGGGCTGGAATCCCGGGGACCATCGGGAAATCTTTTCTATGGAAGAATTAATTGAAGCCTTCTCCATCGAGAGAATCGGTAAATCAGGAACCAAATTTGATATCAATAAAGCAAAATGGTACAACGAACAGTACTTGAGAGCAAAGTCTGATGAAGAGTTGGGGGCTTATTTAATTGCAGACCTTGAAAAAGAGGGAATTCATATCAGACCTGAAAAAGCAGGTCAAATAGCCCATATCATGAAAGAAAGGGCTACTTTCCCCGCTGACTTGTGGAAAGAGGGCAAATTTATGTTGATCTCTCCCACTGAATTTGACGGGGAAGTTGCTTCCAAAAAATGGAACCAAGATGCGATTACGGTACTAGAGACTTACAAGGAAAAATTGTCAGTATTTGAGGGAGACTTTAATCCGGAAACTGCCAAATCTTTACTTGAAGAAGCAGCTGAAATAAATGGCATCAAATTGGGTAAAGTAATGCAGGCGGTCAGATTGGCCATTACCGGTGTAGGAGCGGGCCCAGACCTGATGGCAGTGTTCAGCATCATCGGTAAAGAGGAACTGATCAAAAGAATCAGCTTTGCTTTTGAAGCACTACCAAAACAAGTATAGAACATAAACTTATTGGAGATGGCTAAAAAACCTAAAAAAGAAGAAACCCCAAAAGTCCATAAGGATTTGGAAGGGTTCAAAATGAATATCAATTCATTTGGAGAAATCTCCAGTACCTTCTCCATTGATAAACTCAATGAATTTCTCAACCAAAATGTGGAAGATAAAAAACTGAAGGATAGAGATGACCTGGATGAAATCAAAGAGGGAAAAAAGAAGAAAAAATAGGTAAAACCGGTCTTATGGCCGGTTTTTTTGGTTATCTATCATTGGAAAAAAAACAAAACAAAAATTCAGGGTTCAACATCCGACTTCAGAAATCAATTTGCACCTCACTTCCCACTAACTACCCAATCTTCTACCCACAAAATCCCTTCCATTCTCATAAAAAATCCGGTTGGCAATAAAAGATCCGGTAAGATTTCCTGGTAAATCAATTCCTGCCTGCCTTGCTAGTCTTCTGAATTCATTTTGAAATTTTTTCTTCAGATTACTTACTTTGGTCGCCTTGGAAGCCAAGCCTATACTATCGATTAACCCATCGAAATCAGATCCAATACATAAAATTTTCGTGAGCATCTTTTCTATTCCCATCTTCCCTTCAATCAGTCCCCCAACTTTTACAGCATGAAGGATATTGGCCATAAAATGAAGGTATTGCATATCATATTCATACGAGAGATCTGCTTTTATCCGATCATGAAAAAGGTCTGCCCTAACTGTTTTTCTTTGGTTTTTCCCATTTTGACTTCCGGCATGAAAGCCACCCATATTAAACTCCTCCTCAGATATAAAGTCAACATCAACGATACGGGGAACCCTTTCTGTGCCTTCATCAAAATAAAGGACACTTTCTGAGGTATTGGTATAAAATCCATCCCTCCATTCCACTTCCGTGTACCCCAAAATTCTTTTATCCAATGAAATCCCTATCAGGCCATCAGAATTGTAAATTTCAATGATGTCCTCATTGAAAAGATTGATCGTACTTGGATTAAAACATACTTGATCAAAAACCCTGTGGGCATTGGAAAAAACAGGTTTACCTAATTTCAGTTCATACTGTAACCCATTTTTTACTGTACCCAGAATATAATCTGTGAATTTTTCTGTAGCATGTTGGAACCATATCCCGGTAAATCCAGCATGGGTACATACAATAGGAGAATGTATTTCTTTTTCTTTCCTGTATTCGTAAAGCTCCCTGCGGGCCACCCAACTCATGTGTTTGATATCTGTCAAAACCTCTCTTTCTTCCAAAAGGTCCACCGTTCTTTTCCCCAATTCAGTCAATCCTTTTCCAACGGGCCTTAAAAATCTGTCGTCCATACCGGAATTTCTCAAACCATCCATGGCATAGGCCTGATTGGAGAAGATATTATTACTGTTATCTATATGGGTGAGGTTAATACTGCTAATGAAAACCTGTTGTTGAAGCGAAAGCAGATTGCCTTTTATGTCCTGAAAAATATTTTCCTGATTTACCTCATCCAGGTCAGTTCTCAAACAATGTAAGCCTTCAATAGTGAATACCAAATCGAGCGTTTTCTCCTGACTTATAGTAAAGCTATCCCCTTTTTGAAGAAAATTTACCTTTCCTTTCCCTCCAGACTCTGATTGTAAAAGATCAATATCTTCTTTGAGTACTGAAAATCCATTCCCGGTATTTTTTAAATAATCGAATCTTTCTCTGTTCAGGAATTTTCCAAACTTTCCTTTCTCAATGATATCCATAAAAGCCGAATTAGAAGTTATGGCCTTCATCAAATCTCTATCCGGAAAAAATAAAGCGACCATGACAATCCTGTAATTTCCCTTGATCAGTTGTTCCAAAGAAGATTGGGAGACAATGGTGTTTTCCAAAAATGGTCTTATCAGGCATTTGATCAAACTCAAAGCCCTAAATCCGGCGGTCAATTCCTTATACAGAATACTATCCCAAGGGGAGGTCGGGTTATCTGAATCTGAAAAATGGTTTTTCAAGGTGGGATGCAAATGAGCATCAAATAGTTTTTCCATAATTAAAAATTTTTAATCTTAATTGATCGGTTCTGAGTATAATAGAGGTAACAAACAACTTTAATATAGTATATTTCGACGTAATAATTAGTGGACAGAAGGATGAAACTTAAAATTTGCTATACCTTTTTACTGTTTTTACCAATTTTTGGATATTCTCAAACAGGTGTCATAAGTGGAAAGGTGATTGATTCACAAACAGGGGAAGGTCTACCCTTCTGTAACGTCTTTATCAATAATACAACCATTTCTACCACTACAGATTTGGATGGAAATTATAAATTGGAAGGAATACCTGAAGGTGAATTTGAGATTGGGTTTTCCTTTATTGGATACCAGGCTCAGCAAAAACCGGCTTCTATCAAACCCGGTAGTCAGCTTACCTTCAATGTAAGTATGGTTTCTTTAGAACAGGAATTGTCAGATGTAGAGATCAAAGCCTCAAGAGACAGGGCATGGGAAAGGGATTTGAGAAAGTTTAAGAGTTATTTTTTAGGCAACGACGAGATGGCTGCTAAATGCGAAATCCTGAATCCCTGGGTAATTGAATTTCCTTCCGACAATACGAATAATAATTTCCGGGCAGAGGCAATCCAACCAATTGAAATTGAAAACAAGGCCTTGGGTTACCTATTGACATTTGATTTGAAGACTTTTCAATTTACCCCAAGCTATTACATCATCTCCGGAGCTACAAGGTTCACTGATTTGGAAGCCCCAAATGAAGCCATTAAGGTGGAGTGGGAAAGAAAAAGACTTGATACTTACCTGAAGTCCCCTGCCAATATGTTCCGGTCTATGATTACCAATTCACATAATCAGGAGGGGTTTTTCCTTTATGGAGAAAAAGCAGGAGGGTCAGAAAGTATGAGCCTCAGGTCGGATGTTTTTGCCAACGAACTGGGAAAATCTGTCGTGGAATATAAGCCGGAAAACCTGGTACAGCCTGGAAGAAGACCAGGGGAGTATCGTATATTTTTGAAAGGAAGGATTGAAATCCATTATGAAAAAGGTTACAGCACCATCAATACCTATAAGGATGCCCCTTATCCAATTTCTTGGCTCGAGGTAAATGGAAATTATGTCACCGTCAATTCCAATGGGATGATTGTCAACCAAAAAGACGTCACCTTTTCCGGAGATATGGATAAACGTAAAATATCCTCCTTGTTACCTTTGGATTATGAACCCAATTTGAGCCGAAGAGATGATACACAACTAGCCAAAGATGCCAAAGGCATGCAAGAGAAAATACACCTTCATACAGATAGAGCCTTCTATTACAAAGGAGACCAATTATTGTTCAAAGCTTATTTTAATTATGGAAACCCTGAATTAAAGCGGGAATTAAGTAAAATCCTATATGTGGATTTGATCTCCGCAGATAGGGATCTGATCATACAGAAAAAGTTTAAAGTTGAAAATGGGCTAGTGGTGGGAGAAATTTTTCTTCCAGATACCTTAAGTCAAAATGAATATTATCTTAGGTCCTATACAAACTGGAATAGGAATTATGGCCCTGACACCTATTTTATCCAAGCTTTACCGATTCTAAATTATGAAGACAGGATTAGTTCGATAATAGAACCTGAAATTTCCGAAAATACGATAAAAATAAATTTCGATACCGACAAACCAAGTTATGGCCCAAGAGAAAAAGTGGTGGTCAATATGCAGTTGGCGGATGCAAACGGTAATCCAGTGGCGGCCAACTTATCAGTATCTGTAAGGGATGTTTATTTTTCTCCGGATGTTTTCAAAAGACCAGCCATTGAAAATTCATTACAGCTAAAAGAAATTCCTGAAACACTTACCACTGAGAAATTTTCTTATCCTTTAGAAAGAGAATGGAATGTCCAAGGAAAATTTTTAAATGAAAAAGGAAAGCCAGCTCAGGTTCCTTTCACTGTTTACATCAATAATTTTGAGGGAATGATTGAAATGGAGACAGATAAGGAAGGGAATTTTGTACTGGAAGATCTGGATTTTTATGGACCGTTGGATTTTGCTTTTTTGGCTTTGGACAAAAAAGGAAATGCTTTCGGCACTTTTGAGCTAATTCCAAAATTAAACCCTCCATTTTTCATTCCCGAAAGCATCAAATTCCCAAAGATATCCAAAACCAATGAGCCCATTTTTTATGAACCGAAAGATGATGATTCCGCAATTCCCTTGGAACAGATCACGGTTGAAGAGGATAAAAGTCGCTCTAATTCAAAAGCAATATATGGAACACCAGATTATGTGGTCAGGAGTGAAAATTTAAACAAAAATGGTACCATTACAGATCTGTTGATGAGCCTTAAATCCCAGGTCCCGGGCATGACAGTCACTACAACATTGGAAATAAGAATCAGAGGAGGAGCCACCTCCTCCAACCTTTCCATGGAGCCTTTGGTGATAATAGATGGTGCCCCAATGCCGGCTGGTCCAGGTTTCAGGGCAGCGGATAACATTGCTTCTATCAACCCCAATGACATTGAAAGAATTGAGGTAGTCAGTAGGATGAGCTCCATGATGGGAGATCTAGGGAGAAACGGGGTTATCGCCATTTACTTAAAAAGAGGTGGTTCGCAAATGCCTTTAATGAGCAACAATACACCAGGGCTTAATAGCATCATCATTGATGGATTTGGAATTGCGGGAAACTTTATTCCATTTGATTATAGTAAAGAAGAAGAGGCGCCTGAAATTGATCAAAGAGTTACCCTTTATTGGAATCCGTATATAGTAACCGACAATGACTCAGGTAAGTTTTCTTTTGAATTTTATACCAATGATTCACATGGGGAAAAAATCATAGAAGTTGAGGGGATAACCATAGAAGGCAAGCCAATACATGGGAGATATTCCATCCCCATCAGCAAATGATTTGCAAACAATCTGTATTTTTGAGCCATGCGATTAAAATTCACTATTTTATTCCTTTTGGTACTTAGCTGTTTTTCTACCCAATTGTTCTCTCAGATCAGTGTTGGATTTAGGGGAGGGATCAGCAGCTCTTCTGTGACCTATAGGTATCAATTAGGAAGAGCTGCAATCAATGCCGATGGGATCAGGGATTTTACCTATGCTTTTGTTATTGAATATTTTGGACAAAAAAATGCCGGACTTCAATTGGAAATACAATCCCTTACCTTGGGTTATACGCAGGAAAACGATTCCCTGGGAGTCAACATCTCCGAATGGAATTACCTCAAAGTACCGATACTATCCAATTTCTACTTTGGCAACAGAGGTCGGTTTCACATAAAAATTGGACCTCATTTTGGATACTTACTTAATGCGGTGGATGTGCAAAGAGACTATGAAAATCCTCCAACCGGACTTCCTACTTATGGGCAAGAAGGTGACGATCCTAATAAATTTATGTACGGACTGACCCTAGGGGCCGGGTTGTCCAATCTCTTTGGCAAATCCACTCTCGCAGGAGATGTCAGGCTAGCTTATGAATTTGGAAGACCTGAATCCCAGGACAGAATTTTCGATATGAATTCCACTACATTGGAAATAAGTATTACCTACTTATTCCTTATTCGAAAAAGGAAGAACCAAAATTAAGTTTAAAGGAACTAATCCATTGAATTTGGGTTAATAGTAAATAGAATCGCCAAAACAACACAATTATGATACAAGCACAGAAAAGACCTGTTCATATTTATATGGAAGCCAACCCAAACCCAAATTCTTTGAAATTTGTGGTTAATTTTATGCTGGCGGATGAAGGCTTGAGTTTTGACTACCCGGATGCTGAAAGTACCCAAAGCTCTCCCTTGGCAAAAGAGCTATTTAACTTCGCTGCTGTTGAAAGGATATTCATTGCCTCAAATTTTATTACGGTTACAAAAACAGATGGTGTAGAATGGATGGAAATCCAGGATATTATCAGAGATCATATCAAGAAATACCTGGAATCAGGAAAAGCAGCAGTTCAGGCCATATTTGACAAGGATCCTCTTTTCGATGAAAATGACAGCGAAACAGTAAAAAAAATAAAAGGAATCCTCGACGAATATATCCGCCCCGCAGTAGAACAGGATGGAGGGGCAATAGTTTTTCACAGTTTCCATGATGGAATAGTGAAAGTTTTGTTACAGGGTAGTTGCTCAGGTTGTCCATCCAGTACCATTACACTAAAAGCCGGTATCCAAAACCTATTGACAAGAATGTTACCGGAAGTAAAGGAGGTACAGGCAGAAGGGGTTTAAAAATATACATAAGCAATTTTTCATTTAAGAATTTTTAGGAAAGTACATGGATGTGCTTTCCTTTTTCGTAAATATTTTTGGGCATGCTAAAAGGGAATTGGACCTGGACTATTTTGGGGTTGATCGCATTGGTGATCAGATACTTTGCTGTGAAATTCCCTGAAAAAACAGAAGAAATCTATTCCAGAAGCTTTTTCCCGGGAATAAGGAACCTGATTGACAAAACCATATCCCAGTTACCGTTTGCTACGGTATACATTTTTGTATTTTCAGTCTTTATGGTTATTGGATTATTCACTTACCAATTCATTCAAAAAGATGGATGGAAGGAACGTTTGGGCTTTTCCATTAGATCTCTTATTAATGGAATGGGGTTTTTGATCTTTTTTTTCCTGTTTTTATGGGGATTTAATTACCAAAGGATACCCATCTTCCAACAGATTGGCATGAAACCCATTCCCCTTAACCAGGACCAATTGCTTGGGGAAATGGAATTGACACGAAACATTGTCAACCATCTTAGGTATAACATTGAGGAAGATACTATTGCTATTGAACAAATCATGCCCTATCCTGAACTAGAGAAACTGGTTAGGGCCAATATGAGGGAAAACCTCTATTTGTTGGGGCTGAACTTTACAGGAGAGCCCAGGACCAAACAGTTTTATCCAGCAGGATTTATGAGAAAGATGGGTATTTTGGGTATCTATTTTCCTTTTACAGGAGAAAGCTATATTGATCCTACCCTTCATCCTTTAGAGAAACCCTTTACCATTGCCCATGAAATGGCCCATAGTTATGGGGTAACTGATGAAGGGGAGGCCAACTTTATCGCATGGGTAATCTGTTCCAACTCTGATGATCCCCTTCTTCAATATTCGGGTCAGCTCCGCTTGCTGCGTTATCAAATGAATGACCTGTACCGCATGTCCAAGGAGCTATACGGGGAATTCTATAAAACCATTCCAAAAGGAATCAGGAATGACCTGCTTTCCATCCAAAAGGCAAATGAGCAGATCAAACCCATCAATTTGGAAATCAGCAGAAAATCCAATGATCTTTTCCTCAGGACCCAAGGAGTAAAAGCAGGTATTAACAGTTATCAGCAGCTCCCCATGTTGGCCTTTGCCTGGAGGAATAGTTTGAATGAGTAATTATTCTCTGTTTTTCAAAAATCTTTCAATCTCAGAGATTAAATTAAGGAATTCAAAGCCAACGATTCCCTTCGTCCAATTTTGAATTCCAAAATCTATGAAAAGCATTGTCTTACAAAAGCCCGAGCATTTAGTATTTGAAGAAATAGATAACCCTGGCAAGCCCAATCCCAACGAGGCTTTGGTTAAAGTCCTTAGGATAGGCATTTGCGGAACCGATATCCATGCATTTAAGGGCAGGCAACCTTTTTTTAATTATCCCAGAATTTTGGGACATGAACTTGGTGTGGAAGTGGTGGAAACCGGGATTGCTGTAAACCATTTAAAAGCAGGGGATAAATGTGCCCTTGAACCCTATTTTAATAAAACTTTGGGACAGGCAGTAAGAAGAGGAAAAACTAATTGTGGGGAAGAAATTTCAGTTTTTGGCGTGCATGAGGATGGAGGAATGAGACCTTATTTTAAAGTGGATGCCAATTATCTTCATCCATCAGAAAAACTAAATTTTGATCAATTGGCCTTGATTGAACCTTTGGCCATAGGATATCATGCAGTACAAAGAGCTTCACCTGAGCAGGATGACAAAATTCTTGTAATCGGAGCAGGCCCAATAGGCATGGCTGCTGCCCAATTCGCAATTTTAACCAACAAACAGGTGGTTATCATGGACATCAACCGACAAAGATTAGATGTCTGTCAGAAGCATCTTGCCCTTAAAGGTTCGCTCCATATTGACAACCAAGATTTCAATTACCCTGAAAATTTAAAAAATATCTTCGATGGTGATTTGCCAACAGTAATTTTCGATGCCACAGGTAATCCGGATTCGATGAAAAAAACTTTGGAATTCGCTGCCCATGGAAGTAAAATCGTCTTTATTGGGCTTTTTCAGGGAGATTTCATTTTTCATGACCCACTTTTCCATAAAAAGGAATTGACCTTGATGGCCAGTAGAAATGCCCTTGGAAATGATTTTAAGGAAATTATTGGATTGATAGAAAGTGGAATTGTAAATACTGATTTTTGGATAACCCACAGAATAAATTTTGAAGAATTGCCTGAGCAGTTTGGAGGACTTTTTTTTGGAAATGAACATGTAATCAAAGTAATGGTTGAACTATAGATAAATATATTTTATCTGTCTTTGATCTCAATTGAGGGCTTACCAGTTACCTCTGCGTTTTGATTTTTTGTTTTTTTCTAAAAAATTTTTAGTTAATTGTCATATATCCGAGCATTTTTTACACTAAGAGTTAGATATGAAGACAAGCCAACTGGAACAAGTCATCAAGGAAATGCATGCAGAGGCCTACCTTTGGTCAAGACAGTGCTGCAATTTTCAGGATTGGCTTGCCAAGGATGTGCTTCAGGAGGTTTACCTTAAAATTCTCGAAGGAAAGGCCAGGTTTCATGAAAAGTCCAACATAAAAACCTGGTTGTTTTCAGTAATCAGGTACACCGCAATGGAAAACCTTAAGAAGGAAAAAAAGCTCCTCCCCTTGGAGGAAGGATTAGAAGTTGAATTGGTGGAGGAAGTAATTTCAAAAGTAAATCATGAAAAGCTGATCATGGAACTTCCTGAAAAACAAAGGGAAGTACTTTTACTGGTGTTTTATCATGAACTTACCTTGGAAAAATCTGCCGAGGTCATGGGAATCCATGTAGGTACTGCCCGCACTCATTATGATAGGGCAAAGAAAAATTTGAAAACATTAATTCTAAAAAAGAACACACATGAACAAGCCGGATAATTTAGAGGAAAAGGAACTGGCGTTGTTTTTTTCAGAGTGGAAAGAAGAAGACAAAAAACGGGATATTCCTGAATTTGAATATGAGAAAAAGAGCGATATCAGGATTTGGAAATGGTTGCCTTTAGGGATTGCAGCCGCTTTCCTTGTAGGATTTTGGATGCAGTCTCCAAAACCAAAGGAGACTGACTTAGAAGGAGATATGGTCATCATCACATTTATAGAGGATGAAAATCAGGAACAACAGTTTGTGATCGAGGTGAAATCCAGTTTGGATGTTTGGGAACCTCAAAGTAGTTCCTTGTTGACAGAATTTTAAACCAACTACTATATACCATGAAAAAGTTACTCACAATTTGTCTCTTTTTGGTCTTGGCCCAGAGCTATGCACAGGATATATTTAAAGAAACTTTGTATTCCGCTGACCTTGTCATGACTAATAGGGAATCTATTAATCTGACTGATCTGCAGGCAGAAAGAATCAAAAACATCCATAGCCAAAATGCAAGTGATTTCAGGACGCTGAAATGGGAATTAGACGGAGCCAATGCCAAACTAAAAAGCATATTATCTGCAGAGAAAGTTGATCAGTCAGTTGCAAACAGACAAATGGACCTGGTTTTATCATTGGAAAACCAGTTGAAGAAAAAGCAGCTAAATACTATGATAGCCATCAAAAATGAACTTACCGAAAGCCAAAAGGCCGAGTTAAACATATTGAAGTATACTCCAACTTCTTTTACCAATTTTAGTGAGGCCATACCAGGAAGTAGCAGCGATTCAGACAAAGGTTCAAAAAATATTATGTCCGTTGTTTCAAGTGGAAATAATCAACCCATCTACATCATTAAGCAAGGTTTAAAGGAGAAAAAAGTTTCGAATATCGATGTCAATGCTGTTGGTCCCAATATGGTCAACAGTATTACAGTCCTTAAAGGAAATTCAGCTTGGGAGATGTATGGGGAAGAAGGTAAAAATGGTGTTGTTATTTTGGAATTGAAAAAAGAAGCCAATTATAAGTTTGAGTAGAATAAAAATTTAAAAGGCAATAAACTCATATTGGATCGTGGGATTGCAAATTTTAATTAAGGTTTTTACGTAATTCTTTCATTCTAATTACGATCCATCTTGATGAAGCAGTAAAAATTTTTCAAATTTGGGGAATAAAGCGGGTGTAGCTCAGTTGGTAGAGCGTCAGCTTCCCAAGCTGAAGGCCGTCGGTTCGAGACCGATTACCCGCTCCAATTTCTAAGGGTCCGGACTGAATCATTCATTCAGCCCAGTTGCCAAAGAATCCATTTCAAATAGTTTCAGCCATAAAATCACTTAGCCCAAGCGGCTCCTTCAGCTGATCTTCTCCATTGAAAATACCGGTCCAAAACATTCATGGCTGCTTCATCAGGAACTTCTCCTAAATATGGTTTGGGACCTAGATACATCACTTTGGGATTGGAAGAGGTATAAACAGGCCACTCAGGAAGGCCATCTCCATTTGGATTTCCATTTTTGGCAAAATTGGTCCAATACTTACCCATAGCTTCCATGATTTCCAAATCGGTTTGGGAAGTTTTAGAATTGTTGGGATCAAGGTTCTGAAACACATAGGCCACATCTACACCATGAGGGGTACCGTGATCTGCTTGGGGTGAATCCTCTGGAAAATCAGGATGCTGATCAAAAATATAGAAGTAAACCGGAGATTTCCCGGTCTGATTCTGAAGTTTTGCCCAGGACCAGGTATGCCATCCAAAAGCTGCATCGCGAAGCAGATTTCTGGCACTTCGAGGAACAATGGTATCCCCAACCGGATAAACTTCCATCAATTCATCTGCAAAGGGACCAAAGCGTCTATTTACATTTTCTTTGTATTCCTCAGGATTGCGGCCGGGTGAAAAGCTTAATCCCTCGTCAGAATTATAACCCAGCAATACCGGCACATTATTGTATTTGCCTGCTTCATATAATTTGTATTGGTCATCAGGAATCACATAACCATCTACTATTGGCCAAGCCCCTCCCAAACCCATACCCATAGGTAATTCTTCCGCGGGAATTTCCCTTAGTTGCGCAATGGAGGATGCATTCAACTTTTGGACATATTCCAGCCCAACTCTCTCTGCTTGTTCCAAAGTTTTCATATTCTCCCCAGGAAAGGTGGTAGGCCTGGTCGGACCAAAAGAACCACCGCTTTGTGAAATGGCCTGTTGAAATAGACCTTTGGCCAAAGGAGAAGCACATAACATGCTGACTGAAATGCCTCCGGCAGACTCACCGAAAATGGTCACCTTATCCGGGTCTCCCCCAAAAGCCGAAATGTTATCCTTTACCCATTTTAATCCGGCTATCTGATCCAACAAACCATAATTGCCGGATACAACATTTGGGTTTTCTTCACTTAATTCAGGATGTGCCAAAAATCCCAATTGCCCTACCCTGTATGCTATGCTGACCAAAACCACACCCTTTCGGGCGAGGTGCTCTCCATTGTGGACGGGATCAGAGGTTGAACCAAAACTAAAGCCTCCCCCATAAATCCACACAAGTACGGGTAATTTCTCTTTTTTAGATTTGGCAGGAGTCCAAACATTAAGGTAAAGACAGTCTTCGCTCTTTCCTGAAGCAGGGTTACCTCCCTGCATGGGTGCAGGGGCATATTCCAAGGTCTGTTTTACCCCTTCCCATTTTACCACTGGTTGAGGAGCTTTCCACCTCAAATCACCCACTGGAGGAGCTGCGAAGGGAATACCTTTAAATATGGTCAAATCATCAATAACAGTACCCTGAATGATTCCGCCACTTACCTTAACCTGGCCAGGGATAGGCTCTTGGCAGGATGATAGACTAATACCGATTAAAGTGATAAACAATAAAACAAAGTTTTTCATGCGTTTAATTTAATTATCATGTGTTCGCCAAAGGTTTGGTAAAAACTTATAATAGAGCAAATGTCTCCAAGTGGCCCAATCATGGCCTCCATGACCTCCATCATAGTATTCATAATTGACACCATGCTTGTCAAGTGCATCACGCAAAGCCCGTACCCTTTCCCCGAAGAATCCCTTTGCTTCTTCTGTACCTTGCCCTATAAATAGGTAGTCAACTTTATCATTAGCCTTTGGATCATTCAGAAAATATGCCAGTGAAGCCTCTGCCTCCTTGTCTCCGGCACTAAGGATACCAAAATTCGCAAATAGATCCAGGGAACGGAGTCCCACAAACATGGTATGCCGGCCTCCCATAGACAGTCCAGACAATGCCCTCCCATGGGGAGATGAAATCGTGCTGTAATTTTGGTCAACCAGAGGAATTACATGGTTGCGGAGCTCCTTTTCAAAAATATCGAAGGTCAATTCAGCGTGTTGGGGATGGTTCCGGTGAATTACCTGATTGTTGGGGATGGCAATGATCATGGGCTTTGCTTTTCCTTCTGCCAAAAGGTTATCCATGATAAAATTTGCCCTACCATCATAAATCCAATTGGAGGGTAATTCCCCGCTTCCACCTACTAAATACAAGACGGGGTATTTTTGATTGGAATCATAACCTGGAGGGGTATAAACATACATCTCACGTTGACCTTGGGTAACATCCGAATAATAGATATGACGGGTTACATTTCCATGGGGCACATTTTTGGCGTCGTAATAAGCAGGTTCCTTTCCATGTACAATCAGTTGACTATACGGAGGCATGGCAGTAAAAGCTGCATAGGTATTGCTTGGATCCGTGATTTGCATCCCATCCACATTAAAATGATAGGCATACATATCAGGCTTTAGGGGACCTACTGTTAATGTCCAAATTCCATCTTCCCCTTTGGTAAAAGGCATTTGCTCATTCCCCCTTCCCAATCCTGTCAACAAAGCCACACCGGCCAATTTGACTTCCTGGGCCTTTGGTGCCTTCAACCTGAAAGTGACCGTTTGGTCATCATGAACTTCAGGTGAGTTCAAAGGGGCACTGAAAGGAATAAGGCCGTCGCTGTTTTTTTGAGGATTGTGATCAAGATTGACATTTGCTTGTTGCCCCTTTACAGATTGGAAAAACAGGCACAACCCTAGGGCAAAGAAATAATAAATTGCTTTTTGTCTTTTAAGGACTATCATGTTCTTTCCTTTTGGTTTTACATTTTTTGGTCTCCAGAAAACATCAAAAAATGTTACAAACCCAGATCAGAAAAAAATATGAATCCCATTACCTAATTTCCGGAATAAGTGAATTGGAAATATTCCGCACTATTTCCACTTGGTTTTCCTGAAGAAGTGGCATAGGGTCCGATGGTCACCCCTACAAAACCTCCCGCAACACGGGTACTGAGATATTGACCCTCCTGAAAACCATATACCGTTTCCCAGTTTTTATCCCCCTTCTCTTTCATTTGAAAATTGTACTGTGCATTTTCAAAATCCACCCTCAGGGATAAAGGAGCTTTAGCCGACTTTTGAAGCTTTCTTTCAGCTAGGACCTCATAAGTATTGTCTTTGGTTGCTTTGAGTACTTTTACAGACTGGCCTCCATCCTTATCCAACACTTTGGCAAAGAAAAGATGATGGGTTTCATTTTGGAACAAAAGCAAACCCGCCATTTCATCTTCATTGGATGGCTGGAATGAAAAATCTGTCGAAACAAACCCCTTGTTGTGCTGCTGCCTTCTGGCAAGGAAACTCGGATTGGATTTCCCAAATGCGGTCTCAGGTCTCAATTGGATTGTTAATTTTTTTGCCTTGGGATTTAATGAAAACCATTTTTCCTTTGGTACCCTGACAAAAACCCAATAGTCCTTCAGTTCTTCTCCATCAAAATTGTCAACAATGGTAAAACTTCCAGTAATTGGAAACGGTATGTTGCTTTTGTCTTCCGGTAAATTTGGGGCTTTATAGGTATACTGCACCTCCTCAAAATCAGCACTGATTACAGGCCAATCGTCATCAGTCCAGGTAACAGGGGCCAAGAAAACCTCTCTCCCAATGTTATAGTGATCCCCTCTATCATAAGGTCTGGTAGCTAAAAAAACAGCCCACCATTCACCATTTTTTGTCTGCACCATGTCGGCATGCCCAGTAGCGGAAATCGGATTTGGTCGGGCAGGATCAAGATGTCTTTGTGTTAGAATAGGATTATTTTTGTAAGGAATAAACATATCCTTCAGGTCTTTTGTCCTGAATACCACTTGGGAATGGTTCACGCTGGTTCCACCTTCCGCAGCCCATAAATAATAGTATCCTCGGGTCTTATATATATGGGGTGCTTCTATCCATACCGGTTTAGAATGGATATCCACTCCACCGTTGACTAAAATCTTATTGTCTCCTACAGTTTTTAGGCTCTTATAATCAAATTCTATCATCCGGATAGTCCGGTGTCCGCGGTAAAGTGGCTTCATTTCCGGTGCATCCCCATTGTAAATGATATAGGCTTTCCCATCATCATCAAAAAAAATCGAAGGGTCAATTCCTTGGACAGCAGGAAGAAATACAGGATTACTCCAAGGTCCAGCCGGATTGGTGGCGGTGACTACAAAATTCCCTCCTTTTCCTACCAAAGTGGTAATCATATAAAATACTCCTTCTTGATGTTGTATAGTAGGGGCAAAAATTCCTTCAGAAATAGTTAACCCTTCCACATCAATTTGCTCAGGCCTGTCCAAAACATGTCCAATTTGTCTCCAATTGACTAAATCAGTGCTATGGAAAATGGGAACCCCTGGAAAATAAGTAAAGGTGGAAGTAACCAAGTAAAAGTCATCACCAACCCTGAACATTCCAGGATCTGGATAAAAACCAGGCAAAACGGGATTATTAAAAGTCCTTTCTGTCTGGGTTTGGGCATTAAAAGAAATTCCGGAACAAAGTGAACAAACCAAAAACAAGATCAGGATTCTGTCTTTGAATTTGCTTACTTTCTTCCGGAAATAACCGAGTTTACTAATCAATGTAATCAAAATAGGATTAATAGGTTTGAGGTAGTTTTTCAATGAACAATTCTAAGACATCTTCTGAAATCAAGTGACTGATTTTTGAATGGTAGAATTAATCACAAACCTAATATCGTAATAATAAGTGTAATATCAACATTTATTTAGAAAATTTTTTTTGACCCTCCTCAAAAACCTAAAAAAAAGAAACTTAACTTTGAAATAAACGGACAAAAATACACTTAAGCAGAATCAATATGGCATAGTGAAATTTAAAAGTAGCAAAAAAGTTATTGGCCTTCACCTATTCTGAAGAAATCAAAATCTACAAATCCATCAGTTCTTTTTGTGCCAAAATAAAATAAACCAAACCTATAACCCATAAAATGCGGTAAGGTATATTTCATATAGAGAGTTTCACCAATTGGATGCCATTGGATGCCATCAAAGCTATAGAAAAAATTAGCCTGATCTTTTAAATTCTCGAAATCGCAGGATGCTTTTAAATAAAGTATTGAATTTTCAAGAGGGAGTTCCTCCACTTCTTTTTCCATACTTTCATTTCCCAAGACAATTACTATTGATTTTTTGTCACCACTTTGTTTGACACCTACAAATCCATATTCTTTCTGAAGTAACAAAAGACCTGAATAGTCTCCATCCTTCATCCCAGAAACATCCAATTTGGTCACCCCATTGCTTTTTGGACCGAAAGTCCTTTGAGTAAGTGTATTCCTGGCTTCAAGGACGGTTTTATCTACCCTATTAGTCTTCAATCGAAGAAATCCTGATCTTTCTTCCAATGACCAAAATTCATTTACTGGATTATGATTCCATTGCCATACCAAGGGAAGGAGTCTGGATTGCCCATCGGTCCTATCAAATTCATCAGAAGCAACCAAACCAGGCATCAATCCTTGGTTTTTTGGTAAATCCAACTTCTCAGGAACTTTCCCATCCTCTCCTAAAATTGGCCAATCCTCTTTCCATGTAACAGGAACCAGATAAGGAATCCTTCCCACAGCTCCATAATCTCTAAAAAGGTAGGCAAACCATTTGCCATCAGGAGTATCTATTAGGCCTCCCTGGGCAATTCCCCTGTCCTCCAACATCACCTTTCCTTCATAGGGTCCTTCTATATTTTTTGACCTATGCACCAAAACAGTCCTCATCCCATCTTTTGGCCATACGATATGAAATAAATAGTAATATCCATTGACTTTGAAAAGCTGGGAACCTTCGGCAGGAAGCATGATTTCCCCCTCTGCAGGGGCGCTGGCATTCTGTATCAATACCTTTTCCGTTCCTGGCACAACTCCAGAAAGGTCATTTTTCAGTTCAACAATTTTGATGGTACCTGCACCCCAAATCATATAGACTTTCCCATCTTCCTCAAAAAAGATGCTGTGATCATGATGGGAAGGTTCAAAACTGATTTCATCCCATGGCCCTTGTTCTATATCTTGGGTTTTGAAAATATGGGTTTTGCCACTGGTCTGGGAAAAAGTGCTTACATAATAATACCCCTGAAAGTACCTGAGACAGCTTGCCCATGACCCTCTACCATAAGCATTCTTCCCTTCAATCAAATTCATCGACCGATTATCCACCAAGGTTTCGTACGCATAATTTACAAGCTTCCAATTGGTTAAATCAATGGATTTCATGATAGGGACACCTGGAGCCATATGCATAGTAGTACTGCTCATGTAGTAAGTTTCTCCAACCCGAATCATGGATAAATCAGGAACATCCGCAAAAATTATGGGGTTTTTAGCTTTCTCTTCTTGACCCATCACTTGAATAGTACTTAGGAGGAAAGTTATTGAAAACAAGAAAAAAACGCTGTTATAATTCATAGTTTCAAATTGATTTGGTCTTTTCCCACCATATTACAATAAACTCTAATAGATTTTTCTAAGCAGAAATTTAAATTTCTGTCCTGTCCGTTGAAATTAATAAAAACCGATAAAATCCAAAATAATCTATAATTGGCTTTCAACTTACCTGTTTAAAATTTAAGCCAATCCTTCAAACACTGAATTACAAATGCTTTTTATGAAAATCTGCAAATAATATTTTCCATTTTATTGAAAATTACTAAAATCAAAAATCATATCTTTTTAATTTCCTGCTGTTTAAACCTAATTTTAAGCTATGAAATCCTTACATCAATTCATCTTGATCCTGTTTTCCATGAGTTTACTGGTCAATTGTCAGGAAAAGGAAGAAATTCCTTTTGAATTGAAAAAATTTTGGGTTTATAGCTCCTTGGTACCCTGCGGGGTTGGAGTTACTGAAGAATTATGTTATTTGATCAGTGAAACAGATTCTTATGAAAATGCCCTATGGGATTATTTATACCAGCCCATTGAAGGATTTGAATTAGAACCTGGCTATTTTTTCAATTTGGAAGTGAAGCTATTTACAACAGCTGGTCCAAAGCCCAATTCACCACCGAAAATAACCTATCAACTGAATAAGACAATCGCTAAAATTAAAGATGAGGCAATTAAATTTAGCGGCATGTGGAAATTAGGGGACCTCCCCGGTTTTGATGAAAAAGAATTGATTTGGGATTTTCCAAAATATTCAATCTTCGATCCTAGAGGCAGATTATTGTTCACCTCTTACCATTGTAATTCAACACACTTCCGCATGGAAAATATTACAGAATTCGAAATATCCATTTTACCCGGTCCAATTACTTCAAAAGCTTGTTATCCTGAAATGGATAATTATTCGCCTAAAGTAGAAGATGAATTTTATAGGAGAATTTTATTAACCAAGCAATATGAATTATCCGAGGGGCATTGGTACCTGAAAGATGAATCGGGCAAAGTTTTAATTGTACTTTCAAAAATCAATCAAATCCCCAAACCAAGACCGTGGAACTCCTAACTTTTGCTCCTTTCCATCAAATCAATAATTTCCTTAACAGCTGGTTTAGGCTGATAATTCCTGTCAAAATCAGACTTAATAAACCATAAGTCAGGTATTTCATATTAAATAGAAATTAAGATTTCTCAAAATCATTACCCTTAGATGTAGGGAATTTTATTATTTAATTGATTCTCCATGCCCGGGTCATTTCCTTTTTTCCGGGAGGTCCGGGTAAGGTTTCCACTTCCAATCCAAGTTCCTTTAGGTTTCTTTTTAGTTGTCCCTGGGCACAATAGGTAACAAAGACAGCTCCAGGGTTCATGGTATCTACCACTTTGGACAACATTTCTTTGGTCCAGAGTTCAGGTTGTTTACTTGGTGCAAATGCATCAAAAAGAACCACATCTGAAGGATACAAAACCGCATCCTCCAAAGTAGTGAGGTCTTTTTTCATATTGAAGTACTCAGACATGATCACCCCTTCATTCCATGGGGCTTGATGCAGTTTGTTAAAATAGAGTGCATATTCAGCAATGGTGGGATCGACTTGGGTAAAGTTCAATTGGGCATAGACCTCTTTTCCCAAAGGAAAAGGCTCAATGCTATGATACAAAAGAGGAACTTTATATTGCTCAGCCCAAACCATACTCAGCCAGGCATTCAATCCGGTACCGAAACCCACTTCAAAAACCCGGACTGGAAAATTTTCAGGATTTCTCATATACCAGGCCTCCAATCCATACAGCATAAACACATGCACAGACTCCCTGTATGCACCATGAAAAGAATGATAGGTCTCATTCAATTCAGGTACAAAAAGAGAATGGGAACCATCTTCAGTGGTAATGATTTTGACTTCCCTTGTCATCTTACTTTTTATAAATTAAGGCCACACAATAAGCCGAAACTCCCTCTTCTCTACCCACAAATCCCAACTTTTCAGTGGTGGTTGCTTTTATGGAGATGGCCCCTTCCTCTATTCCCATTACTTCCGAAAGACAGGCTTTGATAGCAGGTATATGCGGGTTTACTTTGGGCAATTCCAGGCAAACCGTAGTATCAATGTTTCCGACTTCATAACCTTCATGACGGATCAGTTTCATGACTTCACGTAACAAGATTTTGCTGTCTATGCCCTTGTATTTCGGATCCTTGTCTGAGAAGTGATAACCAATATCACGCATATTGGCAGCACCTAGCAAAGCATCGCAAATGACATGGATCAGCACATCCGCATCAGAATGGCCCAATGCTCCTTTTTTATGTTCCAACTTGATACCTCCCAGCCAAAAATCCAGTCCTTCATGCAGTTGGTGCACATCATATCCAAATCCTATTCTGAAGTTGTTCATATTTTTCAAGTAATGTTCAATTTATTTTGCTATTAGAATTAAGACAAAAGATGCAAGGCTTAAGACTAACCAAAAATATCCCAATATCTATTTCTAACTTATATCTACCCTATTTCAAATTGATTTCTAGGCAGATTTATAATAAACTACCGAAGCATTCTCCTCTTTGAGAATCTCTTTCCCCCAATCCAAGATGCTTCCAGCAGGAATCTGGGTTTTTTTCTCATATTCGGTCTGGTACAGTTCGGGATTACCTAAATGAGCGTAATATGCCAAACTCATCGCTCTGTTTAACAACTGAACCGACTCATAGGTTTTCATGGCTTCTGCCTGGTTTTTTACTTTAGTCAATGTATTTTCTGAAATGGAGGATTGAACAAATTCCTCTAACACCTCATTCAAAGCTTTCTCTGCCAATTCTGCACTTTGACCTTTTTCCATTTTGCCGGAAAACACCATCAATCCTGGATCCACTGTACCGAAGATATATGCCCCTATGGAAGCAAAAATATTACCGTTTTTCACGAGTTGTTGTTCAAGGATTGAAGATCGGCCAAATCCCAAAATATCAGTAATCAGATCCGCTTGTAAATATCCCTCCTGCAATTTACCAGGCATATGAAATACCTTGTACAAAGCATCAGTAGGAACATCAGCACTAACAGTCAATACTTTTTTAGCTGTTTGCGGCATTTCCTGTGGGATTGTCTTCTTTGGGATTTTACCCGATGGGATATCTCCAAACCACTTTTCCGACAATTGTTTGACCTGTTCTAAGGTTACATCTCCCGCAACCACCATCACTGCATTATCAGGCCTATAATGGGTGAAATAAAACTCCTCTACATCTTCTTGTTTATAATTGATAATATCTTCAATATCCTTCCCAATAGTCGGCCACTGATAAGGATGGGAATTAAAAGCAAGTTTCCGGATATGGTGGAACACATCTCCATAAGGTTGGTTTAAGTACCGCTGTTTGAATTCTTCAATGACCACCTTTCTTTGGGTTTCGATGGTTTTTTCACTGAGATTAAGCTGCAACATCCTATCAGACTCCAACCAAAATGCGGTCTCAATATTGACTGCAGGAAGGGTAATATAGTAATTGGTGATATCAGTATTGGTAAAGGCATTGCAGGAGCCTCCAACCCTTTCCAATGCTGAGTCAAAAACCGGAACATTTTTGGAACTGCCAAACATGAGGTGCTCAAAATAATGAGCCAGTCCGGTTTTTCCGGGAATTTCATTTCTAGAACCTACCTTATACAAAATATTGAGTACTGCCATTTTGCTGCTATGGTCCTCATGAACCAGCACCTGCAGGCCATTGTCCAAATAGAATTGTTGGTAGTTGATCATGGATGAAATTGGAAAAATATTGACAAGAAATTAAATACGCTCCCCTTGATATCCGGAGTCATTTAATGCCTTAATTATTGTTTCTTCGCTCAAAGTTCTATCTACGGTTAAAACCCGGTCCGGATGTGTCAGATCAACTTTCCAAGCACCTTCGGCAACCTTGTCCATTTCAGGTGTAATGGCAGCAACACAGGCCCCGCATTTTACATTTGTTTTAAACTGTAACTTACTCATGATTTCCGATTTTAAATTAATTGGCTTCTCAGGTTATTCTAATTCAAAAACCATTTTTTCTCTGAATTGATTCGACAGTAAGAAAGAATTATTCTTAAATCACTCCTTCGGATTAGTATATTTTTATGATAAAAAAGCGGCCTTTCAGCCGCTTTTCTTTTTATAACCCAAATACCCTTTTAACAGTATCTACATAATCCAGTTTTTCCCATGTAAACAATTCCACATCAAATGTGATGGATTTACCATCGGGGGTTTTGAATGTTTTGGTCACCACTTCATTTTCTCTGCCCATATGACCATATGCGGCAGTTTCTTCATAAATGGGATTTCTTAGTTTAAGTCTTTGTTCAATAGCATAAGGCCTCATATCAAAAATCTGTTCAACTTTTCTGGCTATTTCTCCATCGCTTAACTGCACTTTGGAGGTTCCATAAGTATTTACATATATTCCCATAGGTTTTGCTACCCCAATAGCATAGGAAACCTGCACCAACATTTCGTCTGCCACACCAGCAGCCACCATATTTTTTGCTATATGCCTGGTTGCATATGCTGCGGAACGATCCACTTTTGAAGGGTCTTTTCCTGAGAATGCTCCACCTCCATGTGCTCCTTTTCCTCCATAGGTATCTACGATGATTTTCCTTCCTGTAAGTCCGGTATCCCCATGTGGACCGCCGATGACAAATTTTCCTGTTGGATTGATATGGAAGGTAATTTTTTCAGTAAACAAAACTTGAATCTCAGGTTTCAACTGCGCTTTCACTCTGGGAAGGAGGATATTGATCATATCATCCTTGATTTTAGTAAGCATGGTAGCCTCATCCGCAAATTCATCATGCTGGGTTGAAATTACAATGGCATCTATCCTTTGAGGAACATTGTCATCAGAATATTCAATGGTTACCTGAGCTTTTGCATCCGGTCTTAGATATGTGATTTCTTTGCTTTCCTTTCTTAAGGCTGCCAGTTCTTTCAATATCCTGTGCGAAAGATCCAAGGCCAATGGCATAAAGTTATCTGTTTCTTTTGTAGCATACCCGAACATCATCCCTTGATCTCCAGCACCTTGTTCTTCAGGATTGTCTCTATCCACACCCTGATTTATATCCGGTGACTGTTCATGTATTGCTGAAAGAACCCCACAGGAATTTCCGTCGAACATATACTCGCCTTTTGTATACCCAATCCGGTTGATCACATCTCTGGCAATTTTTTGAACATCCAAATAGGTATCAGATTTTACTTCCCCTGCCAATATGACCTGACCGGTTGTTACCATCGTTTCACATGCAACTTTCGACCGGGGATCAAAGGCTAAAAAATTATCAATCAAAGCATCTGATATTTGGTCTGCTATTTTATCTGGATGACCTTCAGATACTGATTCCGACGTAAATAAATAAGGCATAATAAATTATGTAATTTGCAAGATTTCAATTAGCGCGTAAAAATACGTTTTAAGGGGGAAATAAAAAACTGAATTTCATCTAAGGAGAATCATTAACTTTGTAACATGATGAGTAAATCAAATCCCTCTATGAACGAAAGGTATATGCAAAGAGGTGTTTCCGCCTCTAAAGAAGATGTGCATCAGGCAATATCCAAATTAGATAAAGGACTTTTTCCCAAAGCCTTCTGCAAAATTGTAGAAGACACCCTTGGCAATGACCCTGAATACTGCAACATCATGCATGCAGATGGGGCGGGCACCAAGTCTTCATTGGCCTATATGTATTGGAAAGAAACAGGTGATTTGAGTGTTTGGAAAGGCATTGCTCAGGATGCCATCATCATGAATATCGATGACCTGCTTTGTGTGGGCGCTATCAACAATATCTTGGTTTCCTCCACCATAGGCAGAAACAAAAACCTTATTCCGGGCGAAGTCATTTCTTCCATCATTAATGGCACGGAAGAGGTCCTTCAAATGCTGCGGGACCATGGTGTGAACGTAGTATTGACTGGAGGTGAAACTGCCGATGTAGGTGATCTGGTGAGAACCATCATCGTAGATAGTACGGTCACCTGTAGGATGAAAAGGGATGAAGTCATCTCCAATGATAAAATTCAACCGGGTGATGTAATTGTTGGTCTGTCATCTTCAGGGCAGTCAACTTATGAGGATTATTATAATGGAGGAATGGGGTCCAATGGACTGACCTCTGCCAGACATGATGTCTTCCATAAGATTCTGAAAACAAAATATCCTGAGAGTTTTGACCCTTCTGTTCCGGAAGAGTTGGTTTATACAGGTAAATACCAGCTAACTGACCCTGCCCCGGGATTACCGGTAGATATGGGCAAATTGGTCTTATCACCGACCAGGACCTATGCCCCTATACTGGTGGATGTATTGAAATACCTTCGCCCTCAGATCCATGGTATTGTCCACTGTAGTGGAGGTGCCCAGACCAAGGTCCTCCATTTTGTTGATAATGTCCATGTGATTAAAGATAATCTCTTTGAAACCCCTCCACTATTCAAAATTATCCAGGAAGAAAGCAATACAGATTGGAAAGAAATGTATAAAGTTTTCAATATGGGTCACAGATTAGAAATTTACATGGAAGAGCGCTATGCGGAAGAAGTGATCGATATAGCAGAAACTTTGGGTGTTGAAGCAAAAATTATTGGCAGGGTTTTGCCCTTTGATGGCAAAAAAGTAACCATCCAAGGTATACATGGAACATTTGAATATTGATTACGGAATTAATCCCTTACTCCAATGATGGTATTCAAAGTCGAAAAATTTAAAGGTAAAAGACCGGGAATTTGGCCTGTATAATTTCCAATTTATGTTAGATTTTCATACCTTATATTCATTCTTCACCTTTTCCCAAAATGCCATCAAATAAGTTTAAACCTTTATTCAGAATTTTAGCCTGGATATTTGGGGTTCTTTTTTTCATTTTAATGGCGACACTTACCAAGATTGATAGGAGACCTTACCAGGAAATGGACTATTACCTGGAAAGTATGAACCGGCTGGATACCTTGAATATTAAACAAAGTAATGGAGAATTTTGGCTTGCAGGTTGGTCAAAAATAAATAGTACCCCGTCAAAACCTGCCAATCTTGTAGGTTATAAACCCCGCGGAAAATATCAATTTGTTCAGGATAGCAGTTTTATTAGAAGTATTGTCATCAGCAATGGGAAAGCACAGGTAGCATTTTTGAATTATGAACTAATGATAGTTCATCCCTTCCTTTACCAAAAGATAAAAGAAAGAATTAAACAAGAAAGACTACCAATTGACCATGTCTATTTTACAGCCACACATACCCATAGCGGTATAGGAGGGTACATGCCAGGTATTTTGGGAAAAATTGCCTTTGGAGGTTATGATAAGCAGGTAGTCAGTATGTTGGAAGAAAAAAGTATACAGGTATTGCGGCAATCCCTGCAAAGAAAAGATACTGTCAATATTCAATTCAATAAAATATCAACCGATAGTTTGGTGGCTAATCGGCTTATTGCAAATGATCCCATTGACCCTTATGTAAGGCAATTGATCTTTCAAAAAAAGAATGAGGAAAAAGCTTCCATCTTGACTTATTCAGCCCATTCTACCATCATCAGCTCAAAATTTATGGGTTTATCTGGTGATTATCCTCATTACCTGTCGGAAATAATGGAAAGTGAGGAATATGAATTGGCATTATTTGCTGCCGGAACCGTGGGCAGTCACAAACCAATTGCCGGGGGAAAGGAACCTGAACATGCTAAGGAGTATGCAAAAAACTTATACCAATTCTTTCAGAACACTGAAAATAGTCTTCCTGATATCAAGGAGCATAATCTGGAATTTGCAGATTTTCCATTGGCCCTAAGGAAAGCCCATCTTAAACTAGGTAAAAATGTACGGGTAAGACCTTGGGTATTCAACAATTTGTTTGGAGAAACCAATGCACATTTTGATCTGATTCTTTTGGGAAATACATTGATAATCAGTTCAAGTGGGGAAATCTCAGGAGTATTTATGGAAAGCTGGGAAAAATATGCAAATCAACAGGGATTGAATTTGATCATCACTTGTTTTAACGGAGGGTATATAGGCTATATCACACCGGATGAATACTATGATGAACCGCTTTATGAGGCACGGGAAATGAATTGGTTCGGCCCGTATAATGGGGCATATTTTGATGAAATCATCCGCAGATTAATAGAAAAAACTAAGAAATAAAAAGGAATGACTGATTTGGAATCCTTTAAATGGATTTTAAGATTATGTTGAACATCTGGAATTACCAGGATTGAAATAAGCTTTTTTATCTCTAGAAAATCTTTAGAAAAAAGATAGACCCAAAAACACATATTTTTAACTTCAAAAAAGCAACAAAACAAATGGGAATAGGAATGAAAATTCCAGTTTCTGCCTGGTCAGACATCGGTCTTTTTTCTGAAATTCAAGAATATGGAAAAGGATTAGCAAGAATAAAATGCTGGCATGAATCTTAAAATAAGAAGGTAAAAATAGTATTAACATCAAAGTGATAAGAGCGGAAGTCAAACCCAAAATTTGAATGTACTTTTTTAATTGAGATTTTTGAACATGCTGTAAAATAGATCCAAAGCCATCTTTTTTGTCCCCCTTCTCATCCAAAAAAGACAGAATCAGCAGATTGATCAATGCCAGAGTAAAATAGCCTAAAAGCAACAAATAAAATGGAAAGGGGATTTCATCTGGAAATAGTTTAAAAAATGGGGCAAGGGAAATGCCCAAAACATAGAAAATAGCGGTGGAAATTTCCTTTAACCAGGATACATTTCTTCCAAAAAAATGAATCTGGCCCATCCAAATTAACATTACCATACCTAAGACGAATCCCGGAATGATTATAAAATTCAATGAGCGGGTTGAAAATAAAATGACAAAATCCAATATAACGCAGAAAACAAGTGCCCCACTTAAAATCCGAAAATTCTGTTGATGAAACTGATGCCGTTTAGATGAAGCATTTCCTATCATTTTTTTTGCATCCACCAAATGATCTAAAGTATATACAGACCAAACTGCCAAAGCAAGAAGTAAATAAGTTTCAATGGTCAAATCCACATCCAGAACATCTGCAAAAAACAACATCCCGGCCATGGCACCTATTACGACATCCAAAGAAAGAATATTAAAAAAATGCCAGATTGATTTAAGCGTATACATATAGATCAAATATAAGGTCAAATTTTTTTAATTCTTACCCTCAAAAAAATAGGTATTAAATTTCTATCTTAAACCAATAAACCATTACATCTATGAAAAAACTCACCCTTTTGGCATGCCTTTTCCTGGCAATATCTTCCATATCATTTGGGCAAAATCCTATAAAGGTTGCCTGTGTGGGCAATAGCATCACTCAGGGACCAGGAAGAGACAATCCGGATAGTTATCCTCTCCAAATGCAGCAAAACCTTGGAACTGGGTATGATGTGAAAAACTTTGGTGTTAGCGGAAGAACCCTACTCAAAAAAGGGGATTATCCATATTGGAATGAACCACAATTTGAAGAGGTAAAGGAATATTCACCGGACATCTTGGTAATCAAATTGGGTACCAATGATTCCAAGCCCCAAAATTGGAAATTCAAAAATGAATTCACTTCTGATTATATCCAAATGATCAAGGAATTCAAAAAATCCATGCCAAAAAAAGGCAAAGTATACATTTGCATTCCTGTCCCTGTTTTTCAAGACAATTGGGGAATTAATGAAAATATTTTAGTCAATGAAATGAGGCCGATGTTGATGAAAATAGCCAAGAAAACCAAATCACAAATGATCGACCTATACAGTCCTCTTACCGAAAAATCCGATTTATTACCTGATGGGGTTCATCCCAATAAAGAAGGATTAGGAATAATGGCAGCCGAAGTTGCAAAAGCCATCCAATAAAAAAAACCGCTAATCGCGGTTTTTTTTATTATGGGCTATATTGTTATTCTAATATTATCAGGTCCCTTCCAATGCATTGGCACCTGCCACAATTTCAAGGATTTCACCTGTAATAGAAGCCTGTCTTGATCTATTGTAAAGCAATTTCAATTCCTTTAATAAATCATTGGCGTTTTCAGTAGCTTTATCCATAGAGGTCATTCTGGCCCCATGTTCAGAAGCATTACTTTCCAAAATGGCCTTATAGAATTGGGTCTTTAAAGCACTTGGCACTAGCTCTTGAACAATAAATTCCTTTGAAGGTTCAAGTATATAATCTGTATGACGATTCTCAGTTCCGGGAGTTGAAGATGCCAAACTACCCATAGGAAGGAAATGTTCAACTGTCACATCCTGAGTAGCCACGTTTCTAAAATGGTTATATACCAAAACAACTTTATCAAATTTTTTGGAGGTATAACCATCCATCACAAAGTTTGCAATTGCCCTTACAGTGTCAAAAGTGATGTTGTTGAATATCTCAAAGTAATCTGGAATAACATTAAAACCTCTCTTGCTGTAAAATTCATATGATTTTTTACCAAGTGGCAGGATAGTAATGTTCTTCCCTTTGAATTCTCCCTCCATCAGGCTATTGGTCATCTTCATTACATTGGAGTTGAATGCGCCACAAAGACCCTTATCTGATGTCATTGAAACCAAAAGTACATTCTGCACTTCTCTTTGTTCTGCATAAGCTACTTGCAATTCACCTCCCATAGAAGATACCACATCATTCAAAATAGCGGTAAGCTTTTTGGAAAAGGGACGCATTTTTAGAATTTTATCCTGTGCTTTTCTCAATTTTGCAGCCGCTACCATTTTCATAGCTTTGGTTATCTGCTGTGTTGAGGAAACTGAGGTAATCCTTTGTTTAACTTCCTTGAGGTTAGCCATATTATTTTCTTTTCAGAAAAGAGATATTAGGAGAAGACTTTGGAGGGAGAATAATCCCCCTCTAAAGCCAAGAGTTTAATAGTTATTGTTTTGCGTATTTCGCAGAAAGGTCTTTGGCAGCTTTTTCCAAAATCTTTCCTGCGGCATCAATATCATTTTTCAATATCAATTGTAATGCTTCAGGATAGCTACTCTTCAACAGGTTGTAGAATTCCGCCTCAAATTGTCTTGCTTTTTCCACAGGAACGCTATCCATAAATCCTTTTGTGGAAACATAGATAATTGCAACCTGAAGTTCCACTGGTACTGGAGCATATTGGGGCTGTTTAAGGATTTCCTGATTTCTTCTACCTCTTTCAATGGTTCTTTTAGTAGAAGCATCAAGGTCAGAGCCAAATTTGGAGAATGCTTCCAATTCACGGAACTGAGCCTGATCAAGTTTTAGGGTACCTGCCACTTTCTTCATGGCTTTGATCTGGGCGTTACCTCCTACCCTTGAAACAGAAATACCCACGTTGATTGCAGGACGGATACCAGAGTTGAACAAGTTGGTCTCCAGGAATATCTGGCCATCCGTAATGGAAATTACGTTTGTAGGGATATAAGCTGAAACGTCACCTGCCTGTGTTTCAATAATAGGCAAAGCAGTCAGTGAACCTCCTCCTTTAACCAAATGTTTGATGGATTCAGGAAGATCATTCATTTGTCTTGCAATTTCATCCGAATCATTGATTTTGGCTGCTCTTTCCAACAATCTGGAGTGAAGATAGAATACATCACCAGGGTATGCTTCACGCCCCGGAGGTCTTCTTAACAACAAGGACACTTCCCTGTAGGCAACAGCTTGTTTGGAAAGATCATCAAATATGATAAGTGCAGGACGACCAGTATCCCTCACAAATTCACCGATACAGGCACCGGTGAATGGAGCAAAGAACTGCATGGGTGCAGGATCAGAAGCTGCAGCTGATACGATTACAGAATAGGGTAATGCACCGCCTTTTTCCAAAGCTGAAACAATACCCGCAACAGTTGATGCTTTTTGTCCAATAGCAACATAAATACAAAAAACGGGTTCACCTTTATCGTAAAATTCCTTCTGGTTCAAAATGGTGTCAATGGCTACAGCTGTCTTTCCAGTCTGACGGTCACCAATGATCAATTCACGTTGACCTCTTCCGATCGGAATCATGGAGTCAATCGCTTTTATACCTGTTTGAAGTGGTTCATTTACAGGCTGACGGTAAATAACCCCTGGAGCTTTTCTTTCCAAAGGCATTTCATATAAATCACCTCCTATAGGTCCTTTCCCATCAATTGGATTACCCAAAGTATCCACTACCCTGCCCAACATACCATTACCCACTTTAATAGAGGCAATTTTTTTGGTTCTTCTTACATTGTCACCTTCTTTGACCAACTTAGAATCACCGAAGAGTACAGCACCTACATTGTCTTCTTCCAAGTTAAGTACCATCGCTCTTAAACCATTGTCAAATTCTAACAATTCACCAGCCTGAGCTTTGGTAAGTCCATATATACGTGCTACACCGTCACCTACCTGGAGTACGGTACCCACTTCTTCAAGTTCAGTATCAGTCTTCGCATTTGAAAGCTGTTCTCTCAAAATGGCTGAAACTTCATCAGGTCTTATTTGTGCCATTGTATTTTTATTAAAATTTATCTTTTATACTAGTATAGTTTCACAAAATAACGCTGGGCAAATCTCATTCTTGCTTGTCTCAATTTTCCGCTTAAGGAATCATCCCAAAGCTTATCATTTACTTTCAAAACAAAACCAGCAATTAAATTTTTGTCTAATTTTTCTATCAATTCAACTTTTTGACAGCCTGAAATTTCCTTTACAATCTCAATGATCTGTTGTCTTAATTCCTTGGTCAAAGGCAATGTAGTGGTAATTTCCGCTACCTGGATTCCATTGTACTCATTATATTGTCTAAGAAACTCCCTTGAAGTAGAAAGCAATACGTCGGATCTTTTTTTGCGGGTCACAAGGTCAAAGAAACTGATGGTAATTGCATTCGCTGACTTTCCCAGCAAAGCCTTCAAAATGTTGAATTTCTTATCATAGTTGACAATGGGACTATCCAGAACAAGACTTACTTGCTTATTTTGCTCTGCAATGGATAGAATTGTTTTAAAATCACTGATTACTGCTTCAAGCGCGTTTTTCTCCAGCGAAAGTTCAAGCAAGGCCTTGGCGTATCGTGATGCAACTTTAATATCTGACATATCAGTTTAACTTAATGTCTTTCACCAATTCCTCAATCAATTGTTGCTGGGCAGCATCAGAGGCGAAGTTTCTTTTCAATAACTTTTCAGCAACTGCAAGTGAAAGGATACCCACCTGGACTTTTACATCTTCCAAAGCAGCCTGCTTTTCGGTTTCAATAGCTGCTTTGGCGTTTTCAAGCATAATTGCACCTTCTTTCTGGGCGGCAACTTTGGCAGTTTCGATCATTTGTTTGGCAGTTTCACTGGCTTCTAAAAGCATTTTGTCTCTTTCAATTTTTGCCTCATGAATAATCCTTTCATTTTCAGCTTTTAGATTCGACATTTCATTTCTGGCGATTTCAGCCGACTTAATGGCATCTTCAATACTTTTTTCCCGCTCATTCAATGCAGCAAGGATTGGCTTCCAAGCAAATTTGGTAAGTATAAAGAGCACGATCAAAAATCCAAGAGCAGACCAAAAGATCAATCCTAAGCCTGGAGTAATTAGTCCCATAGTGAATTAATTTAATATTTTTAAATACTTGTTCAATTAAAGAAAGTAGGGATTGGCCTAGCGCCAATCCCATTGCTTTTTCTTAGAAAGTGTATTCACCCAAAGCAATAAGTAGACAAACTACCACTGCAAACAGGGAAACCACTTCGATAAGTGCAGCGATGATCAACATAGCAGTTTGGATTTTTCCAGCAGCTTCAGGTTGACGCGCTATACCTTCCATAGCTTGACCACCGATTCTACCAATACCAAGACCTGCACCAATGGCAACGATTCCGGCACCGATACCTGCACCCATAAGTGCAAAACCGGCAGTTAATAAGATTGAAGTTAACATACTTGTTAGGTTTATAAATTGAACAAAGAAATTCTATTATTAATGATGGTCATGCTCTGCAACTGCCATACCGATGTACATGGCAGAAAACAGGGTAAACACATAAGCTTGGATAGTAGCAACCAACAATTCAATGAAGTTGATGAAAACTACCATCACTGTACTGGCAATACCTACCGCAAAAGATTCGAAAACAAAAATCAATGCGATAAAACTTAGAATCACAATATGGCCTGCCGTAATCGCCACAAATAGACGGACCATAAGGGCAAAAGGCTTGGTGAACAATCCGATAATTTCTACAGGAACTATAATCAACAACAAGGGAACTGGAACGCCAGGGGTTGCGAAAACGTGCTTCCAATAATCCTTATTTCCATTAATATTGGTCACGATAAAGGTGAAAATTGCTAAAGTGAAAGTCAATGCAATGTTTCCGGTAAAATTTGCAGCCTCTGGGAACAATCCCAAAAGGTTCCCTACCCAAATAAAAAAGAAAAGGGTCAATAAATAGGGGGTGAATTTTAAATACTTTTTATGACCGATATTAGGAAGGGCAATTTCATCTCTCACAAATACCACAATGGGCTCTATGAAAGAAGCAATCCCTTTTGGAGCAGTGCCCGGGTTCCTTTTATAATGCTTTGCAGCTGAAAGCATCAGATAAAGGATAACTGCAATGACAATAAACATCATTGCGACGTTCTTGGTAATTGAAAAATCATAGAACGTTCTGGAACTATCTTCAGCATGCAGGGTATAATCCTCATCAATATAGTACCCATTTTTACCATAATCTCTTCCAAATTTGTGGGTATCATGATTTTGGAAATCTGAAGAAAGAAAGAACTCCAGCCCCTGGTCAGGAGAATAAATGATTACTGGAAGAGGTAAGGTAATATGCGTATGCCCAATGGTAGCAAAATGCCATTCATAATTATCCATAACGTGAGGCAGGATAAAACCTGTCTTATCTTCCTCATCTCCGGCTGCCAGAGCAGCATTTGAAAAACCAAGCCAAATTGCTGATAACAAAATACTTAGGCAAATAAACTTACGGGCCATCAAATGATTTTTTAGTACCTACTTCGAATTTGGGCGCAAATTAGCTATAAGCGTATATATATCAAACAATAAATAGAATAAATAAATGACAAAGAAATTGATCACAAACAAAATTAAATTTTCCTGACCTATCATCAACATGATGGCAATAAACCCAATACTGCTCAAAAATCGGATTCCAATGGCGCCAAGCAGAATATTTACAGAATTTTCTTTGCTTATTTTTAGCAAATAATGAGAGAAAATACCGGTTATCCAGGTCAATAATAAAAAAAACGAAATAATTTTCCAGATACTTTCGTGTACCCAGTTAAATTGAAGTATATCTCCAATCAGGTAAACAAATCCTGCAATTATCAGGGTTAGAATCAGTAATTTAATTGTTAGATATAAAATCTCTCTCATTGCCAATCGATTTGGCCGCAAAGCTAAGATTTTTTTTCCCTTTTCTCCTGTGACTTTTCATCGTTTTTCATGTTTACATATAACTGATAAAAAGCAAGAACAATGGAAAGGAAACAAAAAAGTAAAAGCCAAATGGGAAATTTCATTTGGCTTTTAGACTGGATATACCATCCCAATGCAGTACCTAGACCTATAACTGCAAACATTTGAAAGGAAAGGCCAAGGTATTTGAAAAGGGAGGGATTAACCTGTGGCAAATTGTTCTTTGAGGACTTTCTCTTCTCCATCCTTACCGGTAACCTTTAAAGGCTTACTGTTCATCTGACATTTACCTTCAAAAACAGCTCCATTTTCAACAACAAGTTTTTTTGTAATAATATTGCCTGTAATGTAAGCGGTCTTCTTTAAATATAGGATATCGGAACAGCAAACTTCGCCATCAACTTTTCCTGAGATTTCTGCTTCAACAGAGGATAAATTACCTTTTATAACGGCAGAATCTCCTATCACTATTTTACTTTTTGACTTGACCAGTCCTTCTACCGTACCTTCAATACGGATGTTTCCTTGCGCATCAATATCGCCTTTGATACGTGTTTCTTTAGAGATCACATTGCTGGAATTTACCATATCAACAACGGATTTTTTTTCTTCGGGCTTTGTAAACATAATTAATCAAAAGAAATGAAATCTTGGGGATTAAGCGGAGAACCTTTGTACCAAATTTCGAAATGTAAATGTGGGCCGGTGGTCAGCTCTCCAGTGTTTCCAATTATTGAAACGATTTCACCACCTTTTATTACATCTCCAACGTTTTTCAATATTACAGAATTATGCTTATAAATAGAAATCAATTCATTGACATGCTGAATTCCTATTACATATCCGGTGCCTAATGTCCATGCGCTGAAGATTACTGTACCATCTGCAATGGATTTTACAGCTTCATTTTCCTTTGCTACAATATCTATTCCAAAATGTTCTTTAATCGGATCAAAAAGAGAAGTTACGACTCCTTTGATAGGTGGAAAAAAATAATTGTCCCCCAAATAACCTTCTACATTCTGATCTGATGTATTCATATCCAAAGGCACACCTCTCATTTCCTGGATAATACTTAAAGTAGCCTCACTGGGCACAAATAAATTCGTTTCTGGAGACCTTCTTTCACTAAGTAGAACAGAATCCTGCCCTTCGACATCCTCAGAACCATCAAATTCTCCTGCCATGATACGTTGAATATTTTTTACATAACTGTCTTTTTTTTCAACTTCAAAAATTAATGAATCAACTGTCTCTGACATCTGAATCAACATGGCGGTATTTTCTGAATCTTTATAAGCTGGGTCAAACCATACCTTTAACAATGTCTTGGAAATGACTAAAGAGACTCCAAAAACCAGAATTAGAATCAGAGCGATAATGGCCACAATTCTCAAGGCAGAAATATTAAAAGATGTAATCACAGAAAAATCCTGCTCTCTCCTGATCACAAACAGAAATTTGGATCTTATTAATGTTCCCAGTTTTCTAGTCAGTTTCAATTCAATCAAATTTGGTTTTACGGTTCCAAAAATATAATAATAAATATTAGCGTTTAGTATTTTAGTACAAATCCACTAATTTGTGCCTTTGAATCCTAAGCAATAATGCGTCCAATTCTTTTCCGCTTATTTATAATAGCGACATTGTTTACTGCTTGTTCTTCTGAAAAGAACACATTTACCAACAGGGTATTCCATAATACCACCTCAAGGTATAATGCTGTTTTTTATTCACAACAAATCTTGGATGAAATCGAAGATGCCATTGAAAAAGATCACAGGGAAGATTATTCACAGGTTCTTCCAATATTTTTTCCTATTGACAGTGGGTTGATCGATCAAAATGCAGATAAACTTAAAGATATCCGTGAATTTGCATCTAAGGCCATAGAGTGGCATAAAATTTCCAAATGGGTAGATGATTCTTATTTTTTTCTGGGGATGGCAGATTATTATGAAGCAAAATTTGATGATGCTTCCAATACCTTCCGATACCTAAATGTGAACAGTAAGAAAAAAAGGGTAAGACATAAAAGTCTTATCCAATTGATGAGGCAGTTTACCGATCTCAATAATTATGATGACGCAGCATATGTTATTGATTATTTGTCAAAAGAAACGGGGATCAATAAGGAAAACAGGTATCATCTCTATAAAAACCTAGCCTATTACTATGACAAAAGGGGGGATGTGAACGGAAAAATCGGAGCATTGGACAGGGCCTTGGAATTAACGAAAGACAAAAAAGAGAAATCAAGAATAAACTTCATCCTTGCACAGCTTTACCAAAGAGAGGGCTTGGATAACCTCGCCTATAGTTATTATAATGAATCTTTAAAGGGAAATCCACCCTATGAAAGAAGTTTCTTTGCCCAATTATTTGCCCAGCAAGTGGCTGAATTGAATAAAAGCCGGGATGTAAAAAGGGTTAGGGACTATTATGACAACCTTTATAAGGATAGCAAAAATCTGGACTTAAGAGATGTCATTTTATATGAAAAGGCACTTTTTGAACTTAAAATGGACGATGTGGAAGAAGCTGAAAACTTATTAATCCGGGCCGCAAAAGAAGAAGGAAGAAATCCTTTACAGAAAGGATATATCTATCAAAAACTTGCTGAGATCAGTTACGAGATAAAAAAAGATTTTAGGTCCACCAAATATTACTTGGACTCCGCACTTGCCAATATTCGGCCCACTGATGTTATCTATGCGGAAGTGAATGAAAAAAAAGGAATTTTCGACAGTTATGTCATTCACTTTGAAACCATTTCTAAGAATGACAGTTTGATCCGTCTGGCACAGATGAGTCCTGAGGAGCAGGGTTTGGTTGCTGAAATGTTTATCAAGCAAGAAGAACAAAGATTGATCCGAGAAGCTGAGGAAAAGGCAATGCCCAAATCTACCGGTATTTTTGACAACCTTCTGGCATTTGGTGGAAGAGGTTCAGGTGAATCTTTCTATTTTGATAATTCAGTAGCCATGCAGCAGGGCTCAATAGATTTTTATAGAAATTGGGGTTCAAGACCTTTAGATGACAATTGGAGAAGAAATGTACAGGGCTTTCAGGCAGACAGAGGAACAACAACATCTGATTCTGAAGATGTCTCTGACATGGATCAAAGCCAATTGGAAAATGAGAATCCTTTGTTAGGCCAAATTCCGGATATAGAAAGTTTGCTTGCACAAATTCCCAAAACTGAAAAAGAAATAAATGCTTTAAAGTTGGGATTGGAAGAATCCTACTTTGAACTGGGAAAATTGCTGTTCTTTGATTTTAAAGAGCCTGAAATCAGCATAGAATATCTTGAAAGCCTGATAACAACCTATCCAAATTCCAACAAAAAGGCCGAAGCTTATTATATTTTATTTTTAGCCAATGAAGAAATAAATGGCAATGCCAACTTATATGCCCAAAGGTTGAACCGAGAATTCCCGGAATCTCCATTTACTTATTCTGTAAATAATCCCGATGCAGTAAAGGGCAATCAGGCTTTTCTGGAGTCTTCCCGAAAATATAAAGAAGCTTATGAACAATACTATGCGGGCAATTATTCAGATTCCAGAAATCTGATCAGGAGCACCTTGGAGTCTTATCCTTTAACTAAAAATACCGATAGACTTTTGTTATTGGATATCATGGTGTCTGGAAAAATTGATGATCAGGACAGGTACAAAAGCAGGTTGGAAAATTATATACAGACCACCGAAAATCCTGAGTTAGTAAAAATGGCAAGAAATATGCTGTTAGCATTAACGGGGGAAAAAGGTCAGGATTTGGATCAAACTGAAACCATAAGCAAAGAAGAAACCGTAGAAGAAGAAAAGGTGGAAGAAATAGAAGAAGAGATCAAATCCGAAGAAGATTCACCCTACCGTGAAAATCCTGATCAAACCCATATCTTTGTCATCTCCTTGAGCGCAGATAAAGCCAAAGAATCGAAGAATTTATTGGCAGATCTTGAAACGTTTCATATGCAAAACTTTGCAAGTGCGAGGCTGAGAACCGGGAATATGAACTTAAACCGTGAAGAAGTGATTTTCATAGTAAGTCCATTCAGCAATGCTGAAAAAGCCTTATCCTACAGAGATAAATTCATGAATGATTTCAATTCCAATTCTCTGGAACCATCCGACAAAGAAAACTGCTTCCTGATTTCAATTGGAAATTTTCAGGAACTTAACCGACGAAAAAACCTGAATGAATACCGACAGTTTTACAGATCTGTATACCAATAAAGAAATGGATAGAGGCAGTGGGATTCCTTTGCCATGAAGCAATCTGACAAAAGAGCGCATCTGTTAAATATTCCTAATTCCTTTGTGGACTTTGGATAGAATCACGCAAAAAAATTAAATTAAAGTATAATTCTTAAAGATTATAATGACCGATAAAATCATTAAGCTAATTTGGTTGGTTTTCGCTGCCGGAATAATTGGTTTTGTTCTTTTTGTTTGGGCAGTGAGTGTCAATTTCCTTGGATTATTTGGTGAATTACCTGATTTCAAGGCTTTGGAAAATCCCAAAAGTGAGGTTGCTTCCGAACTCTACTCTGCAGATGGTGTCTTGCTTGGAAATTATTTCCGTGAAAACAGAAGCCCTGTCACCTACTCCGAACTTTCCCAAAACTTGGTAAATGCCCTGATTGCAACTGAGGATGTCAGATTTGAAAAACATTCCGGCATTGACTTACAGAGTATGGGAAGAGTATTGATCAAATCACTGATTCTGAGACAATCTACAGGAGGAGGCAGTACCCTAAGTCAGCAAACGGCTAAAAACCTATTTAAAACCAGAAATCTTGAATCACAGGGAGTTTTAAGTAGGGTTCCGGGTTTAAGGATGCTGATTATCAAAACCAAAGAATGGATTGTTGCGACGAAGCTGGAAAAATCCTACACTAAAAATGAGATTCTCACCCTTTATTTAAACACCTCAGAATTTGGTAGTAATGCCTATGGAATAAAAACTGCTGCCAAAACTTTTTTTAACAAAAGTCCCGGCGAACTTAACGTGCAGGAATCAGCCACATTGGTGGGTTTATTTAAAGCTCCATCTTACTACAGCCCGGTTTTTAATCCTGAAAATTCCTTAAGAAGAAGGAACACTGTCCTTGGACAAATGGAAAAATATGATTACCTCACCAAGGCTGAAATGGACTCTCTTGCCGCGATGCCGATTGAATTGGATTACAGGGTTGAAAATCAAAATCAGGGACTGGCCACTTATTTCCGCGAGATTATCAAGGCTGATTTAATAAAATGGACAAAAGAGAACCTCAAACCGGATGGAACTCCGTATGATCTTTTCGGTGATGGGTTGAGAATTTATGCAACCATCGACAGTAGAATGCAACGGTATGCAGAGGAAGCTGTGGATGAGCATATGAGGGAATTGCAGAAGAAATTTGAAAATGAAACAGGCAAAAGAGATCCTTGGATCGACAATGAGGGCAGAGTAATCCCTAATTTTCTGGAAACTGCAGTAAAAAGAACTGATGCTTACAGAAATCTGGTGAAGCAATATGGCGCAAATTCTGATTCCATAGACATCAAATTGAATGAAAAGAAAAGGATGAAGGTATTTTCCTGGGCTAAAGGAGAAATAGATACTTTGATGAGTACAATGGATTCGCTACGCCATTACAAGAAACATTTACAGACAGGCTTCATGTCAATGGATCCCCATACCGGACATATCAAAGCCTGGGTTGGGGGAATCAACCATAAGCACTTCAAATATGACCATGTGAAACAAGGTAAGCGCCAACCTGGATCTACTTTTAAACCTTTTGTTTATGCAGCAGCAATTGAGAATGGATATAGCCCTTGTTATACGGTGATAGACCAACCGATTGAAGTAAATATTCCAGGGCAGCCCTCATGGACACCTAAAAATGCGGATGGAAAATTCACCTATGAAAAGATGACCATCAGACTGGCTATGGCACAATCTGTAAACTCTGTTACGGCCTTTATGATGAAGAAGCTTGGACCTAGGGTAGTTGTGGAAACCGCTCACAGATTAGGAATAACCAGTGATTTGGAAGAAGTTCCTGCCTTGGCCTTAGGAACAAGTGACGTATCTATTTATGAAATGATTGGGGCTACGAGCACCTTCGTGAATAAGGGAGAGCATATCGTTCCATTTTATATTGATAGAATTGAAGATAAAAACGGTAATGTCCTTCAACAATTTACACCTAAGAAAAAGCCGGCCATGAGTGAAGAACACGCCTATTTGATGGTCCATATGATGAGAGGAGGCTTTGAAGAATTCAAAGGCACAAGCCAAGGTGTACCTTGGACCTTAAGAGATGAAGGAAATGAACTTGGAGGTAAAACCGGAACTACTCAAAATGCTTCAGATGGCTGGTACATTGGCATGAGCAAGGATTTGGTTTCAGGTGCTTGGGTTGGCGGTGATGACAGGGCAATACACTTCAGGAGTTGGATCAGTGGACAGGGCAGCCAAACGGCAAGGCCTATTTGGGTAAAGTATATGTCAAAAGTATATGCTGATCAAAGTCTTGGTTATACAAAAGGGCCTTTCCCAAGACCAGAAAGACCTTTAAGCATTGAAATTGATTGTGATTTATATGAATTGAACAGCAGTAAATTCACAGATTTTGATTTTGATCCTAACAAAACAGACTTTTAATTAGGTCATTATAAATAATTTCTAAAGCCCCTAATGGGGCTTTTTTTATATTTTTGTAGTATGCAAGTACCCTTTTATACAATTGAAGAATACAATTTACTTCCTGATCAGCCAGGTGTTTATAAATATTATAATTCAGAAAGTGAGCTGATCTATGTTGGTAAAGCAAAAAGTCTGAAAAAAAGGGTGGCCTCCTATTTTGTAAAGGGAACAGGTCTTAACCACAAAACCCGAAGAATGGTCAAGGAAATCGACAGAATTGAGATAACACTAGTCAATTCTGAGTTCGATGCTTTACTATTGGAAAATAATCTCATAAAGAAAACCCAACCAAAATATAATATACTCCTCAAGGATGATAAAACTTATCCCTATCTTTTATTGACAAAAGAACACTTCCCTCAGATTTTCCCAACCAGAAGATTAATTCCGCATAAAGGCACTTATTTTGGGCCTTTTGCCTCTGTAAAAGCCATGAACAATGTTTTGGATCTAATCAGGAGTGTATTTACAATCAGAACCTGTAGATTAGATTTAAGTCCTGAAAAAGTAAAAGAACAGAAATACAAGGTCTGCCTTGAATACCATATAGGAAATTGCTTAGGCCCATGTGAAGGAAAACAAAAGGAAGAGGATTACCTTAAAGATATTGAACAGGCTAAACACATTTTAAAAGGGAATCTTGCCCTGGCCAAATCCCATTTCAAGGAACAGATGCAAACAGCGGCTGCTAACCTTGAATTCGAAAGGGCCCATTATTTCAAAGAAAAACTGGAATTATTGGAAAAATACCAATCCAAATCAATGGTAGTGAATCCTTCTATTAAAGATTTGGATGTGTTTGCCATAGTCACTGATGAAAAAAACGCATATGTCAATTATTTAAAGGTTAAAAATGGGGCAGTAATACTGACTAAGACGGTAGAATTGAAGAAAAGACTGGATGAAACAGAAACAGAATTGTTGTTAACAGCCATTGTTCGTCTAAGGGATCAATTTAATAGTGATGCAGAAGAAATTGTTGTCAATATAGCTATTGAAGAAGAATATGAAGGACTTAATATTCATTTGCCTAAAATTGGTGATAAGAAAAATCTGATTGAACTTTCTTTAAAAAACGCCAAATATTACAAACAGGAAAAACTACTGGCTTCAGGTGAGGTTAAAGACAAGAAGTTTAGAGTTTTAAAACAACTTCAGACAGATTTGTCACTACAGGAAATGCCTGACCATATTGAATGTTTTGATAATTCAAATATCCAAGGGACCAATCCGGTCGCAAGCATGGTCTGCTTTTTAAATGGGAAACCTGCAATCAAAGAATATAGACATTATCATATCAAAACCGTAGAAGGTCCTAATGATTTTGCAAGCATGCAAGAAGTAGTAGGCAGAAGGTATAAAAGATTGATTGAGGAAGAAAAGCCTCTTCCCAAGTTGATTGTAATTGATGGCGGAAAAGGACAGTTATCCTCTGCAGTTGAAGCCCTTAAATCATTGGACATTTACGAAAAAATACCCATCATAGGAATAGCTAAAAGATTGGAAGAAATTTACTTCCCAGGTGATCAATATCCGATTCATATAGATAAGAAATCAGAATCTTTGAGGCTTTTACAAAAAATCAGGGATGAAGCCCACAGGTTTGCCATCACTTTCCATAGAAACATCAGAAGCAAAAAGGCATTTGGGTCCCAGTTAACAGAGATAGAGAGCATAGGTAAAGAAACGGCGGAAAAATTATTAAAACATTTCAAATCAGTGAAAAAAGTAAAAGAAGCTAGTAAAGAGGAGTTGGAATTGATTATCGGCAAAGCCAAATCAGAAAAACTCTCGGCGTGGTTGGCAAATAAAAAAGGCGGGTAAGAAACCCGCCTTTTTATTACCATTCCCAAAGGGCATTTTCAAAATCCAATAATTTATATTCAAATTCCAGGGCATTCAAGAAAGCCTGTAATTCAGGATTTGGATTATCACCAGCTACCATATCTGCAATCAAAGCATTATCAGAATTGGTATATTTCCTCACAACAGATCTGAACAATCTCATGTCAAAGGCCTGATCGTAGGTCAAGCTTTTTGAATCATTTTGGAAATTAAGCCATTTGGCATCAGGATGATTTTTAAAATGATTGTAAAAATCCTTATACCTGATATAGGCAATTGTTTTCTGACCGGCATTTGCATTGGTAGGTGAAGGCATCACTAATTCAATGTACTTGACATCAAATTTGATCTGTGAGTGATGTTTGTCAAAAAGGAAATCCTCTTTGAAATCCAGGTAATACAATTGCTTGACGAAAATACTGTCACCATTAGCTGAGATCCAAAAGTTATTTTGAAATTCTGCTATAGAAAGAGGCTGAGTAAACTCTTCATCAGCAAATACTTCCAAGGCATTTTCTTCCACAACAGCTTTATAGATATTGTTCACGATACCATCGTTTTTTGTATCACCGGAACCATACAAGGGATGATTGTATTTTTCCCTTAAATCTATCCTTCTCCAAACCCCAATCTGAAACATGATATCATCTTCGCGAATAGGAACTACTGAAAAAACCGTGTCAACTTTGAAACGCCTGTCTCCCATATTATTGGGATTCACACTTGTTGCTCCTTGCCCAAATACTTCCGTTCCAAGAACAAGTCCAAGGAAAGCTAGGGCTACCATAAAATAATTTTTTAAATTCATAACCTTATCGTTTAGGTTCTGGAGGTTACCAGATTTATTTATTTAATCGCCATCCTGATAATTTCAGGCTGATTAGACCTGATCTTATTGCCCCGGAAGTTAGTTCTTGTCACTTCAGTAACTCTGATTACCAAAGCATCTCCACTTCTAGCTGCTGCCAATAAATTTCTAATGGCGACATTTTTTCCAGAAATATTAACTCTTTCACGGGGAACTTCATTTCTTAGAAGAATTACTTCTCCACCTGTTACTTCGAAATTCGAATCTCTGGCCATTGTTCTTCCGAAAGTAGGCTCAGGAATTGCTTCCACTACCAAAGAAGATGGTCCAGGAGCCGGATAAGCCTGACTTAGGTCAATCGGTCCTCTGCCATCAAATAAGCGTATAGTTGGAGCAGGTACTGGCTTAATATCATACGAAACATCTCCGATTTTATTGCCTCCACTGCTTACACCAATAACAACTTTTCCTGAATTACCGGGAATTACGGTAACCTGACCAGGTTTTGAACCCTTGATGAAGCTACCATTGGATACGGTAAAATCAGGGGCATAAGAATTACCTAAAGCAGGTACATCAATAGAAAGATCATTGGCGCAATCCGCATAAAGTTGGTTAACCACCTCAGAAGTTACCTTAATTACAGGTTGAGCAACGAAATACTCATAATCAACCGTTAATGTAGAATCTTTACCCGCAATATTGACAGTGATTTCACCTTTTAACACTCTTTTGGCCAAACCTCTATCATCATATTGCCCTGCGGGTGGAACGGTGAAGCTAATTTCACCAAAACCATCTACTACAGTAACCTCTCTACCATCCACAGTCATTTTTGGGGCTGCGGAAGAAGAAGAAGAAGCGATGAACAAATTACCTTCAAACTTTGTACCAGCTGCCACAACATTAGAATTGGCAGCAACACTTGCTTTGAAAACATCCGATTTGAAATAAAAAGTACCTATCGAACTTGTGATTGCAGATAAAGCTTCGCCTTCAATATTCAATACTTCGTTCTGATATTGGGATATCAATGCCATAACGGCACCTACGGGTGATTTAACGAAGTTGAGGTTAACAAAACTTTTGTTCCTGGCTTCTTTATCATTTTTAAAAATCTCTATATCCTTAGCATCTTTTGCAATATCCTGAAAGGACATTTCAATACCTATGGATTTAAGAATTTCACTTACTTGAGTAGGAAAAGTATTCAGTCTTTCCTGCATCTCAAAACCTTTACGGTTATTGTTGAAGATATTACCGGGAATATCCACATTTTTCAAAGCTGAGGATTTATACAAGCCTTGCTCATCTATAGCGTTTGATTCAGTGATCAATTGCTGTTTCAACTCTTCAAGATAAGTGTAAACTTCAGCAGTTATTTTCCTCACTTCCCTTGCAGCAGCCACTTTAGGAACATCGCGGGGATTATTTCCCTGTTGTTCGACAGTGCTTGCAATGGAAGAAACGGTAAATTCATTTTTCCCGATAAAATTTTTGGACGTTCTTTCAAGACCGTCATTCAACAATACAAACTTTTGGAGGATCTGATTACTTACCTGTAATGCCAGCAATGCTGTCAATACCAAGTACATCATACCGATCATCCGCTGTCTTGGTGTCTCTTTTGCTCCAGCCATAATTTCAAAATAAAAGATTAAACATGTGTATCAAAAAGGCTTAACCTTTCATGGCTGTGAGCATACCGCCATATATTTTGTTCAAAGAACTTACGTTTTGATTCAATTTAGCCAATTCACTTTTGAACGTTTCTGTTTCTTTTCCTGCTTCAGCAAGACCTTCCATAGCTGTTGCCACATTAGAATAGAACTTGTTCAAAGTTTTCATATGGTTTTGAGCATCAATAAGTTCCATTTCATACACATTGTTAAGTGCTGAAAGATTTTTGGTAACTTCTACCACTTGAGAGTGATACTGCTTTGCATCCTGGGAGGCTGAAGAAAGCTCCACTAGAGCGGTGGCAGTTTTTCCATAAGATTGGTTGATATCCACCAAAGTTTTGGAAGCTGATTTTACATTTTCAGCATATTCGTTAGTTGCAACGGCGGCATCTGACAATTTCCCCATTTTCTCTGCTGAACTTGCCAGATTTTGCATGCCTTTTCCTAAGCTTTCAAAAAGTTCAGGCCCTATTTTCGCACTTTCCAACATTTCGTCAAACTTCTGGGTCAAACCTGGACCTGAAGCGACAGATTTTGATTTTGGAGTGACTGGCTCATCACTGGCCAGTTCAGGATAGACTTTGGTCCAATCGACTTCTTCAGGTTTCGGCTCAAATGCAGAAAGGAAAAATATTGCTGCTTCTGTGGTTAGACCCACGCCGATCATTAAACTTGCACCTTGCCAATCAAGGATTTTGAACATAGCACCCAAAATAACGATAGATGCGCCGATGCCATAGATTTTTGGCATAACACTGCCATAAAATTGGTGTTTAAAAGAATTCTGCTTTGCCATTTTAAATAGATTAAGTTGTTACTGTGAATTTTGACTAGGGCTGTTATCGTTTTTTACTTTTATCTTTTTCTTCTTCTGTTATTACTTACATCCATAGAACCGGATCTACCCATGAAGGTAACTACAGTTCTAAATCCGATGTGAGCTGTTTTTACATCTTGAAACTCATATGTTCTTGTACTCGTTTCCAAAAAGTGCGCTATATCTTTCCAGGATCCACCTCTAACAACTTTTCGTCTTTCATTTGGATCATCATATTTAGGATCTAGATCCCAGGTCAAAGAGCTGGAAACAGGACTATAAGCATCCTGAACCCATTCTGCAACATTTCCTGACATATTGTATAGGCCAAAACCATTCGGAGCGAACACGTCAACCGGGGCAGTATAGGCAAAACCATCATCTATGTAGTTACCCCTTCCTGGTTTAAAGTTAGCCATCAAACATCCCCTTCTATTTTTTAGGTACGGACCACCCCAGGGATATTTAGCGACATCTTTACCACCTTTAGCCGCATATTCCCATTCCGCTTCAGTGGGAAGTCTGAACCTAGGATAGTCGTAGTCTGATTTGTCATTGGCGTTCATGTGATACGTTCTCCACTCAGAATACATTTGGGCCTGTTCCCAGCTGACACCTACTACCGGATAATTATCGAATGCAGGATGATCAAAATAAAACTCCATCAGAGGATCTCCATAATGATAGGTAAAACTGGTAGACCAAACGGTTGTATCCGGGAGCACTTCGTCCAAATTAAAAACCGGAGGCTCTTTTAAAGTGGTCGGAGTACTATAGGTATACTCACCCAATCTTACTGCTTCTACAAATTGTCTATACTTATTGTTAGACACTTCGTACTTGTCCATGAAAAATTCTGAAATAGTAATCTGCTTATTGAAAGCTGACTGAGTGAAGCCTATGTCTTCATCAGCCTGACCCATCCAAAAAGTCCCAGCTTTAATAGCCACCATGTCTGCCGGCAAGGGTTGCTGCCAGATCTGTCTCTTGGGGACACCCGTAACTTCCCCCCTACGGTTCTCTTTTTCGCTGGCAGAACTTTTCTTGCCAAGCAGCCCGCATCCCTGAAAAATCAAGGACAGAAAAAAGAATAAAAATACGGACAAAATTCTGAAATTCATTTCTCTATACATGTTTTACATGAATTAAGTGATATAAAATTTTACCACAAATCATTAACTTATAATCTCGAAATTTAATGGAAAATCTTAGAAATTTGCAAATCTGACAAGAAATTTCGAAAATTTTTTAAAACCTAAATCTTGGTGTTCTTTGAATAACTTTTTGAAATTCCCTTGATACCGGTTGCAAGTTATAAGTTAACATGAACTCATGACTGGTCGGAGACTTAGCCTCAAGTCCACCAATTACAAGATCAAAAGCATACCCTATTCTCAGTGAATTATCTCTGAGAATACTATAGCCTAGCAATAATGATACCGACTCTTCTCCTCTGAATGCAAATCCTCCACTGATCTTTTGATTGTGTGTGGCTATAACGCTAAGGTCATAGGAAAAATTATTAAAGGATACTGATTTTAATAAAAAGCTAGGTTCAAATGTCCAAAGTGCAAATGTCTTAATTCTATATCCTGCCAATAAATAGGAGTGGTTCATTAATTGATTGTCAACCGCCCCATCTCCAAAATCAAAAGTAGGCTGGTTAAGATGCTTGCTGCTCAATCCCACATAAAAATTACCCCTATCGTAGAGAGCCCCAGCACCAATATTGAAATTCATCTGTGTTTCTCTACCTGAAGTGGGGATATTGGGATCTGGATTGATGACGATCAATTCATCATATTTTAAAGTACTTGAAAATAACCCCCCGGAAAGTCCAAGGCTCAATATTCCCCTTCTGAGGTTTTTATGGTATCCAAGTGATAAATTAATCTCCTGATTATTTACTGGTCCTATATTATCGTTTACGAAAGTGATTCCATAACCTACATTGAAATCATCTAACCTTCCGCTTGCTGTTAATAATTGCGTAATTGGAGCAGGACCATTTGTTCCTGAATAATTTAACCATTGGGTCCTGTGTAGCGCAGAAAATTTATAACCGCCATCCTTTCCGGCAAAGGCTGGATTATAAAAAAGCCCATTATACATATATTGTGTAAACTGAGCATCCTGTTGGGCATGTAATGCAGTAATAGACACCGCAAATGCCACAAAAACATAAATAATCTTTGATTTAAGGAAACTCAGCTCTTTCATCCAAGATAAGAAATAAGGTTTAAAGCTCTATTCTACACATTTAAACTGAATTTCTCCATAAAAGATTAAAAAGATCACAAATTATTTGCCTTTTTAATATACAATTCCAATGCGCCGGTCATACTCGGGGCATTTGGCATAGGCGCTTCAATATCCAAAATCAATCCCTGATCAAGGACTTCTTTTGCCGTTGTTGGCCCAAACGCGGCGATTCTGGTATTATTTTGTTGGAAATCAGGGAAATTTTGTTTTAGTGACTTGATCCCCGAAGGACTGAAAAATGCAAGGATATCATATTTAATATTTCTTAAATCAGATAAATCCGCTGCCACTGTATGATAAATTATCGCTTCTGTATAAGCTATATTTGCCTTACTCAAGTAAGTTGGAATATCTTCCTTTCTAATATCCGAACAAGGGAAAAGATATTTCTCAGATTTATGCTTTTTAAAATAATCAAATAAATCAGATGCTGTTTTCTGGCCAACGAATAATTTCCTTTTTCTGATGACGATATATTTCTGCAAGTAGTGGGCCGTTTGCTCAGAGATACAAAAATACTTCATATCCGCTGGCATCTCTACTTTAAGCTCTTTACAGATGGTAAAAAAATGATCAATGGCATTTCTACTGGTAAAAATAATTGCGGTATGCTTTAAGATATCAATTTTTTGCTTTCTGAAATCCTTAATAGAAACAGGTTCAACCTGGATGAATGGCCTGAAGTCAATTTTAATATTATATTTTTCAGCCAGTTGAAAATAAGGTGATTTTTCATCTGTAGGTTTAGGCTGGGAAACTAAAATACTTTTTACCGGATTTAGCCTGTCTTTTGTGGTCTTACTCATAATCTTGTTCTTATCCTAATTTTTAATGATTAGAACTTCACCCTATAACCATTTTAGAAAGTATCAGAAAGGGAATCAATTCTGCGGTGCAAATGTAAGCAAATAAATGATAATTTTTAAAAATTGTTCGATTAACCCCGATGACATACATGTAAAAGACCCCAAAAAGATACACCCAAAAAAAGCCCGTAATTGAAATTTGCAAAACCTTTGGTAAATAGGTTTGATCATTGAAAAAGAAATAAGTACTGAAGCCCAAAACCAAAAACAAACTGATGGATATTATTCTCAAAAGGTAAAAAAAATGAGCAAATTCGAACTTTTTTAAATCAAAAATGGAGACCATCACTTTTAGAGATAAAAATTTTACAATCGAAAGAATAACTAGGAAAAATGAAGTCAAGAACCAATAAAAAATAAGCCCGTTAATATCTTTGTTAACAAAATCAGCATAGTTTGGATTTCCGGAAACTTTCCAGACCAACATACAAATCAATCCAATGCCTAAGTTGATCAGCAATAGATAAAATAAGACATCCGCAGAGAAAAATTTCTGTAAACTTCCAGTCTCTGAAAAGTCTTCCGCAGTAAAAACGGTTTGAGGTTTTGCAATAAAACCCAAGACAATTGGAAAAACCAGCTTAAAAACTGCAAATAGAAACAGGATAATTACAAGGGCTATGGTAAAAAAATCATTGAAATCCGAGATTTCTCTTTTTGAAAAATCCAATCCTAAGGTTTTGCTTTCAAATAATTGCCCTGATCCCACTTCAAACAATCCTTTGAACACAGAAATTTCACCTGGATCCAGTTTTTCATTTAAAATGGTTAAATCTATTTCAGCAGCTCCATCGAATTCAAATTGTCTATTTAATTCTAATAGGTCAATTTGAAATGTAGTGTCTTTGTCTGTAAAAAACCACAATTTATCGCCTAAGAAAGCAGTTGATCCTGAAGGTATTTCAAACCTGAAGCTACTCTGGGGGAAATTAATGACATCAATCCCAATAATTGCACGTTCTTTTTTTGAAAAAATACCAACTTCTCTTTCTATCCTTAATTTTGATTGATAATTTTCAATGATCTGAGATTGGGCCGTTGCCACAAGAAATAGGAAAAATATCAAAAACAACCCTCTTTTTTTCATTAAAATCTACCGGTATATCCAAAATGAATTTTAGAAACATTCAGTGCAAAATCCTGGGCATTCGATCCCCCCAAAGCATAAACAAAGTTAAAAATTCCACTTCCTGTTTCAAGACTGAATCCAGCTCCCAAAGCATAGGGGTAATCTGTAGGTAATTTCTGGACTTGGTTTTCTAATCTCCCCATATCCGCAAAAATCATAAAATAAGAATAGGTATCAAAGTAATACCTAGGTTCAAGGTTCAAATAAATATAATTATTGGCAAAAAAGAAGTTTTCATTAAACCCTCTGATAGTTCTTAACCCTCCCAATCTGAAAAGGTCATTGACAAACAGATTGGGATTGTCCAAAAAGCCAGCCGCTACCCTGCTCATTAAGCCCCATTTTTGGTTTTTATAAAAATGTTTTTCAACCTTTCCCATGATATAATATTGTAGGGTATTTAAATCAATATTTGAATAAAGATTGGGAGGTATGGCTGTATTAACCAAAATATTTTTATTTCCTAAGGCAAATTCAAAACCTGCAATTGCGCCTCTTCTAGGAAAAAATCTGTCATCTAACCAAGAATGTTCAAAACCCAATCCATAATTGTTAAACCGAAAGTCGCCCACTTCAGGTAATTCAACGGCTTCTGAAAGTCCTGAAACAGCCAACAAATCTCCAGCCTGTCGCCTGCTAAAAAATCTTAGGTATGACCCTGATCCTATTCTATATCCAAAATCCAAACGAAAATCCCGGGTCAAAAATGTTGTATCTTCTTTCAATAAGGAAAATGAAGCTTTAAGATCAATCCCTGAACCAAATAACAAAGGCTCCAATGCCGAAATATTCAGATTTTGGGAAAATTGATTGAACCTTTGCCAATGGAGTTCATAATTCCTGCCTTTCCCTGCCACATTATATAAGGCAAGATCAAATTGGCCTGTTACCAACATCCTCCCACCTTCAAGCTCATTGGGTAAAAAGCCTATGATTCCATCTATTGAATTGACCCTTCTGTCGTCCAAGGGCAAATAAAGGGTAGCTTCCTCATTCTGGAAACTCAATTCCGGTTCCCCCGCCCATCTCAAATAGGGTAAATTCCTGATTTGCCTAATCCCATCATTTACTTTCTTCTGTGAAAAAGCATCTCCAGGTCTAATCTGTAAAAACCGTGCGAGAAATTCCCTCTTGGTTTTGGACTTACCGGTAATATTTAAGGAATCGAATTTTATCAACGGGCCTAAATCCAAATTAAGAGATGCATAAAATTTACTGTCGGTTCTTCGCACTGAATCCAGACCAATGGAGGCAAATGGATAACCTTGGTTTTCTGAGGACTTTAATAAGTTGTCAAAAATCCTGGCAACTTCAGCAAAATTGAAGGGCTTACCGGAAATCTGTTTGAGATCCACCCCCGCTTTGACCAGGAAAACGGGTTCAACGTTTCCGGAGGATAAACTGACCCATTCGAATTTTTCCCCTGTATTGACAAATAAGAATAAAGAATCTTTACCCAGTTCCTCTTGGGTCAATTTTGGATTCAGATAACCAAGTTGATGGAGATTTTTAAATAGCTCCTTTTTGAATTGAACAATTTCCATTGAATCAGAAAAAGAAAGGCTTTCCTTTTTTAGTACCTCTCCACGGATTTCATATTGAACCCACTTGCCACGCTGTGCAAATAGCGGTCCCTGCAGGAATAGGGATAAACAAATAAAGAATAGTAATAATTTTTTCAATGGAAACGAATGGGTTTACCCGTATCTTTGTTGGCTAAAAATAATCATTTTGTCCGGCATCTACATCCATATTCCTTTCTGTAAACAGGCTTGCCACTACTGTGACTTTCATTTTAGTACCAACACCAAAATGGTAGAACCGGTGCTTATGATGATTTTAAAGGAATTGGAGTTGCGCCAAAAGTTTTTTACATCAGATCTCAAAATAGAAACTATTTATCTGGGAGGCGGCACCCCTTCCTTATTGTCCTTAGATCAATTGGAAAAAATTCTATCCCAAATCCATCAGCACTACACCTTAGACATCAAAGAATTCACTCTTGAAGCCAATCCGGATGACCTAAATAAAGAAAAACTACTTGGATATAAAAGTTTGGGAATAGATAGGCTAAGTATTGGGATTCAAAGTTTTGATGACAAGGTTTTATCATTTTACAACAGGGCGCATGAAGCAGAAGATTCATTAAAGGTTGTTGATTTGGCCAAATCTGCCGGATTTGAAAAACTTTCCATTGATTTAATGTATGGATTCCCTCATGAAGATCATTCTATCTGGAAAAATGACCTCACTTTGGCAATGGAAATAGATCCTGGGCATATCAGCAGCTATGCACTGACTGTTGAACCCAAAACAGCATTGGGAAATTGGATGAAAAAAGGAAAATTCCGAGAAGCATCAGAAGATTTTCAGGCAGAACAATTTGAAATGCTGATGGAAACGATGGAAAAATCAGGGTATATTCAGTATGAGATTTCCAATTTTGGGAAAACGGGCCAGTTTGCTATCCACAACACCAATTATTGGAAGGCTATACCTTATTTAGGGATTGGGCCGGGAGCTCATTCATTTGACGGAAAACACAGGGGATATAATATTGCCAGCAACTCCCTGTATATTAAGGAACTGGAAAAGGATAAATTACCCTATACACAAGAGGATTTAAAGGGAACAGATTTAGCCAATGAATACATATTGACCTCGCTTAGGACGATTTGGGGTACCGATTTGAATTGGTTGAAATCAAATTTTGATTTTGATCTGATAACCGAAAAAAAAGAGCTATTAAAAAAACTCTCAGATGAAAAATTGATTCTTTTTGACAAAGAAAAACTTCTTCTTACGAAGGAGGGAAAATTATTGGCAGATAGCATAGCCTCAGCCCTTTTCTTTTAATAATTAACCTTAACTTTGGTCTAATGGACAAATACAAAGATCATACGGGTAGAAAAAAAGAGGTCGCACCTTTACAGGAAGCCTTTGAAGAACTATTGAAGGCTTACAGATTAAAAGATAAATTTGATGAAAGAATGGTTATTCAGGCTTGGCCTGAACTAATGGGCAAAACCGTTTCTTCTAGGACAAATTCTCTTTTTGTTAAAGAAAAAAAACTTTTTGTCAAAATAAGTTCGGGGCCCGTAAAGAATGAATTATCCATGAACAGGTCGAAAGTTTTGGATCTGATTGAAAATAGATTTGGAAAGGGAGTAATCAACGAAGTTGTTTTTCTATAATCAATCCTGTGCTGCAAAAACTTTTCTCATCAGAGCGGAGGTTCTTTCCAAGGGGTTTTCACGAATGTTTTTTTCTTCCTCAGCGATCAGAATAAACAAACCGTCAATTGCCTTTTCAGTGACATAAGCATTCAGGTCAGGGTCTATTTTCCTGTTGGTCAGAGGAATCGCATTATATGCATTGGCAATATCCCCGTAATATTTGGTTGCACCCACCTGGTTTAAGGATTCCTGAATTTTGGGTTGAAATAGTGTTACCAACTGACTTTGAGTAGTTCTCCTTAAATATTTTGTAGCTGCATCTGGCTCACCCTTAAGTATATTAAAAGCATCCTGAATAGTTAACTGCCTTATGGCATTGATAAATATTGGTTTGGCTTCTATTGCTGCTTTTTCAGCACCCCTATTGATGGCTAATAATGCCCTGTCCACTTCAGACCCTAATCCCATTTGCCTTAGGGTAGCCTCCACTCTTCGTGCATCTTCCGGCAATAAGATCCTGATCAGATCATTTTTGAAAAAGCCATCTGTCTGTGCTGCCTGATCTGCCCCTTTGCTTATTCCTTGGATCAAGGCTTCCTTTAAACCTGCTGATACTTCTTGTTGGGTCAGAGGACCCTGAGAACCTGCAGACTGGAGAATTTTATTTAGATCAGATGAAGAACAGGCAGAAAAAATGACACAAAAAAAGACAAATATCAACTGGTTTAAACGCATTATAAAGTGAGTTGGATTTAACATTATTTTATAAAGTTGACTTTAAATGTAGTCAGGATAATTAAGTTAGTTTTGGTAATATTGTGGACTTAGGTAATTAAATGATAAAACTTCCCAGTCTACATATCGGAAAAGTTAGCGTTTTGGTTGCGATATTGACCTGGCTATCCCTTTTATTTGTGGATATCACCAGAATTTTTGGTCTATTGCACCAACTTGAGTCAGGGGTTGCTCCTGAGGTATCCTTTATTCTGGAAATTACCTTTTATATCATGGTTTATATTTTTTATAACCACTCGATTGCCAAAAATGAAAGAAATGAATTTTTAAATTTGATTTGGAGGGGAGCATCTACAGGACTGCTAGCTTTAGGCGTTTCTCTGCTTATACGCTCATTTTATTTGTTGCTCGGTGATTCCCGTTTGGCCACAGATCCATTATTAAAGAATTTTTTCTATCACATCAATTTTGGACTGACCACCTTGTTTCTGATTTCATGTGCCTTACTATGGAAGCGTCTGATTTTATATCAAAAAACAAAAAAAATCGTCCAACAATGGCAGGCCTTTGAAATTCTCTTATTGATAAGCATGTTTTTTATATTCTTCAATAAGAACACCCTTGACTACAGCTTTTTGTTTGGGTTGGTATTCATCACCATTTTTTCCATTTCACTTTCTATTAATTTAAAATGGATTCCCTATCTGACTTTTAAAGAGAAATGGAAGTCGATCTTATTTTTAATAATCATCCTTATGGCTACTTCTTATTTGTTTATTGAAGTTTTGTCTTATAGTGATTCCAAAGTGATTTTGGTCAATCTCACTGATAACCTTTTTTTGATAGGGCTCTTTGCATTTGTTTTCTTTTATTCCCTTTTCAGTTTTCTGGTAACGCTGTTCAATTTACCAACCTCCTCTGTTTTTGAGCAAAAACTTGTAGAAGCGATAAATTTTCAGCGCTTAAGTCAGTCCATTAAACCAGGACAGAGTGAAAATGAGGTATTGGATATTTTGATAGATTCATGTATGAGTGCTTCTTATGCTGATGCCGGATGGCTGGAATTGAGAAATGATGAAGAATCAGTTTTTATGCATGAAAGATATATTGGTAAAAAAAACCTGGAACCACTATTTGATCTGATTAATGAAACCAAGCCCTTTGTGAATTTTAAATGGGAAAATGAGAGTAATGAAAACAAGGTTTTCCAGGGAAAAATCCCAGATTCATCTTATAAATCTGCCTTAATGGTTCCGTTGGTGGTCAATCAAAAAACTATTGGAAGAATTTATTTGGTAAAAGAGGTGAAAGATGGATTCAATAAAGAAATGGTAAATATCATTTCAACCTTTGTGGGACAGGCCTGTATTTCGGTTGAAAATTACAGGTTATTGAATGAAGCCATTAAAAATGAAAGGTATAAAGAAGAATTAAAAATTGCCCAAAGGGTGCAAAGAAGCCTCTTGCCTGACACCCTTCACCATGATGAAACCTTTGATATCTGTGGGTTTTCCATTGCAGCCGATGAAGTCGGTGGGGATTATTATGAAACCCAAAAATTGGGGGAAAATAAATATGTGCTGATTATTGGAGATGTATCCGGAAAAGGAACATCAGCAGCCTTCAACATGTCCCAAATGAAAGGGATTTTCCATAGTTTGGTTCAGCTTCAGCCAAAGCCAAGTGATTTCCTGATGATGGCAAATAATGCCTTGAGCCAATGCCTGGAAAAAAACCACTTTATTACGACCTCTTATTATATCATTGATACAGAAAAGAAATTGATCACCTATAGTCGTGCAGGCCATTGTCCCACCTTATTTTTCAATCACAATAAACAAGAATCAGAATATTTAAATATTGAGGGAATGGGTTTGGGTATGTTAAGAAATAACCTTTATAAAAAGTATGTCCATGAAAAAACATTTTCTTTTCAGGCAGGAGACATTTTAGTCCTCTATACAGACGGGATTGTGGAAGCAAAAAACAGCAAAGGAATAGAGTTTGGATATGAAAGATTAAAGGCAGTATTAAATGCTTCTGCTGATTTGGAAGTAGAGCAAATTCAAAACAAAATCGTTCAGGAGGTGTATAAATTTATCGGTAAAAACAAGATTGCAGATGATGATTATTCCTTAATGATCATAAAATTCAAATAATAACCAAAGAAGATATAAAGCGTATAATAAAATCATGTTGAACATTGAAAATATCAGACAAGATGGCTATTCCATCCTACATCTTTCAGGAGAAGTGGATGCCAGCAACTCTGTGGATTTGGATGCTGCTATCCAGGAAATGTTATCTCAAGGAGTTAACCGGATTTTGGTGGATGGAAGCAAATTGGAATACATCTCTTCGGCGGGATTGGGTGTTTTTATGTCCTATTTGGAGGAATTTCATGAAAAAGGTATTCAATTGGTTATTTTTGGATTATTGGAAAAAGTTCAACAAGTATTTGTCATTTTGGGATTGGACAAATTGATCACTCTAAAACCCAACATGGAAGAGGCGCTTGAGGCTATATTATGAGCAATAAGTTAAGGTTATATTGCAATACCAACCAATTGGTATATTTAAGGGAATTTTTAGACAAGACCCTACATGCCACTCCTTTGGGTGAGGTTGAACAGCACCAGGTTATCCTTGCAGTGGAGGAGATCTGTGCCAATCTAATCATTCATTCCCATTCATGTAACCCTGCCTCATTTATAGAAATAATGACTAAAATCTCAAATGAGCATGCTGTTTTTGAAATTTATGATTTTGGCCAAGGTTTCAATATACTGGAATACCAGGAACCTGATTTAACACATGTGATTAAAAGCAAGAGAAAAGGCGGACTGGGAATAATGCTGGTGAAGAAAATTATGGATAAAATAGAATTTGAGTCCAATGGCACAAAAAATACCTGCAGATTGTTTAAAAATTTGAAATCCAAATAATTGTTAATAATTGAAGGATAATCTTGATTGGCCCAAAATTTCTTCATTATAATTTGTAACATTGCAGTATCATTTTGGCAAATGATTCAATATGAATAAAAAGTATATATGGTATTCCATATTCTTCTTAGCCTTTTCGTGTAGTCCCAAACCTACTATTGTAAAGGAAGATACAGCACAGGAAATTCCGGTTCCTTTAATGACCATAGGCAACGAGGATATTTTTGCCGATGAATTCCTATACCTATTATCTAAAAACAGGCAGTTTCAGGACAAAAGTGAAAAAATAAGCCCAGAGGAATTTGAGGAGAATTTCGAATTATTCATCAATTATAAACTTAAGGTAAAAGAAGCTGAAAATTTGGGGCTAGATACCCTTGAAGAATTCAAGAGGGAGTTTGAAATTTTCAAAGAAGATTTAATCAAACCCTTCCTAATCAAAAATTCTTTGCAGGAAGGGGAGTTGATGAAAGCTTATAACAGGATGAAGGAAGTGGTCAAAGCTAGCCATATCCTGCTACAGTTCCCAAATAATTCAAGTAGGGAAGATACCATTGCTGTTTTTAGAATGGCCCAAAAGTTAAAAGCAGAAGCTGAAGCCGGTGCAGATTTCAACGAACTAGCAGAAAAGTATTCTGATGATCCTTCCGCTAAGGATAATAAAGGAAGCCTCGGCTACTTCACCGCCTTACAAATGGTCCATCAATTTGAAGATGCCGCATATTCCTTGCAAATCGGGCAGATTTCTGATCCCGTTCTTACCAATTTTGGATATCATATCATCAAATTAGAAGATAGAAAACCTAATCCCGGAGAAATTCGTGTGTCCCACATTCTTATCAGAACCCAAGAAGAGGACCCTATTGCAGAAGAAAGGTCATTGCGCAAGGTCGGGGACATATATACTGAACTTCAAAAACCGGAAAGCAACTGGGAAGAGGTGTGCAGCCTTTTCTCCGAAGACATGGGAAGCAAAAATTCAGGTGGTCTCTTGCCTTGGCTAAGTTTGGGCTCGGTAATTCCCGAATTTGAACGGGTGGCATTTTCATTGACTGAAATAGGAGAAATTTCTCCTCCTGTCAAAACACCTTATGGCTATCATATTATCAGATTGGAAGATAGGAGGCCCATTTCCAGTTATGAGGAAATGGAACCTGTGATTAAATCAAGAATTCTCAGGGATAGCCGTTCAACCTTGATTCAGTCACAAGTGGTCGCTATCCAAAAATCAAGGTATTCTTTTGAAGAGAATGAACCTGTGATTCATGAAATTCAGAACCTTTATGCACAACATCCTATAAATGATGTCCCAAAAATTATTGATTCCATGAATCTATCAGATAGTACCATTTTCTCAATACAGGAAAAAGGAACTTCTGTAATTGACTTCATGGATTTCATTCAGGCAGGAAAACAAAATGTCAGACCGGGAATGCAAAGTTATTTTGAAGCTTGGTATGATAAGTTTGTTGAAATAAGCCTTTCCAATGAAGAAGAAAAAGATCTCATGGAAAATAACAAAGAATACAAGTTATTGCTCAATGAATATAGGGACGGTATTTTGTTGTTTTCTCTGATGAATGAAAATGTTTGGCAAAAGGCTTTGATGGATAGTGTGGGCCAAGTGGAATTCTATGAAGAAAACAAAGATAAATATACCTGGAAACAAAGAGTCAGGGCTTTGATTGTTACCATGGGAAATGAAGAAAGCACAGCTTCTGTCAGAAGATTCCTTTCTGACAAAAAATACAGACCTGATCTATCAGATAGATTGGAAAACACTTTCCTCTTGAATAATCCTCTGGCATTTGTGATGGAAGAGGGATTATTTGAGTGGGAATCCCATCCAGTTTTACAAAAAGCTGACCTAAACAAAAGCTTCCAGGAATTAAAATTTAATGAAAAAATCCATTTTATATTGATTGGGGAGAAGTTAGCACCTGAACCAAAGAAATTTGCAGAAACAAGAGGAAAAGTCATACAAGATTACCAACAATTTCTGGATGAAAAGTTGATTGCTTCTTTAAAAGAAAATTATATCATCCGGATCAATGAGGATGAGAAACAAAAGCTTTACGATATCGCCGTTGAAAAGTAGGGTAGCCCTTTTATTGCTGATTGCCATCACCACTTCCTGTGATCTGTTTAAGTTTAAAACAGAAAATGACCTGGAAGATGATCCTATAATGGTCTCTGTGGACCAGCAATATTTAAGGAGATCTGATTTGGATCTGGTTAATACTAAGGGTTTATCTCCAGTAGATAGCGCCAATATCATCAATAGGTATATCCAATCATGGATAAAAAAGCAGTTGATGATCAAAGAAGCTGCAAAAACAATGGCCTTCGATGAGGCTGAAATTAACAGGAAACTCCTGGATTATAAATATACCTTGATGGTTTATGAGTTTGAGAAAGCTTATTTGGAAAAGAATCTCGATAAAGAAATTTCCAATGTGGCAATCGAAGAATATTATGAAGAGAATAAGAAGAATTTCAGTTTGAAAGAAATCATTGTAAGGACTAATTTCCTTAAAATGGAAAAGAACAATAACCAAAACAGAAATTTGGAAAGGTTATTGCGCTTACCTGAAGGACAGCAAAAAGATGCTATCAACAATATCGCCCTTCAACAGGCCATCAACTATTTTCTGGAAGACTCCACCTGGGTAAGAATTGATGACATTGTAGTAAATACACCATTGGCAACCAATCCAAATCTGGTAAGCCTGATTAGAAATGAAAAACTGATTTTGGTGGAAGATGATCGATATAAATATTATTTCAGAATTCTGGATTACAAACTCCAGGATCAAATTCCTCCTTTGGATTTTGTAAAAGATGAGGTAATTAAAATATTACTCAACAAAAAGAGAGTACAGCTCGTCGAAGAATTACAAAAAGAAATTTACAACCGTGCACTTGAAAACAATGAGTTCAAAATATATGATTAAATTAAAGTTCATACTAAGCGTTTTTTTGGGATTAACTTTAAGTATCGCTTATTCACAAACAAATACTGAAGAAAATACCTCTGTCCCAACCGGTCAGGTACTTGACAAAATCGTCGCAAAAGTAAACAATTACATTCTTTTGGAATCAGATGTGCAGAAGGCTTATCTGGAAGCAATTGCCCAATCCCAACAAGGTTTTGAGGCACCTACAAGGTGTGATGTTTTCGAATCCTTATTGATCAATAAATTGATGGTGGCAAAAGCTGAAATTGATTCAGTAATCGTGACGGATGCTGAGGTGGTCTTCCAAGCAGACCAAAGGTTCTCCATGGTCATGGCACAATTTGGCGGTGATGAAAGTATGTTAGCAGAGGTTTATGGGAAAACGGCAGACCAGATGAAAACGGAGATAGAAGAATCCCTAAAGGAGCAGATGATCATTCAAAAAATGCAACAGAAAATTACTGAGGGATTAGCAGTTTCTCCTGCAGAGGTTAAGAAATTTTATAATTCCATACCAAGGGATTCTTTGCCATTTTTCTCTGCTGAAGTTATTGTGGGCCAAATCGTAAAAAAACCTGAGGTCAACAAAGAAGTAAAAAGTCAAATGGAGAACCGTTTGAAAGAATTCAAGGAAATGATAATGAACGGAACAGCTGATTTCCAGACTTTGGCTAAAGAATATTCTGAAGACCCGGGATCAGCTTTGATGGGGGGAGAACTTGGTTTTTTCAGAAGAGGGGAATTGGCTCCTGAATATGAGGCAACTGCATTGGGTTTAAAGCCAGGTGAAATCAGTAACCCGGTGGAAACCGTATTTGGATTCCACCTGATCCAATTATTGGAAAGAAGAGGGAATACTTTTAATACCCGTCATATATTATTAAGACCAATGCCTTCGGAGGAAGATATTAAAAATGCAGAAAAATATCTTGACAGTCTCAGAACCCAAATTATTGATAAAAATATAGATTTTGCCAAAGCTGCCAAGGAATATTCAGATGACCGGGCTACCTCTGATAATGGGGGATTTTTTACGGATCCTCAGACAGCTTCCACAAGACTTACTTTAAGAACCTTAGAGGATCCTGTGTTATATTTTACCTTGGATAGTATGAAAGTCGGGACTTTGACCACCCCGATGAGATTTGAAGATGAAAGAGAGGGTACCAAAGTCAGGATATTATTTTATAAGGATAGATTCCCCGCCCATAGGGCAAATATGGAAGATGATTATGAGAAACTAAAAGCAGCAACAAAAAGACGAAAAGAAGAGGAAATTTTAGGTAAATGGTTTGTTTCTGCCAAAGAAGATGTATTTATTGATATTGACCCGTCATATGACCGCTGTGAAGCCTTAAAAGACAGGTAATAAAAAACCTCCATTGATGATAAACAATGGAGGTTTTTTTATCAATTCATGTTTTTCTTAAACATTAATCAAGGATTCCCTTCTTCTCATTTTTCCAGCTGGCAATCCGTACATCATTTTAAATCTCCTACAGAAGTAAGCGGTATCTTTATAACCGACTTCTTTTCCAATGTCCCTAATACTTTTCTTAGAGGTCCTCAGCAACTCAACAGCAGCCTCCATTCTTTGGTACTCAATATAATCCTGAGGATTAATCCCTGTCAACATTTTGAAATATTGTCCAACATAATCTTCAGATACGTTGGCAACCTTAGCCAATACTTTATTTGACAGGTCTCCACCTATATTCTTTTTGATGTAATTGAATAAATCAATCAACCTTGGATCTTTAAAATAAGTGCTATTCGTGGATAATTCTTCCACAAATAGTCTGTTTTTAAGGATATGCCGTACAATTTCAATAACCAGTAGTTCAGTCTGAATCTTCATCACCCTTTCTTTACCGGGAGTGTTTTGCTCAGATTCTTTAATTATATCCTCAATAATCGTGGCAATTCTATCATTGAATCTAATGGCAAAAGGAGGTATCCCCAAGGAATGGAAGAAATTAACCACATCAAAAACCTTAGCTTCAAAATTGATAAGCGTAATACTGTCCTCTTCCAGATTTTTTATTTCTTTGAAACTTATCGTTTGAAGGTACTTCCTTTTATTTTCAACAAAATGTTCATGGCTGATTTCACTCTTCTTTCCGGTAGATCCGAAAGAAATCGGGATTCGCCTTCCTGCAGGAATAAATAAAATTTCCCCTTCATTGACTAACTCCTGCTCTTCCCCAAATTTCAATACTCCTTGATGCAATAGAATAATGGCATTTTCTGTTTCTGTATAATCCAAAACAGATACTGCTTTTTCTATCTTAAAATTATTCCCCTTTAAAAAACGTACACCGACAGATTCTATGACTTTATTGTAATATTCCATGAAGACAATAGGTTAAAGTTTTTCTGTAAAAGTATAATAATTTTATTCATTCTTGTAAATTATGTAAATAAAAAATTAAAATTAAATGAAAAAAGGCATAAAATTTAGATTTTATGCCTTTTCATCAAATTATTATTTGATTATCTTAAAATACCTCTTGATATAACTATTTTTTGAATCTCACTGGTCCCCTCATAAATCTGGGTGATTTTAGCATCACGCATCAACCTTTCCACATGGTACTCTTTTACATAGCCATAACCGCCATGAACCTGTACCGCTTCAACAGTTACATTCATGGCTACTTCTGAAGCATATAACTTTGCCATAGCACTGGCATGGGCATAATCTTTACCCACATCTTTCAACCATGCCGATTTGAGTACCATAAGTCTTGCTGCTTCAATTTGTGTGGCCATATCAGCCAATTTAAATTGAATGGCTTGATGTTGACTGATGGTTTTTCCAAACGCTTTTCTTTCTTTTGAATAGGCCAAAGCAAGTTCATAAGCTCCAGATGCAATTCCCAAAGCCTGTGCAGCAATACCTATTCTGCCTCCATTGAGGGTCTCCATAGCAAAGGTAAATCCAAAACCTTCTTCCCCAATCCTGTTTTCCACCGGTACTTTTACATCAGTAAACATTAGGGAATGGGTATCCGATCCCCTAATCCCCATTTTATCTTCCTTTTTTCCGATAACAAATCCATCCCAGCCTTTTTCAACAATAAATGCAGAAATACCTTTATGTCCTTTGGATGCGTCTGTTTGGGCAATGACCAGGTAAACAGAAGCAGAACTTCCGTTTGTAATCCAGTTTTTGGTACCGTTTAAAAGATAATAATCCCCCTTATTTTCAGCTGCGGTCTTCTGAGAAGTCGCATCAGAGCCTGCTTCTGGTTCAGAAAGACAGAAAGCCCCGATGATTTCCCCTGTCGCCAAACGCTTTAAATATTTTTCCTTTTGGAATTCAGAACCATATTTCTCCAATCCCCAGCAAACCAAAGAATTGTTTACAGACATGGAAACGGAAGCAGAAGCATCAATTTTGGAAATTTCCTCCATCGCCAAAACATAAGAAATGGTGTCCATTCCTCCTCCATTATATTTTGGGTCTACCATCATACCCATGAAACCCAACTCTCCCATTTTTTTTATTTGTTCAAAGGGGAATTTAGCTTCGGTATCTCTTTCAATTACTCCCGGTAAAAGTTCTGTTCGGGCAAAATCTCTAGCTGCATCACGGACAGCCAGGTGCTCTTCAGTATAGTCGAAATGCATATGAATATTTGGGTTTAAATTATTTCAGCTTGGAAGTTAAAAACAAAAAAAATAAGGGACAATTTCTTGTCCCTTAAATGTAAACTCATTTGTAGGTTTTCAGTTTCTAAGAACTTAATCCCTATTTCCAAAGAAAACCATGATGTAGTAAGCCAAGGTAGCCAAAGCTGCTAAAGCAGCAACCACATAAGTCATGGCTGCCCATTTCAAGGCATCCTTAGACATGGCATACTCATCGGTGGTAACGATATTTCTGTCGCGAACCCAAGCCAAGGCCCTATTGCTGGCATCAAATTCCACAGGAAGGGTAATCAATGTAAATAAAGTCATTACTCCATAAGCACCAACTACAATTGCTCCGATCAATTCATAAGGAAATCCCAACGCAAAGCCACCAAACAAAGAGGCAATCAATACCACATTGAGGATTTTACCACTTACATTTTGTATGGGAACCATGGCAGATCTCATTTTTAACCAGGCATAGGATGTTGCATGTTGTACAGCATGGCCGCACTCGTGGGCAGCTACAGCTGCTGCTGCAGCATTTCTTCCATAATACACATCCGGACTTAGATTTACTGTTTTATTCAATGGATTGTAATGGTCTGTCAGCTGTCCTTCCACACTGAGGACCTTCACATCATAAATATTATGGTCAGCAAGCATTAATTCTGCTATTTCCTTTCCGGATAAATTAGCCCTTAAAGCTGTCTGAGAGTATTTATTGAATTTACTCTTGAGCTTTCTGCTGACTACGAAGCCCAAAAGGGCGAATACAATGACAATTAGTATAATCATAGTTTAATAATTTTGCTTTTCTTGTTACGAATTTAATAAGTTTTGGATGCCTTTTGCGCAGTAATTTTAAAGAAAATCCCAACAGAAACAAGGCCTGTCACAATCACAGTCAAAACCTGGCTTCCATGAACAATTACGGCAAAGATTTTCCCAGCCTCATTCGTCAAACCATAGGTCATCAAAATAAAGGCCACTAATGCATGAAAGGTACCTATACCCCCCTGAACAGGTGCAATCATGCCAATACTGCCCATTACCATAACCATTAACAAAGAACTTAATGACAAACTGGCAGTAGAAGGAATCGCCCATGCTACAAAAAGCATCATCAAATAATAAATTATCCAAATAGCAGCTGAACTTGCCCAAAAAGCAAATTGGCTATTTACTTTTTTCAAGCTGATAAAGCCGGTGACCAAATCCCTTAGAAAATGTTTTATCTTCTTCAAAAATCCGCTATCTCTGTATTTATGGAAAATAAAATAAACGAAAATTCCAGCTACCAATAAACCTCCTACTAATAAAGGTAAATAGCCCATGATTTTCCTGAACAAGCTTTCCAAGGAGACCAAATCATTGAGTAATTGTACAAAAACCCCTCCTTCCAGAACAAATGCCAGCAACATGGTCAATATTAAAAAAAACATGTCAATAGTTCTTTCCAAGATTACTGTTCCCAGAATCTTACCTACTTGCTGATCTTCAGTTTTGCTCAATACCACACATCTTCCAACTTCTCCTGCCCTGGGAACCAATAAATTGGTAAGGTTGCCGATCATCAATGCTATAAAAGACCTCAAGGTTCTAATTTGTATTTTCTCTCCTGCTTCCAATAAAAGCTTCCACCTCCAAGCCCTTATCCAATACCCTAACAAAGAAACCAATATGGATGCTGTTATCCAACTAAAGGAAGCTTCATTCAAAACCGCCAATAGACTTTGGATTTTAATATCCTTATACAAAAACCAAAAAATCCAGATAGCCACTGTAAATGACAACAACACCTGGATCCATTGTTTGTTATTTAATCTCACCCTAAATCAATTTATTATGGTCATCAGGAAAAATCACCACAGGCTTGTGCTTTTTCGCTTCAGTGAAATCCATTGAGCAGTATGAAATTATGATCACAATGTCCCCCACTTGGGCTTTCCTAGCTGCTGGTCCATTCAAACATATCATTCCACTACCTCTTTCCCCCTTGATAACATAGGTCTCCAGCCTTTCCCCATTATTGATGTTTACTATCTGTACTTTTTCATTTTCAATAATATTGGCAGCATCCATCAAATCCTCATCTACTGTGATACTGCCCACATAATGTAATTCCGCTTGGGTAATTTTCACCCTATGTATTTTTGACTTTAATACCTGAATGTGCATTTTTTGAAATTTTGCGCAAAATTAATCTAAAACTGAAATATTGTCTATCAACCTCACTTCTCCAACATAGGCAGCGGTACAAATGGAAACTGGAACTCCCGGCACTAAACAGTCCAGAATTTTCATTTCACTGGTATGGACTAGCTCATAATATTCCAATTCCACCCCCTGCTGAGCAGCAAACATCTTTTCAACAACATTTCGGACTTCTAACCAATCACGCCCTGCTAAAAGTTCAGTTTTAGAAAAAGTTAATGCTTTATACAAAATCAGGGACTTTATTCTATCTTCTTTACCCAATCGCAAATTTCGGGAAGACAAAGCCAATCCATCCTCTTCCCTAACGGTAGGCACAACCTCAATTTCCACATCAAATGAAAGGTCTTCTACCAATCTTTTGATCACCGCTACCTGCTGTAAATCCTTTTGTCCAAAGAATGCTTTATGGGGCTTAACAATATTTAACAATTTTGAAACCACTATACCTACCCCATTAAAATGTCCCGGTCTAAAAGAACCCTCCAGTACCCTTTCCAAATCTCCAAAATCCATTTTAAGTTTGGGCTGATGGGTGTAAATCTCTTGATTATCAGGAACAAATACACAATCCACCGCCATAGCTCTCAAGAGTTCTAAATCTTTTTCCAACGTTTTCGGATAATTTGAAAAATCACTGGGATTGTTGAACTGTGTGGGATTTACAAAAATTGACACGATGACAACACGAGTAGAATCTTTTGCTTTTTTCACCAATTCCAAATGACCATTGTGTAATGCGCCCATAGTTGGCACAAAACCAACGGTAATTTGGTCTTTTGCCAGATTTTGTCTGAAGGATTTAAAGGCTTCTTTGGAGTGGAGGATGATCACCGGAAATGCTTTTAAGAAACGTAAAATAGAGGCAAAACTATGTTATAATTCAGAAAAACAATGATTTTTCCAGTTTTTTTTTGTAACTTTGTGCGATTATTATCCCTCAATAAAAACAACAAGATATGTCAAAACTTCGTATCCTCTACGTTGCAAGTGAAATCAATCCATTTCTTCAAACATCAGAAGTAGCCAATTTCGTGAGAGCCTTACCTCAGGCAATGCAGGAAAAAGGAATGGAAATCCGTATTCTTGTACCAAGATTTGGACTAATTAACGAAAGAAAAAACAGATTGCATGAGGTAGTTAGGCTTTCGGGAATTAATATTGCCGTAGGAGAGGAAGAGAAACCATTGATTATCAAGGTAGCATCTATCCCGAATGCAAAACTTCAGGTATACTTTATTGACAACGAAGACTATTTCCAAAGGAAAAGCGTTTTCCATGACAAGCAGGAAAAATTCTATGAAGACAATGACGAAAGAGCTATTTTCTTCTGCAAGGGTGTTATTGAAACTGTTAAAAAATTAGGTTGGGCACCTGATGTGGTACATTGTAATGACTGGATGACCAGCCTAATACCGATGTATTTGAAGACAACTTATAAAAATGAGCCATTATTTAAGGATACAAAATCCGTATTTGCTATTTATAATACCGGATTTACCCATAAATTTGGCGACGATTTGTTGGAAAAAGTGAAAATGGTAGATATCGATGATGCCATTCTTGCTCCTCTCAAATCAAAAGATTACGAAGGGTTCCTGAAAATTGGAATGGAATATGCCGATGTAGTCATCAAGAGCGAAGAAATATCCGAAAACCTAAGCCAACTCATAGAAGAGTGCTCTAAAGACAAGAAGTGTGAGATTAACAGCGAAGAAGACGAACAACTTTTTGAAAGTTACTACAACATCTATACTGACCTCGCCGGCTAAGCTGGCCTCAGGTCTATTCATTATCTTTCACTTAATAAGTTCATGCGCAGATCCTTCCAATATTGGTTTGGCATTGGATCCTAACAACAATCAAATAGGGGTAGTCTACCAAGAGATACCCCTATCTCTTACTGTTGTCAAGCAAGATTCCTTATTGACCACCAATCCCGATAATTTGGTATTTGGTAGTGATGTCAGTGACTTTTTCGGTAAAACCGAAGGCATAGCCTATTCCAGGTTGCTATTTAATAGGGACGTTCCTAGACCTCTTGCCAATGCTGTACTGGATTCCGTGAGGTTCAATTTTAATGTCAGAGCGGTGAATGCGGATGATATTTCCACTCCGAAAAGCATACTGGTCCATCGACTGAATGAACAAATCCAGGACATTAATTATTATAATTTCAGTAGCTTGGAATACGAAGGAGATCCGATATTCAAGGCTTCATTTGACTTTTCAGAACGTCAGGACACTTTGGTGAATTTTAACCTCAGCGACAATGAATTTGCAAAATTGCTTTTTGAGGAAATCAAAGACGGAACAGTATTTTCAGACATCTTTACCTTTAGGGAATATCTTCCAGGACTTGTATTTAAAGGAGATGAACAAGAAGATGGTTCTATCACCGTAAGACCAGGAAACAACACAGGTTTTGTGTTTTTCTACAGAAATGAAGGCGATACCGTCTCAAGAACCTATCCAATTGCTACAGGTATTAATACCAATATTGCCCGACACTTTAATCAGGTGATCAATGACCCAACCGGAACGCCTACAGAGGCTATAACAGAGCCTTTTGTTGCCTATGATTTAGGAGGGAGGGCAGGATCCAAAAATAATACCGGTCTTTTGGTCAAATTGGACATGAGCCCCCTTGGTGCTTTCCTGGATACCCTTCAAAATGTCACATTCAACCAGGTTATCCTGGAATTGGGTCCTTTGGAAAAAAATGTGGTAACCAACCGGCCCCCACAATTCCATCAAATGTTGTTCACTAATGAAACCAATAGGGTTATATTGAGGAATGATGGAAGGGTAATGGCCGTACAGCCTGATGGAAGGCCTCAGGTTGATCCTGCGACGGGTGAACCTATTTATACAGATTCACCTTCCCTTTTGGCCCATGATAGGGAAAGGAATATTTACCGGCAATCGATCACATCCCACGTAAATGCCATTTACCGTAAAAACATTGAAAGACGCGACTTCCTACTTTATCCCTTAGTAGGAGGAGTGGATGAATACAGGCAATCCATGAGAGATTTTGTAATGGATTCCCAAAGCCCGGTTCTAAAAATATATTACTCTAGGACCAGAGCCTTCTAAAAATATTAATTTTAAGAAAGTATAGCAATCCAATGATTCAATTTTAAAGAAGTTGAATTATTGGATTCTTTTTTGCTATGCTTGTTTAAAAAACTTACATTTGATTTTTAAATATTTTTAAATATGTGCGGAATAGTAGCTTACGTAGGGCAACAAGAAGCATTGCCCATCATCATCAAAGGCCTTAAAAGATTGGAATATCGGGGATATGATAGTGCAGGTATTGCACTATTGAACTCTGAGGGCTTAAGTGTCTACAAGAAAAAAGGAAAGGTATCGGAACTTGAAAGCCATTTGAACGGTTTTACGAACCTTCATTCAACAATTGGAATTGGCCATACCCGTTGGGCGACACATGGTGAACCCAATGATATCAATGCACATCCCCATTACTCTTCCAGCGAAAAGTTTGCGATGATCCATAATGGCATCATAGAAAACTACGATGTCCTGAAAAAAGACCTGATGAATAAAGGATATCAATTTCATTCAGAAACAGATTCAGAAGTATTCATCAAATTTATCGAGGATGTATATGTCAATAACCACTGCAGTCTGGAAGAGGCCGTTAGGCTTGCCCTACACAAAGTGGTGGGGGCTTATGCGATTGTGATCATGAATAAAGAAGAACCGGATACCTTGATTGCCGCAAGAAAAGGCTCTCCATTGGTAATAGGGGTAGGCAAGGACGAATATTTCCTTGCTTCGGACGCTACACCTATCATAGAATATACCAATCAGGTAGTTTATTTGGATGATTATGAAATTGCGGTCATCAGAGATAATAAACTTCAGATCAAAACCATTGAGAATGTAGAAACCAATCCCTATATCAATCAATTGGAAATGGAGCTTGAAGCCATTGAGAAAGGGGGCTATGAGCATTTCATGTTGAAAGAAATCAACGAGCAGCCAAGATCCATTGCAGATTGCATGAGAGGAAGGTTGGATGCCAAAAACGGCAGGTTGGTATTGGGTGGATTAAGGGACTACATGAACAAATTCCAAAATGCCGACAGGATCATCATCACAGCATGTGGTACTTCCTGGCATGCCGGATTGGTGGCTGAATATCTTTTTGAGGAATTCGCAAGAATTCCGGTAGAAGTGGAATATGCATCTGAGTTCAGATATAGAAATCCCGTAATCAACGAAAAAGACTTTGTCATTGCCATTTCGCAATCCGGAGAAACAGCGGATACTTTAGCAGCCATCGAACTGGCAAAATCCAAAGGAGCTACCATATTCGGGGTATGTAATGTGGTGGGATCTTCTATTCCACGGGCGACGCATGCAGGTTCCTATACCCATGCCGGACCGGAAATAGGAGTGGCTTCTACCAAGGCTTTTACTGCACAGATTTCTGTACTAACTATGATGGCCTTAAAACTAGGATATCAGAGAGGAACACTATCTGAAAGCAGGTATATGCAGTTATTGAGCGAACTGGAAACCATTCCATCCAAAGTAGAAAGAGCCTTAAAATTGAATGATAAAGTAAAAGCAATCGCTGAAGAATATAAAGATGCCAGAAACTTCCTTTACCTGGGAAGGGGATATAATTTCCCGGTAGCTTTGGAAGGTGCCTTGAAATTGAAGGAAATTTCCTATATCCATGCCGAAGGATATCCGGCTGCAGAAATGAAACACGGGCCTATTGCTTTGATCGATGAAGAAATGCCGGTGGTATTTATTGCTACCAAGGACAGTTCCTACGAAAAAGTAGTGAGTAATATCCAGGAAGTAAAAGCCAGAAAAGGCAAAATCATTGCAGTGGTGACAGAAGGGGATACAACGGTCAAACATATGGCAGACCATGTGATCGAAATTCCCGAAACCGAGGAAGCCTTTGTTCCCCTAGTGGCTGTAGTTCCCTTGCAGCAACTGTCCTACCATATTGCAGTCATGAGAGGCTGTAACGTCGATCAGCCAAGGAATTTGGCGAAGTCGGTGACGGTGGAGTAAAAACAAACCAAGATAATAGAGATATTGTCAAAAGGGACTGCTTCAAAAACCTGAAGCAGTCCCTTTATACGTTGACACATTATGATTTGCTTTGTTAATCACAATTTTTAATATCTATAATATCCCAACCAAAATTGTTTATCAAAACATTTCTCCCTATTTCATCACAGTATTCAAGACCGGATATCATAGTCACATTTTTGGGAGTTAAAGCATTATTTGACCAACCAAGAAGTGTATTTTCATAATTTGATCTTGATGTTCTTGAGGAAAGAAAACTGTCTATGGAGGAAATATTTTGATTTAATGTCCAATTTCCTAGATTTTGATCAAATGACGAACCAAGAAACATAAAACTGATACCAACTACGTTACTTATATCCCAATTTTCAAGATTTTGATTAAATGGTGCAAATTCGAACATTGAAATCATAATTCTAACATTACTTACATCCCAACCACCAATAGGATGGTCAAAATTTGAATTTTTAAACATCCCTTCCATATTCTCAACATTACTAACATTCCATTTGCCAATGGGTTGATTAAATGGGCTTTCTGCAAACATATGCACCATACTTGTAACTTTTCTTACATCCCAATTACCGATAGGTTGATTAAATGGTGTGCCTTTGAACATTGCGTTCATACTTTTAACATTACTTACATCCCAATTACCGATGGGTTGATTAAATTTTCCTTTGTAAAACATCCCGGACATGGCCGTAACATTACTAACATCCCACTCACCTATTGGTTGATTAAACTCACTTCCCAAAAACATTGAAAACATATCTGTAACATTGCTTACATCCCAATTTGATATTGGCTGATTGAATGTACTTACAGAAAACATCCAGCTCATATTTGTAACGTTGCTTACATCCCAGTTTGATATTGACTGGTTGAATTCATACTGTATCCCATAAACCATAAAATCACCATAATTCCCTTCAAATAAAGAACTCATATCCGTCACCAAAGAAGTACAAACACAGGTAAGGTCAGCACCTTCATCCCTCCTTTGGATCAGTAATTCCCTGTCCACTGCTTCGTATATCTTACCTTTTACAATACCCTTGTCTCCAGGTTGGGCATCCGGACATTTGATCGTGCCGTTTGCATCATAAAACTTTCCCGATACCAACTCTATCACCTCCTCTTCATATTCAAATGCCCCCATCACCAGATCAATAAAATTTACATTGCCTTCACTGAGTTCGAGTATGAAATTATAGTGCCAGTATTTCACTATCTCAAGGTTTCTTTCAATTGTAGTACCTGAATAGGATTCAATAATCTCCAGCTTGGTAGGTGTACTTCCTTTGGCGTAGATAAACCGGAAGGAGTCGTCACCAAGCACTGCCAGATTTACCGGGCTATTTTCTCCCGTTGACACAACCGAACTGCTGACATACCGGTTGTTTACCGTCACTAGACCATAATCCGTGGTGGCCTGTAGGGTAATATCCATGCTTTCTGAACTGAGCGTGAATTCTCCTGAGGCCTCAAAGGGAAGAAAAGGTTCAAATTCACCCCCTTCCACAACCGACCTGAATGAATAATCGCCGAATGGAAGTGTAATCTTGTAGGCCTGGGTAAAATTGTTGGGGTTGTAATCCAAGGTATATTTCTGTCCGTTGACCTTGTTTTCAATCTCTATCTTGGCCGTATTCTTATACACATGCTTCCATGTAGATTCTGCCAGAATCCTGTCATTAGCTCCTCCTGTCTGGAATAATTCAATACCAAAGCCTTTGAATACCACATCACCTGTATTGGAATTGAATGTTTCCATCTCAAAACATGCAGACATCGTTAATAACAACGCAATCAACAATGTCTTTCCCGAGAAATTTATTGCTTTCATAACCTGAAAATTTAATTAAACTTAAAAAAGCTTATTATGCCGTTCACATATTCTAAAATACACTTCAATATTTCAAAAAAAGGAAAAATCATGTAGCATTGTGAACACAAGTAGTGTTACATATTGTTATATGTTTTTTTTCTTATCCTTGAAATAAAACCTGATAAGGATTTTACTCCCTGCCAGTTTCTCAAAATAAACCACTTACTTCGACCTCACACAGCAAAATTCCAGGTAATAAATAAATAGTTAATTTTGGGAACTACCGGGAAATAAATTGTTAAAAAGACCGAACTGCTCGAACATAGGGGTAGTCGAAGAGCTTAGAGTCGTCGAACTGGGTCCCATAGGTAAAGCTCTGGGCCCATGCGCCGTTGATATAGTCGGCCTCTGTGGAACTCCAATATGAGGCACCGTTTCCAACAAAATTTCCAATCACATCTTTACTTAGATAAAGTTTGTTCAACTCATCTAAGCTGGGTAAATACCAATCGTCATAACCACCTAAAACTAAATCATTACAGAGTGATGCCGCATAGATTCCATCTCCTTGAGCATTTACTATTGCTGTTGTATTTGATTGCCCTGTGCCCAAAGCTGTTCCTGTTGCCCCTGTTGTTATGTAAATTCCGTTGTACCATGCTGCTCTACCTAGATCACTTGGAGCAGCTATTATACCATGGGTTACATTCGCATCATAACCAGGATCACCTGGCTGTAAGATATAGGCAATTATACCCCCTTGAAAGGAATCGCCAATTTGAAGATTTGATCCTATAGAAATTACCTCCTCCTCATACTCAAATGCCCCCACTACCAAGTCTATAAAATTAACGTTTCCCTCACTGAGTTCGAGTATGAAATTATAGTGCCTGTATTTCACTATCTCAAGGTTTCTTTCAATTGTAGTACCTGAATAGGATTCAATAATCTCCAACTTGGTAGGTGTACTTCCCTTGGCGTAGATAAACCGGAAGGAGTCGTCACCAAGCAATGCCAGATTTACCGGGCTATTTTCTCCCGTTGACACAACAGCACTCGTAACAAACTGATTCTTTACCGTTATCAAACCATAATCCGTGGTGGCCTGTAGGGTAATATCCATGCTTTCTGAACTGAGTGTGAATTCTCCTGAGGCCTCAAAGGGAAGAAAAGGTTCAAATTCACCCCCTTCCACAACCGACCTGAATGAATAATCGCCGAATGGAAGTGTAATCTTGTAGGCCTGGGTAAAATTGTTGGGGTTGTAATCCAAGGTATATTTTTGTCCGTTGACCTTGTTTTCAATCTCTATCTTGGCCGTATTCTTATACACATGCTTCCATGTAGATTCTGCCAGAACCCTGTCATTAGCTCCTCCTGTCTGGAATAACTCTATGCCAAAGCCTTTGAATACAACATCACCCGTATTGGAAGTGAATGTATCAATCTCAACACATGCAGACATCGTTAATAACAGCGCAATCAACAATGTCTTTCCCGATAAATTTATTGCTTTCATAACCTGAAAATTTAATTAAACTTAAAACAGCTTATTATGCCGTTCACATATTCTAAAATACACTTCAATATTTCAAAAAAAGGAAAAATCATATAGCATTGTGAACACAAGTAGTCTTACATATTGTTACATGTTTTTTCTTAATCTTAAAATAAAAACTAAAAAGGACTTTATTCCCTGCCAGTTTCTCAAAAATTCGCCTGCGAAGCGGATAAATGGTTAAAAAGCCCGAACCGCACGAACTCTAGCCGTGGAGTTCTTAGTGAGCCCGCCCTGGCCGCCTCTATCGAATCCCTGTATCCAAGCGTAGACGTTAGCATTTTCCCAATCGTTCTCGCTGGAACTCCAATAGGAGGCAGAAACAAAACCGCCAATTGCCACTCTATTCAGATAAAGTTTGTTCAACTCGTCTCTGCTGGGTAAATACCAATCACTATAACCACCTAAAACTAACTCGTTACATAACTTAGCTGCTATTCCTGCTTCTGCACAACCGCTCACTATAGCGTTGGTATTAGCTGCACCTGTTCCTATTGCTGTACTTGTACCATCAAAAAAAGTTCCAAAACAACCCCATGCTGCACCTGTACTTTGATCATTTGGAGCAGCTATTATGCCGTGGGTTTCATTTGCCACATATCCCGGATCGCCCGGCTGTAAGATATAGGCAATAATACCGCCTTGAAAGGAATCCCCGACTTGAAGATTTGATCCAATGGAGATTACCTCCTCCTCATAATCAAATGCTCCCATCACCAGATCTATAAAATTTACATTGCCTTCACTGAGTTCGAGTATGAAATTATAGTGCCTATATTTCACTATCTCAAGGTTTCTTTCAATTGCAGTGCCCGAATAGGATTCAATAATCTCCAGCTTGGTAGGCGTACCTCCCCTGGCATAGATAAACCGGAAAGATTCATCTCCAAGCAATGCCAGATTTACAGGGCTAATTTCTCCCGTAGACACAACAGCACTAGTAACAAACTGATTCTTTACCGTTATCAAACCATAATCCGTAGTGGCCTGCAGGATAATATCCATACTTTCTGAACTTAAAGTGAATTCTCCCGACACCTCAAAAGGAAGAAAAGGCTCGAATTCTCCCCCCTCAACTACCGAGCTGAAAGCATAGTTTCCATAGGGAAGTGTGATCCTGTAGGCCTGGGTAAAATTGTTGGGGTCGCAATCCAAGGTATATTTCTGTCCGTTGACCTTGTTCTCAATCTCTATCTTGGCCGAATTCTTATACACATGCTTCCATGTAGATTCTGCAAGAACCCTGTCATTAGTTCCTCCGGTCTGGAATAATTCTATGCCGAAACCATTGAATGACACAACGCCATTCTCTGAAGTGAATGTCTCGATCTCGAAACATGCAGACATTGCTAATAACACCGCAATCAACAATGCCTTTCCTGATAAATTTATTGATTTCATGACCTAAAAATTTAATTAAACATAAAACAGCTTAATATGCCGTTCACATATTCTAAAATACACTTCAATAGTTAAAAAAAAGGAAAAATCGTGTAGCATTGTGAACACAAGTACTGTTACATATTGTTACACATTTTTAATCTTTCTATTATGAAAATTTGGCTAGACCGTTTTTTAGAGGAAGGCATAAAATATTATTCTTAATCTATCCACCAAAGAAAAGATGTTTTATACAAGTTACTAATGTATAGATACTTATCTAAATAAAGGGATTTAATGGAGAGTGGAAAAATTCTTTATGGTCATAAAAACCATAATTCAATTTGAAAAAATTAACATTCTCTTTATTTACTTAAAAAATAGAATTAAGTACGAAAATAGTAGTTAATAATTTATAAAAAAGACTGCTCCCATCAACCTTATGCAGCCCTTTTTTATACTTCAATCTACTAAATATTATTCTTTGGATTGTATCCTCTTCCCCATATCATACACTGTTTTGGAGATACATTCCCCCTCCTCATTGAAGATTTCCCAAACCCCATCGAATTGATCATCTTTATAATGCCCTCTGATTTCAAGCTTTCCATCCGGGAAAAAGCATTCCCATAAACCATCTTTCATTCCTTCCTTATAATGGCCTTGTGTTTCAACATTCCCATTTTTATAAAAAGATTTGAAAAATCCATGGGATTGGCCTTCGATAGTTTCACCGGTCTCTTTGATTTCACCTGTACTGAAATATTCGGTGTATTGGTCTCTTTCTTCCATACTAACTGATATTTTATAAGTTTAAATAATGAACTGAAAATAAGCATTAAATCAATAAATGAGTAAATTTTTAACACATTAATTTTTAGAAAACTCCCCATTAAAAAATCATGTTTCTATGATGCAATAAAAAGGAATTGTTTTGTACTTTAGGATTCAAGACTGGTAGAAATCCATTATTGAACTTATGACCCTTACTCGAAGAACCAGATTTTTGATATTGATTCTTTTCTTTATTACAGGTGTCACCAAAGCCGGTGAATACTATTTTTTCAGAACTGATCCATTCAATTATTACAGAATCAATGGTTTTTCTTTTTTACCTGAAGGTTTGAATCTGGAATTTTTGGATAGCTTAAATAAGGTTTACAATAACATAGGAAGAACTTATTTGATATTCAATTCCCAAAAGGGATATAAGCTCCATGTACGCTGTACTTTTGACCTATTCCAACTGTCCGAAGATGGAATAGAGAATCTATATAAATTTGATAACAGTGGATACCTCTGTAGGCCAAAAATGTTTGAAAGAGATGGAAAAATATATAATCTTGGAGGATATGGAATGTGGAATCATAATTCAGATTTGTTGGTTTTTGATGAATCAACAGGTTCATGGGAATTTGTTGCAACCTTGAATCAACCTTTGCATTACACGGGTCAATCATTCAATTCCGATACTGGCATTTTTGTGCTTTTCGGCAACCATGTTAATCCCAGGATACCGTTAAATGAAATGGAAGATCATGGCTTTTTTTTAAATTGGAATAACAAAGAATGGCATAAAATAAAAGTTCATATTGAAAGGAAAAGCAGATTAGAATTTAGAAACTCCATGTATTATGATGGGCATATCGAGCTAAAAGATTTTTTCATATTTAAAAATATCGACCCTGACGTAAGTAAAGAGGGCTTATTCTTGGTTGATAAAAATTCTCTTGAAATTTTTTTTAAAAGGGTATCCTTCGAAAGTCTCTATGGTTCACCCTACTTACAAATTATAGATAATACTCTCTTTTATCAAAATACTCTGGGTGCTCATCATTCAATGGATATTGAGTCTATGTTCAACAATTCGACCAAAGTAGGATATATTGAGATCCTGGATAATTCAGGGAACATTTTTGAACAGTATAGATATCCTTTACTCATCTTCTTGGGATTTTCAGTGATTCTTTTATCCACATTCTTTTATGTAAAATTTAAGAAGAAAGAACCTATAAAAGAAACAAGCAGAGACGAAACTGAAATTGATGTTGTCACCAGCATCATCAAAAAATTGGGGCCTGTTTCCGGTCAGACCTTGGACATTGACGCCCTTGACAACATTTTGGGAATAAATAATATTCCTAATCTTGACAACCGTAGGGTCAGGAGGTCAAGAATGATCATGGACATTAACACCAATTACAGGTTCTCAAATGGTAAAGATCTGATCAAAAGGGTAAAAAAGTCCGATGACAAAAGATACACCTATTATTCTATAGAACCCTGAATTTGTCTAACCTATGGAATATGTATCAATAGGTAACAAAGAAATGTTACACAATGCTACATGATTTTTATTGTCCAATCTTCCCTAGTATCCTAAATTAAGCTCAAATCAGGTTATAGGATCTGGGTGATGTTCTATACCGACGCTTGAGTTTTTAAATTTCTGCTCTTAAAAGGAATATCTTATTCTCACGGAAATTTTCCTTGATGCCCGCGACAATTTTTTGCGGGATTTTTAACTTAAATCGCCTCACTGGAATAAATCACACCATCTTTCCCTCTAACTTCCAAACGCCCGCTTTCTGTGATTACCCAAGTATCTTGGGAGGATTGGTCTTTGAGACTGAATATTTTCATTCCTCCCTCCTCCTTCATCACCATCTCAGAAATATTGACAGTACCATCATTCAACTCCTCATTTTTATAATATTTACCCAAATGGTGTTCAATTTTAAGTTCCCCACCACCAAAAGAGGAAGGAATGGTCCATTTACCTATCAAACCAAAAGATTCTGCATTTGATTCTTCTACTTCAGTTGGAGTGTTTTTCGTAATGGATTCAACTTCTACCGATTGGTCAGCTTTCTCAGAAGTATCTCCTGATTGGTTTCGTCCAGCACAAGAAAGAAGAAGTCCTATGGTCAAGAAAAGAATATAGTTTTTCATAAATTGAATAAATTAATTCAGTGAACTTAAATTTAATAAGATAGCATGATTCATTACAAAACTTATTCGTTGATTTTACATGGTTGGTATTGAGCAAAACCAACAAATTTGCATTTTGTATTAAATTTGATCTTTAGCCTATTTTAGATTGGAAATACCCAAGGAATCATGAAAAAAACACATCTATTCTTTCTCCTATTTGCCTTTATAACATCTATAGGTTTTGCCCAGCAAAGCCCCAAAGGTACAGCGGATATTTCACTGGATTATTACCTCCCTTCCAATTATACTTATGATGAAAAAGTCCCAACACCAAAACAAGTACTTGGTTTTGAAGTAGGCGAATGGACCGTAGACTATGACCAGCTCATCCGATATTTTGAAAAACTGGCAGAATCTTCACCAAGAGTGAAATTTGAAGTGTTTGGACATTCCTATGAAAAACGGCCTCAGGTAATGCTGACCATCAGCTCTGCCGACAATTTGGGAAAAATTGAAAAGATCAAAGAGGATAGACAAAAGCTCAGGGATCCAAAGGCCAATGTAAACTTGGATGAAATGCCATTGGTTTTGGCTGCTGGCTACTCTGTCCATGGCAATGAAGCCAGTGGTATCAATTCATCACTTTTAGCAGCATATCATTTTGCTGCGGCCAAAGAAATAGAAGAAGATCTGAAGCATATTGTTGTATTAATTGATCCTTCCCTTAATCCGGATGGATACAACCGGTATTCCTCATGGGTAAATTCACACCGATCTTACAATCTAAATGGGGATCCAAATACACGGGAACTAAGTGAGGCTTGGCCTGGGGGAAGAGGAAATCATTATTGGTTTGACCTGAACAGAGACTGGTTATTGGCCCAGCATCCGGAATCTAAAAACAGGGTGAAAAAATTTCAGGAATGGCTTCCCAATATTTACCTGGATTATCATGAGATGGGATCTAATTCCACTTTCTTTTTCCAACCGGGTATTCCTAGCCGTGACCACCCCTTGATCCCAAAGAAAACAGTAGAGCTCACAGAAAAAATGGCAGCCTACCATGCCAAAGCCATGGAAGAAATAGGCTCCCTCTACTATGCAAAAGAAAGTTTCGATGAATATTATTTCGGTTATGGTTCCACTTATCCTGATATACAGGGTTCCATTGGGATTTTATTTGAGCAGGCATCCTCTAGAGGTCATCTTCAGGAGAGCAATTACGGACCCTTGACTTTTGCTTTCACTATCCGCAACCAGTTCCGTACCAGCCTGAGCTCTTTTGAAGCAGGGAAGGCCATGAGAAATGAGTTCAACAAATTCATGCAGGATTTTTACAAAGAGGGTCTACAACAGGCAGAGGCAGACACAGACAAAGCCTTCATATTCGGAGATTTGCATGATGGGGCCAGAAGTTACCATTTGGCAGAAATGATCCGCCAGCATGAGGTAGACGTTTTTTCATTGAATGAAGACATTACGGTCAATGGAGTGCCTTTTGAGACAGGCAAAGCCTTTATCGTTCCTCTCAATCAGCCTCAATACCGATTAATTAAGGCACTTTTTGAAACCAGAAATCAATTTCAGGACAGTCTTTTCTATGATGTTTCGGCCTGGACCATGCCAATGGCCTTCAATCTGGACTATATGGCTTTGAGTAGCCGTATCCTGAATCTTGCAAATGTCAGCCCCCTTGATGAAAACTTCAAAATGACTCCTGGCAAAATTCAAGGTGAAAAAGATGCCTTCGCCTACGGTTTTGGATGGGAAGGTTATTATGCCCCAAAAGCTGCCTATCAGTTGATGAAAAAAGGGTATTTGGTAAGGGTGACGAATGAGGCCATCAAAATAGAAGGCAAAAAGGAATTGAAAAGAGGCAGCATTTTGGTAAATCTTCCCAAGGAAGAAAAACCGGATTTAAATCTCTTTGAGGATCTTCAAAAAATCGCAACAGAAACCGGGTTGGAAATTCATGCCATCAAAACCGGTTATACTGAAGGAATAAATTTGGGTTCTCCTCAAATTGATGTGTTAAAGAAACCTGAAGTTGCCCTCTTGGTGGGACAGGGAGTAGTCAGTTTGGAAGCAGGAGAAATATGGCATTTATTGGATCAAAGAATGGGAATGCCCATTACCTTACTTCCGGTAGAAAGAATTGGGTCAGCCGACCTGAGTAGATACAATGTTATCGTGATGCCTAATGGGCCTTATAATTCACTGGGAAAAGAGGATGCAGAGAAAATAAAATCCTGGACTTCAGCAGGTGGAACCTTAATAGCAAGGGGTAATGCCATGAGTTGGTTGAACAGTCAGGAATTGGTGAAGTTTGAATTTAAAGAAGATGACAATGAGGCCAAAAAGCCTGCTGAACTATATGCAGATTTCACCAAAAATACAGGAGCGAGGATGACAAGTGGGACTATTTTCAATGCCAAACTTGACATCACCCATCCCATTGGCTATGGATATGAAAAAGCGTCTTTATTTACATTCCGGAACAGTAATCTTTTCCTGGAAACAGCAAAAAACCAATACGCCAATCCAATGGTATATACAGATGCGCCTTTGGCTAGCGGATATGTCCATCCAGAAAACCTTGCAAAAATCCCTAATACCGCCATCATTCAAGTAAAAAAGCTGGGAACTGGCCGGGTCATCGGAATGGTGGACAACCCGAATTTCCGGGCCATTTGGTATGGGACCAATAAACTCTTCCTCAATGCTGTTTTCTTTGGGCAGATCATCAAACCCGGAACGGCTGATTAAGGAATGTTCATCCTTAGTTAATCCATAAATTTTGCCTTCCTATTCTCATTTATCGTAAATTAGAAGGGTAATTTGATACTTAAATGATAGACTACACAAAATATATCACCATTAACCCAGAACAACGTTCCGGAAAACCTTGCATCAGAGGAATGAGAATCTCAGTATACGATGTGCTTAGTTATATGGCAGCCGGTGATACCATGGAAGAAATTATTGAAAATTTCCCCATGCTGACAAAGGAGGATATTTTGGCATGCTTAGCTTATGCTGCCGATGTTGAAAGGAAGATACAACTGACACCATAATCAATTATGCCAAAAATCCTGATAGACAACAATATTTCGGTTTTGGCAAAACTGGTACTCGAAAAAGATTTCCCAATGAGCAGACATGTCTTTGAATTGGGATTAGAAACTTCTTCAGACGATGAAATTTGGGAATTTGCTAAAAACAATTTTGATGCAATATTAAGTAAAGACAAGGATTTTTACTATAAAACTATTTTGTACGGTCCTCCTCCAAAATTGATATGGATAACAAAAGGTAATTGTTCGAACAATCAATTATTAAACTTATTAAGAAAACACATCTCTGAAATAAACACTTTTTTAATATCTGACCAAGCTATACTCACGATTCAATAAATTAGATTGTGAGTATAGCTTGGTTTACCAATTCCGAAATCCGCTTTTCCAATTCACACTTCCCATATTTACTCCAAAGTCTTCTGGTAATCACTTCTATATACCAATGGACTAACCCCCATCCTGTCCTTAAATTGCTTATTGAAATTGGAAAGCGTATTGAATCCGCTTTCATACCCGATTTCACTAATGTTAATGTCCCTTTCATGAAGTAATTTGCAGGCATGACTGATACGGACATCTGCAAGGAATTCTGAAAAAGGTTTGTTCATCCGGGATTTAAAATAGCGGCTGAAAGCACTTTCTGTCATATTAGCCAAAGTCGCTATTTCACTCAACTGGATTTTTTTTTGGAAATTTTCTGTAACGAATTCATATACTTTCCGCATCCGGTCTTTTTCTGATTCCTTATTGTTGTTGGTATATCCCACTTTTGTAATGGCTTCGCATTCTTCAGATTCTGCCATTATTTTCAAAATCTGTAAAAGCAGCAGCACACTTTCCAATCCTTGGGAATGAACCAATTCCCTCATCATTGACCGAAGTCTAAGATTGGTACTCCCAACTATCTCCAAACCTCTCAAAGACTTCTGTAGTAAAAGGCGGATGGTTTCAAACTCCTCTTTTTCCTGAAGGGCATTTCCCAAAAAGTCTTCTCCGAAATAAATAACAATTCCATGTGTAGTCAAAGTACTGTCTTTTTCAAAATACACAGGATCATTCCTCCATAAATGGGGGAGGTTTGGTCCTGTGAAAACCATATCAAATTCCCTAAACGGTTTCATTTGATCCCCAATAAACCGGGTTCCTCTCCCTTCCAATACCAAAAACAATTGATACTCCTGGTGAAAGTGCCAGTGATTATCAAAATAGGGTTCAATCAGTTCCTTAACAACAAATGCCTTATTGGTTGGGATCCTTGATTTTTCAAGCGCCTGTTTCATAATTACCTTAATAATGTTAAAAAAAATGAAGAAATTCAATTTATATATCAAAAAACAGTCAGAATTGGTTAAAATACAGTGAGAATAACAATTGGAATTTGATCATATTAGATTCCCAAATAACCAATAAATTATTCTACATGAGAATTTACAGTTTACTCACCCTGTTTGGCCTTATCTTTCTGATAGCCTGCCAATCCAAAAGCAGCTTCAATCCATTACATGACGGACCCAGAAGGGCAGAAATACTTTTCCTGGGGCATGACAGCAAGCATCATGACTCGGAGAAACTTATGCCAATCCTGGCGAGAGCCTTATTCCCAAAAGGGATCAACCTGACTTACACCTCAGACCCCAATGACCTAAATGAGGAAAATCTGAACATGTATGATGGTATCATGATATATGCCAATCATGATGAAATCACTCCTGCCCAAGAAGCCGCTCTGAAAAAATATGTGGAAAGCGGAAAAGGCTTTATTCCATTGCATTCTGCTTCCTATTGTTTCAGAAATTCAGATTGGTATGTTTCAGCTGTAGGTGGCCAGTTCAAATCTCATGGCACAGGGGAATTTACGGTGGACATCATCGCTCCTGACCATCCTGTCATGAAAGGAGTGAATGTTTTTGAAACATGGGATGAAACCTATCTGCACCATATGATCAATCCTGATATGACCGTTTTGATGGAAAGAGAAGAAAACGGGCACAGGGAGCCTTGGACCTGGGTTAGAAACCAAGGCAATGGTCGTGTCTTTTATACTGCTTATGGTCATGATGAAAGAACCTGGTCCAAGCCGGAATTCCATACCTTGGTGGCAAATGGAGTATTATGGGCCATTGGGGAAAAAGTGGCGAATCAGGTTGCCTCATTCGAAATCCCCCAGCCAAAATTTGAAGAGGCTGTTATTCCTAATTATGAAAACAGAGTTCCTCCTCCAAAATACCAATTCCCTTTGAGTCCGGAAGAATCCATGAAATTGGTTCAGATTCCCGTAGGTTTCGAACTACAGTTATTCGCTTCAGAACCGGATATCGTGAACCCCATGGCCATGTGCTGGGATGAAAAAGGAAGACTTTATGTAATAGAAACAGAGGATTATCCCAATGAAGTGAGGCAAAAGGGGGGAAATGATCGTATAAAAATACTTGAGGACACCGATGGAGATGGAAAGGCGGATAAAGTAACGGTTTTTGCAGAAGGATTAAACATACCGACAAGTATGGTAGCAGTCAATGGCGGTATACTGATTTCCATGGCCCCTGATTTTGTCTTCCTAAAAGATACGAATGGAGACGGTAAAGCAGATGTAAGGGAAGTAGTTATTACAGGATGGGGAAAAAGTGATACCCATGCAGGACCTTCTAATCTTAAATACGGCTTCGATAATAAAATTTGGGGGGTTTTGGGTTATTCAGGATTCAACGGCGAAGTTGGTGGAAAACAATTCACCTTTTCACAAGGAGTATACCGCTTTGCGCCTGATGCTTCTGAATTTGAATATTTGGGTTCAACCAGCAACAATACCTGGGGCTTAGGTTTTTCTGAAGATTTTAATGTATTCATCTCCACGGCAAACGGCCAGCACAGTGCCTATTTGGCCATGAGTAATGAATTTGTCAGAAGACCAATCAGTGGCGGGATGAACAATACAGTATTTGGTATTGATAGCCATTATGACATGCCCCATTTAACTCCTGCTTTGAGACAAGTAGATTACCACGGTGGTTATACTGCAGCCGCGGGGCATAACTTCTATACCGCTCGAAACTTCCCTAAAAAGTACTGGAACAGAATTGCATTTGTTGCAGAGCCAACAGGCCGGGTACTGCACAATGCAATCATTGAAAAAGAAGGTTCTGGTTTTAAGGAGAAAAACGGATTCAATATACTGGCCAGTTCAGACGAATGGTTCTCACCTGTTCATGCTGAAGTGGGGCCTGATGGAGCATTATGGATTGCAGATTGGTATAATTTTATCATCCAGCATAACCCCACCCCCAGAGGCTTTGAAAACGGAGCAGGCAATGCTTACATTAACCCCATGCGGGACGCGAAACATGGTAGGATTTACAGGTTGGTTTACAAAGGAAACAACGATTATAAAACAATGTCAATTGATCCTGGCAAAAACAAGGATCTAATCGCAGGGCTGAACTCAGACAATATGTTTTGGAGATTGACTGCGCAAAGATTGATTGTAGAAAATCAGAATACAAGTATTGTCAAAGACCTTTACAAGCTGATTGACAACAGGAAAACGGATGAACTAGGCTTAAATACAGCATCTATACATGCCATGTGGGCTTTACATGGATTGGGAACATTGGATGGATCGGATAAAAACACTTTACAAATTGTGCAAAGGGCATTGACCCACCCATCTGCCGGGGTCAGAAGAAATGCAATTGAAGTATTGCCAAAAACAGTCGATACATATCATGCTATTATAGCCGCCAAACTTCACCAGGATCCGGATTTGAATGTGAGGAAATCCGCCTTCCAGGCAATTGCACAAATGCCAAAATCCAATGATGTAGGCAACTTCCTATATCAGGCAAGTCTGGATGAGGCTAATGGAAAAGATCCCTATTTAGCCCAGGTCATTTTCGCGGGTGTCTTGAATCATCCAAATTATTTTGATTCTAATCTCGCCTCTTTATTACCCGGTGAAAAAGCGGATTCCTTATACACTTTAACAGACCGAATTGCCAAAAGTATAGTAGAAGAGGAATACAATTTGGATAGAAGAGCGCCCATTGCATTTCCGCCTGATGTAAAAGGAAAGGAAATTCATATTCGCGCTGAATTGGCAAAAGGCAATGATGGAATTGAAGGTGTAATTGTGGCTCAGGGCAACAAACAGAATGGTTATGTCATGTTCATTAAAGAAGACATGTTGAACTGGGTGGTCAAGCAAGAAGGAAAAACTTACAAAATTACTACTCCTAAAGGAAGCCTCCCCAATAACCTCTTTACAGTAAATGCCAGTTTGTTGAAGGATGGGGAAATGCAACTCTTTATTGACAATAAACAAATCGGAAAAGCAAAAACGCCGGGTTTGTTCCAGGGAAATGTTACCCCTGCCAATGTTCGGGTAGGTAATGACATGGGCGGAGAAAATCAGGTGGGTGATTACGAAGGTTTCTCCTGGTTGAGAGGAAGAATGGGCAGGGCAAGCTATATAAGTTTTAAGAATCCTGATTTTGACCTAGGTTCTCTCATGGCCAAAGCTACTGAATCCGGAACTTCATCTATTTCAAGGGAGAATGCTGTAGTGGTAAAAATCGGAGTGATCCCTCATGAAATGAAATATGATATTGTCAGCTTTAAAGTAAAAGCGGGACAACCTGTCATCATTGATTTTGAAAACAAGGACTTCATGCAGCACAATATTTTGATCGCTCAGGCGGGTTCTTTGGAAAAAGTTGGAAAAGCAGCTGACGAAATGGCAAGAGATCCTAAAGGAATTGAGAAAAATTATATCCCTGAAATTCCTGAAATCATCATCGCTTCAAAACTGGTTGACCCTGATAATGTGGAAACCTTGATGTTCATGGCCCCAAGCCAGCCTGGTGAATACCCATTTGTATGTACTGTCCCAGGACATTGGAGGATAATGAATGGTAAAATGATTGTGGAATAAGTAAAAAAAGATGTATTTAAATATAAGTTTTGGAGTAAGTACCTGGCTTTGGACTTCTCCATTTAACCATAAAACCATTGACTTATTTCCAAAAATCAAGGAAATGGGCTTTGATGCGGTAGAAATTCCTGTCGAAGACCCCTCCTTGATAGAGGTAAAAGAGGTTCAAAAAGCCCTTTTGGACAATGGTCTTAAGCCGGTAATTTGTGGTGCTTTCGGCCCAACAAGGGATTTAACACATGATGACCCGCGATACCATCAAATCTGTTTTGACTACCTGCAAGCATGCTTTGATATCAGCTCCCAATTAGGTGCAAAGTTTGTTGCCGGCCCCATGTATTCCGCAGTCGGTAAAGCACGGTTAGTTTCAGAAGAACAAAGAAAGATAGAATGGGATCGGGCAGTCAGGAATCTCTATAAGGTTTGTCAGATGGCGGAGGCTTCAGGTCAGCAAATTGCTTTGGAGACGCTTAACCGTTTTGAGACAGATCTTATCAATACCACGGAAGAATTGATGAGGTTAATCCATGACATCAACCATCCGGCAGCTAAAGTCCTTTTGGATGGATTTCATCTTACTATTGAAGAACGGGACCTGGAACAGGCTTTTAGAAATGTGGGAGATAAACTCATCCATGTGCAGGTTTCTGAAAACCACCGTGGCATACCGGGAACAGGACAAACAAACTGGGCTTCCTTCAAGCGTGGTCTTGAAGCTGTGAACTATTCCGGGGTCATTTCCATAGAAAGTTTTACGCCAAATGTACAGGAACTTGCCGGTGCGGTTTGCATTTGGAAACCTCTGGCAAAAAGTCAGGACGGTTTTGCCCAAGAGGGATTGGCCTTCCTGAAAGATTGGATCATAGGCAGGACTTTTACACATTAAACCAAATATTAAATCCTTAACCAGAATATCATGACTCAGAAAAAAATCAATATCGCTATCATAGGGCTTGGCTTTGGAGCGGAATTCATCCCCATATACCAAAAACATCCTCTGGCCAATATGTATGCCATTTGTCAAAGAAATGAAGAGAAACTTAATCAGATCGGAGATGCTTTTGGGGTAGAGGTAAGATATACCGACTATGATGAATTGTTGAAGGATCCAAATATAGATGCGGTACATATCAATACCCCTATTCAGGCCCATGCCGAACAATCTCTGAAGGCATTGAGGGCTGGGAAACATGTTGCCTGTACCGTACCTATGGCAACCACCGTCGAAGAGTGCAGGCAAATCGTGGAAGCTTGCCAGGAAACCGGACTTACCTATATGATGATGGAGACGGTGATTTATTCCAGGGAATTCCTATTTGTAAAAGAAATGTATGAAAAAGGTGAATTGGGTAAAATCCAGTTTCTACGTGCTTCCCACCAACAGGAAATGGCTGGTTGGCCGGGCTATTGGGAAGGTTTGCCTCCCATGCATTATGCCACACATTGTGTAGGCCCTGTTTTAGCTTTACCAAAAGCCCAGGCAGAATATGTTTCCTGTTTTGGTTCAGGAAGGATTGATGAAAATCTTATTTCCAAATACGGATCTCCTTTTGCCATTGAAACTTGTCATATCAAATTGAAAGATTCGGACCTATCCGCTGAAGTTACCCGTTCCTTATTCAATACCGCCAGACAATACAGAGAAAGTTTTGATGTATACGGATCGAAAAAATCCTTTGAATGGACATTGATAGAGCATGAGGACAGTGTGATCCATACTGGAGAAGTTCCTGAAAGAGTGAAAATCCCGGATTATGCTCATTTACTCCCCAAAGAAATAGCTTCTTTCACCACAGCAGGGGTATATGATTCAGATGACAATCAGCATTTGTCTTTCATACAAGGTGCAGGGCATGGAGGATCCCATCCTCATTTGGCACATGAGTTTTTAACTGCCCTAAATGAAGGTAGGGCTCCATACCCTGATGCCAAGCAATCTGCAAATATTACTTGCGTGGGCATTCTGGCACATGAATCAGCCATGGCGGGAGGTAAAATCATCCCATTACCGGAGTTTACCTTAAGCTAAGGAGTATAAGGGCTGTCTTCAAATTTGAGGACAGCCTTTTTTATAAATTTTTCATCCAACGGGAGAGCAATACTTCTTGGACAAAAAATCCTCCATCTTCCTCGAAAACAAGTTCTTGTTTCTGAAGTGATTTCAAAGCTGTACTCACTGTACTTGCTGCACCTAGTTGATGCTTGATCAAAAACTCGCTGGACATAGGATTAAATAAAGGTTCCTCTTTGGCTATTGCCTTGAGTAAATTCCATTGGGCCTTGGTAAGCATTTTCGGAAAAGTGGCGAAAACAGGAAGGTATTGCTCGATGATTTCTTTAGAAACTTTCATAAAATCCTCGGCTCTTACATTTGTGCATTGGGCAAAAAGATAATTGCAGACCAACTGAATGATGTAAGTCTGCCCCCTTGACCAATTGAAAATCATTTCAATAACTTCTGTGGGTATATATTTACCATTAGATTTAAAATGATCTTGAATAAACCCGGTATAATGATCCAATTGTAGAGGTAATAGTGGAATTAATTGGGCACTTTGGTACAGGGGACTGGATTTTTCAGCAAAAATTCCCAACATTTTGCCGGGATGATTTCCGCAAAAAACAAAACGGATTTCTGGATATTTAAGCATCCAATTTCTAAAGACAGATGCTGTGTTCTTTTCTTCAAAAAAATCTAGTTGTTGAAACTCATCCATTGCAATAATCACCTGCTTCTTCCTTTCTTTAAGAAATTCCCCCAAAGCCTGTAAAGATTGCTCTTCTCTTCCCAATTGCCTTGGCCCTAAATGTAAATCAGGCATATCAGAATAAGGATCAAATCGAATACTTGCCCCCAATACAAAAAAGAGCTTATTCATGGAAGATGAAATACCAGGTTTACCCCTTCCATATTTTTCAAAAATGGCTGAGGCCAATAACTTGATCACGTCTTCCAGAGAATTGGCAGGTAACATGTCGATAAATAGCGTCTCGAATTGACCTTTGTTTTCCAACTTATCAAAAAAACGGTGTACCAATGTAGACTTCCCCAATCCCCTCCATCCATATATCATTAAGTTTCTGTTATTTTCTACATGGCTGAGCAAGGATTTTAATTCATTTTCCCTGTTACAGAAATACTTCTTTCCGATATGGTTGGTAAGTACAAAAGGATTTTCCGGTGATTTCATGGAAAGATATGTTAATTATTATAAAATTACGTAATATACATAATGTATTCTTCATTACAATTTTTACGTAACGTAATATATGAAATTTAAAATAATATTTTAAGAAAACCTAGCTCTTTTATCGTTATTAGCATTTCCTGAACATTTTCTCCAAATTTGGGCATGAAGAATTTGACCTTATTGTTCTTTCCCTTGATCATTTGCTTCTCACTTAAAGCCCAAGACCTCTATGAGACGCAATTTGAACTTACCGGAGGAAATCAATCGCCAAACTATGATGAAGTAATTGCCTATTTCCAAAAAATTGCTGATGACTTTGAGGAGGTATCGATGATTGAGATGGGCATGACCGATTCAGGATTTCCACTTCATGTCATACTCTATGACAAAAATAGAGATTTTGATCCCAAAAAATGGCATGAAAATGACCGTTTGGTTTTATTCATTAATAACGGGATTCACCCAGGGGAACCTGATGGAATAGATGCCTCCATGATGCTGTTAAGAGATATGGTTCTTGACAAAATTGAGGTACCCAATGATTTGGCATTGGCAATTATCCCTGTTTACAATATCGGAGGTCATCTTAATCGGGGAAGTTACAGCAGGGTAAATCAAAACGGTCCAGAGGAATACGGTTTTAGAGGGAATGCAAGAAATTTTGACCTGAACAGGGATTTTATCAAGGCAGACACCAAAAATTCCCGATCCTTTCAATTGATTTTCAACTGGCTCAAACCCCAGATTTTTATTGATACCCATGTAAGTAATGGAGCAGATTACCAACATGTGATGACTTTGATCTCCACCCAGCACCACAGGCTTGGAGGAGAATTGGGACAGTATTTGGATACACAATTGAATCATCTTTTATATAAAAAAATGAAAGAAAAGAACTTCCCGATGGTTCCCTATGTGAATGCTTGGGGAAGAAAACCTGAAGATGGTTGGGGGCAATTCAAAGATAGCGGAAGGTACAGTAGCGGATACGCTGCCTTGTTCAGTACATTGAGCTTTATGCCAGAAACTCATATGCTCAAACCCTATGATCAAAGGGTTAAATCTACCTATCAGCTTTTTCTTACCTTTTTTGATGTTATCACACAAGATGGCAAAAAAATAATAGAACTGGCAAAAATTGACCGGGAATCCCAAAAGGAAAGAAGTTACTTTTCATTAAATCATACCTTGGACCGTAACCAACACAAATTAATAGAATACATGGGATATGAATCAGGGCAAAAGCCCTCTGAAGTTTCAGGCCATCCCAGATTATTTTATGACAGGGACAAACCTTTCATCAAAGAAGTAAAATTCTTTGATACCTATGCAGAAGGAGTTGCAATAGAAAAACCCAAGGCTTACATCATTCCCCAAGGATGGTACCCTGTGATAGAAAATCTACAAAGGAATGGGGTTAGGTTAAATGCTCTCAAAAATGACACCACCATAATTGTCAGCCAGTACCATATAGTGGATTTCCAGACTTCCCAAAGACCTTATGAAGGCCATTACCTCCACAGCAATGTAAAAGTAGAGAAATCCAAAGCCACAATCAATTTTAGGGAAGGAGATTGGATAGTTCCGATGGACCAAGAAAAGAACCGGTATATCGTAGAAGTCCTGGAGCCGGAAAGTGAAGACAGTTTTTTTGCCTGGAATTTTTTTGACACTATCCTTCAGGCAAAGGAAGGTTATTCAGCGTATGTTTTTGAAGATTTAGCTTCAGAATTTTTGAAACAAAATCCGGAAATCCGGGAAGCATTAGAGCAGGCTAAATCCCAAAACCCAGAATTGGCCAATTCAGGACCGGCCCAATTGCGATGGGTTTATGAACACTCTCCCTGGAAGGAAAAAGAACATAATAGATATCCAGTATTTAGATTGGAAAAATAACCGTTTATTTTATCCCAATTGATCAACACGCTAAATTTACTACATACACCTTAAAACACCTGGTAAATAATCGATGTCAGAAAACCCAAAACCAAACTTCCTTGAAAAACTGAAAACCAAGTGGAAACTCAAAAGCCTTTTTCAAGTGGTTTTGGTCTTAATCGTATTTGCTTTGACAGGATTCACGATCCTATTTATCAAAAAGCCTATTTTTGATTTTCTGGGGGTCAGCATGGAAAGGGGAGGGTTTTGGAAAACGGTTCTTTATTTACTTTTGGTGCTTCCTTTGTATCAGATAATACTCCTGTTTTGGGGATTTGTATTTGGTCAATTTGGTTTCTTTTGGGAAAAAGAAAAAGAGTTCTTAAGAAGAGTTACAGGAAGAAAAATCAAGAAATAGCTCTAAGACATTGACATTCATAAATTTCCCTCTTGTACTCTGGAAAATATTGAATGAAAATCAAAGAACTCAAACCAAAACCAAACAGATTTTCTAAATTTGAAGGTTAGAAATAATTCAAATTACCATATCGATGGCAAAAAAAAGAGGCGCAACTCTTGAAGAACATGAAAAGCGGAAACTCAATAAGGAAAGTTTGAGTAAGTTAGGGGGTATTTTCCGCTTCATATTACCATATAAGATTAATTTTTTTATTGGAATGCTTTTTCTTCTTCTTTCCAGTTTAACCCTTCTAACTTTTCCGTTTGTAGCTGGTAAATTGATTGATACAGCATCAGGTGAGGCCTGGCTTGTAAATGACATCAATAGTATAGCTCTGATTTTACTGGAGATACTCTTAATTCAAAGCATTTTCTCCTTCTTTAGGGTATGGTTGTTTGCAAAAGTATCGGAGCGAAGTATGAGGGATATCCGGATTGCTTTATACAGCAAACTTGTTCAGTTGCCCATGACCTTTTTTGACAAAAGGAGAACCGGTGAATTGATAAGCCGCATTACGGCTGATGTAAGTATGCTTCAGGATACTTTTTCGGTTACTTTGGCGGAATTGTTCAGACAGATTATCACCCTTGTGGCAGGAATAATATTTTTAATGGTGACCACACCAAAATTGACGCTATTCATGCTGGCTACTTTCCCTGTATTGATCATTATTGCCATGATCTTCGGGAAATTTATACGGAAGTTAAGCAAACAAACCCAGGATGAATTAGCAGCTGCCAACGTTATTGTAGAAGAAACATTGCACTCCATCATGACGGTGAAATCATTCGTTGGTGAGGAATATGAATCCAACAGGTATCGCAAAGGTCTTAATAAAGTAGTGAATGTAGCCCTTAAGGCTGCAGGGTTCAGAGGGGCATTTATTTCCTTTATTATTTTTGCACTCTTTGGAGGTATTGTGGCCGTCATGTGGTACGGTGCAACCCTGGTTGCTTCAGGGGATATGAGTATTGGCGATCTGGTATCCTTCGTACTTTATACCACCTTTATCGGGGGGTCAATTGCCGGATTAGGAGATATTTATGGACAGATTCAAAAAGCTATCGGATCCTCTGAAAGGGTATTGGAAATACTCCAGGAATCTCCGGAGGAATCCACTGCAGATCACGAGGCAATTCCTGTAAAAGGAACTATTCAATTTAAAAACGTCAGGTTTAACTACCCTACAAGACCAGAGGTAGAAGTGTTGAAAAACATCAATCTTACCATTCCAGCCGGTGAAAAAGTAGCCCTGGCAGGTCATAGTGGAGCAGGAAAGTCAACCATAATTCAACTTTTGCTCAAATTTTATCCTGTCCAAAATGGAGCAGTAGAAATTGATGGAAAATCCATTAAAGATTGGAATTTAAAGCAATTGAGATCCAATATCGGAATAGTACCACAGGAAGTATTGCTATTTGGCGGAAGTATCCGCGAAAATATTGCTTACGCCAAACCAGAGGCTACGGAAGAAGAAATCATCAATGCTGCCAAAAAAGCAAATGCATTGCAATTTATAAGCAAATTCCCTGAAGGGATGGATACCAAGGTGGGAGAAAGAGGAATAAAATTATCCGGTGGGCAAAGGCAAAGAGTAGCCATTGCCAGGGCCATTTTAAAAGATCCTGCTATTCTTATTTTGGATGAAGCAACTTCTTCTTTGGATGCTGAATCTGAAGCTTTGGTACAAGAAGCTTTGGATGAATTGATGAAAAACAGGACCACCATAATCATAGCCCACAGGCTGTCCACTATTAGAAAAGTTGACCGAATTTATGTCCTAAAAGAGGGTGAAATTGTGGAAAAAGGTACACATGAGGAGCTTACTCTTCAGGAAAATGGATTTTATGCGAACCTGGTTAGACTGCAGTTTGCCGAATAAAAAACAGGAAGATTAAAGGACATAAAAATTACTTCCTGATTCTACTCCAGACTTTTGTGGTAAACCTTGGCCTATCTTCCATTACATTCAAATCATCTTCACTGACTCTTTTCACACTTTCAATAGTGTAAAAAGCCTTATCATTCAAAGATTTGACCGTCTCAATATAATCCTTCAGGTCCTCCCTTTTCATCACGGTAAAAAGCAAATTAACCTTGCCGTACCTACCTTCTGCCCCGACATTGGTAAACCTGAAATTCTTTTCCTTCATATATTCAATCAATTCGGGCATGGGCACCGGAGTAATGACTCTTACCAAAACCCTTCCCAGCGCAAGTTTTTCCTCAATGGTCATACCCACATAGGTGCCCATGGCAAATCCACCAGCATAGCCCACGTAAGACATAGGGTTATTTACATTTTGGAAAATCTGTCCAATAGCCAATAACCAGATCATGGCTTCGAAAAATCCCAGAATAGGAGCAACATTTTTTTTCCCATTTAGAACAAACATGATCCTTAAAGTATTGATGGATACATCCATTACCCTTGCACAAAAAATAAGCAAAGGCATAATGGCATAATCAAATATTTCTTTTGGTATTCCTAATTCCAGAAAATACTCCTGCATCTCCTCAATTTTTTTACAAAGTTAATGGCTAAATCTTCCATTAACTATAAAAAAAAATATGCTTCTGAAAATTCCATATTTCTTTTATTTCAGACTCTTTAATTGAACATCCATCTCTCCTTTTGCCCGCAAAAAAATCTGGATTGTTTCAGCTGTATTGGTAATGTCCTCTACAACCAGATTTGGATTAACCACTTTGAAGGTGGCGAAGCCCGTTTCCAAATACCCTTGATGCGCCAATTCTGAACTTGCTCCTTTCAGGAAACCTCCCAAAGGAATTATGGCAAGCTTTTCTATTTGCTTTTGGATTTTTCTCCTTTTTGACTTAATCCCCCATCTAGCCAGAAAATCAGAAGTTTTAACATCAAATTCTACATTATCAAACTTCAGGCTTTCTGAATCTCTGTCGAATACAGGCATCCCTGCAAAGAAAATTTTTCCCTTAACTTCTTTTTTTTCATTTCTGATAGCTTTGAAATCCATTCCCAGCAAAATTTTATCTCCGTATTGTTGGGTTTTAAGGTTATCAGGTATCAGAACCGTATTCTTATCTGCCCTTATATTTTGACCTGAAATAGCTTTATTCAATTGTACATCCAAATCTTCGTACCTTAAAGTCAGGGGTAAAACGATGTCCAGAACATTATCTTCGTTTTCATTATCCTCAATATCGGGTAAGGGAACAGGTTTCAATTGGGGCTTAGCACCAACTTTTGAATGCATTTCTCCTTCTATACCTAAATAAAGATTCAATTTTTGATCTATTGAAACTTTATCCCTCACTTTTAATCTAGTTGGAACAGCATAAAAATGTACCTGTACTTCCCCAAATTCCAAAGAATAAGGTTCTGAGAAAGCATTCCAGGTTTCCTGGGCCATATTTTTAAAATCAAGTCTGCTCAGATTGGAAAGAGACAACTGCTTGTCGAGAACATTGTGTAGCTGCCCTCTCACTATTGGATCTAAGTCTATTTCAAATCCCAATAGATTATACTTCAAAGATCTCCCCCAATTGTCAATATTTAGATTCTTTACTACTAGATCCCAATTTTTACCAATCTCCGGAACAAAACTGATTTCCGGACTGATATTTTCATTGAAAGGAATACTGGTAGACAAAACCTGACCAAAAACCTTTTTCTCAATCTTTAAATCACCTTTAAGATTCATGGGGATTTTCACCTGGAGGGAATTATTTCCCAAAGCTCTAAGGGAAATTTTCCCAGTTCTGTTCACATCCAGATCAGCAAAAAGCCCTGACCCCAAATTCAAAGCCTTATCCGAAAACAATTGGCTGTTCCAGTTTTCATTGAGATTTTCCTCGAAAAGACTCAATGGGATACTTATAGGAACATTAATAATGGATTTTGCGGAGAAAACATCCTGATTTGTGGGAGCAGGGGGATTTTCAGGTTTTATGCTTTTGCAGGAACCCAATATCAATATGAAAAAAATGAGGAATAAAGGATATTTAGAGGACATTGTTTCTTATTAAACCTTAGATGGATAATTTTTAAGTTGCTATTATATGTGAAATTAGTTGTAAAACAACCTATTTTATTGATCAGGAAATCATGTGAACGGGAACTAATTTCAGGCCAAAGTTATTTGATTTTCCAAAGGATTAAGAATAATTAAGAAATGGATTGGATTAAATTGGAAAATTCCGTTCAATTGGAAGAAATAAAAAAAATTAGTGCTGAAAAGCCGGTTTTGATTTTCAAACATTCAACACGATGCTCTATTAGCAGTATGGCATTCGATAGACTGCTAAGAAACTGGAAGCAGGAGGATACAGAAAAGGTCACTCCTTTCTTCCTTGATCTCATCCGATACAGGAATATTTCAGACCAAATTTCAAATGAATTTGGGGTGTTTCATCAATCCCCTCAAATTATCCTGATTAAGGATGGACAGGCTGTTTACGACAACAGCCATATGGGTATCAGTTACCCCGAAATCATGAGTAAGGTTTAATTTTGGTTATGAAGGTTTCGAATGGGTCAATATTCCTTTGACAATCAATAATTGTGCTGTGATATAAGTTCCCATGACAATTACGCCTGATTCAGGGAAGGATTTGAAGAACATATTGATCGCCAATACAGCATCAGATATTAAAAACAAAATGGCTCCTATCATTACCTGCCAAAAACTTCCTGAATTAGTCTTTCGGAATCTTTCTCTTGCGGTGGTCGCCATCATGACGATAACAATTAAATAAATGACAACAGGTATTTGCATTTCCCCCAGGCCTCCTCGAATCAAATAATAAGTAAATGCAGCCAATATGTAAATTGGTAAATTCAGGAAAAATAACCTGATAAAATTGACCTGCCCTATTGCAAAAGGATTATGCTGGGCTACCTTAAAGCCAATGATATAGCAAATATGGGCCATAAGAAAAGCCCCCAATCCATAAAGAAATAAATTCGGAAATAACAACAATACATCCCCTAACCAGGAAAAAATCAAGGCGGATGAAATTGTTTTACGTAATAAAGTGCCATTAAACGCTTTGCTTGAAAAGAAAAAATAAAGCCATAACATGACCAAAATCAAAGGCTTGGAATAATACCGGAATTCTCTCTCTCCATTGGCAGTAAATAGGATATCCAGAATACTGACAATCAGGAATAAATAAAGCCAAATTATATTTCTGTTTTTCATTTTTATCCAATTTTTATCACTAAATATAAGAAGTTAATCCTCCAAAATCAGTTGTTTTTACACATTTATAAGCTTAACATTTGGGTAAAGATTTCTTAACACGATTCTGCTAAAAAAAAACTTATTCCTACAAATAGAGATAGAAAATCACATAAAAACAGATTGAAATGCAAAATTTTGTCTAAAAATAAAATTTCCTTCTTTTTTCAATGTTAAGAAATTGTTAAGTAAAATTGTGAATAAATGTTAAAATTTAACATTTACAAAAAAATAAACTTGGATATCAAGGTTACATTTGTATCCGGAAACAAAGACTATCACTAATATTTTAATTCAATTTCCACAAAAATCAAAATTATGAGGCAATCTTTACTTAAAAGTCTTTTTGCGGCTTTTCTGCTTGTTTTTGTAACAAGTATGGCATTTTCGCAAGGGGTTTCAACCTCCAGTATGACTGGTAGGGTAACCGATAATACCGGGGAAACACTTCCCGGTGCTAACGTGGTGGCCACTCACGTACCTTCCGGAACAAGGTATGGAGCAGTGACAAATATAGAAGGTAGATATACCATCCCGGGCATGAGGGTTGGTGGACCTTATACTGTAACAGTTTCATTTATTGGATTTGAATCCCAATCTGTTGAAAATGTTTACCTAAGCTTAGGTATTGCTGCCAACGTCAATGTCATCATGAGAGATGATGATGCTGAATTGGCAGAGGTGGTTATTTTGGGAGAAAAAAATTCAGTTTTCAGTTCTGACAGGACCGGAGCCACAACTGCAATTGGAAATGATCAAATCAACAGATTACCAACCATTTCCAGAAGAATTGACGATTTTACAAGATTGACTCCACAAGCAAGCGGTAACTCTTTTGCAGGTCAAGATTCCAGATTGAACAACATCACCATTGATGGTTCTTATTTTAACAATTCCTTCGGTTTGGGTAGCCAGCCTGGTGACAGGACTGGAGTTTCTCCTGTTTCCTTGGATGCTATAGAGCAAATTTCAGTTAACGTGGCTCCATATGATGTGAGACAAGGTAACTTTACAGGTGCAGGTGTTAATACAGTTACCAGAAGCGGTACCAATGAATTCTCAGGTTCTGCATATTATTTATGGAGAAATCAAAACAATGTGGGAACTCAAGCTGGAGAAAACACCTTCAATCCAGGAGAATTCAATTACTCTCAATTAGGATTTAGATTAGGCGGTCCAATTATCAAAGACAAATTATTCTTCTTTGCTTCATTTGAGGATGAAAATACAACGGAGCCAGGAACAACCTTCAGGGCCAATAATGGTAATGAGGATGCTGCAGGTAACGTAACAAGGGTATTAGCTTCTGATCTAGACCAATTATCAAATTTCTTAAATACCAACTTCGGTTATCAGACCGGTCCTTATCAAGGATATGACCACAATACTGCTGCAACCAAGTACTTGATTAAATTGGATTACAATATCAATGATAAAAACAAATTTAGCTTGAGGTACAACCACTTGGATTCGTCCACAGATGTGTTGCTTTCCAATTCCTCTTCTCTTGGATTTGGTGGCAGAAGATCCAACCTAAACGGTCTTAACTTCCAAAATTCAAATTATATCATCTTGGAAAACATCAGATCAATTGTTGGTGAGTTGAACTCAAGATTGAGGGATAACATGACCAACAATTTGATTATTGGTTACACTTATCAGGATGAAAGCCGTGATTCAAGAGGAACTTTCTTCCCAATGGTGGATATATTGAAAGATAATGCCGTTTACACCACTTTTGGATTTGAGCCATTTACTCCGAACAATGAACTGAGGTATAAAACTTTCCAGATTCAGAACAACCTTCAGATCTTCAAAGGAAAAAATGCTATGACTTTTGGTTTCAGTTATGAAAACTACCAGTCTGAAAACGTATTCTTCCCAGGTTCACAGTCTGCTTATGTGTATAATTCGCTCGAAGATTTCTACGCAGATGCGAATGCTTTCTTGGCAGGTACTACCCCAAATACAGAACTTAGAAGATTCCAGGTGAGGTATTCCAATGTTCCAGGACAAGTAAAACCTTTACAACCTTTGGAAGTAAACTATGCAGGTATTTATGGCCAAAATGAATGGACTGCCAGTGAACAGTTTAGCTTGACTTATGGACTTAGAATTGATGTCCCATTCTTTGGTAATACTGCATTGAGAAACACAGAAGTTGAAGGATTAAACTTCAGAAATCCGGCAGGTGAAAATGTAAGTTTTAGAACTGACAAATTACCGGATGCAAACATTCTTTGGTCTCCAAGAGTAGGCTTTAACTGGGATCTTTCGGGTGATAGAACTACCCAAATCCGCGGTGGATCCGGAATCTTTACAGGAAGACCGGCTTATGTCTGGATTTCCAACCAAGTAGGTAACAATGGTATCTTAACTGGGTTTGACAGATTGGACAATACTACAGATAGACCTTTCAACCCTAACCCTGATGCTTACAAACCAGCTACTGTGACCGGGGCTCCTGCTGAAAGGTATGAATTGGCATTGACAGAACCTGACTTCAAATTCCCTCAAGTGTGGAGAACCAATATAGCATTGGATCAGAGATTACCGTACGGAATTATCGGTACTGCAGAATTCATCTATAATGCTGATGTCAATGGCGTCAATTACTACAATGCCAACCTTGCTGCTCCAAACTTTAGATTTGGAGGTGCTGATCCAAGACCAAGATGGGTTGGAGGTAATTCAGCTACAAGGATCAACCAAAAAATTGATAATGCTGTAACCTTGAACAACCAAGCTATCGGTAATTCTTGGGTTGCTTCCATCTCCTTGGAAAAACCATTCGCAAATGGATTGTATGTAAAAGCTGCATACAGCTATGGTGAAGCTAAAAATACTGTTGACGCAGGATCAATCGCTTTTGGTTCTTGGAATAACAATCCTCATAACGGTGATCCTAATAACCCAACTCTTGGTTTCTCTGCCAATACAATGGGCCACAGAGCATTCACTGCCATCAGTTATAATAAGAACTTCTTCAAGTTCGGAAACACTTCATTCTCCTTATTCTGGGAAGGAAGAACCCAAGGAAATTACAGCTATGTTTATGGGGGTGACTTCAATGGAGACGGTGGTTTCTCCAATGACCTGATCTACATTCACAAAAACAAAGGAGAAATGATATTCCAGGAATTTACCTCTTCTGGTAGAACATTTACTGCTGCTGAACAAGCAGATGCATGGGAAGCATTTATCCAACAGGATAAATATTTAAGTGCCAATAGGGGAAAAGTTGCCACAAGAGGTGCTGCCTTCCTTCCAATGGTATATAGAGCTGACTTCTCATTTGCACAACAATTGTTTACAGACCTAGGAGGAAAGAAAAACACCTTGGAATTCAGAATTGACATTCTTAATGTTGGAAACTTATTAAACAATAACTGGGGAGGAGGTAACTTTGTAACTTCAACTTCTCCATTGATTCCAGCTGGCACAAATTCAGGTGGTGTACCTCAGTTTAGACTGAGAAACTTTGGAGATCAGTTGATTTCTACCACTTTCCAACCAACTGCCAATCCGGTTGACGTTTGGAGAATGCAATTTGGTTTGAGATATATCTTCAATTAATTGAAATTTGAAAAATTAAAGCCCTCAAGAAATTGAGGGCTTTTTTTATGGCTTTAAATAAATTGAATTTTAAATTAAGCATCTTATAAATTCCATTCATATGAAATCGATTAGCAGGAGAAGGTTCATTCAAAACAGTGCTTTACTTACAGGTGGCATATATTCATTGCCATATTTAGCTATCGCAGAAAAGAAGGAAAAACATAAATTCAATTTTACCCAAGTGAAGGGAAGAATTTCGGCAAATGGAACCGGAATTCCTCAAGTTTCCATTTCAGATGGAGAATATATTTACCAGTCTGATCAAGAAGGCAAATTTGAATTTTCAACAGATCAGCCATTTGTTTTCTTCAGCTATCCAGCAGGTTATCAATTGAATGTACTGAAAAACGGTTCAGTGGATTTTTTCAAAAAATTGGATTATGAAAAAAAATTGAACTTGGTAGAATTTTTCCTGGTCCCCAATCCTTATCCTGAGGAAGAGCATCATTTTATTTCATTGGCGGATCCTCAGTTACAGACTGATGAAGAAGCAAATTCATTTATCCGTGAATCTTGCACTGATCTGATAAAGACCAAAAATTTGCTGAATGATCCCAATTTATTCGGGGTGGGTTTAGGAGATTTAGTATTTGACCAATTTGATCTTTTTGAACAATATAATAAGGGCATCCAATCTACTGGAATCCCGTTTTTTCAGGTATTGGGCAATCATGATATAGACCTTTTGGCACGGTCAAATGAATTTTCCCAATACCCATTCACCAATCACTATGGTCCATCCTATTATTCTTTTAACAGGGGGCAAAGGCACTATATAGTGCTTTCAGATGTATATTTATTAGGTGACAAACAATATGTTGGTTACTTAAATGAAACTCAATTAAAATGGTTGGAGCAAGACTTGGAATCTGTAGATGAGGGTTCAGAACTGATTGTATTTTTGCATATCCCCTCCTATTCAAAAGTGGTCGAAAACAATCCAGGAAGAGACAAAAATAAAGAATCTTTGATCAATAGGGATGCCTTATATGAAATTTTGAAAAACTACAAAGCCCATCTCATATCTGGTCATGTGCATTGGAATGAAAATATTCTTAAGGAGAATATTTTTGAACACAATACAGCAGCAATAAGTGGCGCTTGGTGGGTGGCTGATATTTGTTATGATGGAACTCCTAGGGGTTATGGTGTATATAAATCTATAAATGAACTGTCTTGGTATTATCAAAGTATAGGAAAGGAAAAATCCTTTCAATTTAGAATATACCTACCTGGCCAGCATCCAGATTTCCTGGAGGAATATTGTATCAACGTGTGGAACTGGGACCCATCATGGAAAATAAGATGGAAAGAGGATGGGCTTTATCAAGGAGAAGCAAGGAGAGAAACCTCTTATGACCCTTTTGCCATACAGACTTTTAACCAAAGAAGCTCAGATTCTAAACATTCTTGGATAAACGCACAGAGGACGGACCATTTGTTTTTTTTCAAACCAAATTCTCTTAATTCGAAGTTAGAGATCGAAGTTATAGACAGGTTTGGGAACATTTACACTGAAAAATTGGAGTAATAGGGGCTGTTGAAGATTTTTAATCAATAATTATTGGAAATGTCCAATCGAATGGATTAATTGATTGATTATTTGATAAGCACCTTTTATTTCTTTGCTATTTAGGTAAAACATCCATGAGTTTATTCCATTTACAAACAAAAATTGGCAGAACCATCGAAAGAGATAATAAAGAATATCTTTATTTCAGTGGTACGGACTACTTGGGTCTTGCTGCCAATGTTGAATTTGAGGAATTGGTTATCAAAGGGATTCAAAGATTGGGCATAAATCATGGACTGAGCAGGATAAATAACGTCCGGCTTGATGTTTACGATCAATTTGAAACATTTTTTGCCGAAAAAGCCGGTGCTGAAAAAGGGTTATTGTGGAGCAGTGGTTACCTGGCTGGATATGCAACAGTCAATTATTTATTAGACGAGACGGATTATATTTTTATGGCGCCGGACACACATCCTGCCATATTGCCGGATGAACTTTCTCCTGATACATCCCAAACCTTTAAGCAATGGGTACAATATGTCCAGGAAATGACTGAAACTTTAAAACCCCAAAGGGTTTTGATTTTGGGAAATGCTGTAGATGCGCTTAAACCTTCCATTCATGACTATTCATGGATAGGACACCTCACCCGTAAACACCAGTATTCTTTTTTAATTGATGACAGTCATGCATTTGGTACTGTCGGGGATGATATATTTGGAACTTATAAAAAATGGAAATTTTTACCCGTCCAATTATTGGTTTCTGGTTCATTGGCAAAAGGATTGGGAATTCCAGGTGGTGTGACTTTAGGGCCTATAAGCCCCATCATTGGGATGGCCAATAGAAGGATATTTAGGTCCGCTTCACCGGCACCACAAGGATATATATGGGCTTTTTTAAATGCTCAGCATATTTATAAGCAAAGATTTGAAAAATTACAGGCCAACTCCCAATATTTTAATTCAATTACCAGAAATATTAATGGTTTGGAAGGCGAATTGGGTTATCCAATATTTTCATTCGAAAACAGGAAATGGGTCAGCTTGCTTGAAAACGAAGGTATCATTGTCAGTTCTTTCCCATATCCGGAACCGACAGATCCTTGGACAAATAGGATTGTACTTTCAGGCTATCACGAAAAGGCCGATCTTAAAAAACTATATGAAACATTGGAGAAAATTCAGGGACAATAAATGGCTGAATAAATCCAGGAAAGCATGAATTTAGTCTGCAATTCAAATAATACGATGAGGAAAATACATGTAGGGATATTCTTCATTTTCTCTTTGATCTATACTTCCTGCAAAGAAAACATAGAACTTCCATTCAAAGACATCCCTACCGAGTTTAAGGTCCTTAACAAGGTCGTAGATAATCCCGAAAAATATAAGGTTCAAATATTATACACTCGAATTGACAGAAATGAAAACAATGAACCTGAATTTAATGAGTTCAGCTTCAGTCTTGATGATGGCATTTATTTTTACCCCGCTTCCACAGTAAAACTACCAGTGTCCATTTTGGCTTTGGAATGGTTGAATGAGCAAAGGAATAATGACCTGAATAAGGAATCTATAATGCTGACTGATTCTGTAAGGCCTTCCCAAATTCCTGCCTACTATGACAGTTCATCTTTTAATAAGCAGCCTAGTATTGCTCATTATATCAAAAAAATCCTTCTTGTCAGCGATAATGATGCCTACAATCGCTTATATGAATTATTGGGACAGGATTATATCAATAGCAAAATGAAGGAAAAAGGCATGACCCATACCATTATAAACCACCGTTTGAGTATGCCTATGAGTGAAGAAGAAAACAGGTATTTTAACCCTATACATTTTGAAACAACCAATGGGGAATCAATTTTAGATCTTCCGGAAAGACATACAGAATCCGTATATGCTAATAATGATAACCCCGTTATTGGAAAATCCTATTACAGTGGTGGAGAACTGATTCAATCACCAATGGATTTCACCTACAAAAATAAATATTCCCTTTCAGACCTACATGGAACAATTAAAAGAATAATTTTCCCTCAAAAATTCATCGAGGAAGAGAGATTCCAAATACCAGAGATTGACCGGCAGTTTATTTTAAAATACATGTCCATGTTGCCCGGAGAAAGCGATTACCCACATTACAGTCTCCCGGAATACTATGACAGCTATTCCAAATTTTTCAAATTTGGCACGAATAAAAGCCCCATACCTGCTCAATTTAGGATCTTTAATAAAACTGGGAATGCCTATGGTCATTTGTTGGATGGTTCCTATTTTGTGGATTTCGATAATGGAATCGAATTTTTTGTTTCAGCAGTCATTTACACCAATGAAAATGAAATTCTGAATGATGATTCCTATGAATATGATGAAATTGCTTTTCCTTTTTTCACTGAGCTTGGAGAGTATCTCTATCAGTTGGAGCTGAACAGAAAAAAGAACCAAAAACCGGACTTAACAGAGTTTATTTTGGAATATAAGTGAGATGGGATAGAGGCTAAAAAACACTAATAAAGTAACCATCCCTGAAGATGGTTACTTTTTATTATTGACCATACTCTGCCATAAACTTATCCAAATCCTGAAGGGTGATAATCCCTTCATAGAATGCCCGTCCAAATACAACAGCAGTAACTCCCATATCCTTCAACCTTTTAAAGTCATCTGTATTTCTAACACCTCCGGAAGCTGCCAAATGGATAGTTGGGAACTTATCTACAATTTCTTTGTATAATTCGAAATTAGGCCCCTCCATAACCCCATCTCTGGTAACATCAGAGCATTTAAGATATTTCAACCCCCTTTCATAAAAAAAATCAATATGGTCAAAAAGGTCAATTTCTGTTTTTTTTGTCCAGCCTCTTACTTTTATCTTATGGTCATCCGGATTGGTATCTGCAGCAAGAAATATTTTTTCTCTCCCATAAGACATGATCCATTGTGCAAAACGCTCTGGGAAAGTTGCTGCAACCGATGCTGCAGTGATGGCATAGGCTCCATATTCAAAAGATTTCAATACATCTCCATCTGTAGCAATACCTCCTGTAAAATCCACCTTTAAGTCAGTATAGCCTGCTATGGCTTCCAAGATATGGTAGTTTTTTGGCGAACCTCTTCTCGCACCATCTAAGTCCACCAAGTGCAACCAGCGAATCCCATGGTCCTGGAATGCCTGGGCTATTTCGAGAGGGTTATTGGAAATTACTTCCTGTGTAGCAAAATCTCCTCTTTTTAACCGGACGCATTTTCCGTTCATCAACCAAATGGAAGGAATAATATCAAACATGATAAATTATTTAGTGCTAATTTGTATGATTTTGAAGTATTGGGAAAATAATAGTTATTAAATATAATATAAGATAGGTGTATTTGATGAATCAATAAAGAAAATTATTCGGAACAAAATCCAAAAAGTTACCTATTAACCATCTTAACCAATAAAATCAAAACTTTAATCTGGCTATTTTCCCATCAGGTCCTGAGGCCCAAATACTACTTTGGGATTTATCTAAAAAGACCGCATGAAATCCAACATCAGAAAACCTCTCCCAATCATGACCACCATTTTTGGAAAAATCCGAACCATTTGGGCCAACTGAGATAAGCCAATGGTGAAATGGATAATATGTTACTCCTGATCTATATCCTGAAGGAGGATTTCCTTCAGGAAGGGACCATGACTTTCCTTTATCCAGTGAAATCATGGCATTTTTCACTTTTGAATTTTCCTCCATAAAATCTCCTCCAACTGCAAACAATACATTCTGATCAATTAAAGTAAGAGAAAAAGCCCCTTGGGAGGGTTCCCCCTGAATTATTGGTGTTGAAAATTCTGACCAGTGAAATCCTCTATCAGGTGAATAGAATAATTTACTTTCCTCTCCTCCGCTGATAAACCATAAATCATCCTCATTGACCAATATCCCTGAACCACTTGCTGCAAAAGAACCGGATCCAATTTTTCCTTTTGGACTAGTTTCGCTGATAATCCAGGTCTCTCCAAAATCTTTGGTGTAAATTATCCTCCATAATCCATCAACGACATCACCGATAACAAACCCATGATTTTTATGAAATACCATACCATCGAAAAAATCTTTTTCTGAACCTTGAAATTTCTTTTCCCAGGTTATCCCTCCATCTTTTGTTTTATATATCACTGCTGGTTGACCAGCGGAAACGGCTACTGCTGTAGCCGCATCCAGGCCTTCAATATCTCTGAAGTCCACTGAGTCCAATCCATCAATTATTCCGGAATCCCAGGTTACACCTCCATCCAGTGTTCTCAACCAAATCCCTCCTGATCCACTGGCCCAGACAATATTGGAAGTTACAGGCGATAGCCCTCTGATGGAGGAATTTACCGATGTCTCCAACAGATCCCAGCCAAGAGGATTTTTCACTTCGGATTTTTTATTTTGTTTTTCACAGGAAAAAACAAATAACAAGACTAAAGGAAAAATTAAGGGTTTTAAATTTTTCATTTAAACTGATCAGCTTTTCTATAAGCTGCAATCAAAGCAACCTCGCCTTCTTTACCAGGAAATGCATTACCGTGTTCCATTCCCAAAATACCCTTAAAACCCTTATTATCAATAAATTTGAACAAATTTTGGTAATTGATTTCTCCAGTTCCTGGCTCTTTCCTTCCTGGATTATCCCCGATTTGTATGTATCCAATCTCATCCCAACATAATTCCATATTAGGAATAAGGTTTCCTTCATTACGTTGCATATGGTAAATGTCATAAAGAATTTTACAGGAAGGACTATTCACTGCTTTACAAATAGCATAGGATTGATCCGAATTTCTTAAAAAAAGTTCAGGGGTATCACTTAAAGGCTCCAGAACCATAGCAAGGCCATGGGGCTCAAATATTTCAGCACCTCTTTTTAAAGCTTCTATCACATTTCCGGTTTGGATTCCCAAAGGAAGTCTCCTTTCAAAGAAGCCCGGTACTACTGTGGCCCATTTTGCATTGACCCTTTTAGCTGCTTCAACCGACCTTTTACAGGTATTCACAAAATTTTCAATGAACTCCTGTTTACCAGTAGTTAGAGAAACTTTCCAATTGTCCCCACCATCCACGACAAAAACCCCCATTCTCATTCCCAACTGTTCCAAAGTCCTGCCAATTTTATTCTGATCTTCTACAGATCTGGTTAGAAGTCCATTATCTTCCAAAGATTTAAATCCCTGATCAGCCATAAATTTCAGTTGGTCTACCAAATCATCACCGGCATGAGCCTTAAACATGCCGAAATGTGGTGCGTAATCCAGATTAAATGCCGGATTGGCTTTGTTACTTCTGGAAAATGCATTGGCAGTTGAACTCACTGCCATTGCTGTTCCAACACTTGCAAAACCTATGTTTTTTAGAAAATACCTTCTTTCCATAACTAGATAACTTTTGTTTTACCAGGAATTGCATATGGATAAAAGCCATCTTCATCTGGCAACACTTTTGGCATGGCATCCCACGCCAATTTTTCAGGCATCAGGTCCATAGTGGAATTTAATGCTTCATCCCAGGTAATTTCCTTACCGGAATACGTCGCATACCTACCCAAAATAGCAGTCATGGTACTCTTCGCAGCATTTTCAGCATCTGCAAATTTGTATTCACCTTTTACAATAGCATCAAACAATTCATCATGTTCTACCTGATATGGATTTGGGTTGTTTTCCCTTTTATGGTTATATATTTCCTTCCCTCCCCACTCAGTTAACATTCCGTGATTTCCTGCACTGAGGTAAACATTTCCTTTTGTACCTTGAAATCGCTCATCCACCCTATTTGTTGCACCTGGAAAATGGCGGCATTCACTGAATATTACAGTTCCATCGGCATAGGTAAAAGTAATGGAATGGTGATCGAATATTTCTCCATATTCTTTACCGGTCCTAACTTGCCTGCCACCAGTCCCATAGGCTTTTACAGGATAACTGTTTTTTACCCAATTGGCTACATCAAGATTATGTACATGTTGTTCTACAATATGGTCACCACAAAGCCAATTGAAATAATACCAGTTTCTCATTTGATATTCCATTTCTGTCTGCCCTGGTTGACGGGGATTGACCCAAACACCACCATCGTTCCAATACACCTGACCTCCTATAATATCACCTACCACACCATCATGTATTCTTTTGATGGTTTCCCGGTAATTTTCCTGGTAATGTCTTTGAAGACCCACTACTACATTCAGCTTTTTCTTTTTAGCTTCTTCCGCAGCTGCCAGAACCTTTCTTATCCCGGTCGCATCAATAGCAACAGGTTTTTCCATAAAAATCTGTTTTCCTTGCCTGACAGCTTCTTCAAAATGATCAGGTCTAAAGCCTGGAGGCGCTGCCAGGATGACAACATCTGCTAATTTGATAGCTTCCTTGTAACCTTCAAATCCAACAAATTTTCTCTCTTCCGGAACATCTACTTTATCTTTGCCATATTTATTGAAAATAGGTTCGTAACTCTTGTCAATTCTATCCCTGAAAGCATCTGCCATGGCGACAAGTTTTATATTATGGCCAGTATCAAAGGCCTGAAAAACAGCACCTGTTCCCCTGCCTCCACAACCAATTACAGCAATTTTTATCTCATCAGACCCTGCAGCAAAGGCTCCTGGAAGGGAAAATGGCTGTAACATAAGTCCTCCGGTTACGATTGCTGAGGTTTTAAGGAAATCCCTCCTGGGATTTTTGTTAAGTTGTTCCATAGGTTTATCGTTAATGGTTAATAATCTGCTATTGGTGCTCGGTTGTAATACTTCATTATTTCTTCTTCACTGGGAGGATTTAAGGGTCTGACAACCCTTAATCCAAGAAATGGGGCCTCTGGAAACCACCATTGACTTTTCGGTATCTGAGGATCAATCCTTTTCCACTCTGCCTTTGAAAAAAATCTTTTGGAGGTTCTGAGTTCTTCAGGTGAACTTTTATAATTCCCCCCTCTAATTGCTCCGGGATATAAATTCTGAATCAGTACTTTTGGATCTTTTTCAATAGCATCTGTTCGTTTTTTATATACATCAGGTACATACTGATCGGCCGTCCATTCCATGACATTACCCAAAATGTCGTACAATCCCCAGGGATTTGCTTTTTTCTGTCCTATTTGATGGGTGATACCGCCACTATTTTCCTCGAACCAAGCAAATTCCCCCAAACTCTTTTCATCATCTCCAAAAAAGTATTTTGTCTGAGTTCCTGCCTTTGCTGCAAATTCCCATTCTGCTTCTGTAGGTAATCGGTAAAATATCCCGGTTTTTAAATAAAGCCATTTGCAGAACTGGATGGCTCCATATTGTGTCATTCCAATGGCCGGTTTACCTTCCTTTCCCATACCAAAAGTCATGTCCAGATAAGGGATACTTGGACGGCTAAGACCATCAACATGAGCGGGTAAGGGTTTATCTGCTATAGCCTGTTCATAATTTTTATCCAAAAACAATTCAAAAATATCCCAGGTTATTTCATGTGCCCCCATCCAAAATGGGGATATTTCTACCTCATGGACAGGTTGTTCATCTTCTTGGGAAAAACTGCCCATTTTAAATGTCCCTCCAGGAATTGGAACCATTTGAAATGTCTGCTTTGAATCAGGGATTTCCTGAGTATAAGGCTCAAACTGAATAAAAGGTAGCAACTTCCACGCAAACAAAAACGTGATAATAATTAAAGCTGAAGGCAAATAAATCGCCTTTAATATTTTTTGAAGATTATTCATTTGGTTCTAGTGAGAAAAAAGAAAATTAAAGCAAATCCCTAAGAATGAAAAGCAATTTATTCTATGAGGTTAATATTATGTATAAAAAAAGCAAAAATAATTGGCTTTCTTTTCTCCAATTTCAATTTTAGTCACCGCTCACATTCTTTTTACCACTTCCTTTTTAGGTATCTGAATACTCCACATGCCTCGAAGGTCACCCAATTGATGGCCAGTAGCTTTATCTTCAGGATAAAGTTCCTTCAGCTTTTTCTCCGTTTCCGGACTTATTTCTTTTCCAATATTTCCATGACAATTTAAACAGAGCGTGCTGGGAATTTGAATAGCTTTAGAATAAAAAAGAATTTCTCCATTTTCCAATTTTTGAATATTAGGTTCATTGGAAATATTATTTTCCAAATTGTAAGCATAGGCATCCAATATCAATTCCTCGAATTCGAGAGGTTTGTCATTTGGATTTCTGTAGCGATGGGAAGCCCTTCTTATCTTGACGTTATACCGGGAACCCACTTCATCTAAAATTGGTAATGCCCTGATATTACAAAAATCAATGGCTCCTGGTACTCCTTTTTCTTCAATAGCATTTTGCAATGCCGTTATCAATTGGTTTTGTGCTTCCAAGGAAATTTCATCCCCCCATTTCAAAGCTTCTTTTATCAAATCCGCTTCATTAACTTTCTTTATTTCCATGCTTTTGTTGACCTGATCAAAAACCTCTTTACTCACCTTTTCATTTGACCCACAGCCAAATAATCCGATTAAAAGTAAAAGAATGTAAAAATTTTTTCCCATAGCTTTATTGAATTCATTACTTAAAAATAGCGCATTATTGTGAATTTCTAAAAACTTAAATGCAGTTCATGCGATAATTAAACTAACAAATTAGTATATTTTTATTTCTGTTCCCTGAATAGCCTTTCATTTTAGCTTAATTATCCTATTTTTGTAATATCTAGTTGATTGAAAACAAATGAGGCATCATTTATATCTCACATTTTTATTCTTATTTTTTTTCTCTGTACTTGAAGCTCAGACCTGGAGAAGATTAGGCGGATGGGGCAATCAATTCACAGGAATTGTTTGGGTCAATGAAGAAGTAGGATATATTTCAGGAAATCAGATCATTTTAAAAAGTTTGGACGGTGGATTGAGTTGGTTCGAACAGGAAGCACCGGATAAGGTCAGAATGCTTTCTGTTGATTTTTTTAATGAAACGCTTGGTTTAATGGTAGGAGAAAACGGTAATATTTTCAGGACTACCAACGGTGGGGCCAATTGGCAATTACTTAATATCGGCGCAGACATCAGGCTTAACAAAGTAAAATTCCTCAATGGGACCAGAGCCTATATTGTTGGAGATAATGGGGAAGTTTACAGATCTACCAATGCTGGTCAGACCTGGTCGAAACAAAACGTAGGCACTTTGGATGACTTAAAAAGTCTTTATTTCTTCAACGCGGATACTGGATATGTTACTACCTCAGCAGGAGAAATTATACGGACTTTCAACGGTGGGAATAATTGGAGTATAAAAACAACTGGACAAACAAATGGACTCAATGACACTTATTTTGTCACCTCCCAAGTTGGCTATGCTGTAGGGCAAAAAGGAACTATCATTAAGACTTTAGATGCCGGGGAGACTTGGTCCGAAATTACATCGGGTACAGAAAGAGATTTATTTGCAGTGGCATTCAACCGGTCAAACCCGAATCTAGGAGTAGTAACAGGACAAAACGCCACCTTACTTAGAACTTTGAATGCAGGTACAACTTTCGATGCCATCAATGTCAACAACCAACAGAATTATGTAGATGCAGGTTTTAGGGCAAATGCCAATGTGGTTTTTGCCGTAGGAACCAACGGCTTTTTACTGACTTCCAACAATTCAGGGGGCAGCTGGGGACTTAGGTTATCGGGAAGGGAAATCGATTATCAGGGAACACAATTCAGGACTGCCACCTTAGGCTACATTATTGGGGAGAATGGAAGTTTTTTTGTAACAAGCAATGGAGGAAACTCCCTAGTTGATCGTTCAAGACCACTTTCCAATACTTTCAATGACTTATTTTTTACAACAAATGCATTTGGATATGTATGTGGAAATGGGGGGGTAATTCTGAGGACCACCAATTCAGGGGTAAACTGGTCTTCACTTAATCCGGGGACTAATGTAAACATCAATGGCTTATATTTTTTCAACAACAATTTGGGTTATGCCGTTGGAGACAGCGGTTTTTTAACCAAAACAGAAAATGGAGGGGTGAATTGGGAATCTATTTCAATTGGAAACACCAACTTTAATTTCAGTAAAATCGCTTTTTTCAATGAAGAATCAGGAATTATTATCGGTTCATCCGGTTTTGTGGCAATTCTGGATAACGGGGAATGGAAAAAAATATCCATAAACATTACAGAGGATATAAATGCCATTTCCATTTTAGATGAAAATTCGGCCGTTATCGTCGGTAAGTCAGGAACAATTTTTAAAACTATTGATAAAGGAGTTTCCTGGTCAAGAATCAATCTTGCTTACAATCAGAACTTTAATGATGTGACCTTTTTAGATGAACAGGTGGGATTTGTTGCAGGAGAAAAAGGTCTGATGATTCAGACTAAAGATGGCGGAGAGTCATGGGAACAATTAACGACTGCTACTTTTCAGGATTTTACAGGAATCAGCTTTGGTACTTTAAGCAATGGATTTGCTGTGGGAGAGAACGGAACTTTGTTCAGCTATGATTGTCAGGTTCCTGAACAACCTACCCTTATATTCGGCGAAAACAATGTGTGTCTAAGTCAGCAGGTATATACTGTTCAGGAACCTATTGGCCTGGAAGTGGAGTTTGAATGGAGAGTTGACGGTGGCCGCATTTTAGAAGGACAGGGAAGTAGTAGAATCGTGGTGGAATGGGATATACCTGGAAGGAATGCAGTCTTGGTAAGAGGCAAAAACTTTTGTGGCAACAGTGGTACGACAGGTCTGGAAGTGATTGTATCAACTACTCCTCAAACTATTGGAGAAATTGAAGGCGAAGGGGCGGTATGTGTGAATACGGAGGAAGTTTATGCTGTTCCTGATATACCGGGCACCATATTCGTTTGGGAAGTAATGGGTGGAGAAATATTGGAAGGACAAGGAGAGAGCCAGATTAAAGTAAGGTGGACAGGAACAACCCAATCCAATGTTCAAGTCACTCCAAACAACCCTTGTGGACAGGGCCAGACATTTACTAAAGAAATTGTTGTTCAATCCCCTCCCTCAAAACCATCTGATATTTCAGGTCCGGTAATGGTTGGCTTTACCGAAGAAATCTATGAAATAACCTCAGTACCGGAGGTGAATTTCCAATGGACGATCAGCGGACAGGGCGGAAGAGTTTTGGAAGGTCAGGGAAGTAACAGAATAACTGTAATTTGGGAGAGAGAAGGGGATTTCACTATCACTGTCACACCAATGAACGGCTGCAATGAGGGAGAATCGAATGAACTTTCAGTAAATGTTAATATCATTACTTCCATTGACGAGGAAATCTTCCAGGAAGAAAATATAAAGGTTTATCCAAACCCATCCTCCGGCGATTTTAAAATCAATATACAGGGAATCACCACTATCCAACAAATTCGGATTGTAAATGCATTCGGTCAAACCTTGAACCAGGTCATTCCAGAGATTGGAATTAATGACTACCAATTCCGAAACTTGCCTCAAGGGTATTACAATATCATCATTCAAACCAGGGAAAAAGAATATATCAAAAAAGTATTGGTCAGGTAAAATGGGACTTTCCTTATTTTATTGCCAAGAAAGGATTCCTAAACCGAATGATAAAAATAAAAATTCTTTATTTCCTCATATGCAAAATTTAATTGTGTTTTTATAGAATTTAATCAATGTGATTTTAGTTTTATCAAAATAATATTTTATATCACCACTTGATTATTTCAGGGCTTTTACGGTGATTTACGTCCATAAACCCAAAATTAATGGACAACAGATATTTTCACCCAGAGAGCCTCATGATGTCTCATGGTTATAAGCCAGCTTTATCAGAAGGAGCCATCAAATGCCCAATTTTCCAAACTTCCACATTTGTTTTTAATTCAGCAGAAGAAGGTAAGGCCTTTTTTGAGGTGGCCTATGGTCAAAGGGAAAAAGGACCCAATGAAGAATTAGGGCTGATCTATTCCCGATTAAATAATCCTGATCTTCAAATATTGGAAGAAAGACTTTGTCTTTGGGATGGAGCCGACGAATGTGCTGTCTTTGAAAGCGGTATGTCTGCGATTTCCACAGTCATGTTGGAGTTCCTTAGGCCAGGTGATATTTTATTATATAGCAAACCCGTATATGGAGGAACAGATCACTTCATCAACAAAGTATTGCCTCAATATGGGATTAAAGGAATTGGATTTACCAATACCCAATCTTCGGAAGAAATTATTATGGAAATGAAAACCAAAGGATTGGGACAAAAATTAAAAATGGTATATGTGGAAACTCCGGCAAATCCGACAAATGCACTTTTCGATTTAGATGAATGCAGAAAAATAGCGGATGCATTTTCAAATGAGGAAAATGATATTGTGGTCTGTGTAGACAATACCTATATGGGTCCTTTATGGCAACATCCATTGAAACTTGGGGCTGATTTGGTGGTTTATTCTGCTACAAAATATATAGGGGGGCATTCAGATTTGATTGCAGGTGCTGTTTTGGGCCGATCCAAACATATGAAAAGGGTTAGGACTTTAAGGACATTTTTAGGCAATATGGCCGGACCCTGGACTGGATGGCTTTTGATGAGGAGCCTTGAAACTTTGAAAGTAAGGATGACCCAACAAGCCGAAAACGCAGAGCAAGTCGCTAATTTTTTGTTGAATCACCCAAAAGTTGAAAAGGTCTATTATCTAGGTCATTTGGAGGCCGGAACAAAACAGCATGCCATATTCAAAAAACAATTGTTCAGTGCGGGTGCTATGTTATCTTTTGACATTAAAGGTGGAAAAAAGGAAGCCTTTACCTTTTTAAATCATTTAAAGCTGATAAAACTGGCAGTTTCTTTGGGAAGTACAGAATCTTTGGCCGAGCACCCTGCAACCATGACCCATAGCGATGTCTCAGCGGAAGATAAAGAAACTATGGGAATAAGTGAAAGATTGATTAGGCTATCCATAGGCGTCGAGCATTATTCTGATATTATTTGGGATATTTCCCAAGCCCTGGAGAATTGTTGATTTATAAAAAAACCTCTCATCTAGAAGAGGTTTTTTTATTGGTGTTTTTCTACTTCTTCCCTGATAATTACATATTGAAAAAGATCCCCGATTTTGCCATCTTTAATGTAGGCATGCCTTAAAATAGCTTCTGGCTCAAACCCTGCATTTTCCAAGACTTTCATAGATGCAATATTTGTTTCAAAAACTTGGGAAAAAATCCTTTTCGTTCCGGGAAATTTGTCAAGTGCATATTCAATAAAAAGAATCAAAGCCTCAGTGGCTATCCCTTTGCCCCAAAAAGGCTGCCCAATCCAAAAACCGACCTCCATATTGGTACGCAATTCATCCTTACCTATTTCACAACCAATTGAGCCTGCTAATTTACCCTCATATTCAATTGCAAAATTTTGAGGAGGATTAAACTTTATATTATGCTCTATCCAATGCCTGGCATCATGAATGGTATAAGGAGAAGGAAATCTATCCCTTAGGTTCTTTGCAATATTGGGATTATTGGCCAAAGGATACAGCTGATGGAAATGTCCATCATTCCACGTTACCAAGCTTACATTCTTCTTTCCTTCAATCTTCATTATCCCGTTAAATTAATTCCCTTTTGTGGCATTCAAAGACATTTCCCATTTTTTTACATCTACCAATTTTTAAAATTGGCCAAATTATCAAAGGGAAGAATTTAGTTTATTTTCTATTCCTCTATCCCAGTGGATTTCATTTTTTCAAGATTTTCAGCAAACCTTAAAGCAGAAATAAAATCTTCGATGTTTCCATCCATCACATCAGGAAGATTATAAACAGTTTTATTGATGCGGTGATCTGTTACCCTACTTTGAGGGTAATTATAGGTTCTGATTTTATCCGAACGGTCCCCACTAGCTACCATTGACTTCCGTTGTGCCCCAACTGCCTCATTATGCTTGGCCAATTCGATTTCATATAACCTTGAACGAAGTACTTTCAAAGCTTTTTCAAAATTCTTGATCTGGGATTTTTCATCCTGACAGGTTACCACCAAACCCGTAGGATTATGGGTTAATCTAACTGCAGAATAAGTAGTATTGACTGATTGTCCTCCCGGGCCTGAGGAACAGAAAGTATCTTTTCTGATATCGTTCATATTTATATCCACTTCCACTTCATCCATCTCCGGCAATACTGCTACTGTTGCTGCGGAGGTATGCACTCTTCCTTGGGTTTCAGTAGCAGGAACTCTTTGAACCCGGTGTACTCCCGACTCATATTTGAGCATACCATAGACATCGGCCCCGCTAACAGTGCTTATGATTTCTTTATAGCCCCCCGATGAACCAAAAGTCAAATCAAGGACAGTAAGTTTCCAACCTTGTTTTTCGCAGAATCGCTCATACATCCGAAACAAATCACCGGCAAAGATGGCAGCCTCATCCCCCCCTGTCCCTGCACGGATTTCCAATATACAATCCTTGGAATCATTGGGGTCTTTGGGTATAAGTTGTTGTCTGAGTTGAGATTCAAGTTGTCCTTCCTTTTCCTTAAGTTCATCCAATTCTACTTTCGCCATTTCACGGAAATCCGGATCTTTCTCTTTTTCCAAAATCTCTTTTGTGCTAGCGATATTATCAAGAACCAATTTGTATTCATCATACAAGGCCACGACTTTTTCCAAGTCTTTGTATTCTTTGGTCAATTTGGTGTATTTGCTCATGTCAGACATGGCATCCGGCTGAATGATGAGCTGACCAACTTCAATAAATCTATCTTTTATTGCTTGTAATTTATCAAGCATGATATACGGGGTTTTTTGAAGGGCAAAATTAGTAAAATTATTGAGAATGGATGCCTGTTCAACAAGCCCGGGAAACGCTATTTAAAATGGCTGTCTAAAAATCAATCCTTCGTAAATTGATTACAAAAACCGGTTATTGCAAAATTAAAAATTCCAAATAGCCTTGGTCTTCTCCCTGACTGATTTCCAAACCTTCAACAGTTGAATCAGGTGGACCAACCCTTAACCAGGACTGCATGGCAAGGATAGAATGTAGTTCCCCCTCAATTTCTACAGTAACGGTTCCATCCTCTTCATTTTTAACCCATCCTCTCAACCCCAATTCAATAGCCTTTTGTTGGGTGTTCCTTCTAAAAAAAACACCTTGTACCTTGCCATGCACTTTTATACGCCTGTTCATATTCTGTCGAATAAAACTCTTGGTGAAAATTAAGCTTTAACAAAAATATAAAATCATTTTCAGATTTTAGCAAGGTTTTTATATTCGGTAAATACAATTTTTTTTAGAAAAAAATTATATTCAACTAATTTTTATCTTGACAATATTTAGAATTTGTTATAATTAACGAAGAATGATTTAAATTTGTATATTATTAAGGGTTTTTATCACATATCCTCGTACCATTTTTCTTCAAATGTTGAGTTTACTTGTACATCAGCGGTTAATACCTTGTAAACCATCCAAATGATAGGTAGGGGAGAAATAGAGAAGAAGAACAGGATAATTCCTGTGTTAAGGTTAACCTGGATGGCTGTCACATACACCATCAGAAAGGAGGTGACTAAATATACAGGAAACAAATAGTTTTTCATGATTATCAATTAATTACGTATACTATATAAACTCATACGCCCTCCAATTTGTTACAGGAATATCATGAAAGGATTTCGATTCACCCAATATGTTCCCCCTCAGGATCCTGAGAAGAATACGTTTGAAAATCTATTAAATATTTTCCTTCAGTTGATCACCATGACAGGAGGAGATGTGGCCGAAGCCTTATCCTGGTTAAGCAATTTGGATAAGCGTTATAATCTCACCAATCCAAATTATGGCATTGGGGATTTTATTGAAGATTTAAAAACAAAAGGTTATCTCACTGAAGAAAATCAAAAAGGAGAAATAAAAATCACCTCTAAAGCAGAACAGACTATCCGAAAAAATGCTTTAGAAGAAATCTTTGGTAAACTTAAAAAGGGAAAAGGCGGCAGGCATAAAACCGCACATTCTGGGGAAGGGGAGGAAAGAGGTACCGACAGGAGACCTTATAGTTATGGAGATAACTTGGACCAGATAGCCCTAACAGACTCCATACGCAATGCCCAAGTGAACCATGGATTTACAGAAGATTATCTCTTAACTGAAGATGATCTGGAAGTGGTTGAGACAGAATTCAGAACCCAGACTTCCACAGTATTAATGATAGACATCAGCCATTCTATGATTTTGTATGGTGAGGACCGCATCACTCCTGCTAAAAAAGTAGCCATGGCCCTTGCGGAACTGATCAAAACCAGGTATCCTAAAGATACCCTGGACATTATCGTTTTTGGGAATGATGCCTGGCAAATTGAAATTAAAGATCTTCCTTATTTACAGGTTGGTCCCTACCATACCAATACAGTGGCCGGTTTGGAACTTGCCATGGATTTGCTCAGAAGGAGAAAAAATCCCAATAAGCAGATATTTATGATAACAGATGGTAAACCAACTTGCTTGAAAGTGGGGATCAAATACTATAAAAACGCATTTGGTATAGATAGTAAAATTTTAAGTGAAACACTCAAACTTGCAGCCCAGTGCCGGAAATTGAAAATCCCTGTAACTACCTTTATGATTGCTTCAGATCCCTACCTAAAGGAATTTGTCAAAGAATTCACCAAAGTGAACAATGGCAATGCATATTACAGTAGTTTAAAGGGTTTGGGCAATTTAATTTTTGAAGATTATAGAAGAAACCGAACAAAAAAATTTTAATCATGGAATACGAGAAACTCCCAGGTAAGGAATTATTAAAAATAAAGACCCTTGGTGAACTGAAGACTGCAGGGTATCAGGCACTATCCATCAAAGAGGAACTTCGGAAAAACCTAATAAAAAAAATAAGGAATAAGGAGAGTGTATTTGAAGGGATCTGGGGATATGAGGATACTGTCATACCAGATATTGAAAGGGCAATCCTTTCCAGGCACAACATCAATTTACTCGGTCTTAGAGGTCAGGCTAAAACCAGGATTGCCAGAATGATGACACAATTACTGGATGAATTTATCCCTGTAGTTGAAGGTTCTGAATTGAATGATGACCCTTTAATGCCTTTATCTACCTATTCGAAAGATTTGATCAAAACAAAAGGAGATCACACTCCCATTATCTGGTGGCATAGGGAAGATAGGTACACAGAAAAACTGGCAACTCCTGATGTTTCTGTCGCTGATCTTATTGGAGATGTGGACCCGATCAAGGCTGCAACCATGAAGCTATCCTATAACGATGAGAGAGTCATTCATTATGGTTTGGTACCAAGATCTAACCGTTCCATTTTTGTGATCAATGAATTACCTGACCTGCAAGCAAGAATACAAGTGGCATTGTTCAATATCCTTCAGGAAGGAGACATTCAGATTAGAGGCTTTAAATTGAGATTGCCCCTGGATATACAGTTTGTTTTTACTGCCAATCCAGAGGATTATACCAATAGAGGGTCTATTGTAACCCCTTTAAAAGACCGAATAGAAAGTCAAATTATTACCCATTACCCAAAATCCATTGAAATTGGAAAGCGAATTACATCTCAGGAAGCAAATCTAAATGGTAAACCCATTGAGAGAATTCATGTCCCTGAACTGATGAAGGACTTGATTGAACAGATTGCGGTTGAGGCAAGGAAAAGTGAATATGTAGATGAAAAAAGTGGGGTTTCCGCACGACTGACCATTTCAGCATATGAGAATTTGATCTCTGCGGCTGAAAGAAGAATTTATCTCAACAATGAAGAAAATACCGTTGTCAGGGTTGCCGACCTAATTGGAGTCATCCCTGCGATAACAGGAAAAGTGGAATTGGTTTATGAAGGGGAACAGGAAGGTGCCGGTCTTGTGGCTTACAATTTAATCGGTAAAGCAATCAGAACCATTTTTACTGATTATTTTCCTTCCCCTGAACAAAAAAAGAAAGACAAGGAAGGAAATCCCTATGTATTGCCTTTATCTTGGTTTGGGGAGGGTAATTCCTTAGATATTTTGGCCTCACAATCAGACAAAGAATATAAGTCCTCTTTGTACAAAGTGCCGGGCTTGGAAGAGATTGTAACCAATGGTATAAAAGGTTTGAAGGATAGGGAAAAAGAATTTTTTATGGAATTTCTGCTGCACGGTTTGGCCGAATATAGTCAGTTGAGTAAAAAACTGTTGGATACTGGAATGCAGTTTAAAGACCTCTTTAGCTCAATGTTTGATATGGGTGCATCTGAGGATGATTTTGAAGAGGATGATCTCTGAAAAACTTGGATATTTTAAGATGGCCTTCCTAAATAAAGGGAAGGCTTTTTTATGCGGTTTACATTTTAAAAATTAAATTGGGAAAAGGAAATATTTAAAAAAATGCCAAGTAAAGCCAAGCAAAAATCTTATTTATTTACCCATTGGCACAATATGCGGCATCATTTTTCCCAGTTTTTAAACGCCAGGGAAATGAATGACCTACACCAAATGCGGATCCATATAAAAAAAATTCATGCCCTTGTTATTTTTATAGCTTATTTAAATGAATCCCAGGAGGTTAAGAGAAGTTTCAAACCTGTAAAAACCCTTTTTCGAAAAGCAGGTAAAATAAGGGAACTACAAATCCATTTTGAAAAATTAAAAAAAGAGAATAAAGACAAATCACTTTTAGCGAAAAAATTAAACAAACAAATAGAGGCAGAAACTATTCGCTTCTTGAAAAAAAAGAAAAAATGGATTGATATTGTGCAAAATACCTATCCAAATATCGACTCAAAAATTACCAATTGTCCTGAAGGAAAACTAATTGTGTATTTAAAAACCAGTATTTCAGAAGTTTTCAAATACTTTAACAAAGAAAACTTCCATGAAGCACGAAAAATAATTAAGGTAATATTGAATTTACACACTCTCCTGTCCAAATTCAGTGCGGGCTCATTAAAGCTGAATTTGTCCTACCTGGATGAAATGCAGAATAAAATAGGTAATTGGAATGATTTGGAACAAAGAATAAAAAGATTGAAAAAAAGCCAAAGAAGTAAATCCGAAATTATGGAATTTAAAATCCTTACCAAAGAACTCATCAGATCAAAAAAGGAGTTAAAAAAATCAGTTTATTTAAACACCGTTTCAGTTCAATAAAAAATTCCAATTTAGCTTATAAATTCTCCATGCCTGAGACCAGATTGCCTGAAGCTTTTGAATTAAGGATGAAAAATTTCCTTGGAGAGGACGGTTTCCAAAAATTAGCCGATTCCTTAGAAAAAGAACCAAATACTTCGGTCAGACTAAACCCCTTTAAAAAAGTTCAGCCCGAATTTCTGGATAAGAAAGTCCCTTGGTCAAATTCAGGGTATTTTTTAAAGGAAAGACCCTCCTTCACCTTAGACCCATTATTTCATGCAGGTTGTTATTACGTTCAGGAAGCATCCTCCATGTATATCGATCATATTCTGAACCAAATAAAGGTTCCTGTGGAAGGCGTATTTCTGGATCTTTCTGCAGCTCCTGGAGGAAAGGCTACTTTGTTAAGCAGTTATTTAGGTGGGAATGGATTTTTAGTTGCCAATGAGGTTATCAAATCCCGGGCAAATATCCTTAAGGAAAACATCATTAAATGGGGCTTGGGAAATACATTGGTGACGCAAAATGACCCAGAGCATTTTTCAGGTTTAGAAGGTTTTTTTGATCTAGTCCTTGTGGATGCCCCCTGTTCAGGAGAAGGAATGTTCCGAAAAGACCCTGATGCAAGATCAGAATGGTCTCCCGAAAATGTAAGTTTATGTGCATTAAGGCAGGAAAGAATTTTAGACAGGGCAGGAGGATTGGTCAAAGGCGGTGGTTACCTGTTATACAGTACCTGTACTTTCAACACCCAGGAAAATGAAGAGATGTTGAAATTCATATGTGCTGAATTTGATTATGAGCCGGTGAGAATCTCAAATGATCCCTCATGGGGAATTGTTGAAAGTGAATTGGAAATAGATGGGAAATTCTATTATGGCTACAGATTTTATCCCCATCTTGTTGATGGGGAAGGATTTTTCATTACTGTTTTGAAAAGACCGGAAAAAGCCCCTTCAATGGCCCCAAAAAAAACCAAAGACTTCAAACACCCTTATATTAAATCTATTGGGAACCAGGAATGCCAAAATTTAATCGCAAAACTAGGATTACCCCAAGAAAGCATACTTTACAGCGTTCAGGAAAGTTATTTTTGGTTTAACCCCACATTCCAATATTCTTTTGAATATCTCACCAGGTTTTTGAATATCAGGTATTTTGGAATTGAACTGGGTAAATTCAACAAGAATCAATTTATACCCAATCATGAATGGGCAGTCAGTATTTTTGATAAAAATGGATTTGAAAAATTCGAATTGAACAAAGAACAAGCATTATCATTCCTCAGAAAAGAAGATATTCATCTTCCTGATTTACATGAGGGCTGGATATTGGTGACTTTTAAAGATATTCCTCTTGGTTGGCTCAAGAATCTTGGGAACAGGGTCAATAATTATTATCCCAAAGAGTGGAGAATTAGGAATAAATAATCTTCAAACTTATTGTTCGTCAAACTGGGACAAATCAATTGTTTCACTTTCCAAATAGTGTGGATAGATTTTCAAATGCTGCTTTTTCACTTCCCTGATCAAGGAATTCCTAAACTGATCGATGTTTGTGCCGTCTTGTGCCGCAATGAAAACAGGTGCTATTCCTGTCTTTTTTTCATAAGCCTTGGAAAGTTTATCAAAATCCAGGTAATTACTTTCCTCGATTTCTATATCTGTCATATGCTGCATTTCCTCTTCGCTTGGCATTTTAGGTACTTTATCAATCTTATTGAAAACCAACAGCATGGGTTTATCTCCAGCTCCTATTTCATTCAATGTGTTTTTAACAACCGAAATATGGTCTTCAAAACCGGGATGTGAAATATCTACCACATGGACCAATAAATCAGCCTCCCTTATTTCATCTAATGTGGATTTGAAAGATTCAATAAGATGTGTGGGAAGTTTTCTGATAAAACCAACCGTATCAGAAAGTAAAAATGGTATATTATCTAAAACAACTTTCCTTACTGTAGAATCCACTGTGGCAAAAAGTTTATTTTCTGCCAAAATATTGGATTTGGTCATCAGGTTCATCAAAGTACTTTTCCCCACATTTGTATAGCCCACCAAAGCCACCCTAACAATTCCTTTTCTGCCTTTCCTTTGTGTTGCTCCTTGCTTTTCTATTTCTTTTAATTTGGCCTTCAATAAGGTTATTTTATTCCTAATATCCCTTTTATCAGTTTCAATTTCCTTTTCACCAGCCCCACCTCTTGTACCAGTTCCTCCTCTTTGCCTTTCCAAGTGAGTCCACATTCGGGTCAACCTGGGAAGTAAATATTGATACCTTGCCAGTTCCACCTGAGTTTTAGCCTGAGCAGTCTGAGCGCGGTTTAAAAAAATATCCAATATGAGCAGTGAGCGGTCATATACTTTAATTTTAAGTTCATTTTCGAGGTTACGCATCTGGGAAGGAGAAAGATCGTCATCGAATATGACCATGTCCACCTCAAAATGCTGGACATAGGCAATGATCTCCTCTAATTTACCAGAACCTACAAATGTCCTCATATCAGGTTTTTCTAATCTCTGCGTAAATTTATAGACGGTCTCAGCTCCTAAAGTCTCAGTCAAAAATGCCAATTCATCAAGGTATTCCTCCACTTGTTGTTCGGTCTGTCCTTGGTGAATAATGGCTACCAGAACAGCGGTTTCCTTCTTTGGGGCCGTTTCAAATAATTTTTGGAGTTTTTTGGAATATTTATTCATATAATAACTGAAGCTTGGAAAGTTCCATTTAGTTCCCCTTGATTATGAGGTAAATTTACCAACCTAGAGGGAATTCCTATTATATTTGAAGTTATTATACTATATTATTGACAAAAAAAGTTTAAACCCCATTATCCGTCTCCCTAAATGCACCCTTTAGAACGGAGAATGAAATATGATGTCTTTTTAAATTAGAAATAACTTGAATGCTGTTTTTAACAATTAAATGAAGGGTTCGTTTAAATTATTAACCCAATTTGGCAGAATAACTTAAAATCAAATAAAAAGATTTGCCTAAGAATAAAGAAAGGCTTTTTTTAGACAAAATAAAGGCTACAGAGAAGTAAAGATGGGAATTTTTGATTTTTTCAAAAAACAAGAGAAAGCAGTTCCAGAGGAATTCAGCCTGAAATGGCTTGAAGTGGACATGCATTCCCACTTGATCCCTGGAATCGATGATGGTGCAAAAACCCTAGAGGATTCTGTTTCCCTGATAAAAAGGCTTAAATCATTCGGGTTGAGAAAAATTATTACCACCCCTCATATTATGTCCGAATATTACCGTAATACCCCTGAAATCATCCGCAAGGGTCTTAAGGAAGTAAGATTCGCTTTGGAAAAAGAAGGAATTGATATACATATTGAGGCCGCTGCAGAATATTACATTGATGAAGTTTTTTATGAAAAAATTGAATCTGGGGAGGAATTGCTCACAATAAAAGATAATTACGTCTTAGTAGAAACAGGTTTCATCAATAAGCCCCAAATCATTTTAGAATTGTTTTTTGCAATGGAAATGAATGGGTATCGTCCTATCTTGGCCCATCCCGAAAGGTATCATTACTTAATTCACGACGAAAAACTTTTGCAGGATCTTTTTGATAGGGAAATTTATTTTCAAATTAACCTTTTGTCATTAACAGGGTTCTATTCAAAACCTGTAAAGCACTTTGCAGAATTGCTCATAGATGAAAATAGAGTAAAACTTATGGGTACTGACTGCCACAATCACCGGTATCTTGATATGTTGGAAAGTCTGAATCAATCAAAATATTTCGCCAAGATCCAAAAATTGGACTTGCTCAATCGAACTTTATGAAAATACTCATTACAGGTGCCACTGGTTTATTTGGTAATCATTTGGTGAGAAAATTTGCCATTCATGCGGAAATTCATGCCTTGGTTAGAAAAGATAGCAACAAGGACTTGATATCTGATTATTCTGATCAGATTATATGGCATGAAGGAAGCTTAAATGATGTTGTCTCTTTGGAAGAAGCCCTTAAAGATATGGATATGGTTATCCATGCCGCAGGGCATGTATCATTTGACCCGAAAGAAGATTCAATGTTGATGTCAGTAAATACAGAAGGGACAGCAAATTTGGTCAATTCCATGCTTCAGCAGGGAATAAAGAAATTGATCCATATATCTTCTGTTTCTGCCTTAGGTAGAAGTCCGGAAGTAAAGAGTATAAATGAAACCAATAGATGGACCAAATCTGATTTTAATACACCCTATGCTACTTCCAAATATTTTGCAGACCTTGAAGTTTGGAGAGGGGTACAGGAAGGAATTGATGCTTTAATTGTTTACCCTAGTGTCCTATTGGGAAAAATTTCTGATCAAAGAAGCAGTTCCCAAATTTATAATTACGTTCTTGAAGGCCGGTCTTATTATCCAAAAGGCAGCGTAAACTACATCGATGTAAGGGATGCAGCAGAAATAGTTTGGCAATTATATCAAAAGGGAGTTTGGAATGAAGGCTATATTTTGAACAAAGAAAGTCTACCCTACAAAGTATTTTTTGAGAAAATGTCTGAAGTATTCAATACAAAAGCCCCTCATAAAGAAGTAAAACCTTGGATGCTGAATTTAGTCATAGCAATTTCCTGGATTGGCAAAAAATTGGGTTTGTCAAAAAGCCCACTCAACAAACAGACTGCAATGCTTTCCCAACTTGAGGTGTATATGGATAACAGCAAAGTTCTGGAACTTTTGGATTTTAATTTCAGGCCGCTCGAAGATACCTTCTCCTGGGCAAAAGCGAACGAAATAAACTGACACGCCGTTTATTGATCGAAGGATACCTACAAGTATGGAGAAAAATCTGCCAAAATCATTTAGCCTGGTAAAAAATAATCTCCTAGGGATTTTGATAGAACCATAAATTTGGTATCTTAATTATCAAATAAAATTTAGCCGATGACCGGAGACTTTGAAAACGAATGGGAAGAAGACAGGGAGTTAGTAGAAAGGTTTGAAAACTCGCTAAAATCCAATCTGGATTTATATTTTGAAGAAGAAGAATTAGAAAATATCATCCGGTTTTATTTTGACCAACAGAAGTTTGTCAAAGCGTTAAAAGCCGCCGAATACGCCTTAGGCAAGTTTCCTTACAGCATAGAAATTAAATTATTAAAAGCCAGCTGCCTGATTTTCAATGATGAATTGGATGAAGGGTTAGAGATTCTTGAAAACATCAATAACCTTTCTCCCAATAATGAGGATATCTTACTTGCTTATGCCAATGCTTTGATGATGTCCGGTAATTCAAAGGATGCAATCACCATGTTGGAAGATTTCATTCCTTTGGCAGATGATAAAGCAGAAGTTTTTTACTTATTGGGAAACCTTTACAGGTCAGAAAACGACACCGAAAAGGCCATTTATTATTATAAGGAATGCGTAAAAATCCGGATAAATCATGAGGATGCGCTATTCCAATTGGCCATGATTACTGAAGAAGAGGGTTCCTTCAATGAAATCCTCCAATTTTACCAGGAATTTATTGATCAGGATCCTTACAGTGCCGGTGCTTGGTATAATCTTGGGGTAGTTTACAATAGGCTGGGAAGGTATGAAGAAGCCATCAAAGCCTATGACTATGCATTGATCATTGATGACGCTTTTGCCTCGGCCTATTTTAACCTGGGAAATGCTTACATGAATACCCAGCAATTTGATCTCGCGCTGGAAGCTTATCAAAATACCATCAATTGCGAAGGTGCCAATGCTGAAAACTGTTGTTATTTGGCTGCTGCATATGAAAAATTGGATCAAATTGATCTTGCTTTTAAATATTTCAAAAAATCCGCAAAGTTTGATCCGGAGTATGACGATGCCTGGTTTGGTTTAGGCATGTGTATGCTTAAAAGAGAAAAATTTTTTGAAGCTATACATTATTTCAAGAAAGCCATAAAGCTGAGTGGGGAAAACCCCAATTACTGGGTAGGACTGGCGGATGCTGAATATCAGTTGGGCAACTTACAGGCTAGTGCTGAGGCCTATGAAGAGGCCATCAATCTTGAACCCGGAATTATGGAAACTTACATCAATCTTTCCATCATTTATTTCGATCAAAACAGATTTGAAGAAACAATTGATGTAATGAAAGAAGGTATTGAAGAATTACCTGAGGAATCCGAGCTTTATTACAGAATAGTAGTTTACCTGCTGAAAACAGGGAAATATAAGGAAGCCTTTACATATTTGGAAAATGCATTAACTTTGGACTTTGAGAAACACAAAATCTTGTATGAATTGATGCCTGAGATTAATAAGCAAAAAGCAATATTCAAGATTATCTCACAGTTTAGAGAAGATTCCGCATCTTCTTAAAAGTAATGGTTACTAATTTGAAATTCCAGCAGGATGAATTACGTTCTTAAGAATCTGCCTTTACGTACTGAAAAGCCACGTAATAATGGCTTTACTATGGTTATGGACAAAGGCCTTAGTTTAAGAGAGGTTGAAAATTTTGTGAGTGCCAATAGTGATTTTGTAGATATTGTTAAATTAGGATGGGCTACTTCCTACCTGACAAAAAACTTGGGAGAAAAAATCCAGATTTATAAAGATTCCGGGATTCCAGTTTATTTTGGGGGCACTTTATTTGAAGCCTTTGTAATACGGGATCAATTTGATGATTACAGAAGGGTCTTGGAAAAATATGATTTGAATTTTGCAGAAGTTTCTGATGGATCAATCAGCATGCCCCATGATCAAAAATGTGAATTTATTCGGGTTCTCTCTCAGGATGTGACTGTACTTTCGGAAGTTGGGTCCAAAGATGCTGCTAAAATCATTCCTCCTTACAAATGGATTGAACAGATGCAAAAAGAATTGGATGCAGGTTCATGGAAGGTAATTGGAGAAGCAAGAGAGGGAGGTACTGTGGGTCTATTCAGGGATTCAGGAGAAGTCCGACAAGGTTTGGTAGAAGAAATATTGACCAAAATCCCAGAAGAAAAAATAATTTGGGAAGCTCCCCAGAAAGAACAACAGGTTTGGTTTGTTAAGTTATTAGGAGCCAACGTGAACCTTGGAAATATAGCTCCTAATGAGTTAATCCCATTGGAAACCATTCGGCTGGGTTTAAGAGGAGATACTTTTGATCATTTTCTCGGAGATCATAAATTTTAGAAACTCAATATTCTGGACTGTTTTACGTTAGGTCTCACAGTCCTTTTTATTTATTGCTATGCATCACCTCAAAGACTTCATTCTTTTATTTCTAAAAGGCATGTCTATGGGTGCAGCTGATATTGTACCTGGCGTTTCAGGTGGGTCAATTGCACTTATCACCGGCATTTATGAAAAACTTCTGGATAGCATCAAGTCCATTGATAAAACTGCATTGTCATTTCTGCTTAGGTTTGATGGCAAAGCTTTCTGGCGTCACATCAATGGAAACTTTTTGATAACAGTTTTACTTGGTATACTCACCAGTATTTTCACCCTGTCCAAATTTATCACCTATTTATTGGACAATCACCCCATACCTATTTGGTCTTTCTTTTGTGGATTGATTATTATATCTGCCGTTCTCATTTTGAGGGATATCAAAAGGTGGAATATTTCAGTTCTGTTTTCAATTATCATTGGAACTTTAATAGCCTATTGGGTAACAGATTTACCTCCCATGAGTAGCCCTGAAGCCTTTTGGTTTGTTTTCTTTGCAGGTGCCATAGCCATTTGTGCCATGATTTTACCCGGAATTTCCGGAAGTTTTTTATTATTGATACTTGGCCAATATGAAAGGATCCTTAAAGCTGTAACGGACAAGGATATTTTGACCCTTGCTTTATTTGCTTTGGGCTGTATTGTTGGTTTATTATCATTCAGCAGATTAATTTCCTGGCTTTTGAAGAATTACCATGCCCTTACCATTGGATTGTTGTCAGGATTTATGCTGGGTTCCATTAATAAAATTTGGCCTTGGAAGCAGGTGATTTCTTACAGGGTTTCTTCCTCCGGGGCTCAAAAACCCTTTATTACCGAAAATATATTACCCCATAATTACCTTGCTGTAACAGGTGAAGAATCCTTAATCCTATATGCAGCATTGGCCTTTCTATTAGGAATTTTCCTTGTAGTGGGAATTGAAAGAACTGCCTATTATATCAACAGACAATGAGAAAGTACGGATTGATAGGTTACCCGTTAGGTCACTCTTTTTCAAAAAAATATTTTGCCAACAAATTTGAAAAAGAGGGAATAAAGGACTGCACATACGATCTCTATGAAATTGAGGATATTTCTTTATTCCCTAAGGTACTTGATGAAAATCCGGAATTAGAAGGATTAAATGTTACAATACCTTATAAAGAAAAAATAATCCCCTATTTGGATTTTTTGGACCCTGCATGCGAAAAAATTGGAGCTGTCAACTGCATCCGGATAAAAAAAAACCAATTGACAGGATATAATACTGATTATTTGGGATTCAGGAATTCACTTGAAAATTGGCTTAAGGGTGAAAAACCCTCCGCTTTGGTTTTGGGTACAGGGGGAGTTTCCAAAGCAGTAGTAAAAGCTTTGGAGGATTTACAAATCCCATATAAGTTGGTTTCCCGAAGCAAATCAGAAAAAAGCGAGCAATTGACCTACGAGGACTTAAAAAATAATCCATCAATTCTCCTACAAAATCATTTGATCATCAATACTACTCCTGTGGGAACCTATCCCAAAACAGAAGAAATGCCGGATATTAACCCCGAGTGTATCACCCCAATGCACAAGGTATATGATTTGGTTTATAATCCGGAAAAAACATTTTTAATGCGCTCATTGGAAGCCAGGGGGGCAATAGTAAAAAATGGACTGGAAATGCTGCAACTTCAGGCAGAAGCTGCCTGGAAGATTTGGAATTGATTTCTTAACCCATTTATATATTATCATGTACTGGAAAAAATTATCACACGAACAAGTAAAGGAACATATATTTAAGGCATTGGATGAAAACCTCGATTATAGAGGAGACCATCCTATATTGGGCATCCCTGGGACTTATCTTGATACTACTGAATTTTACCCTGACGCTCCCTTCCTTAAAGACGCACCGTATATGTCAGCAATGGTACGTAATCCCAACCATATTGGCGTTCATACTTTAAGTGAGCAATCTGTGTTGGAAGTTTTTCAAGGAACTCAGAAGATTGAAAAAGAGCTGATCAAGTTAGTAGCAGAGGAAATTTTCAATGGAGACCCCAACCAGCAGGATGGTTATGTAGCCACAGGTGGAACTGAAGCCAATATTCAAGCCATGTGGATATACCGGAATTACTTTAAAAAAGAATTTGGAGCTAGGATTGGGGAAATTGGACTGGTATATTCTCAGGACAGCCACTACTCTATGCCAAAAGGGGCTAATATCCTTAATCTGACCAGTATAATTCTTGAAGTTGATCCTGAAACAAGACAGATCACAAAAGAATCATTGGAAGGTAAAGTTAAAGCAGCTATCCAGGAGGGCATTAAATACTTTATTGTCATTGCCAATCTATCAACCACTATGTTTGGGTCAGTAGATGATATCGATATGCTAGGAGATTTCTTTACCGATATGAACATGCCCTTCAAGATCCATGTAGATGCTGCTTATGGAGGATTCATCTATCCATTTACAAACCCTACAAGCAGATTTACATTTCAGAATCCCTATATGAATTCAATTACAGCGGATGGCCACAAGATGTTGCAAACTCCCTACGGAACTGGTCTATTTTTGATTAGAAAAGGATTCTTTGATTATGTAAAAACTGATGAGGCCCAATATATTCCCGGGAAAGATTTCACCATCAGTGGAAGCCGGTCAGGAGCCAATGCGATTTCCATATGGATGATTTTACAGATCCATGGTTCGGAAGGTTGGAAATATAAGATGGAAACTCTTTGTGACAAGACAGAACATATCTGTAAAAAATTGGAAGGAATGGGGATAGAATATTTTAGGAATCCATACCTCAATATCATAGCCATCAAGGCAAAATACATGAGCAAGGAGCTTGCAAATAAATACTATCTGGTAGCAAATACTTATGAGTTTGAGCCGGAATGGTACAAAATTGTAGTGATGCCGCATGTCAAACCCGGTACCATTGACACTTTTTTGATGGAACTAGAGGGGGAAGTAAGGTCACAACACCTAAGCAAATCCTAAGAGAATATTTACGCTGCAGAAGAAACCTGTTTTTCTGCAGCGATAACTCAATAACTGAAAAAGGGGAAATTCACAATATACCCGCTACCAGAAATCCCAAATAAGTCCCCAAGGCATTTCCCAAGCTTCCTACCAAGACTCCGGGAATCAGAAGATCAGGACGGTTTAAACTTTCTGCTGAAGCAAGGGCCGTGGTATTGCCCCCAACATTGGCTTGGGATGCAACGGCTATCACATCCCAATCCATTTTGAACAGTGCTCCCACCCCAAAAATAACCAATCCATGGACCAAAATGATAACCGCTACGAACTGAATCAAAGTACCGGTCAAAGAACCAATTCCTGATAAGGCTTCCAGGTCGCAAAGAGTACCAATAACTGCAAGGAAAACCAGAATAAAGAAAAAGCCCAAAGTGTGCTTTCCAGAAAGTCCCTTTACAAATTCAAATTGCGCCAATACCAAAGCTAAGGTCGTCAGGGTAATTATTTCAGGGATTTGGGGGAAATAATTGGCGAGCACTTTTGATATAGTGATACCCAATAATCCAAGACCAAGAATAAGGGAAAGTGAGAAAATTGAAATATGCTCATTCATTTTGATTTTATCTCCTGTCTTTGAAGATTCCAGTTTTTTACGCGGGAAAAATTTAAACAAGTATTTAGGTAATAACAAAGTAGCAATTATCCAAGGTGTACCCAATAGGTTATCCACCACTGTAGAAGCGGCAAAGAGGGCTCCACTGTCATTCACTTGGTAATGTAGAGCGACTGCATTAAAATTAATACTTCCCCCTATATAAGTTCCTGTAAACATTCCGGCAATTGCTGGGGCCAAAGCTCCGATTTCAGTGACTGGGTTTACTAAGAACCAAGCGACGAAAACCCCTGTGACAGTGCCGATTGTCCCGAGAAAAAACATCATTAAAATGGGGATTCCGGCATTTTTGAGGCTTTTCAAGTCCACCTCCAATAAAGCAATGAAAATACCCAAAGGAGCTATATACATGAATACCCCATTGTAAATCGGATGGCCGGATGTAGCAGTTGGGATAATATTCAAATTAGCAGCTATTGAACAAAGAAGGATGGCTAAAATCGGAGTCCCAATTGTTTTCCAGCCTTTGAATCCATTTAACCAACTGGCAAAAAAAACTGCAATACAAAGCATTGCAGAAACATAGATAGGATCATCATTCCAGTGCATGTTGAAAAATAAGAAAAATTTAATCATTCTGATAGTCAAAAAGATAAGATTTTACTTTTATTAATAATCTTAATTTCTGTTAGGAAAATGGTTATCTAAATTTTATTTTTCTAACTTATTGCTAACTAATAGCAACTAAAATTTCATTGTTTATGGCTAGAGCTAAATCCGATAAGGACCGCAAAATTTTTGTGCTTGATACTTCGGTAATCTTATATGCACATAATTCAATCATGAACTTTGCCGAACATGATGTGGTCATCCCTATTACTGTATTGGAAGAGCTCGATCAGTTTAAAAAGGGTAATGATACCAAAAATTTTGAAGCTAGGGAATTTATTCGACTGCTGGACACCTTGGCAAAAGATAATATGATCCATAATTGGACGCCTTTGAATGGAAAAACAAAGGGGAATTTCAGGGTATTGATGAACCCTGACAATAATATCAATGCCAATATTATTTTTGGTGAGGAAAAAAATGACCATAAAATCCTGAATGCTGCACTTCACCTGAAACAGACCGAGAAAAACAGGAGGGTCATTCTTGTAAGTAAAGACATTAACCTGAGATTAAAGGCAAAATCTTTGGATATCCATGCCGAAGATTATGAAACAGGTAAAATCAAAAACATAACCGAACTTGAAAATACCGGTAAGTTTCTTTTGGACGATCTTGACCCTGCTATTATCAACAGATTATATGAAAACCATTCTGTGGAAGCCAAGTTAATTTTAGGAACGCGGAAAAGAAAAGCCAATGCCTATTATATCCTGAAAAGTGAAAAAAATTCCGTACTGGCTTATTATAATGCTGAGGATAACACCATGGAAAGGGTGGATAAAAAATTAGCATACAACATCAAACCAAAAAATGCTGAACAGACCTTTGCGCTTCATGCCATCCTGAATCCAAGGGTAAAACTGGTTTCCATTCAAGGGGTAGCAGGTACAGGAAAAACCTTATTGGCATTGGCAGGTGCATTAGAGCAAAGAAGGGATTTCAAGCAGATTTATCTGGCGAGGCCAATTGTTCCCTTAAGCAATAAAGATATAGGATATTTACCTGGAGATATTAAATCCAAACTGAACCCATACATGGAACCCCTTTGGGACAACCTTAAGTTTATCCAGAATCAGTTCAAAGAATCAGACAAAGAATATCAAAAAATTACAGAATTGGTGAATCAGGAAAAACTGGTTATCCAACCTTTGGCTTATATAAGAGGGAGATCTCTTTCAAATATTTTCTTTATCGTTGACGAGGCCCAAAACCTGACTCCACATGAAATCAAAACAATCATAAGCCGGGCTGGTGAAAACACAAAGATCATTTTCACGGGAGATATATTCCAAATTGATACGCCTTACCTAGACAGTCAAAGTAACGGTTTATCCTATTTGATTGATAGGGTCAAAGATCATCCCCTGTATTCCCATATCAAATTGGAAAAAGGTGAACGTTCAGAGCTTGCGAATTTGGCAAATGATCTTTTATAATGTCAGTAAATCCTTACACCTACATTAATATATTCGATAATTATATTAAATAAAATATTGTTTTAATTTTAGGCATCAAATTCATTAAACCGATAGAATATTTTGTTTTCTATCGGTTTTTTTGATTTTTTAACTATTGCTATGCAACCTTATTTATGGATTTTTTGTCTATAGAGATGTATCAATACCAAGAAATTCATGTACGATACCGAACACATTCTAAAGTCTTTATTTTATTTAAAATACTGATTTTCAGTGTTTTAAAAAATATGGGCCAGAATTTGGCATATATCAAATACCGAACATCACCGATGTGGTAAAAATCAGAAAATTAAAACAAAAAAATAAAAGAAAATGAAACCAACTATTTTAACTCAAAAAAATGTCTGTGCCTTTTTAGGATTTATGATGGCCTTGACAATCTTATGGACCGCAAAAGCGGAAGCGAAAGTTGATCAGATCAACGAGGTAATCCCAATGGAATTGAAAGAGGGATTTGAAATTACTCAGGAAGAAATTATACCTATGATAGAATTTGAACTTTCTGATATTAAAACAGAGCCGACTATCACATTTATCAATAAATACGGTGAAGTTGTAGCGGAGTTTTACGGTGAAAAAAGTGAATTGGAAAAGAAATTTAAAGAAACATTTGAAAGGAGTAGTATTCTTACCAAATATGGTAAGCACGAATTTTACCTTATAGGATAATTCTATTGATTGTTTGGTTTTTTGAAAGTGAAAAAAGGTGAGTTTTACTCACCTTTTTTTGTTCATTAACTTTCAGTGATTGTATTCAGTTTTGCCAAGAAACTGTTATAGTACTGTCTGCCAACTTGGACTACTGCTCCGGACATGAGGTTAATATCTTTTGTATTGAAACTTTCAATTTGGCCCAATTGAACAATAAATGATTTCTGAACCCTCAAAAACAGATGAGATGGAAGTTTATCTTCCATATCCTTCATGGATTTTCTAATGGTAAAGTTTCTGTTTTTGGTGAAAATCGTCACCATATTTCCATTGGCCTCCACATAATAAATGTCTGTATATGGAACCCTTTCGTAAGCATTGTCTGCTTTTATAAAGACAGCATCAGTAACAAGGTAAGGGCTTTCATCCTTTGCTTTGGTGGCTACTGCCTCAATAGATGGTTTGGTGCGCTTATTATAAAGAACGATTTCAACTATAGCATGAATATCGTTGGTATTGAAAGGCTTTACAATAAATCCTGCTGGATTGATTCTTTTAGCCCTTTCAATAATGGTAGGGTCACTATAGGAAGTAACATAAACCAAAGGAACTTCGATCATCTGTTTGATGATCTCACCAAGTTCAATACCATCTTTGTCTCCTTTTAGTTTGATGTCCATGAACACCAAATCCGGTTTATATTTTTTGACTATTTTGATGGCCTGATTTGCTGAATTGGCGATGTCTATGTTAACATAACCCAAAAGCTCCAGAATCTCCTCAATATTTTCGGCAATATTTACATCGTCTTCAACGATAAGAATTCTTTCCTCTTTCATAGGTTCTTCGTGGGAAATAATACGGTATTAAAATTATTAAATTAATTTTTATGTATATAAACGAATATATGCCTATTTACAAAATTTACTTTTGACAATCAATAAATGTTTTGATTTTTGTCGTTTTGTGCCCATGAAAATGATCAAAGACTCATCATATCCTTGAATCTTGCCGCTTGTCTCCTGCTAACCTCAATTCTGTCTCCACCCTTTAGGGTAACTACCAAACCCCCATTGAACCAAGGCTCAATAGCCTCAACCCAACTTAAATTAATAATATGTTTTCTACTGGCCCGGAAAAATGATTTTTCATCCAATCTTTCATCCAATGCATTCAGTGATTTATGGATCATGGGTTTATTATTGTCAAAATACACTTTGATGTAATTGCCATCAGATTCAAACAACCTTACATTGGACAATTTCACAAACCAACACCTATCACCGTCTTTCACAAAAACCTGATCATCTAAAGTCAGCTTTTTATTTTGATGGGCCAATGAAGCCTCATCATGTCTTTCCGAAGCTTCATTGATTTTTTTCTGTAGCCTTTCGATTGCCTCACCAAGCCTTTTTGTTTCTATTGGTTTTAAAAGGTAATCAAGAGCATTTACCTGGAAAGCTTTCAAAGCATATTCATCATAGGCTGTCGTAAAAATAACATGTGGCACATTGTCCAATTCCTCCAACAAATCAAAACCTGTTTTTTCCGGCATTTGAATATCCAAAAACACCACATCAGGAGATAAAGATTCGATTTTTTCTTTTGCATCGTCTACATTATTGGCCTCACCGACCACTTCAACTTGGTCAAATTGAGAAAGCAGGTTGATCAGCTCTTTTCTGGCTAATCTTTCATCATCGATAACTAGTGCTCGCATTTTGTTGGAATTTTAAACTAATGTAAGGGTTTGTTTTGGAATTTTTATTTCAGTTATGACAAAATCGTTACCAAAATTGAAAATTTTAAAGGAAGATCTATTGCCATATATCAATTTTAAACGCTGGATTGTATTGCTGATACCATGGCCTTCCCCCTCCTTCCTTCTGTTCATTGCATGAGGCCTAAGTTGTCCACTATTTTTTACTTGGATAATCAAATCATCAGTAATTCCTTCATAGCATTTGATTTCAATGCTTCCACCCTTTACCCTATTTGAAATACCATGTTTGATGGCATTTTCCACAATAGTTTGAAGCATCATGGGCGGCACTTTATAATCATAAGCAGAAGATTCAATATCATATTTTACAATCAATCTTTCTTCAAATCGAATGGATTCCAAATTGAGATAGTCTTTTACTGTATTGATTTCATTCTCAAAATCAATTGTCCTTTTTTTATCCATCATCAATGAAAACCTCAGAATATTGGACAGTTGGGTTATTGCCAATTTTGCTTTTTTGGGATCTTCATCTACCAGAGCCCGCACTGAATTCAAGGCATTGAAAATGAAATGAGGATTAAGTTGGCTTTTTAAGTGATTCAATTGAATTTCATTGATTTTTGCTTGGTATTTCAAAGACTGGTTATAGTTGTCCAAAAAATGAAAAAGAAAATATAGCATTGACCAAAGCGCATAAAAAAGAAAACTGACAAAAATATTTACAGAGATTACTAAAGGCCTCAGGTCTACCTCCGGGTCTAAAGTATCAAAAATCAGATTGATGATGATCTGAGCGATCATGTTCAATAAACTTAGAATACCCAGAGCTATGAGGGTATTTACCACCAAGCGACCGAAGGTCAGGTTGAACCAACCATATTTTTTAACAATCTTACGAAGTCCATGGGTTGAAAGAAGGTAATAAGCAGCCAATGAAGAAAAAGCACCCACCTGAACAGGGGAAATCCCTCTGTCCAAGGAAACAAAAAACAGGTTGATCAAGGCATAGCTGGACCATCCTAAAATCTGTAAACTCCAATATAACTGTATTCTATTCATTGCGAGGTTTCAAATATAACCAAGCAATAATATGGTCACCTATATTTTTTACAGCAGGGTTCAATTTCAGCAATGATAGGTCAATCAGGGTGCCCAATCTAATTCTGCTTTTAAAAACCTTGCAGTATGACTTCCTTTGTGCGCAGAGACTTGCTCCGGAGTACCTTCTGCAATGATTATCCCGCCTTTATCTCCTCCTTCAGGGCCTAGGTCTATAATATGATCAGCCACTTTAATAATATCTAGGTTATGCTCGATAATCAAAACGGTGTTCCCTTTATCCACCAATTTATTTAAAACTTCAAGCAAATGCTCCACATCCTGAAAATGTAAACCTGTTGTAGGTTCATCTAATATGTAAAAGGTATTTCCGGTATCTTTTTTCGATAATTCTGTAGATAATTTCACCCTTTGTGCCTCACCTCCTGATAAAGTAGTTGCGTGCTGCCCAAGGGTGATATATCCCAATCCCACATCATTCAGGGTTTTTATTTTTCTGAGAATTTTAGGTTGGAATTCAAAAAATTCAACTGCTTGCTCTACGGTCATATCGAGTACATCTGAAATGGATTTTCCTTTGAAACGCACCTCCAATGTCTCTCGATTATACCGCTTCCCTTTACAGGTTTCACAAGGAATATGGACATCAGGTAAAAAATCCATTTCAATCAGTTTCATCCCTGCCCCTTCACAATCTTCACATCTTCCCCCTTTTACATTAAAACTGAATCTTCCTGCCTTATATCCCCTGATCTTAGATTCAGGCAATTCAGTGAATAAAGCCCTTATATCCGTAAAAACTCCTGTATAAGTGGCCGGATTTGACCGTGGAGTCCTCCCAATAGGAGATTGATCTACCTCAATAACTTTATCCAAGTGGTTAAGCCCTTCAATTTTTTTATAAGGAAGGGGCTCTTTTTTTGACCTGTAAAAGTGTTGGTTTAATAAGGGAAACAAGGTCTCATGGATCAATGAACTTTTTCCTGAACCGGAAACTCCAGTGACACACATCATTGTTCCAAGCGGTAAGTTAAGATTTACGTTTTTGAGGTTATGGCCTGAAGCTCCTTCTAAATATAAAGTTTTACCATTTCCCTTTCTTCTGGTTTTGGGAACATCTATAGTAAGTTCGCCGGAAAGGTACTTGGCCGTTGTACTCCCTTTCTTTAAAATTTCAATTGGAGTACCAGCAGCCACAATCTGACCTCCATGCCTTCCTGCACCTGGGCCAATATCCACCACAAAGTCTGATTCCATCATCATATCCTTGTCATGTTCCACCACGATCACTGAATTGCCCAAATCCCTCAAATCCTTCAAAGCTTTAATTAATTTCACATTATCCCTTTGGTGCAGTCCAATACTTGGTTCGTCAAGAATATACAATACTCCAACTAATTGGGTCCCTATTTGGGTAGCCAGTCTAATCCTTTGTGCTTCCCCACCCGAAAGCGTTTTCAGGGGTCTGTTTAGGGATAAGTAATCCAAACCAATATCCAATAGGAAACCTATTCTTTTACGGATTTCTTTTAAGACCTCCTTGGCGATTATTTGTTGTCTTTCCGAAATTCTGGTTTCAAGTCCATCAAACCAATCCCCCAAAGTTGAAATATCCATCATGGAAAGCTCACCTATATGTTTATTGTCAATTTTAAAATGAAGAGCCTCTTTTTTCAACCTATAACCTTCACAATCAGGACAAACTTTGGTTATGGTAAACTCACTCACCCAATCCTGAATTTTATCAGAACTTCCTTCCTGATGCTTCTGAAGAAAGTTTACAATTCCTTCAAAGGTAGTATGCCATTGTGTACCTGGATATTTTACCGAATCCACAGCAACTTCTATTTTGTCCCCATATAGTAAAACCTCTACTACTTCTTCGGGAAGTTTTTCAATGGGAGTGCTGATGCTACACTTATAATGCTTGAGAATAGCCTCGATTTTCTTAAAAATCCAAATATCCCGGTAATCCCCCAAAGGGGCAATACCACCTCTACTAATGCTTAAAGTGGGGTCAGGAATAATACTTTCTTTCGTGATTTCTTCTATTATTCCCAGGCCATTACAAGTAGGACAGGCTCCATATGGGCTATTGAAAGAGAAGGAATTGGGGGCTGGTTCATCATAAGATAAACCGGTAGTAGGATCCATCAGATATTTTGAAAAATGATGGATATTACCCTCTTCATCCCTTAACATCATTATTCCTTTCCCGTGATGTAAGGCAGTTTTCAAAGATTGGGTAATGCGGAATCTGTCTTCCTCATCTGCAATGATCCTATCCACTACAATTTCAATGTCATGAATTTTGTAACGGTCGACTTGCATTTTCGGCACCACTTCCATCACTACACCATCTACCCTGACTTTAGAAAATCCAATTTTCCTAATCTGTTCAAAAAGCTCTCTGTAATGCCCTTTACGTCCTTTGACTATCGGCGCAAGGATATATAATTTCTTCCCTTTGAAATTTCCAAATAACTGTTCTATGATCTGATCTTCAGTTTGTCTGATCATTTTATGCCCAGAAAGATAGGAATAAGCTTCTCCTGATCTTGCAAAAAGCAGTCGCATAAAATCATAGATTTCTGTAACGGTGCCCACAGTAGATCTGGGATTTTTTGAAGTGGTCTTTTGCTCTATGGAAATAACCGGGGAAAGACCGTTGATCTTATCTACATCAGGGCGTTCCATCCCCCCTAAAAATGACCGGGCATAGGCAGAAAAACTTTCCATGTACCGACGTTGTCCTTCCGCATATATTGTGTCAAATGCCAAGGAGCTTTTCCCACTGCCACTTAGACCGGTTATTACGACCAGTTTATTTCTTGGAATACTGATATCAATATTTTTGAGATTATGTTCTCTGGCCCCAAAAATTTCGATAAACTCTTCTTTTTTCTCTATCAACAGGTCTGACATGGAGGATTTTGCATTTCTATTAAGCTTGCGAAAATACGAATTTAACTGAGGGATTCCCAAAGATCATCCATCATTAAAACCTCAATTCAACAACAAGGTTTTAATCAAAAAAATTTAATCCGATTTCTTACTTTCCTTCCGGGCTTCCCTTTTTTCTTTTCGACTGAGTTTTTCTTCCTGAGGTCGGGATTTATTTTGCGCATTACTTTCCTTTTCTGTATTCTTTGGACCATTGTCTCCAGATACCCTCTCAAGTTCTTTCTTTTTCAATTTTTCAAGATCATCCCCAGTCAAAGTAGATTTAAGCCCTGAAAAAATCAATTTCCACCAATATGAGAACATTGATTTATGAGTATCCCTGATATAATACACGGTTCCAGACATGGTTTCACCGTTCTTTTTAGGATTGTTGGATTTGATTACCACATTATTGGCAATGAAGGCCCCAATTTGCCTAAACACATTCCTATCTCGTTCAAAATCCTGGTTAAGCAATTCGACTTCTAAATTCTCATATAAAAAGGTGAGTTTTCCTGTTCCGTCATAATCATTACCCTGTATATCAAAACTCAGATTGTTTAATTGCCCGGACTTAATGCTAGCTTTTGCCTGTGGTTCAATCATGGTTCTTAAGCTAGTCAGATCCATTTTTCCCAAAGAACCTTTCAAGCTGAAATTACCCTTTACATTTTCTAAATCATATTGAACAACGGCATTCAGTAAACCTAGTCCCATCAATTTCCCACTGGCCTCCAACCTTAATAATTTATTTTCTCCTCTTTTTTCAATATAGTTCGACACATTAATTGCATGGGCATTCATATCTGAAAAATACAAGTAACCCGACCTTGGGGATTTATTATCCGGTCTTTCTTCAATTTTCAAATAACCATTTTTGATAAAAGTATGATCGATATGAATAATCTGTCTCAAGTTACCGAAGATCTGATGGACCATCTGTGGTCTTTTTTCCAAATCTTCTGGTTTCCTTTTATCCACAAATATCTCCACATGCATATTGTTTGCATAAACTGTATCAATTTCAACGATTCCTTTTCTAAAAAAACTGCTGAAATGAACCCCCTTCATGTCCATTTGTGCCTCGGTAATTTGGGTCCATGATTGCCTGTCTGCAAATTGTGAAGTGTACTCATATCTGCCCAATTTATTCAATAAACCCAAATAGCCAATAGACATCGTATTGGCTTTTGTATCCAAGGTTATTCCTTCAACTTTGGCATATTGCCTGAATTTATCAAAGTGAAATTCAGCCCCTTGTATGCTACCCTTGACCCAATCTACATGGAATAGTGATTTTGGGTCTTCAATATCCTCTTTTGTCAATTGGAAATTATTGGCATGAAGATCCATGTCCTTCAATGAAATCCTTACCGAATCATAAAGGTTGTTGACCACTTCGATATTCAATTTGTTTAAATCAAAGTGCTTGACCTCAATCAAATCATAATCTTTTGATTTTTCTTTTTTTGGTTTCTTTTTTGGTTTTAAATCCAAAGAATCTATTGGGGGGCCGGATGAAACAACCCGGATGTTATTTATCAATGCGGAGTCCACTGAAATGGAATTCCTCATAAAAAAATCTGACCACTGGAATCCAGTTACATTCAAATTGTCAATAGTAAGGTCAACCTTTATATCATCTTCAGCCAATTCCTTTGAAGGAAACACTCTAATATTTTCTATTTTCAGGTATGTGCCAAAGTAATTGTAGTCCAAACGAATATTCCCAAATGAAATTTCATGTCCTCCAAAAAAACTTGTCCTGGTAATTAAATTGGTAACAATCCTGTCTGCATTGGCATTAAGGTATTGGTTAATTAAAAATGGTATACCTCTTAAAATAAGAAGTATTAGTATAAAAAATCCTATAAGCAAAATCCAAAATTTCTTCATATTTATTGGACTAGTGCTTGAAATTACCAAAAAAAATAATCCAAAAATTAAAATTTAATTATTTATTCTATGGGTATTTTGATGATATAATCCTTGTTTTTTGAAACGGATAATTTAGAGGATCTCAGCCATGGATTATGTATTTTAAGCTCTTTATAATTGCTGTTATGACGAATAGCCCACTGGGCCAAATTTGGAATACTTTGATTTACTTTTAATTCCCTGTAAAGTGGCATCTCATAATAATCAACGCTCTTCAACTCAAATCCATACCTTTCTGGATTCTCAAAAATCTCCTTAAAGGCTAGAATCCTAAAAAGATATCTGCTTGTTTCATCATTCAGGTAAAGATCATAGTAATTGTCAAAACTTTGTTCTTCCTTTCTTTTTCTCAATCCAGCAATCCCCATATTATAACTAGCTGCAACAGAAGTCCAATTACCAAATTTAGAAAATGCAGATTTTAGGTATTTACAAGCGGCTAAAGTAGATTTCTCCAAATGATATCTTTCATCCACATCATTACTGACTTCAAGGTTATTCTCTTTTGCGGTTGCCGGCATGATTTGCCAAAATCCCCTTGCACCTGCAGGAGAAACCACATTCATCAAACCGGATTCTGCCATAGCCAAATATTTAAAATCTTCCGGAACACCATTTTCATGTAATATCTTTTCAATGATAGGTAAAAATTTGGCAGAACGTTTCATTAATAATACCATATTGGATTGCCAATAAGCATTCACATAAATCTCCCGCTCAAACCTTTCCAACACATCCCTCTTATCCAGCGGAACGGGTTCTCCTGCAAAAGTAATCTTCTTCGGTAAATCAAAAATCCGGACTTTAGCCTCAGGTACCAATACCTGAACCCTTTCCCCATCAAGAGATTCAATAATCACTTGATCAGCTTGTTGGAGGGGCTGCTCAAAATGCTTATAAAGCAAAATTCCAAATAAAACAGCTATTAGGCCGTATAAAATAAAAAGATGATATCTTCTCAAGTTAGGTTATTTCAGGTAATTGAATATTTGGGATAAATTTAATCAAGGTGATCAATTGCTCCTTACCAAACGAAAAAAAATTAGAAATATTGGGTGAAAACAACATTCCAAATAATTCAAATGAATCGGAAATCCGATAATCCCAAGATGAGCCAAGTTTTGGAATTAAAATACATTTTCGACACCTATTGTTTTGATTATTAACTCTTTTTACTTTCGCAGGCTTTTAATTCCAATCCATGAATCTACAGGAAAAATCCCAGGAAGTTAGACAAGTGTTTGATGAGCTTGACCTTGAAATCAAAGCGTTTTTAGACGCAAGTAAACTTACCTGTATTACCGGCTGCGGGTTTTGCTGTTCCAATCCAAAAGTAAGTGCATCAGTACTGGAGTTTTTGCCCTTGGCCTTCGATCTGTATGAAAAAGGGAAGGCTGAAAATGCCTTGGAACTCCTTGAAAATTTGGGTGAGGATGACCATTGTATTATTTACAAGTCAGTCTCTCCAGACAATGGGTTGGGATTTTGCTCTGATTACAAAAACAGGGGTTTGATATGTAGGTTGTTCAGTTCCTCTTATAGGAAAAATAAAGAGGGTAAAAAAGAGATAATTACCTGTAAAAAAATAAAAGAGAACAAAAAAGACCAATACCAAAAAGCTGCTGTTGAAATCAACGGACTTATGCCCATACCTTCCAGCAGCGGTACTTATTCTAAGCTGTATAACATTGATTTTCAATTGACCTCTGAACAAATGCCGATCAATAGAGCGATCAAAAAAGCCATTGAGGCCGTTTTAACTTATAAATTTTACCAGGAAAACCAGGAACCTGAAACATCGGAAAATTTTTGATGCAAGCTTTTTGATGTATATTGGGGATAATATTCACCAAAAAAATTGGTTTTTATGCTAAACATTTCTGAAATGATCCAAACTATCAAGCAGTTGGTTGAAGTCCGGATCCAACTTATTCAAGACGAAATTACCGAACAACTTTCCTCAGTTTTCACAAGGATAATGTTGTTGCTTTTGATGGCCACAGTTTCAGTTATGGTTTTGCTTTTTGCCAGTCTTTCCCTTGCCTTTTATTTAAGTGAGTTGTTGTATTCAACTTACAAAGGTTTTCTTTATGTTTCCCTCCTTTATGTATTGATTTTTGTCTTTTTTTACTTTCTGAAAGACGCAAAGAGTATTGTAGAATCATTCCAGAAATTTTTAAAGCACTTTATTTTCAGAAAAAGAAAGGAAAATTAATGCCATGAACGAAGAACTAAAAAAAAAGGCAGAGGAACTGGAGCAAACCTTAGAGATGCAATTGAGCCTTGCCAAGAAAGAATCGGAGGACTTTGCTAAGGTTGGTGGCGCCATATTGGTGGGTGGAGTAATTGCCTTTTTAGCTGTGCGTTTGTTCTTTAGAAAAAAAGACAAAAAGACAGAAAAAATTCTGAAAGTATTGGAAAAAGAAGGCCTCTTGGATGAAGAAATACAATCTAAGCTGACCAAAAAAAACCAGCCTGGCTTTTTAGGCCGCCTCAGTGCGGTATTGGTACCCATTGCCATCAATTATGGTAGAGAACAAATAATCAAAAAATTTAATGAAGGTGGACCAATGGAGGTACAGGATGAGAAAAGTAAGTGAAAAATTACAGGCAATCCATACAAGCGGCAATAAAGGAGTTGCTTGGTTGATCGATCCTGACGATTTTCAATCCATCCGAAAATTCGAATCCCAGCTCCAAGAAGCCAATAAATTAAAGATTGATTTTTTCTTTTTGGGAGGAAGCCTTATCCACCAAAACAGGATTTCTGAAATCATCCAAAAAATCAAAGAGGTTTGCGTGGAAATACCAGTAATTTTATTTCCCGGTAACGCTCTTCAGTTCTCCCCTCTAGCGGATGCTATTCTTTTTATTTCACTCATTTCAGGAAGAAATCCAGACCTATTGATCGGCCAGCATGTAAGCCTAGCCCCCCTCTTGGAAAAGAGTGGCATGGAAGTTCTGCCTACAGGTTACATGTTGATAAACGGAGGTCAGACGACCAGTGTCCATTACATAAGCCAGACCATACCCCTACCCAATCACCATCCGGAATTAAGCGTTGCCACTGCCTTGGCGGGAAAGTTTTTAGGGCTTCAATATTTTTATCTGGATGCAGGAAGCGGAGCTCCTTTCCCTGTATCCACAGAAATTATTAAGGCGGTTAAAAGGAAAATTGATGCACCGCTGATTGTAGGAGGTGGTCTCAATAGTCTTGACAAAATAAAATCAGCATTTCAGGCAGGAGCAGACTTGGTAGTCATAGGAAACGGAGCAGAAAAAAATTTAAACCTACTTTATGAAGTTTCTGAATTTTTGGAATCTACCAGGGTAATGGCTAATTAAAAAAGGCTTCATGCTAAACATGAAGCCTTTTTTAATTGGAAAATCTGATTTATATCATCGGCCGGAACTGCTTCAAAAACCTGACATCATTTTCAGTGAATAGCCGTAAATCTTTAATCTGATACTTGAGCATTGCTATTCGTTCAATGCCCATCCCAAATGCAAAACCTGTATACTTTTTCGAATCTATTCCACAATTCTCAAGGACATTTGGGTCTACCATTCCTGAACCTCCGATTTCAACCCAACCCGCTCCTTTACAAACATTGCAGCCTTTACCCCCGCACAACAAGCAACTGATATCTATTTCTGCACTGGGCTCAGTAAATGGAAAGAAAGAAGGCCTGAACCTCACTTTGGTTTCTTTCCCGAACATTTCCTTAGCAAAATGGTATAAGGTATTTTTCAAATCTGCAAAACCAACATTTTCATCTACATAAAGTCCCTCGACCTGATGGAAAATACAATGGGCACGGGCAGAAATGGCCTCATTTCTATAAACCCTACCTGGTGAGAGGGTACGGATAGGCGGCTTTTGGTTTTCCATCACCCTAACCTGAACAGAAGAGGTATGGGTCCTCAGAGCAATATCAGGATTCTTTTCAATAAAAAAAGTATCCTGCATTTCTCTGGCCGGATGATTTTCAGGGAAATTTAAAGCTGTAAAATTATGCCAATCATCTTCAATCTCTGGACCTTCTGACAAACTGAACCCAATTCTCTCAAATATTTCTATAATCCTTTGTCTGGTGGCAGTTAGGGGATGAATGCCTCCTACAGCAACAGCGGAGGGAGGAAGGGTCAGATCCAAATCCATTGATTTAGACTTTTTGGAAGATGAATTGACCTTTTCAATCAGTTCCTGGAATTTGTTTTCTGCCAATTGCTTCACTTCATTCACTAATTGACCATACTCCCTTTTTTGGTCATTCGGAATATCCTTCATTAAGGCAAAAAGTTCTCCTACCACACTTTTTTTACTTATAAATTTTATTCTATAGGCTTCAAGCTCATCCTGGTTGGCCGCATCTGCTGCATGAATGGAGGACTTGATGGCTTCTATTTTTTCCTGGTGCATGTGATAAATTGTTTTCGGAACCACAAATCTAAAATAATTGATGGGAATTACACTTTCTTCCGAATTACTAAATGATATAAAGCATCAAAAACAGGCTATTAAAAAAGCTCCAAATGGAGCTTTTCACTGTTTTGGTAAAATAAATTTTCTTGGGGTATCTTTTTACCAACTTCTTCCTCCTCCTCCCCATGGTCTTCCCATGGGAGGTCCCTGATTACTTTCCTGTGGTTTGAAATTACCGATGATATACGTAAAAGAAATCAGTCCATATCTCGTCAAAACTCTGGTAAATGTATCCTCAATGGCAACGTCTGTGATTGTCCTGCCTATGGCATTGTTCTGGTTCAGTAAATCAAATATGGTCAACTTAAGTTCTCCTTTATTATCTTTTAGGAATCTATAGCCGGCTTCAATATTCCATAACCAAACAGATTGGTCAAGGTTGGCTGATAGACCTCTGTACAACATGTTATTGACAACATTGGAAACAAAAAGCTTCCCGTTATTGGGGGAGTAATAAAATCTTATATTAGAATTTTGAATATAATAATTATTCTCCAGTGTTGTTTGCAAACTACTGTTCACAATGGTATATGTTCCAGTTGTGGAAAGGGTAAAATCAACATCTTTTGAAATATTGGAAGTCAATGTCAAACCTTGGCTTAGATCGATATTATCGTTAAAATTCTTTTGAAAATTCACCACACCAGGTGTTCTATTGAAGGAGACGCTGGAATTCAGATTAAACTGGGATTTGATTTTTGGTATGGGGGTCCCATAGGTGACAAACAATCGGGACCTGAATTGTCCCGAGAGGTTCTCTGGTCTTGTCAACTGTCCACCGGATCTCAATAGTGTTTCTCCATTCAAAAGTGTATCTGTTTGGGCTATGAAAGTACTGTTTCCTATAAAATCTTCAGTAAGGGATAAAAATAAAAAGGTGAAGAATGTTTTTGATTTTTCTAGATTGATTTTTGAAAAATTGGTAAATACAGAATGGGAAAAAGACTGTCCAAGATTAGGGTTACCTATAGATAATTGTAATGGATTTTGGTTATTAATGACATTTTGCAATTGATTGACGCTGGGTTCCTGTGTATTCGTCCTGTACCTCAATCGGAAGGAGGTTCCCTTTTCCTGATTCCTGTAGAATGCATTCATTCCGGGAAGGAAATTGCTGAAAGACCTATTGAAGGTCCTTTCTAAAGGAAACAGACTTTCGTTATCCTGGACGGCATATTGGTAATCAATATTGGCGTTCAGATTCCATTCCTTAATTCTATAACTCATCCCCACACTTGGTCTTTGGACAATGAATTTATTATCAAACACATTACTCAATGCAGTATCCAAAACCATAATACCAAGCTCTGGAACCATACTCATTGTCCTTTGATCCGCTGAGGTCTTATTATTTCCAACTTGGTAAGAAGCAGTAATCAATCCTTTTTCAAGGAAAGGCTCTGTATATTGTAAAGTAGCGCGGTAATTAAACCCATCAGAAAGACCAACGGTCTCCTGATTGATGGTATCCCGAATGTCCCTTATAAAATCACGGTTAGCTGCAATCAATTCAGAAAGCTGATCCCTTTTATTCCAAGTGGTAAACACTGTGGTAGAAATTGTTCTTCCCTGTTTTTCGAATTTATACCGATAGACCAGATTATTGGAGATGTTATGGCCATTGGTATTGGCATCTGATTTGGACAACAGACTACTTAAAGGATCTCTTGTAGCTGTCAAAGTCAAAGCATCCCTTTCCAAATAGGTATTATTATTCTGAAAGTTCATTGAAGGTGTAATAATCAATGCGTTTTTTTCATTGATGTCATATTCAATTCTGGCATTTACCCTATGGTTATTATTATTAATGGTATTTAACAAAACTTCCTCATAATATTGCCTATTGGTCTCGGATAAGATTATTTCCCGATTAGTAAGCTTGAAAAGGTTATTTTTTGTGGAATTGAAGAAATAACTGGCAGTCAAGTTCATCTTTTTGCCGATCTTATCACTATAATTTAACCCAAGGCTGTTTGTTGTAATAATACCTTGATCCTGCCCTACAAGGAAGTTGTTGTTGCCTCCGCCCCAACCACCGCCGCCAGGACGTCCACCTCCCCCACCGCCAGGTCTTCCCCCACCTCCTCCGCCTGCTCCACTTGTTACTCCTACCAAATCCTGTGAAGAAAAATTTTGTTGATTGATGTTATTGAAAAGACCAATTATTGAAATCCTTTTGGTTCCTTTAAAAATATTGTAATTGCCACCTAGTGAATACCTATCCTGAGATCCAGCTCCCGCATACACCCTCCCAAATTGACCACTATTTTTATCTGGTCTGGTTACAATATTGATTGTCCTTGAGTAATTCCCATCATCAAATCCCGTCAATCTGGATTGATCTGATCTTTGGTCAAGAATTTCAACTCTGTCAATCACGTCCGCAGGTAAATTCCTCAAAGCCAAAAAGGGATCACTTCCAAAAAATTCCCTCCCGTCCACCAGCACTTTTTGAACCTGTTCTCCTTTTGCCTGGATTTCTCCATTTTGAATGGTAACCCCTGGAATTTTCCTGACCAGGTCTTCTGCATCTGCATTTTCCCTTGTCTTAAAAGCATTCGCATTGAATGAGGTGGTGTCTCCCTTGACTTCCCCAACCGGAACCTGACCCTCAATTAGCACCTCACCTAATAATTTACTGTCTTCAACCAATACCAAAACTCCTAAATCCAAAGCATCTCCCCTGTTATGAATTTTGGTGATCTTTTGGTAACCTAAAAAAGTAATTTCCAATTTTACACTTGGAATCATAGGCCTTGCTACTTCGAAACTTCCATCTACTCCAGACACGGTTGATACTAACAATGAATCTGTTACTGTTTTTACCAGAACATTGGCTCCTATCATTGGTTCTTTGGTCTGCCCTTCAATTACCTGTCCTTTAAGGACTACATCTTGTCCTCTCCTTTCCTGTCTTTGGGCCTTTATATCCAGAGAAAAAAGGACAAAAGAAAGAAATAAAAATAGTTTAAGGGTAGAAATTTTCATTTTCAAAACAAGTTAAAGGATGCCGTTTAGACATGGATAAATACAAAAAAGTTTAATTAGGGCATACCCAAAATTTTAAATGGATTTAAAGAAGTTTGAAAGGCAAAAAAAGATTTTAAAAATCCCTTAAATAAAGGGAATAAAAAGGCCATCAACATATAAAAAATTGATGGCCTCAAGGTTTTGAACTAAGAGTATTGTTTTACGTTTTTTGATCTAAAGCTAACCTAATGGATAGTTCTTTCAGCTGTTCGTCAGAAATTGAACTAGGTGTATCTATCATGACATCCCTTCCAGAATTATTTTTTGGAAAAGCGATATAATCTCTGATGGAATCCGACCCTCCAAAAATAGCACATAGCCTATCAAAACCGAAAGCTATTCCTCCGTGAGGAGGTGCTCCATATTCGAAAGCCTCCATGAGAAATCCAAATTGCTTTTGAGCTTCCTCATCACTGAATCCCAAGTGCTTGAACATCAATTGTTGTGTTGGCCTGTCATGTATTCTGATAGAACCGCCTCCGATTTCCACCCCATTGATCACCAGATCGTAGGCATTGGCACGCACGGATCCCGGATCTGATTCCAGCAATGGAATATCTTCTTTTTTAGGAGAAGTAAAAGGATGGTGCATGGCATGGAATCGTTGAGTTTCTTCATCCCATTCCAAAAGAGGGAAGTCAACCACCCAAAGAGGTTTAAAGACTGTCCTGTCCCTCAACCCAAGTTCTTCGCCCATTTTAAGTCTTAGTTCTGACATTTGCTTTCTGGTAGATTTTTCATCACCGCTCAAAACAAGTAAGAGATCTCCTGCTTTAGCACCCATCTTATCTGCCCATACTTTCAGGTCATCATGGGAATAAAATTTATCCACAGAAGATTTGAAGGTGCCATCCGAATTGCATTTTACATAAACCAGACCTTTTGCTCCGATCTGAGGTCTTTTCACCCAATTGGTCAAATCATCCAATTGCTTTCTAGTATATTCCCCTGCTCCTTTGGCACAAATTCCAACTATTAGTTCTGCTTGATCAAATATGGAAAACCCTTTCCCTTTGGCAAGATCATTAATCTCAACAAATTTCATGTCAAATCTAAGATCAGGTTTATCATTTCCATAAAATTTCATGGCCTCAGCATAAGTCATTCTTTTAACCTCTTCCAATTCAATTTTTTTGACAGAAAGAAATAAATGCTTCACCAATCCTTCAAAGGTCTTTAAGATATCTTCCTGAGTGACAAATGACATTTCACAGTCTATTTGGGTAAATTCAGGCTGTCGGTCAGCCCTTAAGTCTTCATCCCTGAAACATTTGACAATTTGAAAATACCGGTCAAACCCACTGACCATCAACAATTGTTTGAAAGTCTGTGGAGATTGTGGAAGCGCATAGAATTCTCCCGGATTGACCCTGCTAGGCACTACAAAATCCCTAGCCCCCTCAGGAGTAGATTTAATCAGGACAGGAGTCTCCACCTCAATAAAATCCTGAGCATCCATGTACTTTCGGGTTTCCTGCATCATTTTATGGCGTAGCTGCAGTTTTTCCCTAACCACATTCCTTCTGAGATCAAGGTATCTATATTTCATTCTCAACTCATCACCTCCGTCTGTCTCATCCTCAATGATAAATGGAGGAACCTTTGCGGGATTCAAGACAAGCAGGTTCTCAACTTTTATTTCAATATCTCCTGTAGGCATTTTATCATTCTTGGATGCCCTTTCTACTACCTTGCCTTCAGCCTGAACTACAAATTCACGTCCTAAAGAGGCCGCTTTTTCCAATAATGCTTTATCCGTGGAACCTTCCTCCAAAATCAACTGAGTAAGGCCATATCTGTCTCTTAAATCTACCCAAATAAGTCCTCCTTTATTTCTGACTCTTTGCACCCAACCTGTCAGCACGACCGTTTGGTTGATATGCCCTATCCTTAATTCTCCGCAAGTGTGTGTTCTAAGCATGATTTTGCCTTGTTTTTTTAAAGTGGACAAAGATAAAAAAAGCTTTGTCAGAATACTAAAATGATGAAAAGAAAGGGACAAAAGTTTATTTCTTGGCAACGTTTTTGCTTAAAAAGCTAAAAAAAGGATAAAGAATCTCACTTTTATTGGAAAAAACTAAAATTGAAAATACCATTCCAACAATGCTTTATTGGATTTTAGTACTTTTTTCAAATGTTAAATTTCCATGATAAAGTTCTAAAAATTTGGAATTTGACCAGAATTTAAATTTATTTGATCAATCACTTCCCGTCAAAATAACATTTTAAGTAATAATGAATAAAAAATGGATAAGTGCCGGAGCAATATTATTGTTATTGGCAGGTGGTTTCTATATCGTAGATAACCATTACAATTCCAAGACCTATCAAATAGAAGAACCGTTAGTTTTTGAAGAAGAACCCATTGAGGAAAATCTGCTTTATGGCATCAATATAAATGAACTAGATGTCATTGAAGGGGTGGTCGGTAAAAATCAGACTTTATCAACAATTTTGGCACCTTTCAATGTCCCTTATCAGATCATCGATGAAATTGCCAAAAAATCGAAAGATATTTTTGATGTCCGTAAAATTGCTTTCAACAAAAAATTCACGGTACTGTCCCCAAAAGATTCTTCACAGGCACAATTTTTTATTTATGAGCCGAATCCTGCCGAATATGTGGTTTTTAAATTGGATGAAATTGAGATTTACAAAGAAGAAAAACCTGTGGAATACCGTCCTATAGAAGTAGGTGGAATAATCAGCAGTAATCTTTATGTAAATATGACTGAACTGGGAATAACACCTGATTTGATAGATCAATTTGCGGATTTATATGGCTGGAATGTTGATTTCCAAAGGTTACAAAAAGGGGATAAATTCAAAGTAGTATACAAAGAGAAAGTGGTAGATGGCCAAGTAGTAGGAATCACAGATATTGAAACCGCCTTTTTTGAACACATGGGTCAGGCCTATCATGCAATCCCTTTCGAACAAAATGGTGAAGTCAGTTTTTTTGATCAGGAGGGGAATAGCTTTAAAAAAGCATTTCTTAGAGACCCTTTAAAATATACCAGAATAAGTTCAAGATATAATCTTAACAGGTTCCACCCGGTTCAAAAAAGGTATAAGCCCCATTTGGGTACCGATTATGCTGCTCCCACTGGAACTGAAATCCGATCAGTCGGTGATGGGACAGTAGTGGAAGCAAGGTTTACCAGCGCTAATGGAAATTATGTGAAAATCAAACACAACGGAACATATACTACCCAATACCTTCACATGTCAAAAATCGGCTCAGGAATTAAACCTGGAACAAGGGTAAAACAAGGACAGGTCATTGGATATGTGGGAAGTACAGGCCTTGCAACTGGACCTCATTTATGTTTTAGATTCTGGAAAAACGGCAAACAAGTTGATTGGCTTAAAGAGAAAATTCCTCCTTCAGACCCAATACTTCCTGAAAATAAATTGGCTTTCGATCAAGCGAAACTCGAAAAAATACAACAAATTGCCAACATTCCTTATTCAGAAAAACCTGATAAATTGATGGCCAAGAAATAAAGTGGTTACCTTTTTATTTGCAAAATTTTCTTTTTCGGATAAAAGTGGTAGATCAAAAATTCAAATTTGGCCTACCTTTTTTATTTTCTTATTTAGTCAGAAGTTTTTGTAATATAAACAAATAATAAACAGTTATATTTTTTATTTAAGATGGAGGGAGGTATTTTCGCCCTCTTGAATTTTAAAGCTCGATGTCAATCCTAAAGGAAACAATTAGATTTCCGGATCAAAAGCATCATAAAAAGAAAAAAAGCTGACCGGACACCGGGCAGCCTTTTCAGTAAATCAAATAGACCGTTTCTTAGTTTCCTAATTGCTTAGGGAAAAAATATTTTTTTATATCCTTAATTCTTTCATTCTTAATTCCTAATTCTTCATTCTTCATTCCCA
>NZ_JBHUIV010000001.1:0-2798 GCF_042683085.1 Shivajiella indica | reverse complement strand
CCGGGCAGCCTTTTCAGTAAATCAAATAGACCGTTTCTTAGTTTCCTAATTGCTTAGGGAAAAAATATTTTTTTATATCCTTAATTCTTTCATTCTTAATTCCTAATTCTTCATTCTTCATTCCCATTCTCACTTCTTCCTGCCCAGTCTCAGCTCCGTCCTCCTGTTCTGCTGGTGCATCGCCTCGGTGCAGTCTCCCGTGCTGCAGTCGTTCACCGGACGGCCCTCACCGAACCATTCGTGCTGCATCCTTGAGCCGTCCACACCCCGCTTCACCAGGTAGTCCATCACGCTCTTCGCCCTGCGCTCCGAAAGCGTCCTGTTGTAATCCTCGCTGCCGCGCTGGTCCGTATGCCCCCCGATGTACAGCTGAAGGCCATCCATCCTGCCCATCAGAACCGCCACACGCTCGAGCTCCTTCCTGTGGACCTGTCTCAGGTCCCACCTGTCAAAGTCAAAGTATACCGTCGGAACAGAGTTGATCTCGTCCTGAAGACCCTCGAAGAAGGACTCCCTGTCGCACACGTCCCTGCCCATCAGCTCTGCGGGAAGCTCGTACTGCTTCTCCGGATCCGGGAACGCCTCAAGCACAAGCTCGCTCCTCCTGTTCAGCTGGTGGTCAGGCTCCCCGCAGGGTACTCCGTCGCCGCAGCCGTTCACCAGGTCCTGCTCACCGTACCACTCAAGCCTCACCCTGTCACCCGGGATACCGTACTTCGACAGGTAACCCCGCACCGCGTCAGCCCTGCGCTCCGACAGCGACTCGTTGTACGCATCGCTTGCCCTCGAATCCGTATGCGAGCCCACCAGCAGGTCCATGAAACCGTACCTGTTCATCAGCTCGGCTACCTTGTCCAGTGCCGGCTCCGCATCCTTCCTGATCTCTGACCTGTCAAGGTCATAATAAACAATGTCCACATATACCGGCGTCCTGTAGGGGATCGCCGCAAGCCTGTATTCCCTGTACACCGTGTCGCCCGCAAAGCCCTTCGTGCTCAGGCTGTCGTCGGTGATGCTGAAGTAGCCCTTCCTGCCGATGCGCAGACTGAAGTCCGTCTCCGGGTCCAGATCCGCCAGAAGCTCTCCCCGGTCCCCCATTCGCGTCTCCAGCATGCCGCTGCCGTCACGCCTGCCCAGCTCCGCTTCGTAGCCCCCCGGGATAAGGTTCCCGTCACAGTCAACAACCCTGGCAACAAGACGCCTGTACAGGTCCTCAACCGTGTAGATGTCGTCAAGGCCAAGGCCCCCCTCCCTGTCTGAGGAAAGGTAGCGCTTCCCGTCCCCGGCAACCACGTAGGCAAAATCATCCCCCGGACTGTTGTACGGGATGCCCATGTTCATCACCCCCGTGATCTCACCGTTCAGGTGATCGGCAGTGAACACGTCCATACCCCCAAGGCCCGTATGGCCCCGCGACGAAAAATAAAACCTGCTCCCCGATCTCGATGGGTGGCTCTCGTTCTCCGCGGTGTTCACCTCAGGGCCCAGGTTCACCGGCGTGCCGAATTCCATCTCCCCGCTGTATTCCACATAATATATGTCATAGCCGCCGTAGCCTCCCGGCATGTCCGACGCAAAATAGATACGCTTCATCTCCGTGTCAACATACGGGTTCATCACACCGTAGGACACATGGTCGTTGTACGGAAAGGCAGTACTCCCCGTAATGTTCCCGTCAGCGCCAAGCTTCCCGTAGTAGATCCCCGGGTAGTTCGTGAAGTCCCTGCTCCCCTTCAGCTTCGTCCTGGACACGAACGCCGTGTAGAACACCGCATCGCCGCCCTCCATCAGGGCAGGGTCGTTCATGTGAAGCACCTCCGCCAGGTCGGTCACCAGGACAGATACCCTACCGTCGCTGCCGTAGCCGTACAGCCTGTAAAAATCGCGCCCCGTATAGCTGTCACGCTCCGTGCTGAAAATGTTGTTCCTCGCGTCAAGCCTCACTCCCGGCCTGCTTCCCGCGGACTGTCCCCCACGGTCGCTGGCAAAGTACAGCGTCCCGTCAGGGCCCACTGAGGTGCCGTAGTCCGAACCGTCGCTGTTCATCCCCGCCTGGACCAGCTTCACGTTCGCACGCTGTCCGTAAAGGGCACGGATCCCCGCAAAGTCGATCTCCGGAAAATCAGCCTCCGTGTAACCGCCCGCCGACAGCAGCGCGCCCATCTCCTCCCACTTCCCCGCACGCACCGCCGAGTTCAGGTAGCCCAGGTACTCCGCCCGGCCAGAACCCTCAAAGGACACCGCCTTCGACCACCATTCGTACGACTTCCCGTAGTCACCCAGTTTCCCGTAGGTCTCCGCAAGCTTGACCGCCGTCGAAAGGCTCTCCTTCTTCGAGTACGCATCGCCGTAGGCCTCCGCCGCCAGCGCATAGTTCTCCAGCCCGGACTGCTTGTCCGCATAGTTCAAAAGTGCACGCTGGCCAAAAGTCCCCTGCGACAGCAGGAGCATGCCCGTAAGGGCCACAAATAATGTCTTATAATGTCTTGTCATGATCAGAACCATCTAGGGTTTTTCAATTTAACACTTCTTGCCGAAAGATAATAACCCACCGATATTTCGTGCGAATTGTTCCTGTAATTCTGAAGTACGTTCATGTTGTGGTCGTAGGCATAGCCTATCCTCAGGTTGTCCGTCGCAAAGATCTCCGCGATGAACGCAAACGCGTTGCGGCCGTTCAGGTTGTCCTCCAGGTTGTCGTTCCAGATCTTCACGTTAGAACGGTACGAACCGCCCAGCCACAGACGCTCCATGAACAGGAACATCCCGTTAAGATCGTAGGACGTCGGCGCACCCTT